>CAIYRB010000212.1 GCA_903928445.1 uncultured Pseudomonadota bacterium | reverse complement strand
TTGAACCTCCCCTCCCTAAAGGAAGGGGATTCTTGAAGCATCGGACGTGACCGCATTCCGTACCTGTCTCGCTGGCTTTCGCTGGCGAGGTTTCGCGGACTCTAGGTCGGCCCTACTACCACTTTTCGCTCCTAGTCCTCTAGGCACGCGTAGCTCGTGCCCACCGTCGGTATTTAAAGCCTCGGGTGATTGGACTTGCGCAGCCACTTGCGTGGCGACTTCGACGGCAGGCCGACTTGCTGGCCGCGGCTTCTGGGAGAAAGCCGCGGCGGACAAAACGCAGGACAAAGTTCTATGTCCTGGGGCGTGGCTGTTGGCTGCCTCGAGGTCAAGCCTCGAGGACAGCGTTGCTGCCTTGCCCTTCTTCCTGCTAACCGTCTCGCTTTCCGTAAAGATCGCAAGATAGGCTGAAAACGTATCGCGAGGCAGCGGCGCCGCCGTCCCCAGGCCGCAGACAGTGCAGGCATGAAAACGCTGACTAAGCGTCTTTTTGCACCTGGCACCGCAAAGGCATGTAGACGAAAGGGCTGTTTGGTAAGTGTTGACGCGCGTGACCGATCCCCGAGCGTTTTCAGCTTTACGGGTTAACGTGCCTTCTAGGGCTGATGGGCCATGCTTTGCAATCGACTTACCAAACCTTGACCGTTGCCAAGCTTTGTAACTAACCTTCTCGACAATCACCTCTGTGCCAAGTGTCAGCACGTCGTAAGTAAGATTGCCGTGGATGGACTTTCTCTGTGCCGCAGCCTGCCTGCAAGATTCGGCATGCTTAGCTTGCGTTTGCTGATACCTAATTTTCTTTAGCCAGGTCTTGCGGCCTTTGCGGATGGTGCCGTTGGCGTTGTAATTTTGGGGATTTGCCGCTCGCCGTTGCCGGTCCATCTTGCGATGGTAGCGCCGGGTGGATTTGGTCTTGTCTTTGATCTCCCCGGCAATGTCTCTTTCGAAACTGACGACAGCATTGGAGATCGCGACGCGCGAAGGGCCAAAATCCACGGCGACGCGGTTCTGGTACGGAGCGTTAAGACCTTGGGGTCGAAGGCTCCACCATCCTCAATTTTGCGTCGTTAGGAGTAGAAAAATACTATAATTACAGTTGCTTAAATTTATCTAAAGTACTATCTTAAATTTGCATGCATTTTTAAATCACTACCATAATAAAGTCCAAGATGCTGAATAGATTATTAAAAATTGACGCCCAGGCACACGAAAGCTTCTTTCTTTGGGGCCCACGGCAAGCGGGCAAATCCACGTTGCTCTCGTCTTTGTATCCCGACGCAATGGTTATCGACCTCCTTGAGGCCGATACCTTTCTCCACTACGGCACAAGCCCGCATGCCTTGCGCCAGGAACTCCAGGCACGGCAAACCCGTCCAGCCCGAATCATTATCGACGAAATTCAAAAGGTCCCCGCCCTTCTCGATGAGGTGCATCACCTTATCGAGAAGGAGCGCCAAGCATTTGCCTTATGTGGATCGAGCGCGAGAAAACTTCGCCGCGGTCACGCTAACATGCTCGGCGGGCGCGCCCTTCGGTTCGAACTCACTGGTCTGTCAGGAGCTGAATGCGGCAGTGCATGGGATCTGACGCGCATGCTCAATACGGGCTACCTCCCAAGGCACTACTTGAATCCGGATAGAGCTCCTAGCTACTTGCGTTCATACATCAGCGACTATTTAACCCAGGAGATCGCCGCCGAAGGCCTCGTGCGTAATCTGCCAACATTCGCAAATTTTCTGCAAATTGCTGGGTTAAGCGATGGCGAGCAACTCAATTATTCAACCATCGCCAGGGACGTTGGGGTGTCCAGTCCAACAGTGAAGGACTATTTTTCGATCCTATCGGATACGCTCATTGGGTACGAACTGCCAGCGTTTACCCGCCGACCGAAGCGACGGATTAGGCAAGCACCTAAATTCTATTTTGACGACGTGGGTGTCGTGAACCATCTCGCAAAGCGTACAAATCTCGAGCCAAGGCAAGCGAACTTTGGCAAAGCTTTTGAGAACTGGGTTTTTCATGAGCTGCATGCCTACAACCGCTACAGGGACAAATGGTACGACCTCGCCTACTGGCGCCTCGCGAATGGAACCGAAGTTGACTTCATTGTGGGCGACATGCTTTTGGCTGTCGAAGCAAAAGCCACCGCATTGATCCACGGCGACCATTTGCGCGGCCTACGCCAACTCAAGATCGATCACAGTGAAGTGAAAACTGCCTGCATCGTCTGCCTGACTGCCACCCCCAGCATCACCGACGATGGCATACTCATCCTTCCCTATCGAGAATTTTTAAGTCGACTTTGGTCTGATCAGCTTTTTGCCTAGTCCGGCGCCGGGCAGAGACTAGAGTCCCCGTCGGTCGCTTTCGACCGTGGCTCGTCACGCCGCTCGTGTTCGAAGAGTTCCTGTCTGCATCGCAGCATACGCATCTCAAAGAGATTTTCGACGCATTCTGCCAGGATGCTCGAGCCGAACTCTTACTTCTTCGGAAAATCCCCTTTTAACATCCCCTGGCGGTGGTCATGGCGATCGTCGACCACAATCAGATCAAGACGACCCAAGCGTACCTGCGTCTGGCTGGGCTTGAGATCAAGCGGGCGACCGAGGCGCTAGAGATCGAGCTGCCCACAGAGCAGCTCGGGGCGAAGGTGGTTAGTATCGGTTTCGGGGAAGGCGCGTAATGCGGTCCTGCCAAATCCTGCCAGATGGATATTCAGTAGTAATGATTTCAGGGGGGCATGGCACCTGCCGTCACCCCGACCATTCTTCTGCTGTCCTTAGGGTGGGGAGAGTGAAAAAGTTAAGTGAGTTAAGGGCTGTGAAAACACAGAGGCCGTCACCGGAGCCGCACTCAGACTAACTGACCGTCGCTCCTGTCCTCGTGCGCACTTTGCTCTTAGCTGAAGGGGCAAGAGGGCACCGGTGTGCCTTCAGTTCATGATCAATACCGGTCGGAGCAGTTTAAAGACATTAACTCGTCTTGCGCCCACATCCGCCAATCGCTAACCGCGTAAACTCGTCGCATCCTCACCCCAATGTTTCATGGTTTGTCACTTAGAACACTGACTCTTGCGGTTTTGTAAAAAAAGTAAAGAGCACATGTTTGTATTATGGCAAATCGGCTTGGGGACGAGGGGGTTGCGGTCTAAGTCCTTGCTACCCAAACGTTCGAAATTCTTATGCGCCGACAGAGTTTTTAAGTGCAAAAACCAGCAGGACCAACCTCCGGCGATCCCGCGGCTATCCAAATATCCTAAAAAAAATTACAATATTGAGTACACTGTAATTGATGGTACGGCGTTAGGTAGCTTTGGGTCGATTGACCTGTGTCTTGCAGCGACGGAGGCGGCCCGTAGAGGTGTTATATGCGCAGGTTTTGACAGCAGTAAGATTTACGCGACGATTGTGGCGACAGGGGCGCCGATCGGGGGCGCCATGAATTTCGACATATGCCGCGAAAGTCTAAAAGCCTCTCAATATAGTCCCATTTGTGTGCCATCAATGGCGGGGGTGTATGTGATTGGGCGCGTCGGCGATGGCGGGACGATGGGGGATGGGAGGTCGATTGGCGATTGTATGACAGCGATTAAGGCAGCTTCTAATGATTCCGTGTGTATTGGAGCTGGCAGCGTGTTTGCCCCAGCACGGGCAACCGACGGTGCTGTGCTTGGCGATTCAGTCGCGGTAGCTACTTGCACCGCCGCCACAAAACTTGGCCGCGAGGGTATCATTTGCACCCAGTCGGAGGGGCTGTATTTTGTGACGAATATCTCCAAGAAGCAGCGGTTGGGCGAGATGGGTGACAACCAGGCTAACTGTTTCGAGGCGGTCCAATCATCGCGCTTCAATGTCGCCTGTGCTCAGAGTTCTGATGGTTATGCACCGATGCGAACTGCTGACGGCACATTTCTAGGTGACGAAGTGCCAAGGTCCAGCTGCTTAAAATTAACGTTAGGAACACAGCCAAACCTTGTGCGCACACACAAAGGTGGTGTTTACTATCCGACACGTATCAGCGATGGACAGCGCCTAGGACTTGGCAAGCTTCTCGATCAATGCCTTGAGATGCTGCGGGATCAGCGGACGAGTCCGAACTAAGGTGGTGCAAGTAGCTCTTCGCACGCACGGGCTGTGCTTATGCAGTGATAACTTCGATCCGCCGCTTTACGATGGATGCCCCGCTGTTGGATTTAGTTCCGCCATAGACGGGACTCGGAGCAGATGTAAATGCTGCTGTCTGGAAAAGTCTGCGCAACTTTGTATTCGAATCAGACTTCCGGTGTATGAAGACTTTGCTGCCGACTCTTATCGCATGAAGGGGAATGCATGGACGTAATCCTAAAGTTTGCAAGTTTATGTTTGCTCTCGCTACTCGTGACCTGTAAATCAGTCTCGCATCAAAGTAGCGATCTCGATGGCTTTATGGATCTTTTTGGGCCGAAGCCAGATAATATCGCCTGTGGTCCTTCAAAGACTTGGTACTTTCACTGGATGAATCATTGGAATGCCAAAATTTGGCTTGAAAAAGTAGGCGCTAAGCCTTTGCCTCAAGAACAAAAGTTGATGATGCGTTCAGAATCTTGGAAAAGCCCAAATATGAACCTAATTGACAGCATCGTCGAGGCGACTAATATACTCCCCACCGTAGCTGGTCCCGGGATTTATCTCTCTGCTCGGCCGATAGGCAGCATGGAATATGGGGACCTAGTTTTCATTTTTCGCATCAGTAGTCGCGATGGAAAGGGCCTAGGGTGCGTTTTCGATAAAGATTTTTTAACTAAGAACTCGTATCCTCGAGCTATGGGGAAGGACCGGGCTGGGATGCCTCTTTTAGTAATGTACCGCTCGCCAAGTTCCATGGATAACTGGTACATCATGCCCCGTGCGCCTGATCTTAATCGCGATGAGCAAGTCCAGTTTGATTGGCCTCATCAAGGTGATGCCAAGCTCATTGCAGACGAGATGGTAAGTGGTCAAACGAGGGAGCAATTGCTCACGAATGTTTATGCCCTCGGTGTTCCATACACAGACTTTGGGAGTGAAAAGCAACAAAAACTGCTTCTCGCCGATCTATGTGCGCAAACGCCTGGCACCATTTCTCGAGATTTTTTGAAGGATTTCTTCTGTCACGCAGTACCTGAACGGCTTTCGCAAAAACTTGCCAGCTACCCGTCCACTCCGCTGAGTTTTACAGAGAAAGGACTTGTTAGCAAGATGGAAGATATCTTTGGAGCTCCAGGAATGAAGGTACCAAAGATGATGGACATTATAAAATCCTTGCGCTCCGCAAATTAGTGCCTGTCCAGAAATCCCAATTTTTTAAGCTATTCCTTGCCGCTGACTTTCCCTTGTCTGTAGAATCGATAGTTAGAGAGATTCATAAACTCCTGAATCGGCGGTCCTTGCGACAGGATGAAGCGCTCGGCAATTACTGCCCGCCTAACGCTCGGCTTCGCTCGCCTTCGCAATTAGGTTTGCAATACCCTCAGATAAGGCGGTGCGTGTGGCTGTGTGCAACTTGGCATAATAACTCTGTCGCACATACTGCAGGTAGACGGGCACAAGCAAGGGGCGAAAGCCGGCCATCACCTTGACGCCACGCCTGCCCGTGATCAGATGCCGCGGCATCACCGCCCGCCCCCAGCCCAGCTCGACGCCCGTCATGAGCGCGTGGACGTCGTCGAGAAAGTTGCGCCTGATGGCTCGGCTGCCGCCCTTTTTCTGTGCCGCCAGGAAGCGTGTGGTCATCTGGTCGTCGGGATCGTGATCGAGGAAGACATCCTGGCGCGCCGCATCGCGGGTGCTAGTGACGAGGACGTAGGACTCGCATCCCACCTCTTCCGCCACTAACTCTTGCCTTTGCGACGGTTCATGCGTCAAGACGAGGTCGGCCTCACTGCGCAGAAGCATGTCGCTTAGCTGACCGATTTCACGTGTGAACAGCTCGATGTTGATGAGCGGATGGTCATTGAGCAGCGGCGCTAGAGCCGGCATAACGATGGCGCAAGTGAGGGACGAGAAGGTAGCGATGCGGATAGTCCCGGCGAGGCGGGATCGGCTGGCATCCAGCGCCATCAGCACATCTTCCTCTAGGCTATCTTTAAGCTGACAGTAGCGCAGCAACTCATGGCCGCCGGCCGTCAAGCGCAGACCAGCCGGGTCGCGCACGATCAATGATGTGGCCAGCTCGCGCTCAAGATTCAGGAGGCGCTGTGATACGGCAGACTGCGTCAGGTGGAGAAGCTTTGCCGCACGCGAGAAGCTACCGCTGCGTGCCACGGCAACAAAAGCTTGTAGGTTTAGAGAGGATAAAGGCATCCTATTAGAATAATCGATGGGCAAATAAGATCAATTAATTTTTCATTGGCACCCGAAAGCGCTACATTCACCTCCAACGCTGGCGCTGCTGACGGCATAACAGCCTGAATAAAGGAGGATCTCTCATGAACACCGCAGCTTATTTGTTGGCCCTCGCAAGCCCCCTGCTAAGCGTCACTGCCCTCGCCGGCACGAAGGCGGCAACATCGCCCAGAATCATTGACCCACCAGCCGCCGTCCACGGCATGGTATTGTTCGGTAGCGACGTCATCTACGCCTCGCACATCCCGATGTATCACGCGCCCCACGATTGGCAGGCGCTATTCCAGGTGACCCTGACGCACCCCACCGTCGATGCCAAGGCATTATATCTGCATCAGATCGCCAGCGGTGTTCAGCCGCTGATCACGATCAAGCCACTCCCCTTTGTCCTGCCAAAGCTGCTTAACGGGGAAGTCCATAGCTTTGCAGCCAGTCTCTACCACGGCAACTTCGAAGAAGACAGCGAAGAGCTGATGCAGGGAATGACCGTCACGGTAAAAACGGTCCTGTTCAAGCAGCACTTAAGTCTAGATATGGCCGCCTTGCCACAGTTGACTTACTTTCTCATACCGACCTCGCTGACGACGGCCATGCTGGTCCACCGCATTAGCGCTCCCGACAACTTCGACCAGATCGTCCAAGTCAAGGCTGTGGCAGTGCCGCTGCCGACCACTCCCGCAGGCACTGTCAGCACCGTTGTGTTCCCCGGCGTCTCTGATACAGCGGCTGCGCGTCTGCGTGCTGGAGATGCCATTGAACTAACACGAACGGCCGAGGGCTGGTCGGCAACCATTAGCGCAGGCAGCAGCCCGAGTGCAGCGGCGCTAAACGTTGTCGAAGACTTCTATTGCACTCCTGGTCCTGATTTTTATGGGGCCTGTGGCGTTGGCACATGATTCGTTGTAGCCATTCGTGCGCCTCGGCAATACCAACTTCTGTATCAGTGAATTGGGGGCAAAATGTATGATTGAGCCTGGACTAGAGGTGAGGCGCACGGCGGCCTTTATTCGCCACGTTCATCATGAAGACGGCGGCACTCTGGCTGCGTTTCTTCAGTCAATTGGCTGGACTATTCGCTACGTCGAGGCTCCTTCTGTTCACAATGAGCCAGAAAGGTTGGCGTCGCTTGGCTCTGACCTGCTCGTGGTACTGGGGGGGGCGATATCGACCAAGGACCAAAGTCAGTTTCCGTTTATTACCGTCGAAATAGATATTTTAAAGCAACGACTCAAAAGCGATCTTCCGACGGTTGGCATTTGCCTTGGAGCTCAACTCCTTGCCACTGCCGCGGGTGGTTCCGTCGAATCCCTTAAATGCCCGGAAATTGGCTGGGAGGCCCTAACTCTTACCGCAGCTGGACGCGGCAGCCCTCTTGAAGCGTTAGAAGGGGTTTCTGTCCTACACTGGCACGGTGAATTCGTCACTCTGCCAAATCAGACGCAAAGTCTAGCATCGACAAGCCTCTGTCAGAATCAGGCGTTTATGTTTGGTAAGGCATGTTTGGGTTTACAATTTCATCCTGAGGTAACTACCTTTGGCTTAGAAAGCTGGTACATTGCAAATATGGCCGACTTAGAAGCTTCCGAATGGCGTTGCGTTAACTCATTTCGGGAATTGTCAGAGAGACTTGGACCGCATTTAGAAGCGCGGGCACCAATTTTTTGGGCCAGAGTCATGACTGCTTTGGGGATCTTCTAGATCTGCCTGCCGGTTATAGTTTCCATGGCGCTACACATGAGGCTGTGATCCAGGCCATCATCATCTGTCGGCTAGCAGTCCGATTGTAGTGTCACTCTGACGGTCTATAAAGCAGTGGCCGCCCGGACGCACCTTGTTCAGTCGGCCATTTTTTTCGGCCCTGGAAAGAACATGTTTGTCTCAAGCTGGTACTTTGCATAACCCGGCCGCTTATTTACCGAATAGTATTCGGAAGGCACGGCCCCGGAGTACTTAGTTAACACCTGATACATAAAATATGAGACGAACAAGAGCGAGCCTCCCAGGACCGCCGCCAATCCCAAACCAGTTGTTGGTGCTAAGGCCCATAGGGAGGGGAGCGTGAATAAAGCCAAGGCGTTCCAGACATTCCACTCACCAAAGTAGTTTGGATGGCGACAATAGCGCCATAGCCCAACATTGCAGTGAGCACCTTTAAGCCCCTTTTCTCGCGCCTGGGCGTTGAATATGATCTTTTGAGCGTCGGCGACGGATTCGAAGGTAAACGCGGCGAAAAAGATCACGAGCGCTAGGATTTCGACCAAAGCAAAGTATGGGAGACCGCCTTGGCTTGCAATGATTGCTGGAGTTGCCAATATGCTGGCATTGGCAAGCCCTTGAATCGCAACTTCGAACAGCATGGCTGGTCGCTCCCGAAAATTTCGGGCCTGCCACCTTCGGCGCTGGTAGCGATAACGCGGCAGCTCTCGGTTAAAATGACCCAGGCGCCACGCGGCGATGGCCATGAGGCTCATGCGCCCACCTATTAAAAGGTATGCGCCACCGATAAGGGCCTTGCGGACGATCCAGCCCTGACCAAAGAAAAATACCTCCACGCCCACGATCGTGAGGCCCAGTGGCCAGCCAATATCAACATAGGACATCCTGCCTGTCCTAAATGCGGGGATCAAGACGATGGGGATAAAAATGAGGGCCTGTAAGACCACGTTTGTCATAGCGAAAGGGCTAAATATTTCGGATCCGAGGAGAAACCCTAGCACGACAACGTATGGCAGGGTGCTGCAAGCATGAGAAAAAATCTGCTTCATCGTGGCGCTCCTAGACTTGAACTGGTGGCGCGGGTATGCCTGTGTTTCCCGCCGAGACAGAATGTGGCTCGCCCTGTCTGGATGAGCCCCGGGAGTCTGAGGGAGTGAGCCCGGGGCGAAGTGGGCCTCCGGACTATTGGTTATTAAACCTCTGGTGCCTGAAGAACAATTTCTGATCGCCGAACTGCGAAGCGATGAACCGCGAGCTGGAGACGATGCGACCAATATAGATCCTCCTGCCACCGCCGGCCACAACCCCATACACACTGTATAATGTCGTGCCGGAAGCGATGGTGCCTAAATCGTCGCGCACCTCGTGGCTGGCTGCATCGAACGCAAGTTGGCTGCGGTTCGGCACGAGGAACAACTTTTCGGGGGCGACTGGCTCACTGGCCTTCGAACCGTCTTGGTTTACTTTGGCCATGTAGGCCACATCCACTTTGGTTGGATCTTGGGTCGCGGTCGAGAACGCCGCGGCTAGAATTTTCAACGGGCCACTGGTTGTCGCATTGATGAAGGTCGCAAACTCATTAGCAAAAAAGTTATACGAAGGCTGACCATCCAGCGAGTACATCGCAACGAAGTTGAGTGATGGCCTGCCATCGACCAGGAATTTGACCCCGATGCCGGGTACCGTGCTGGTCGCGGACGGCTTGGCGGCCAACGACAGGCGCGCCACACCATAGCTGACTCCCTGGAAGAGCCCGGTAAACGGACTGGAGCCATCAGCGATGAATTCGATCGCTACCGTAGAACCGAAGGTGTGAATGCCTTTTTTCCGGCCATCGGGCAGTACGTCTGAATTGCGATCGAGGGTGACGTTGAAGAAACTGCGCACCATGCTGCGGATCGGGTTGAGCGATAGCGCAAACATGGCGAGGGGTTCGGTCCCCGTCCATTGCGGCAGGCTCTGGTATTCGGTCGCTTCGATCTGTTGTTGCAATATTTGCAGCTTGCTCTCTGCCCGCTGGTCGTCGTAACCCGGCAGCTCGGGAGCCAAAGGAGCGGCCAAGCCCCGTAGCGGGCTGAGCACGAGTGACATAAACATAACCCCCTTACCGGCAAACTGCATCCATCGATTCATTGACGTCTTCATTACTGCCCCCGTCCATATGTGTTTTTTGGAGTCAAAATCGACCCCCATGACAACCCCGTTTTCGTCCCCAAGCTGCAGATGGTAGCCCACTCGAAGGGGGGATGGTAGCCCACTCGAAGGGGGTAGCGAATATACCCTTACGCCCTATTCTGCCTAACTGCCGCCCTAGCGTGATCTCGTCACGCTCTATTTAAGCGGTTTTGCCCAGCCTCCTACGCAACTACGCCCTCGAGTAGGGCTGTTCTTGGCTGTTTATTAACCAGTTTATGTCTTGCGGCCGTCTGGAGGACGTACCTTGCCCATGGCCATATCCACACTAGTGGTAGTCGGGCAGGTGGGCTTGATCATCGGGTGGTGAACTCTGAACCTCGTCGAAGCTTAGGTCGAGCGCTCGCTGTTCGTAGCGAGCAGGTGCGATAGGCGGTGGATGTTCCGCTAGGCCAATACAGCGCAAGTAGCGCCTGATGCTGTCTGGGTCTCGTATGGCGGCACGGATCTCCATATCGGTGCCGCACTTGG
>CAIYRB010000211.1 GCA_903928445.1 uncultured Pseudomonadota bacterium | reverse complement strand
ACCCATGCCAAAAGCGATCGTCGCCACCACGACGTCCACGTCGCCACGAACGAATGCCGCTTGGACCAGATCGCGGTCCGTCGCCGGCATCCCGGCATGGTACGGCGCGGCCTTAAGGACTTTGGCCAGCTCGGTGGCATACCGTTCGGTGTGTTTGCGGGTCGGGGCATAGACGATGGCAGGTCTGGATGCCGGGTTAGTCAGGATGTTCTGTGCGATCTCAAGTCGATCGCCTGGTCCCAGCTCACCGATTTCGATGGCGATGTTCGTGCGGCGAAAGCCGTGAATAAAGCGCTGCGCCTCGGGTATACCTAGCTGGTGGATGATGTCTTCCTGGACTTGGGCCGTGGCCGTCGCCGTGAGCGCCATGATGGGTGTTGGGCGCAATCGGGCAAGACGAGGGCCGAGCATCCGGTACTCGGGTCTAAAATCATGACCCCATTGAGAGATGCAGTGCGCCTCGTCAACAGCGATCAGGGTCGGTGGTCGTGACACGAGCATCTCTAAGAACCCCGGTGCGGCGAGGCGCTCCGGAGCGACAAAGAGAAAGTCGAGCCGACCCTGGTGGTAGGCTGCGAAGACCTGACGGCTGGCGTCGCTAGCGCGACCGGCGTGAATACGGTCGGCGGTAAGCCCAAGGGCTTGGAGCTTGGCGACTTGGTCCTCCATGAGCGCGACAAGCGGGCTGATGACCAGGGTTGTACCGCCACGGGCTAACCCGGGGATCTGGAAGCATAGGGATTTGCCGGCGCCGGTTGGCATGACAAGCAGGAGGTCTTGGCCTTGTGCGGCGGCGCGACAGACGGCTTCCTGGTGAGGTCTAAATTCTGTGTGACCAAAGATGAGCCGCAGGAGGTCACGGACATCGCGGGGGCGCTTTGATGCCGGGAGGAAAGGATGCGCGTCCCAAGTGGAGACAGAGTCAGGCGTCACGGAAAGCAGCTCAGCATCAGGGGATTTGGGGATTTCGATTCACATGGATAGGTCATAGGAGGATGGGTTGAGGATTGCAATAGGGTTTGGGCACCAAGATCGCCCTTTGCTTGCATTGGCTAAGGTAGGTACCCATCCTGACAAACCCCGCGACACCTCCCCCTCGGGGCAGATGGCGGGGTCTGCTTGAACCAGCCAGCGGTGGCTGATCCTGTTCGAGAGAAAAGAAATCAGACCCCGCGACACCTCCCCCTCGGGGCAGATGGCGGGGTCTGCTTGAACCAGCCAGCGGTGGCTGATCCTGTTCGAGAGAAAGGAAATGACACAGCCGGCGAAATGAGGAGGTCGACCAAATGTATTTCCTAGGCAACAGAACACCCAGTAGCACCACCGGCAGTCCTACCAAAATATGACCTTATCGAAACGAGGCGAGCGCCCGTGCCACTTCATGCTTGTGGCGCCGATTGCACTCTGCCCAGCGAAGTTCGTCGGCATCAAGCGAAGCGAGAAATGCAAACCGCTGCCGGACCTTGGCCTCCCAATCCGTGATGTCCGCTGGATGAACGAGAACCCCGATCGGCGCCTTGGGAAAGTCCCGCGGCGACCTCTGAGCCAGGACATTCTCTGGTAGCAATGGCGCGGTGCCACGCCCGTCGTCGACCACATCACCATAGACCTTAAGTACCCAAAGTCGTCTGACCAAGGCTTCCGGGAGAGGCCGAGTGGCGAACCACGCGAGGTCATAGAGATCCCTTGCGAGCGAGACCCGGCGGTACCTCGCCAATTTTTCCGCGCAAGCCTCGGCCTCAGCTATGACGGGCAAAGCTCCCAGAGTAAAGCCATACTCATCGTGGATCGGCATACGCAATACCGGGAGCCGTTCGGGAGGTAGCGCAAGGGGCCGCCTCGCGCACTCGATGCGCGCAATGCCCAAGACGTCGCCCAGCACTGGGTGGCTAGCGTCGAGCTGCCACGTGCGGGCGTCGTTAGACGGCCTCGACAAAGCGAAAGAAAATTCGCCTATCCGCGCATGGTTAATCGCATCGCAGACATCAACGACATCATCCTCGTTCGGCACCGCAAGGTCGATGTCGGTGGAAAAACGACCCTGATGGCCGATGCGGCATTTGCGTAAGCTTGTGCCGCCCTTAAACGCGATATCGTCCCTATCAAAGATCCCGACCAGCTCCAAAACATGAAGTAGATGATCTTGGGCCACATCAAGCAGGGCCGGTATATAGGCATCTTGGCGAGTGCTAGCATGGCGAAGGATCAGAGCGCGCGTCAGTGGCATATGTATTAGGCCTTGTTATTCGCGGTAAGCAGTGGCGCAACCACGTGGTCGCTGACGCTGGTCCTAGAGTCCCAATGCGCGGGTCCGGAGGTCCCAATCTTTGTCGCCTGCATGGTCTTTGGCAGAAGGCTCAGCACGCCACGTTTGCCACCCAGCCGCAGCAGGTACACAGCTCGTTGGCGCGTCGCGCCCGTTGCTACCTCAAGCAGTGGTGCGAGCCGGCTGAGTTCAATATCGGCGCAGAAGTCAGCAAGCCTGCCGGCGAAATCAACCCATGCATCAAAGCTAACCGGCCGCGACGCGATCTGCACAAGGAGCGCCTCCGGGCCAAACCCAGGCAGACCTTCGGCCCAATTCAACAGATCAAGGCCTCGCGCGCGCAGGAGTTTTACCGACGGCGCAAGCGCCTGAGCCGAGATCCCTTGGGGAAACAGCGTAGTGACCCGGCTAACCCTACCCCGAAGAGCTTTAGGGAACGGAACCTGATCTTCGAGCCATATAGCTGGATGTTCTGGTCGTCGATCAAGATATCCCAGGTGCCACGCCGCACTAGACCCGGCTAGAAAGAATCGTGCACTTGGCTTAGTCAGCCGCCAGCTGCGCAGGTCGATATACGGGTCGGCGAGGGACTCCACACCAGGAGGTAAGAACGCATAAGCGCCGTTGAAATGCGTCCGGCGGAGC
Organism: uncultured Pseudomonadota bacterium; assembly: GCA_903928445.1. GTDB lineage: Bacteria > Bdellovibrionota_B > Oligoflexia > Oligoflexales > CAIYRB01 > CAIYRB01. The sequence goes on along the minus strand of CAIYRB010000211.1, from coordinate 2,435 downwards.
CATCCCAGCCGGACAAGCCGCGACAGCGCCACTGCTGGTTCGACTGTCGATTGACACGCCTCAAGATAGCGGGCGATGACTTCGAGGCTGACGACGGGCGGAGCACGCTGCACCATATGTGCGATGAGTCCGGCCGCCCATTTAGGCACAACCCGCGAAGCTGGATTTACGGCACGAAGCGACTGCATATTTGCCAACTGTCAAATGAGGGCTGAATGCGCAACCTACTTAAGGTATCCGACTCTATTTCACAGTAAATTATACTGCGATATGCGGCCTACTTGCTACATCTAAATGCTGAATCAGACCTCAATTCACAGCAGAATCACCTAAAAACTCACCGTCAGATGAACTATAACATATTGATATTCAATGCACATATTCCAAAGCCCTCGACTAATATGCCGCTACCTCGACTCGCCGACCTTAACTCCCTCCACTCGATCGTCGTGCACCGCCAGTCCCGGCATGCACGCCGGGACTGGCAGCGAGCATTTAACCATGTCACCCGAGGCTAGCTGCGATCCCTACCCCCAATTGGTGCAAGGTTCGCCGCCGCCAAGGGACACTAGCAACTACTCGGCCATATTCCCCTCCAACAACATGCCAAGAAACTCATCCCTGGTGAGCCCCTTCCTAGCCTTGGCCATCTTGCGGTACATGATTTCAATGCGCTCCTTGTTGGAGAGCAGCCTCGTGCCAATTTCCTCCAAATGAGTGTCAGTAAGTAGATCGAGACCGTAACCAATCAGGTCATCGGCTTTGACACGGCGGCCGAACCGATCCTTATTGACCCGCGCCAACATAGCGTCTAGCTTCTCCCGACTCCGCGCACAAATCCGCACCGGGGATGATGCTTTTGCTTTGGATGTTTTGGTAAACTTTGGTTTTGCTGTTGTCGCTTCTGAGTTTGAAATCTGAGTCATTCTTTGGTCTCCAAGTTGATCAGTTCTTTAGGATCAGCCTCGGGACAACCGAACTCGCATGTCCTGACGCCACTTCTAGCGCACGCGGCAGATTCCGCCCCGCGCCCCAGTTGCGCCCCAGTTTTTTTGCTTCCAGATACCTCTCCCTACCAAACACGGAAGACTTGCCGGCAAAATTTTTGTCTCAACTACCTGTAAATACTAACCCATACTTCTCTGTACCAAAACTCGATGACCTCATGCCACCCGGGTGGCATGGGCGGGATGATGTAAGAATCTCCCTGATGTTTCGGGTGGTTACGTCGCTCGAAACATCAACTGGGCCATTTTAGTGGGCCAGACCATCAGGCCTATGCGTCTAGTGGACGTGAAAAAGAGTCCCAAGTCCTGTAACAAGGGCTTGGGACTTTTTGCTACATCTGGATTGTCAGATGTAACAGCGGATCAAGCATCCGCAGAATTGACGACTCGCAGCTGTTTATAGGCGTTTATTTGTTGCGCACTCGCGCCAGCGCCTCACGTCCAACAACGGTAAGACGGTACTTTTGGAGTCGACTATTCGGCTTATCCGGAAATGTTAATTCGATCTCGCCGCTTTTCCATAATGCCGCGATCGCCTTCTTCAACGCACCCGAAATCGCTTTTTGTCCGAGGGCTTGTGCTAGCGCTGACTTGCCGAGCGAGTCTTGTTGAAGCGCCTCGAGTACACGCACTGCCGTTCCAGACTCGGGCCTCGACTCGGGCCTCGACTCGGGCCTCGACTCGGGCCTCGACTCGGGCCTCGACTCGGGCCTCGACTCGGGCGTTCGGTCCTCGTCGACTGGAAGCCCGGCCGCTACCGGCACTCGAAAAGTGACCAGCACAGCTCCACCGCTTTCAGAGTAGGTTGGCGCCAGAATACCCGACGCCTTGCACATCTCGACCACTCGATTTGTCCCTCGCCCCCAGCGTTCAATAAAGCCTGAGCGATGGAAAGCATCTGCGATGATCGGGTTGCGCAGCACGGAGGGGTGGTTCTGAGTGAGCAGCTTCGGAGTGATACCTTTGGGATAGGTTCCGGTGCTTGTTATCTCAACGCGGTCATCGTAGATCGCAAGGAACATTGCACCGCCTGCGTTTGAGTAGTCACGGTGGATGATCGCGTTCACCAGAATCTCGCGCATCGCATCCGGCGGAATCAGGTGACGTTCCAGCCGCTGCATTTGCGTCGGCACAATCTTGGCCGGCAGAGGAAAATGTCGCTGACAGAACTGCTGCGATTCTTCGAGGATCTTGAATGCCGGAGCGCGAACCGCCCTCTGGTCCATGAACTCGGCTTTGTCTATGCTCTGCATAGCCTCGCGAAGTTCGCCGGTCGAGCGCTTTAACGTACGCACTCTTCGTGCATCTGTGGGCTGTGGCATGATTCTTGGGGGGGCTACCCGCCGACGTGCTATCCCCCGCGCAGACCTTTTGAGTCAAAGCCTGGATCAACAGGTTACAGCCCGTTTAGCGACGCCGTGATGAATT
>CAIYRB010000210.1 GCA_903928445.1 uncultured Pseudomonadota bacterium | reverse complement strand
CACTAAGGCAGCGATATCAACGGTGACCTGCGGACGAAGAGGCGAAGCCGAAACCCGTCGCCACCCAAAAGGTAACGAGTCGGCGCCTATGCGCGAAGCGCGTTTAGTTCAACACTGGTATTTCGAAGGCTAGATCCGTGCCCATACATGGTCGAACCTAAAAAGTGCACTAGTTTCTCCTATACTCGAAGAAATGGCATCAGGTAGGGTGGCACAAAGCAAATCCTGCTATCTGGGCCGGCCATTTCAACAACAGCATCAGCTGTTCTAGCCTCACCTTGCACGACAATCGGCAGCACCTGCATGCCGCTAAACTGCCCGCCACTTTTTGCGGCGTCAACTTTTCCGAGGTAGGATAGAAGGCTTTTGCAGGTCCGCATTCTGTTTCTTTTTACTTCAATTGGACACAATGTGTCACCGATTACAACCAGTGCGTCAATTTCAGCGCCTCCAGAATGAGATCTACGCCAAAAATGAACATCATGATCTCGACGCCAGGGATCCACTTGCGATATCAGACCTAATATGACGAATAGCTCGGCCAACAGTCCTGAGTGGCTGTAGTGAATGTCACTATTAATCGTTCGTGGCAGAGTGGTATTCAAAAAGGCGTTAAATAGACCGACGTCGCAAACAAAAAGCTTTTTATCAGTAGAGTTTGCGCCAGATGATAGCGGTGGAGTTACTGCTGACGTCGAAGATATCAGATAAAAGAGCCTAATATCGGTTAATAGACTTATGGATCTTTGGACATTAGATCCTCGGTCATCCCGATTTATAGTGGAATATTTTACTTTCTGAGCAATCTGTACGAGGTTCGAAAAGATAAAGTTTATATTTGTTAAATCCCTTGAGCCGATTGTGCCCAGGTTTGCGTATTTTGAAAAATCATCTCTAAAGCCCTCAATCAAATCATTTTGCTCTCGTCTCACCTCGGCCAAAACAGGCGTGTTTAAATGCCTATTAACCGCAGCAGGCATGCCGCCAACCCATTCATAGGCGTAAACCTCGTCCATCATCCGTTGATGCAAGGTGTGTGAGATTTTTGGTGCGTAAGTTTTAATGAACTTTGCGTGGTTCCTATTGGTAGTTATTTCACCGAACGGCGCAAGGTGATTCGTCACCGCGTAGTCCATTTGCTTTGCCCAAAGGAACTCTTCGAAATCCATGGGCCCCATAAAATAGGACGTTGTCCTACCAACAGCAGTGCTGACATCCTTTAAGCTGTACTCAAGGTAGCTGCCCGCAGCAACGAGGTGAATGTGGGGAGTTTCTTCTTTAAAGAATCGCAAATAGTGCAACGCTCGCGGACTTTTTTGAATTTCATCTAAAAAAATGGCAATTTTCTTTGGATTGACAAAGTCAACCTGCAGGTATCCGGACAGCGAAACTAAAAGGTTCTGTAAGCTGTGGGACTTTTCAAATAGGTCGACAAAATCAGTGTTCGCTTCAAAATTGATGACGTAAGAATTGCTGGGAAATTCTTTCCCGAGAAAGTTTGTGACGGCATAGGATTTTCCACACTGGCGTACGCCCCTAATGAGTAGAGGCTTTCGCTGCTGGTCTGGCTCCTGCGCCCATCGCTCGAGGATAGTATCTACTTTTCTTCGCATCGGGCTCTCGATCTAACTAACCACAATAATTGTCATAAATGTAGGCCGGCACCATAGACTCTAGCTATTTTAGAGGGGTGTTGTCAACCTGGCCTGACTAAAAATGAGAGATGTTTTAGGGGAATGACATCTAAAATCGAGAGATGTTTCCATAGATTTAGCTCTCAAAATGAGAGATGAATGGGCTGGGCGGGAGTGGCCTTTTGAACTGGGCCGAAGGTCTGCTTGGATTCGGGCCGGAGGCGCTCATCGAACAGGTCGCGTCGCGTCCGGTTAGCTTTGATGCATGGGTTGATCTACTCGGCGACCATCGTCTTGAAGTGCTTCCCTTAGACACCCAGATCAAGGATCCTTGAATTCGTTCAAGGACTGGACGAAACTCGCATAGTAAAGTGGAAGACTGATGCCGCCCTCATAGCGACCGCCAGCCGATCCTATCAATTTGATGCAGCATTCCGGTTTGTATTTCTGCCGATAGGCTTCAAGACTTTTCGAACGAGTGCGCCTACCGGATTTCACTTCAACCGGCAGGGCTACGGTCCCGTTTTGCGGCAGGACGAATTCGATTTCTGCTGTCCCAGTCGATTCCCAACCATAAAGCTTTTGACAGCCCGCTGCTATCAGCTCAAGTGCAACAAAATTTTCTGCCACATAGCCTTTATAGGCAAAATTTGACTGCATATACTGTACTAGTGAAAGATCGATTTGGGTTGATAATATCCCCATATCAAACATAAACAATCTGAAGATGGATTCCTTAGCCAAGAGCGGCAATCGGGCATCTTCGACGATAAAAGCGCGGTGCAGCATGCGCATCTGATCCAGCCAGCTAATCGGCCCCTGCTGTTGCGTTTCGTGCCCAACGCCGACCTGACTAGGTTCTGTTTCACGCAGTTTGGCGCAAGCATAGGTTAAAGCCAGCTCGACTGTCGACTCGGTCCGGCTCAAGCATGGTAACGATGGTGCCGATACCATTGGACCATGTCTCTAACCCGCAAGCCAATTTATGCCCAGCGGCGGGTTGTGACCGCAGAGTACCTGGCAGACCATGTTGGCCGCTTGCGGCCACAGCGACCAAGCCGCTGTGGCATCGCTTTGCCTGGTGATCATTGCCGAATTAAATGGGACGGATACCGGGTACGCAAGTGCGGTGTCGGGTATCCGCTTGCGATGGCCTACTGCCGTCCCCATCGAGATGCATTTACAGTCTATCCACCTGGATGGACCCCATTTTTGCGCCGTATTATCGTACATGTCTCGCCTGCTGGCTTTGATGTCGCACCCAGCGGCGCTGGTCTAGATGATTGGTCTGACACGGCGTGTGGCGCAGCTGTCGATGCCTCGAAGTCAGAGCTATGGCCACAGTCAGTCTCTGGCGTCCAAGCCTGGCGGCTAAAATATAAACGTGATCCACACGGAGTAGCTCGAACCCAGCGCCGCCATATTGCGGGTATACATTTGCTGTTTGCAATCTCGACCAGCAACCTGAACGAGCAAGCAGCAGTCGTAGCAGCTATTGGCGTAGATCTTTCAGCTATCGTTCAAGCCGCCGGGCGCGTCCGAGATGGACCGTCACTCGTGGCCGAAGGGAGTAAGGGGGCGGACATCCTCAGATCTCTTGGCAGGCCAAGCCGTCGATTGCTACCCGGCATAACACGTCTTGGCATTTCTAGAGAGTACTGGGGTCCGCAGGCCGACAAAAACAACCAACGTTGAATGTGTCGGCTTGAGGCAGCCATAACTTTTGTCCCTAACGCTACGAGATCCATCTATGGCACATAGTGGCAGCCAAATTTATAGGAGCTGCTGGTGCCAAAAATGCTCGAAGACACCTCGATAGACAGGTATACCGCCGTCGCCAAGGTCTTGGCAAAGGTCGCGGGCGGGATGACTTTATCTCGTGCAATTCGCGTAGTGTCCAAGGCACCTGTGCTGTGCCTAAATGGTCGTGTCATCCAACCGAAGGTCCGCACTTTGCAGCGTTGGGTCGCCGCCTTTGAAAATGGTGGAATCGAAGCACTTGCCAAAAAAACGAGGCGTCTTGAGGGTCCTTCTCAAGCTCTGACTTCTGATTTCATTTCATATTTGGTCAAAGTGAAAACTAAGGATCCCGATGCTTCGATCCCCGAGGTGATTCGACAAGCCAGAGAGCTTGGCATTGTTTGTGTCGATGACCGAGTGTCACGGGTTTCGGCATGGCGAGCTGCAAAGCGTTTAAATCTTCCGATTTTCGCGACCAAAGGGGTAAAAAACCAACATATGCTGCGCTATGGCTATCCCCACCGGATGCTGATGAATCTGGGTGATGGCAAGCACTTTCGAGCCGGTAGCAAGTCAAGGCGTCGTGTGGTCATCAGCTTTATTGATGATGCAACGCGCTTCATCCTGGCAGCAGCTGTCGGCAAGACCGAAACATCAGCCCCATTTTTGGCATGCCTATGGAAGTCGATCTTGCGGTGGGGCAAGCCGGATTGCATCTTTCTCGACAACGGAAATGGCTTCATCGCTAACGATGTCGCGACAATTTGCGCTCGATTAGACATAGGTCTGGTCTTTGGGACGGAAGGCTATGCTGAGGGACACGGAAAAATTGAACGCTATCATTCGACCCTGATATAGGACTTGCTGCGGACCTTTCGAGGCAATCCCGAGATCGATGCTGACTGTGCATCCTTGGAGCTTCGTATCGAGCACTATAATGCCCACGTCTATAATCGCAGAGCCCACGAGTCCGTCGCGTTTGATACACCTGAATCTAGGTTTCTAGCGGATAAGCGAGCGCTGGAGCCAATCGATGACCCTGAGCGAATCAGGAAGTACTTTGTCATCACGGTGCGCCGCAAGGTAAGTCGCGACAACATCGTCAAGATCCGCGGCTTGCCCTACGAGATGCCGCGCGGGTATGCAGGCACTGTGGTGAATATTGACCGTCACTTGCTTGATCGCACAGTATCGGTGCTTCACGACGGAAAAATGGTCGTACTCAGCCGCGTCGATACCGTCCTCAACGCCGTGACAAGACGTAGGCCAGCACGAAAATCCAAAGAGCCTGTCGTATATGTGCCTGTGCGCACAGCGGCAACCATGGCCTTCGAACGAGACCATCAACCCCTCGTCGGAAAATCCGGCGATTGTTATGAAGAGGACTGAATTATGGAGCGCTTCCGTTTCAAAAGTGCCCCGTTTACGCGTGAGCTCAAGATCGAGCACCGGCTAAAAGTCATCAATATTGAGGAGCAAGTCGCCACTTTGAAGGCGGTGGTCGACCAGCGGCAATCTGCTGTGCTTGTGGCGCCAGCAGGATGCGGCAAGACGGTAGCGCTGCGTGCACTGCGCGAGCAGTTGCCCGAAGCGCGCTACAAGACCACTTACGTGAAGCTGGCCGATCTTTCACCGCGCGACATGTGCAGGGAGGTAGCCCTAGGTCTTGGACTACAGCCGACCGGCATGTATCCCGGACTGGTACGCGCTGTAGAAGAACGTCTGAGATTTGGCTATATCGATAGTGGTATCCGCCAGGTCATTATATTCGATGATGCTCACGACATGCGACCTGAGGCTTTGCGCCTTGTCAGGCTATTGACCAACTTTGAAATGGACTCACGGCTGGTCGTTAGCATCATTTTGGCTGGCCAAATCCCGCTAAAAAGTCACCTCATGCAAGATGATCTCGAAGACATCCGTCAGCGCCTGTCACATTGCGGCGATCTAGCGCCGCTGACACGCGAAGAAACTCGAGCTTACGTCGATCATCGCTCACGCATTGCCGGTGCCAGTCAGGTGCCATTTGAACCGCAAGCCATCGAAGCAATTCACGAAGTATCTCGCGGCAACATGCGCGCAATCGACAGAATATCCGTGGCCACGCTGATGGAAGCCGACAGGGCGCAAAAACCAGTCGCCGATGCCGGTGATGTAGCCTTGGCGAGGTCACGCACATGGAGCTAAATGACGAACTTCCGACCTGCCAGGTCGGCGCCATCGAAGAAGGTCTAGAGGCAAATTGGCTTATTGAATCGCTGTGGCTAAACGAAGCGGCTGGACTGATCGGCGGCCAACCTAAGTGCGGGAAAAGCTGGCTGGGCCTTGACATGGCTATCTCAGTCGCGTCAAAGACCGCTTGTCTCGGCAAGTTTCCGGTAACCACACAAGGCCCAGCCTTGATCTTTCTGGCCGAGGATTCCCTACACGGTGTGCGCGCCAGAGTCGCAGGAATCTGCCGCAGCCGCGATCTAGATATAGCCACAATCGACGTCTCGGTTATTACCGCTACGGCGCTGCGGCTTGATGACCAGAGTGACCGCGACCGCCTGTGGCGCGCCATAGAGCGGGCCAAACCACGTCTGATCCTCCTTGACCCCCTGGTCCGACTGCACAGGATGGACGAAAATAACTCGCGCGATATTGCCGGCATCCTCAGCTTTTTACGTGAAATTCAGCGCCACTTCGCAACCGCCGTGGTGCTCACCCACCACTCCAGCAAAAGAACCCATGTGCGGGGATCTAGCGATCTCCATGCATTCGGCGACAGCAACCTGTACCTATCGCGCGATGACGATGGCATTGCTCTGACTGTCGAGCACCGGGCAGCAGCTGCAATCGACAAGATGCGCCTACATCTGACCTCAGGCGACGCGGTGCATCTATGTGTCGCTTACCCACCGAGCACGATGGAACGGGGGGTCGTAACACCACTTGAGGACCGGATCGTAGCTGCACTAGCCGGCCGTAGTGAATCGCTCGCCCGAGAAGCACTGCGCAGAATCCTTAAAGTCAACAACCAGCGCTTTGGGCAGGCGCTAGCATCGCTGGTAAGCATAGGGCGCGTCATCCCTACTGCGGATGGACTGACCATCGCACAGTCCTAAATCTGGTAAAAATCTTGGCCCTCAGCACACATCCAGTGCTGAGGGCATTTTCAATTCTAGATTCCGACCGGCGTGATCCCATGCGCGCGCGGGAACGGAATCCAGAACGACGGCAATATTAGGGTGATGCCTGATCGTCAACGCTCATTCTGGATTCCCGCTCCTGCGTCCCCATGCGCGCATTGGAACAGAATCCAGAATCACGATGTGATCTACTGCCAAAGCTGCCGGTCCACTAGCGATGCCCATTGGATTTGTCGATGTCCTCTGGAGGAATCTGACCGGGCATTATTTTTGGATCAAATTTGTTGCGCCAAGGGAACTTAAACGGGCCACGTCGCTGGGCGAGAAACGCAACAGTCCGTTAGCGCTGGTGCATGACCATCGGCTTTGTTAGTCCACTGCCCTTTGGAGTTTCAAGCTCTTGACTCTGTCGTCGATGAGGTCGGCTATTATGATAGCAATTTTTGATTTAGGGAATCGCTGCTGAAACTCCGCCGCTAAGTCTCGGTGGCTTTTCGCAATCGCTTCGATCATTCTGTCCAACCTATTCCTGAAGACTCCCTGCTTAATTCCCAGCACAGCTTCGAATTGACTGATCTGATTTTTTCCAATCTTAGAAAACTCATCTTGATCGCCGATTAGAAACGAGAATCGCCGATCTAATTTTGGATAGATGGCTGTGGATATTAGGTCGTAGAACGGGGCTAAGCTATATTTGTTGCCCTGCTGTAAGAGCAGGGAGAGATTTTTTGAATGGCTGTCGTTGTTGCCAATGATCAAGTTGAAGCAGGCCCAATCGAGCAGCCGTTCTATGCTTGCAAGGCGGTGAGTAGGCGAAATATATTGGATGAGTAGGCGATAATTCTGCTCGAAACTAGGCCCACCTTTGGCCTCGTACTTCTGATTGCTGAGATAGCCTAAAGCCTGGCAGAAATCTTGCTGGTGAATCCTATGAATACTGCCATCGGCGTTTATCTGTCTGTCGTACCTCTCGATGACAAAGAGAGGGTAGGGCCCATCTACGACTTCGCACTTTGGGACATTGAGGTTTACCGCTCTGGCGAGCTCCATGCAATACTGCTCGTTGTAAACCGACTCTTTGACGCCCTGACGCCAAATCGGAACCTTGACTATGTGGGTAGTCGGATAATTTTTTTTCGGTAGAAAGAATTTGCCCCCTTGATAGATTGCAGGGAATTTGTCTTGGGCGCCTGCGATCGAAAGGTAGCCGGGGATGGACTCAGAAATGACTTCCGCTACGGAGTGTCGCTCTTCGATGGCCTTATAGACATGCTTCAACTCTATAGGCACGAGCTCTGGACTACCTGAGGGTGGAGCGTAGTCACTTTGGTCGGTCAAGATGATGGAGCCCGCACATTCACTGCCAAATGCCGCCAAAAAATCGTAGACGCCCGTGATTTTTTTGGCGGCCTCCAAGTCTCTGCGTACCTGTCCTTCTGGTAAGAGATTCTCGAAGTAAGCTAAGGTATGTTTGTTACCAAAAACCTGCTGATCGAGCGGCATCGCTAGACTGATCGGGAATGCCCTTTTATCCTCTCTCCAGGACTTTTCGTAGGTGAAGGAATAGACGTCGTCGTCATCTTTTTTGAGCACGCCAATTCTTGTGTTCTCAAAAAAAGCATATAGCTTCTTCATTACTCCTCCATTTGGAGCAGGATTTTAAATCCCAGGATTTTACCTAGCTTCACGAGGGTCGAGAGGCGCACGCTTTTTTCACCGATTTCGATTTGGCTGATCCCATTGTGGGATAAGTCGCAGTAGTCTGCGAGTTCCTTCTGGGTAATTTTTAACTCCTGGCGCCGGCGCTTTAGCACTTTGCCGAGTTCAGCCTCGCTGCTGATCGTATCCTCGTCCATGTATTACCTTATTCTCACTATAGTGGTAAAATCGATCATTTGGACCGACTTTTAGTGGATTTCGCACTATAGTGAGAATATATGGTTTCGGGGCACAAAATCAATTAAATTCGCACTATAGTGAGAAAGGCAGTACAGGCGATTTGTTTGGCATTGGATGCGCGGTCTGGAGTCATGCATTAGCCGAGAATCACCCGGTGTGGTGCGAAAGATTCGCCTCCGCTTCCTTGATACTATGAGTAACGACCGACACAGGCCCGTGATCATCACAATGATCGCCATGAACATGATGCAGTCGCCCGGCAACCAGATAATCGGTGTGGCTGCCATGTGGAATCAACACATGTCCTTTTTCCTTATGTTGTGTGGTATCCGCACAACGGGCATCAGCGCAGCTTTCCGGATTTGCGTCTGAAATCTCAATGGCGTGATCATCAAAGTGATCGTCGTGATTATGGCATAGATGGCCATCGTGCAGATAATCTTGATGGTCGCCATGTTGAATCAACCGGTGGCCACAACCCTTGTGGTGCTTATGATCATGTTTAATTTGCTCTTTACACCCTTGCATTGACCCACCCCCTGTTTTTAATGCGCATCAAAATTTAAAAAATTACTCGCCGTGATTCATGAAAGCACCCAGCCACCTCAGCCAGCTGCATTTGACACCTTGTGCGCTGGACTGCAAACGGCATGCCGTTTGCGCTTCTGCTTATCCCTGCCAGAGCTCGCTGACGAGGCATGATATTATCAATGCATGTAACAATGCATAATTAATTACATAAGTTATTTATACAAATGTTTTATTTAATTATTTGTTAATAAGTGATATATATATTGCGGCGGATGCCGTTCTGTCAGCGGAATTCAATTAAAAGAGGGTCATTTATGCTAAGCTTTCAAAGGATCCTGCGCGGCGTGGGCATGCTCGCCATTATAGCGACATCTAAAGGAGCTTTTGCCACACCTAAAGTTCGGGTGGTGATGACCGTCGATTGGGAAGGCAGAGAACTTCTAGCAAAAAATTTGGATGCTATGCGCTCATTGAGAGCCGATTACCCAGATCTGCCTATTCTTCATTATTTGAATGCCGCTTATTTTACCAAGCCAGATGCCGATCCGGTTAAAACTCGGGAGCTGATACAGAGCGTGTTGTTGCCTATCGATCAGCGAGGGCTGCATATTCACGCGTGGAAGACGTTGATCACCGGCGCCGGTGTGGCCTTTCGGCGTTCACCTGGCCTAGCGACGGGTGACCAGCCGCTCTCAGATGCTGAATGTCAGTATGATTGTGGTCACGCTGTTCCTATTAGCGCCTATACCTCATCAGAGATGGCAAAAGTTGTCAGATTTTCGCAGAGCATACTTGCGCAGCAAGGCTTTGGTAAACCCATTTACTTCCGTTCTGGCGCCTGGATGTTAAGCCAAGATGTTGCAGAAGCATTGACCGCCAATGGCATCATCAGCGACAGCTCTGCTGTTCCAGGATCTTTTCTTCAGCCTGCATGGGGCGCCTACCCACTTTACCAACGGGTGATGGCTTTATGGCCGAATATTAACTCGGAGTCTCAGCCCTTTGTGATCAGCACTCAGAGTGGCCCCTTGCTAGAGGTTCCAGACAATGGTTGTTTAGCTGACTATATGACGGCTGAGCAAATGCTTCAGGTCGTACATGATAACTTGGTTAATGCCCAATCTGATGGCAAAATCCGTACCGTGGTGATCGGCTTCCACCAGGAAACTGCAATGACCTACTTGCCCCATATACGTGGGCTTCTTGAGGGAGTGGCCAAGCTTAGCGCGGAAGGTGCAGACATAGAATTTGTAGCCATGCCTGCCTTTTTAACACCCTCTTAGTCGTTTTGTCCTCACGTAGCGCCATGCGATTGAATAGGATGCAAATGTTAACCTTCGAAGGGGCCCTCGAGTATAAGCCAAACAAACGCACTTTTCCCTTTAGGTTCGACCATCTCTGGGCCCGGATCTAGCCTGCAAAATACCAGTGTTGAACTAAACGCGCTTCGCGCATAGGCGCCGACTCGTTACCTTTTGGGTGGCGACGGGTTTCGGCTTCGCCTCTTCGTCCGCAGGTCACCGTTGATATCGCTGCCTT
>CAIYRB010000209.1 GCA_903928445.1 uncultured Pseudomonadota bacterium | reverse complement strand
CGCGCAACCAACATGGAAGCTGGACTCATTCTCAACTTCTCGGGCTCCAAACTGGCCATTCGCAGGGTCGTACGTTCATTAAATTTAACCGCAGAAGCGCAGAGTTATGGAGGCGCAGAAAATTTAGACTAACGGCATGGCCGGCAATTTAAGGGCGTGAGCCCTGCCAAGGGCGAGGCGAGGATCAAGATCACGCCAACGGCGATGACTAAGGGGATGGCGATGGCCATGGGATTAAGGCAACGCGAAATCGGCCTGCTCTCCAGCTAGACACCCAACCTGTCAAGTCCAATTAGATGCGATCCCCGTGCAGTCGAAGCAACGGGTTGTAGTAATTTGGCTGGAGCTATGTTAGGAGAGTTGCTTCCCTTATTGAAGCGCGTCGTACCGACGCCTAGGCATAGGTGCCCGACCTAGGTACGATGTTCGCAGTAAGTGATATGAGCGATGCCCGCGTGGTGAAATCGGTAGACACAAGGGACTTAAAATCCCTCGTCCGCAAGGATGTACCAGTTCAAGTCTGGTCGCGGGCACCATAACCGTCGAAAAGAGCCAAGCCTGCAGACGTAGCCTGCAGGCTTGGTGGTCGTTGCCTATGTAACGCTCGCAAGTGCCGCCCGAAGGAGCAACAGCGGTTCTATCAGCCGCACCCGCCGCCGCGACCACCGTGTCCGCGCGGTCCGCGGTTGCCGCCGGGGCCACCGCCGAAGCCGCCGTTATTGCCGCCGTTATTGCCGCCGCCATTGCCGCCGCCGAAGGCGCCGTTATTGCCGCCGCCGCTATTACCAGCACCGTTGTTGCTGCCGCCGCTATTACCGCCACCGCTATTACCAGCACCGTTGTCGGTGCCGCCTCCTGCAGCCGTCGAGTTACCACTCGTATCTGTCCCGTTTCCACTAGCATCACCACCCGTACCGCTCCCATTCCCAGCAGCAGTCGTATCAGTCGACGTATCACTGCCGCCGGTCCCAGTGTCATTGGCAGCAGCCGCAACATGCGCCGTGAAGGTGACGCTGGTTTCCGTGAGCAAGGTTTTGGTCGCGGTGATGGTACCGCGCACCTTCAAGGTGTGGCTTGTGCCGTCTTTTAGATTGGCAAAGGTGTAAGAGTCGCCGCCGTTGCAAGCGGCAAAGTCGGTCTCATCATCAAGTTTACACTCATAGCTCACGCCACTTGAAGTCAGGCCCGCCGGCGCACCGCTGAAGCCAAAGTTAACCGTCGAGGCCGAGGGGCTCTTTTGTAGCAGATCAGCATCCTTGATCACCGTCGCGGGCGCCAAGGTCAGCGTCGGCGCAGCGGCTGGTGGGGTCACGGTTTTGGGTGGGGTTGTGGCAGTGGGGGTCGCTGACGTCACGAGCGTGGGTGGAGGCGCCACCGGCTCTGGTGAGCTGCTGCTCTTTTTACCGCAGGCACCGACAACCAACACAAATGATAAGCCCACTAAAGCACGGCTAAATGAATTGATAGGAAAGGACACGCTGGCCTCCTTAGCGACGCATTTTAATGGACAACCGATTTCAGACTCAGACTTTTATATTTATTATGAAAATAAGTCAATTTATTATTATAATCATAAAATATCAAAGATTACGACACCTTCCTGGCCACCCGGCCAAAATGACATCTCTGCCAACATAGCAATGAGTTACCTTTGCTAGACGGCCTTTGATACGCAGCCACGATAAAAGCGACTATTCTATTGTTAGCAGCGGCCTTCCTTGCCGCAGCGCGCCGACCGCTCAGACGATCAGGAGATGCCATGACCGCTCGCTACGCCATCCAGGCCTACAACCTGTACGACTCGATCTCGATCAAAGCGATTAAAGCCTTGCTGCAAGACCAGGTCATCAACAGCTCGCCGGTAGAGCTTCAGGTACGGCACGGACCGTTTAGCTATTTCTTCGTTTATCGCTTTGGCAGCCTGGTATTTTTCAATATGCCGGCTGAAGCCATTGAGGGCGAACTGGCACGGATCAAGGAACTGCTCGGCGTGGGCCTCTCCGAACCAACGACAGAGAGCTATCAGGTCAGCGTCCATAACGATGGAAACAGGGTTGAGTTCGAGTATGTGCAAATCGAGCAGTCGACTTTGCCCTACCTCAGCTTGATCGCCATGACCGTAGGACAATCCGCAGCCCTAGAGTACTTTGAAGCCAACGCCGACCAAAAGCTGCGGGAAATCTCGGAATTTATGCAGCGGCTAGGAGCGACCGGCAAGGTCCCGGTCAATGCCAAGTTACTGCTAAAATTCATCGGCTCAGCCGGTTGGATGCGCCAACACATCATCAGCAACCTGTCGATCCTCGATTCGCCAGAGGAGGTTTGGACCAGCAAAGACCTGGAACGCTTGTTTAAGGAACTTCAGCTGAACTTCGATATCCACGTGCGCTTTCGCACCCTCGACCGCAAGCTGTCGCTGGTCCAGGATCACATGGAGATCCTCTCCGACTTGGTGGCGAGCCGCCGCGCCAACATATTGGAATTAATGGTGGTGGCGCTGTTCGTGCTCGAACTACTACTCAGCGCGTTCCGGATGTTTTAGCTGAGTGCTGCAACCGCGACCTAAGCCCACATACACAACGCTATGACGTAACCCAACCAACCTAAATGCCTAGGTTTAACTGGATTGCAGCGCAGTGCACTGCGAGGCCCGACGAGAAATTCTGTTGCTGTGGGCGAAGTTTACGTTTAAAAACCTGAGAAATAGTTTGTTTGGAGACCGACCACGATGAGAAGATTATTCGATCTACGCCCCTCCTGGTTATGTGTTGGCATGTGGCTTGGCCTGGTCTCTTGTGCGGCAAGTCCCACAGTCAAATCGTCTACAACAGGGCAACGCCAAGGTGTGGCGAGTGGTCTTAGCGCTGATTCGGCTACTTACGAAAATGAAAATCCGTTTAGTGGCACCTATCTTTTCGTCAATCCAGCCTTCACCGAACACGTGCGGGCATCGAGCCAGGCCGCCGGACTGTCGCAAGAGCAGTTCAACACCTTGGCTTACTCCAGCACAGCGCTGTGGCTAGACAACACAGCGATGGTCGGTAAGCTGCAAGCCTACCTAGACCAAGCGCGCGACGCCGCGAAACGCCAGGCTCACCAGGTCAGCGTGAGCATCGTCGTCTACAATCTTCCCGAGCGGGACTGTAACGCGAATGCTTCCAACGGCGAACTGACTTTAGACAACGACGGTTTAAACAAATATAAAAGCTACATCGACCAAATTACGGCCATCACCGGCAACTATACCGATCTGCATATCGCCGCGATCGTCGAGCCTGACTCACTGCCCAACATCGTCACCAATATTGGCAACGGCAAGTGTGCCAAAGCAAGGCCCGGCTACGAAATCGGCGTCGCCTACGCTATCAAAAAGCTTGCGGCAAGCCACGTCGCCATCTACCTGGACAGCGCCCATGGCGGCTGGTTGGGCTGGCCTGATAACCGGCAGCGGATGGCGCAAGAGGTCCGCAGCGTGCTCGATGCGGCCGGCGGCGTTGATTTGATCCGTGGCTTTTCTGCCAACGTGGCCAACTACAGCCCGCTCAACGTCGATCTAAGTCAGGTAGGAAGCTGGTACGATCCGTCCAATCCGGCCAAGGACGAACTTACCTTCACCAGGTTGATGGCTGAGGAATACGCCAAGGTTGGCATCAACCACCGCGCTTTTGTCATCGATACAGGCCGCAATGGCGTCGTCAATAGCCGACAATACTGGCGCAACTGGTGCAATGTACGTGGAGCCGGTATCGGCGAACGGCCGCGGGTTGCGCCGGCGGATGGGATCGACGCCTACTTGTGGATCAAGCCACCTGGTGAATCCGATGGCACTAGTGACAGAAGCTCGACACGCTTCGATGCATTCTGCGGCAATGAAGATGCGGCAACCCCTGCACCCAATGCCGGCGATTGGTTTGATGCGCACTTTGTCAACCTAGTGGCGCGGGCGAATCCGCGCCTGTAGGATCGATAGGCGTTGTTGAATAAATACCTATCCCTGTCTCCCCCACGCCCTTTTTCCCTGGTTAAAGCCAAGGCCGGCTTTAAACCACGCAGTAGCGGCGGCAGGGAGGAGCGGGGTTTTGCAACAAAGCCATAGCTTTATCCCAAGCTCTTTGTCTGCCTAGTAAAACGCGGTATGATGATGACTCGGCGGCGTAGTCATCATCGTCCATTCCAGCGTTCACTAGAGACGAGGCGCACATGAAGGTCTATGCAGCAGCAAGCAACCTCAGCTTGGTCATCGGCTGCATGTTCGTGGGCCTATTTTTAGCGGCAAGTGCGGTTTTCGCCGTCGATGAACATAGCTTGGGTCAGCGCTACTTTGCTGAGCTTGTGCCCTTCGTGCAAAAGGAGGTCAAATCAACCTTTAGCGGCAAGGGCGGCGTACCGATTGCCTACCGCATGTTCCGCCACGTCGGTGCCAAGGCTGGAATCGTCATCGTCCACGGCTATAGCGAGTCAACGCTGAAGAATGCCGAACTCATTCACGACCTGATCATGGCCAACTACAATGTCTACTCGCTAGACCTGCGTGGCATGGGCGAATCTGGTCGCCTGCTGGCCAATCCGCAGATCGGTCATGTCGCCGCTTTCAGCGATTATGTCGACGACCTTCGTACCTTTGTCACCATGGTCCTAAAACCAATGGAAACCGGCGACCTGTTTTTAATCGGTCATTCGACTGGCGGCCTCGCCTCAGCGCTGCTGCTGGAACAACCAGGCGACTTGTTTAAAGCCGTGGCTTGGTCGGCCCCGATGTTCGGCATCCAATCCCGCGGCGTGCCCTATTGGCTGGCATACGCCGGAATCTGGACAGCCATCAAGCTAGGACTTGCCGAGCACTATGTTCTCGGCCTTGGTGACTATGACGCCAAAGACGACCGTCCTGAAAAGAGTCATGTGACCCACAGCCTCCTTCGCGCTCAAAATGCCTCAGAGCTCTACAAGCAGGTGCCACAGCTGCGCATTTGGGGCACGAGCTACGGCTGGGTGTACAATGCGCTGATCTTTTCGCAGCAAGCAGTCGATCACGCGGCGGAGGTGAAAACGCCCATTTTGCTCCTCCAGGCCGAAGCTGACGTGGTGGTCAGCAGCGTGCCGCAGCAAATCTTCTGCGAACGCGCCAAGAACTGCCGCCTGATCGTCGCCGCCGGAGCCATGCACGAGATTCTCAACGAGACCGATCCCATTCGCGACCTGGCCTTGCAGCAGATGCTAGATTTTTTTGCTGCCCATGCCAATGCCACCCCAGCGACCTTCAAACATCCATAAGCACATTTCCGCGAAAAATAAGAAGCTCTCATCATAATTCTTACCTTTCGGTGAGGTTATGTTGTCGCTTCCATTTTTATTAGGTCTAGAATGGCCCGAGTTTGACGGCTACGGCACCGGCCGCACGCAACGGACCATACTAGTTGAACTGGAGTACCCCCTGAGCCTTCACACGCTGCTGCATTCATTTCACGATTGGTGGGAACTGCGCACAGCTGTTGTGTCACTGAGCCACACCGACGAGCAACCCCTGCGCATGGAACTCGCCAGTGCCGAGCAACTCTGCCAGCAAGCCCGAGATTTAGCGCTAAGACACCGCCTTGGCACGGCCCGCAAGCGCGATGATCTGCTACCTAGGCTCGCCGACAATGAACGCAAGCTAGTTGCCTCCTATGACCGCATCACGGCAGCCGTCAGCGCCAAGCGGCGCATCTCACCGGCGGGTGAATGGATCGTCGATAACTTTCATGTCATCGAGGAACAGATCCGACTCGCCAAAAGGCATCTACCAAAGGGCTACAGCCAGGAGCTGCCACACCTGTGTTCGAGCGATGGCAACGAAGGATTGCCGCGCGTTTACGATATTGCGCTAAAGATGATTTCGTTTTGCGACGGGCGCATCGATAGTCACAATATCTCGAGTTTTGTTGCAGCCTATCAGGAACTAAGCCCACTCAATCTCGGCGAGCTGTGGGCCATTCCGATCATGCTTCGCCTGGCGCTCATTGAAAACCTGCGGCGGGTCGCCATCCGTGTGGCTGTGGGTATTCAAGACCGCGCCATTGCCGAGCAATGGGCGGCTAAGCTGCTGCAGATGGCGGAGCAGAACCCCAAGGGGATCTTTCTCGTCACCGCCGACATGGCGCGCAGCGAACCCAGGCTATCGAACTCCTTTATCGCCGAGTTCGTCCAGCGGCTGCGTGGTTATCTGCCAGCCATGAGCATCCCGCTGGCCTGGATTGAACAGCAATTGCTCGACACCGGTTTAACCACCGAAGAGACCGTGCAGCAGGAAACCAAGCAGCAGGCAGCCAACCAAGTGTCGGTTGGCGCCAGCTTCGGCAGCCTGCGCTTTCTCGCGGCGATCGATTGGCGCCTCTTTGTCGAGGGCATGAGCCTAGTCGAACAGCATTTGACGCTGGATCCAAGCGGCATCTATGCAAAAATGGATTTTGCCACCCGTGATCAGTACCGTCACGTCATCGAGGCATTGGCCAAAGGCACCGGTGCCGATGAACTATTCATCGCACAAACAGCGATCGCCCTTGCTGCAGCATTGCCACGCTCCGCCGACCAGAGCGCCATGCGCAGGCAACAGCATGTCGGCCACTATCTGATCGGTCCTGGCTACGCCGAGCTGTGCCGCAGACTACCGCCACTCAGCTTAGGTCGGCGCCTGCTCAGCACAGGCATCGACCCGCAGTGGCGCTTTGGCCTCTATGTCACCGCCATTGGCTTGCTAACCCTGGGCTTTACCGCCTATATGACTGCGCAATTGACCACCAGTCGGTCACCACTAACCGCCGTCATTGCCGCAGCCATCCTCGGCCTGATCGCGGTGAGTCAGAGCGTGCAGGCCTTGGTCAACTGGCTCGTCACGGTGCTGATCAAGCCTAAACTGCTGCCAGAGATGGACTTCGCCAGCGGTATCCCAGAGTCTGCCCGCACTCTAGTCGTGGTGCCGAGCTTGCTGATCACCCCAGATCATGTCGCCAACTTGGTGGAAGACCTCGAGGTCCGCTTCCTGGCCAACCGTGACGATCACCTGCAGTTTGCGCTGCTCACCGATTTAGTCGATGCCCCGACTGCCGTGATGGCCGATGACGCGGTGCTGCTGGCACTTGCGGTGCAAGGCATCGAGGACCTCAACCGGCGCTATGCCGGCAGCGGCGGCGGCTTTTTGCTACTGCACCGCGAACGAGCGTGGAACCCCCACGACCAGCTGTGGATGGGTTACGAGCGCAAAAGGGGCAAGCTTGAAGCCCTCGGTCATTTGCTGCGCCCGCAATGTCGCTCGGACAAAGAGCATGGCTTCTCGACCATCATCGGCGATCAAACTAAGCTGACAAGCGTCAAGTATGTCATCACGCTCGACACCGATAGTCATCTGCCTCGCGACATCGCCAGGCAATTAGTCGGGAAGATGGCCCATCCACTCAACCAGCCGGTGTTCGATCCTAAACAGGGTCGAATTACTTCAGGTTACGGCATCATGCAGCCTCGCATCGGCGAGGACATGGCCGGAGCCCAGCGTTCTTGGTTTGTCCGCATCTACGGCGGCGACCCTGGGCTTGACCCTTACAGCCGCGCTGTTTCAGATGTCTACCAGGATCTCTTTGCCGAGGGTTCGTTCATCGGTAAGGGCATTTACGATGTCGATGCCTATATGCAAGTTCTCGCAGGGCAACTCCCAGAAAATACCGTGCTCAGCCACGATTTACTCGAAGGTAGCTACCTTCGCTGCGGCTTCGTTAGCGATCTAACGCTCTATGAGCAGGAGCCTCATCATCACGGCGCAGCCCTCAGACGGCGCCACCGGTGGATCCGCGGCGATTGGCAGATCCTATACTGGATTACGCCGTGGTTACCCGGAAAGCACCCCAACCCCTTGACGCTGATGTCGCGCTGGAAGATCTTTGACAACCTGCGACGAAGCTACATTCCACTCGCGACTTTTCTGCTGCTGGTCGACGGTTGGCTTGGACTTGATGCTGGGGACAAGATCGCCTACTTCATCCTCGCGATTCTCACGCTACCGCAGATCTTCACTGTCCTCGCCGCATCGCTTCGCCGCATCCCTGAGATCGGCGTCGTCGAACGACTGACTGATTCAGCACTCATGGTCCGCCGCTACAGCGTCCAAGCCGTGCTCCTGATCGTCTTTCTGCCCGTCGATGCCTGTGTCAATACGCATGCCGCCCTCACTGCTGCCTGGCGCAT
The DNA here is from genome assembly GCA_903928445.1 of uncultured Pseudomonadota bacterium. Lineage (GTDB taxonomy): Bacteria > Bdellovibrionota_B > Oligoflexia > Oligoflexales > CAIYRB01 > CAIYRB01. The sequence continues at coordinate 23,551 of CAIYRB010000209.1, read as the reverse complement.
GCTGGTCACCAAGCGGCACCTGCTGGAGTGGCAGTCGCAGACCGACCCGCGCCACAGTCGAGCTAAATCATTAGGCGAGTTTTATGTGGCCGGGAGCGCCACGGTGGTCATCACCACGATTTTGACCGCGCTACTGCTTTGGCTTTACCCCACGAACCTGGCCGCGGCAGGCCCCTTTCTCTTGCTGTGGCTGCTGTCGCCAGGCGTTGCGTGGTGGCTTAGCCGTCCGCTGTCATCCGCTGCGGCACCGCTGTCAGCGCTGCAGACTAGGTTCCTCGAACGACTAAGCCGTCGGACCTGGCGCTTTTTTGAAACCTTCGTGACGGCTGAAGATCAATGGCTACCGCCGGATAATTACCAGGAATACCCGGTTGCCGTGCTTGCGCATCGGACTTCACCAACAAATATTGGTTTGGCGCTCCTTTGCAACCTCGGTGCCTACGACTTTGGCTATATCGATGCGCCGTGCTTGATCGGTCGAACGCAAAAGACGTTTTCGAGCTTGGCAAAGATGGGGCGTTTTCGCGGCCATTTCTTCAACTGGTATGATACGCGGACGCTGGAGCCACTGCTGCCGCAGTATGTATCGACGGTCGACAGCGGCAACCTGGTTGGCTTTTTGCTGACATTGAAGGCTGGTCTGCACGAGCTGGGCGACCGGGCTGTGATCCAGACACGTCTGACCGCGGGTTTTAGCGATACACTTCGCGTCCTGCATGAGGTTCTCGAGCAAGCTTACCTAGAACGCGAGCAACGCCTTCCGACCGGACTAGGCGCCGCCGTGACCTGGCGACAACGCCTGGGTAACTGCCTAGAGGGTCAAAACCCAAATTATCGCCATTTAGTGCCGCTAGCCGCGGAGGCTAAGACTCTGCTGGCGCACCTGATGCGCCACATCGACAACGTCGGCGATGTGGAAAGCCACTGGTGGGTCAATGCGCTACAGCGGCAATTCGATCAAATGATCGCCTCGCTGCTCAGCCGTAATTTACCCTGGTTGCAGCTTGAGCCGCCCACTCCAGCAGCGTGCAATCACTTGACCCTGGCCGCTGGGAGCGCGGCACCGCGTCTACTCGCGCTTTTTGCGACCGCCAGCGCAATACCTACCTGGAACGAGCTGGTCGCTCTTGGCAACGAGGCACAGGTCATCGACACGGCCGCCGAACAGGCGACTGCGGCCAGCGAGCACGAGGCCCAGGCCTGGTTGACAAGCCTGGCAGCCTGCGTCCGCAGCGCCGCCGCAGTTGCAAAAAGCCTGCTAGATGGGGCGGCTACACTCGCCAGCCAGTGCGACGAATTCAGTCGGCTGGAATACGACTTCCTCTATGATAAATCGCGTCAACTCCTCAGCATCGGCTACGCCGTCACCGAGCATCGCCGCGATGTCGGCTGCTACGATTTGCTCGCATCGGAAGCGCGCCTAGGCAGCTTCATCGGCATTGCCCAGGGCTTGCTGCCGCAGCAGCATTGGTTTGCCCTTGGCCGACTGCTGACGCAGGTTCACAGCGGTTCCGCTTTGCTGTCTTGGAGCGGGTCGATGTTTGAGTATCTGATGCCGGAACTGGTGATGCCGAGTTTTCCCGGTAGTCTACTTGAGCGCACCCACCGCAACGTCGTCAGCCGCCAGATCGAGTACGGGAAGCAGCGGGGCGTGCCGTGGGGCATCTCGGAGTCGGGATACAACACGACAGATATGAACCTAAACTATCAGTACCGTGCCTTTGGGGTACCCGGGCTTGGATTTAAACGCGGACTGGTCGACGACTTGGTGATCGCGCCGTACGCCACCAGCATGGCGTTGATGGTAGACCCTGCCGCGGCTACGACCAATTTGCAGGTTCTCGCCAGCAAAGGGTTTATCGGCAGGTACGGGTTCTACGAAGCCATAGATTACACATCAAGCCGTTTAGTCCAGGGCCAAGGTGAGGCGCTACTGCGGTCGTACATGGCGCATCATGAAGGCATGACCTTTCTGTCGCTGGCCTATCACCTGCTGGATAAACCCATGCAGCGCCGGTTTATGGCCGACCCTCAGGTGCAAGCCACCGAGCTGTTGCTGCAGGAGCGAGTGCCGAAATTTACGCCGTTTTATCCTCACGCCCCCGAGGTCCAAGGTGGTGCGCGGCCGCAGCAGGAACAGGACACGCCACTGCGCGTCATCACCACGGCCAAGACGCCACGGCCTGAGGTGCAGCTGTTGTCCAACGGGCGCTATACGGTGATGGTGACCCAGGCTGGAGGCGGCTACAGCCGCTGGCAGGGACTCGCTCTGACGCGGTGGCGTGAGGATCCGAGCTGCGATGATTGGGGGTCGTTTTGCTACGTTCGAGACGTTGGCTCGGGCGCGACTTGGTCTGCCGCACATCAGCCAGTCGGGGCCCATGCATCGCACTACGAGGCCATCTTTCCCTTGGCTCGGGCGGAATTTCGCCGCCTTGACCAAGGCATCGAAATGCATACAGAAATTGCAGTATCACCAGAAGACGATATTGAGCTGCGGCGGCTGACCTTTACCAACCTCAGCAAGGAACACCGCACCCTTGAGTTGACCAGTTATGCCGAGGTCGTCCTGGCGCCGCAAGCCGCCGACGAGGCCCATGCGTCATTCAGCAACCTCTTTGTCCAAACCGAAATCCTTAGCGACAAGCAGGCAATCCTCGCCACGCGCAGGCCGCGTTCGGAGCAAGAGCAGACGCCGACCATGCTGCACCTGCTATCGCTCTACGATGCGCCGTTTGGCTCCGTCTCGTTCGAAACCGACCGGGCACGTTTTATCGGCCGGGGTCAAAGCACGGCTAAACCCACAGCTCTTAGTCCACTGCCCGGGTTAAGCCAGCCCCTATCCGGCCAAGATGGCTCGGTCCTCGACCCGATCATGGCGATCCGCTGCCAAATCACCTTAGCGCCCGAATCCACGGTTAAATTGCACTTTGTTACGGGAGTGGCGAGCAATCGCGAACTCGCCGTGCAAATGGTCGGCAAATACCATGATGAACACGTTGCGGACCGTGTTTTTGAAATGGCCTGGACCCACAGCCAGGTGGTGCTGCGTCAGTTCAACATCAAAGAGTCCGATGCCCACCTTTACGTGCGACTGGCCAGTTCGCTTATCTACGCCAACCCGCAGCTGCGCGCTAAGCGTGCGGTGCTTGGCAAAAGCAACCGTCGTCAGGCCGACCTTTGGGGTTACGGCATCTCGGGTGATCTACCCTTAGTTCTACTGCGCGTGACCAATCAAGAGCATATGGAAATCGTCCGTCAGATGGTGCAAGCGCACGCCTACTGGAGGATGATGGGACTGGCCATCGATTTGCTTATCTGGAATGAGGATGACTCCGGGTACCGCCAGGTCCTCCATGAACAGATCATGGCCGTCATTTCCTCGGCAAGCTCCACCCACCTCCTGGATAAGTCGGGCGGATTGTTTGTGCGCCGCACCGATCAAATGCCAGAAGACGATCAGATCCTATTCCAAACCATTGCTCGGGTGATCATCAGCGACAATGGCGGCAGCCTTGCCGAACAAATGCAACGTCGCGACTCGAAGCAACGCGAGCTACCGCCGCTCATGACCCCGACGAAACTCCTAGGTCCGGCCCCGCTGGAAGCACCTGCGGTGCCGCAGGCCCTGGGGCATTTCGCCAATGGTCTGGGTGCCTTTAGCCGCGACGGCAAAGAGTACGTGATCGCGACCAACAAACACCGCCGGACACCCGCCCCGTGGAGCAACGTCCTGGCTAACCCATACTTTGGCAGCGTCATTTCCGAAAGCGGCTCCAGCTACAGCTGGTGCGAAAACGCTCACGAATTTCGCCTCACACCCTGGTATAACGACCCCGTGAGCGACCGCAGCGGCGAAGCGCTCTACCTACGCGATGAACAGACCGCACACTTCTGGTCACCAACACCGTTGCCGGTTCGGTCAGATGCTAGTTACATGACTAAACATGGTTATGGTTACTCAAGTTTCACTGTCGCGCATCAGGGCATCGCATCAGAATTAACCGTCTTTGTCGCTATCGATGCACCGATTAAATTAGCAATACTGAAGCTACGCAATGACGGCGACGAGGCGCGCAAGTTAACGCTGACTAGCTATAGCGAGTGGGTCCTCGGGGAGCTCCGCCCGGCCTCGCTGATGCACGTGCTCACCGAGCGTGATTCCGCCAGTGGCGCTTTGTTCGCACGGAATCCTTACCACGGTGAATTCGGCGGCCGCATTGGCTTTCTCAGCACCAGCGAGCCGATGCTTAGCTATACCTGCGACCGCAGTGAGTTTATCGGCCGCAATGGCAACGCCGGGCACCCCGAGGGCCTACTGCGCACCAATCTGTCCGGTCGCGTCGGTGCCAGCATGGATGCTTGCGCCGCGGTCCAAGTCGCCATCAACCTCGCACCCGGCGAAGAGCGCGAGGTGGTCGTCGGCCTAGGGGTCGGGCGCGATGTCGATGATACGAGGACCTTGCTTAGTCGCTTTATGAGTGTCCCAGCCGCATACGCCGCCCTGCGCGAAGTCAAAACCCACTGGACGGGTATCCTTGGCGCCGTACAGATTAAAACCCCTGACCTGGCCACCGACCTGCTGACCAACGGCTGGCTACTGTACCAGGTCATCGCCTCGCGCATCTGGGCGCGTAGCGGCTACTATCAGTCCGGGGGAGCCTTTGGCTTTCGCGATCAGCTGCAGGATACGATGGCTCTGCTGCATGCACAGCCTAGCTTTCTTCGCGTCCAAATCCTACGCTGCGCTGCGCACCAGTACCGCGCCGGAGACGTGCACCATTGGTGGCACCCACCGAGCAATCGTGGCGTGCGCACGCACTTTTCCGATGACTATCTCTGGTTGCCCTTCGCGACTTGCCGCTACGTGCTGAGTACCGCTGACACCGGCATCCTCGACGTCCGCACCAATTTTCTCGAAGGTCGCAACGTCATGCCTGACGAAGAGGCCTATATGGATCTACCGCAGATCTCCGAGGACACCGCGACGCTCTATGAGCATTGTGTCATCGCCATTGAGCGAGCGCTCCGCTTTGGCCAGCATGGTCTGCCACTGATGGGCTGCGGTGACTGGAATGATGGCATGAACCTCGTCGGCGCACATGGCAAGGGAGAAAGCGTCTGGTTGGCCTTCTTCCTCTATGACATCCTCAAACAATTTGCCGAAGTCGCTGCCAGCCACAACGATGCCAACTTTGCCCAAAAGTGCCTAAAAGAATCGGCGTCCCTGCAAGAGCGCATCGAAGCCAACGCTTGGGACGGCGAGTGGTACCTGCGGGCCTACTTCGATGATGGCACGCCACTTGGCACCGCGGCCGCAAGCGAATGCCGGATCGACGCCTTACCGCAGAGCTGGGCCGTGCTCTCCGGCGCCGGCCGGCCAGATCGGGCAGAACAAGCCATGCACATGGCCTTCGACCGCCTGGTCGATCAGGATCACGGTATCATCAAACTGTTTGATCCGCCGTTTGACAAGTCTTTGCCCAGCCCCGGCTATATCAAAGGCTACGTCCCCGGCGTGCGGGAAAATGGCGGCCAATACACCCATGCCGCCGTCTGGAGCACCATGGCCTTCGCCGCCCTCGGCGACGCCGAAAAAGCCTGGCAGATGCTCCACCTGATCAATCCGATCAACCACGCCCTCAACCAAGAAGGCTTGGCGACCTACCGCGTCGAGCCCTACGTCATGGCCGCCGACGTCTACGCGGTCGCGCCGCACACCGGTCGTGGTGGTTGGACCTGGTACACGGGTTCCGCCGGTTGGACCTACCGCCTCATCGTCGAGTCACTGCTCGGCTTGACGCTAAAGGCAAACAAGTTAACATTTAAGCCGTGCGTCCCTGCGGAGTGGACCGAATACAAGGTACGCTACCGCTACCGCCAGACCTATTATCAAATCACCATCCACCTGCAGGCAAGTGCCGGGCAGTCAACGCGGATCGTCGTCGATGGGACGCAGACCCAAGGTGATTGTTTACTACTGGTCGATGATCGTCAGGAGCACCGCGCCGAAATCTATGTGGCACCAGCTGAGGACAAGAGCTTAACGGATGTACCAGCACATGGGGCGCGGCTGTCTACGTTCCCGCAGTTGATCATCTAAGCCAGACTTTGCTAAAGTGTCAGTCGACGCCAAAGGCCGCGTCCTCGGCAGTGCAACCCTCGTCGCCGCCGACCTTCCAGTGCATTCCGCCGCATTGATCACCAGCGGCACCTTGAGCGTTGCCAACGGCGGTACCGGTGCCACGACGTTCACCTCCACGGTGTTCATCTCGCATTTTGCAGGCAACATCAGTTGAGGCTTTCAGCTCAATCTGATACCGTTACAAAAGGACCATTGAACTGGGCCTTTTGTATAACAAATTAATTATATTGGTTAAAATGATTGATCGAGCGATGTTGGCGACTGCCAAGGGAGCCTTTGCACGCTTCCCGGCGATCGCGATTCTTGGCCCGCGGCAATCTGGGAAAACTACTTTGGCGAAGATGGCCTTTCCTGAACTGGCCTATGCCAACCTCGAAGACCCGCCAACCAGGGCCTTTGCCTCTGCGGATCCGGTGGGATTTATGGCGAGGTACGCGGACGGAGCCATATTTGATGAGATTCAACATGTTCCCGCGCTTTTTTCTTTTCTTCAAGTCAGGATGGATGCGGCTGGACGTGATGGCCAGTATGTCTTGACTGGCAGTCACCAGTTTAATCTGATGGAAAGTATCGCGCAGTCGCTGGCTGGACGCGTCGCATTGCTGAAGCTGCTACCTTTTTCCTTGGCCGAGCTTGCGGTCGCGCACATGACGTCGCATCAGTCGCTCGATGAAGTGATCTTTCGTGGTGGGTATCCTCGGGCCTGGCGCACCGCAGCCCGCGCCGATGAAGTCTATTTATCCTATCTGGAAACCTACGTTGAACGCGATGTTAGGCTGTTATTGAACATAAAGGATAGCGATCTTTTTCGCCGTTTTTTGATGCTGATCGCTAGTCGGAGCGGGCAACTTCTAAATAAAGACTCTTTGGGCCGGGACGCAGGGCTTAATACAAAAACAGTTGACGCTTGGCTGGCTGTGCTCGAAGCATCCTTTGTCGTTGCGAAGTTGCAACCCTACCACGCCAATCTAGGCAAGCGCCTGATTAAGTCGCCAAAGATCTATATGCTTGACACCGGCCTTGCCTGCCACCTCCTACGTATCGAGCGCGCTCATCAGCTAACGGCACATCCTCTGCGTGGGGAGCTATTTGAGACACTCATCGTGTCCGAGCTGCTTAAAATGAGATTTAACGCTGGCCGTGCTCCCAACCTATATTTTTACCGCGACTCAGCAGACCGAGAGGTCGACGTTATCCTGGAGTACTCCGACGGCATCTATCCGATCGAAATCAAAGCATCACAAACTTATCACGAGAGCTTTGCCGCTAACTTACGGGCTTTTGCCAGCAAGAGTCCCCGTGGTCAGGCGGTCGTTCTCGGGGGCGGTGCACGCGAGCAGCGCGGCGATCTGCAGGTCATCCCGTGGCTAGATTGGGCCGGGCATGCTCAGGCTCTGGAGCTTTGATGTCCGTCCTACTATTTTGCGGCACGCCGCTTGGTAGATATATCGAGAAGATGCGAGTGGATTCGACCGGCAACGTCGGCGTCGGCACCACCTCGCCGTCCAACATGCTGGAAGTCATCGGCAATGCCGATGTCATGGCTTACCTAGCCTGCTTCGACGGCGAAATAGGGACAAACCATTTGACTGAGGATACCCCCATGACATTGGACACACATACCACTGCCACACATAAGCAACCCAAACCTAGCGCACGCTATCTACGGACTAAAGCTAGCTGCGGCAAATTTATAATCATTTGCGCTGTCTTCGCGACCTTGCACGGCTGTGGCAAAGCATGCCAACATGTCCGGAAGCAGCAGAAGCACCGCTTCATCCGCACCGATTAAGACCCAAGCGCCAAGCGCGACTGGTGCCCAACGCCAGATGGGGCGGTACGCCGGCAGCAAGGTAGGCCGGCAAAGATATCCATCCCCCACCCCCGGCGATGGCATCGAGAGCGCCGGCAAGAAAAACAACCGGTAATATGCTGTAAAGCATGCCACTCCACAAGCCATCGGCGATCGTTGGCCGCCATGATCTGGCCGTTAGACTTCATGGGCTCACTCAGTAAGACAGCCTTGGCGTCCTAGGTACCTTTCTGGGCCTTCAGCACGTCAGGATCCAGCGACGCCGAGACAAGCTCCTTACAGCGCTTGACCGCATCGCTGTACTTTTCCTGATGAAGATCGACTGTGATGTGAGTGCGCAGGAACTTTGCCCATTTGAATTCGGCGAAAGGCTCCTGGATTTTGGGGATGATACCGGCATCCCTTAATTCCCAGGCCAAACTACGATATAAGTCGTCAGCCAAGCCTCTGACATCCAACGGCAGCATCGACGCAGGATGCGGACCGCCACCAAATTGGTCGTACAGATAGAGCCACTTTCTGCTATCCATGTAGCGCCAGAATGCGTCAAATTCGAGCTTGGACTGATCCTCCAATATGCTGACCTTGACCTCTTTATGGCCGTGATCATAGGCGGCAGCGACAAAATGATGGTGATCGATCATAAAGAACTGCTTTCGCGGACCAACGATACATGGGACCACATGATCATCCAGGTACGCCTCCAGCTTCTTCCCATCCAGACCGGCAAACTTATCGATCTTGACGTCGATTTCCCGACGACCTACGACAAATTGGGTGGGCTTTAGGTCCAATACGCCGATCTTCATGCTGCCCCCGCTGTCCGTGATCTTTAAGCTTATCATGAAACGACACCTTCCTGATCAGATCGTGACGCACGTGTAAACCCACCGCAACAGACCGAGAACATATGTAGCCGTGGGCCAAGCGGTTCAGTTTCCACCCTGGGAGCGGTCCGAAGCTCATGTGGCACATGAATTGCGGAGAAATGATCCAACAGTCGGAGCAAAGCACTTTATAAGAAAGGATAGTGGCAAGTGGATGTCGTCGATACTTTTGGCTGCTTTAAGTTCCACGATGACTTTGCGCTCGACGACCAGATCTAGAGTCCCAGCTGCCATTGTCCCAAAGCAAGCCATGAGATAAACTGTGTGGTTATGGTTATTTTTGTATGGAGTACAGCTCACCGAGCTCCAAACTTGGGTTTGCCAAGGTCAGATCCGTGGCATGGCGCTTGCAGCGTGAATGGAACTTTGCAACGTGTCTCAAATGAAGGAACAAACAATGAAGATCAAAATACTAGGTCAGATGCTGGTTTTAGCGACGGTGTCGGCGGCTAGCACAGTGAACGCACAGGGACAAATGCCAAGCAACGGCCAGATGAAAGGCGGGATGATGAACGGGCAGGGCATGTCGAGCTGCCCCATGATGGGCGAGGACATGGGCCTTATGCATGATCCCGAGGTAAAAATGAGTGTCACAGACACGGCGGACGGGTTTACCGTTAAGTGGTCATCCTCTAACCCGGATAAAGCCGCGGCACTGAAAAAAATGGGAGCACACATGAAATCAATGCATGCACAGAAGGCCTCAGGCGCGCCCGCAACAAATTAGCACCGAGCTGTCGCAAATTGGCGACAGGGGTGGAGCAATTGTGCTTTCTCTCAGTCGAGACCGCTCGGCTCATGGTAAAGAGCGCACGGAAATGTCGTTTCACCCTTTTTCTTAAGGACGTCCTCAGCTCAAACAATGAATCAAAGCGCTCATGAAGGAGTCCAATCCAAGGTATAACCGGCCGATAAGCTACCGGTCCTTGCACACCTCTCGTGACCACTGAATCAGATCCAGCTGCTCCGGGAGGAGCTCTGGCGCGAGCGTCTGGCTGGCCAAATAGTGTTTCAGATCATCCAATAGATCGATGTCAAAACTGCGTTCGATCTTGCAAACAGGGGCGATAAGCTCGAGGCGAAGCGATAGCTCTTGTGCGGTTTGCGACACGCTATAAGGGACCGATGTCCAATCGGTCTCGGGGACTGGAATGCTGCCACCGAAAAAATAGAAGCCGCCGTCATCGGCCTCACCCATAACGAATTTCTCGCGCAACCATCGCGCCGTTTCACGGATGCCGTGGATCAACTTGCTGACTTCGAGGTGTGGCGAGTCTGCTCCCATGAAGCAGGCAAAAGCATGGCGTTGCAAGATCTGCTGGTAAACATGCGATAGTCGTAGACCCAAACTCCCCTCACCCTGATAGAGCTTGGGGAAACCCGCCCACATGGGAGCAGCGAGTCCCTCGACTTCGGCAACAGCCCAGTAAACCGCTAATCCTGGACAGCGACTCTGCGCTTCTCGTGCGACTGCCTCGGTGGCGCGTACGCTTCGTTCATAGAATTCACGCGATAGCTTCTGGCCGACCTCCTGCGCGAGGCGCGACTTAACCGGCGATAATCCTGGCGTCTTGACAAAGATGACTAACGCTCCCGGGGGATTCATATAAAAATTCTCTCGCGCAGCAACCGCACAAACTCGGGTAGCGCTTGCTTAGCCGTTAGATGCAGATGCCGCGCGGTGGTTTGCCTCCAGCCAAACGTACGATATTTTCTCGCACTCGTATAAAGTCGAGCGCCGACGGCACGCACTCTGATGCCAGCTTGGTGAGCTCGCCAAACAAATAGGTGATCCTCGCCGTACGGTGTCAACTCGTCGAACCCGCCGAGGGCGTTGAAGGTCGCGAGCGAGGTGCATAATCCCTGATCACCAAATGGCAGTCGAAGCATCCGCGAGCGGATCCAAACGCCCACTCCATTGATATGCACCATGGACGGACCATCATTTTGGAACTTTAGGTCAAAGAAATGTAGCGACTCCGGCGCATCATTCAGCGCGATCAAGAGGGCCTTAATCGACGACGCGGGTACGCGGGAGTCACAATGCAAGAACCAAACACTCGAATGCCTGGCCCGCCTAGCACCCGCATTGAGCTGCTTTGCCCGCCCTGGCGCAGAAACCACAAACTGACATGGACACGGCAGAGCCGCGAAAGCCGGCGAGCTTTGGACTTGGTCGCTGATTGCAGCCGTCGATACGAAGATGATTTCATCCTGGGGACCTAATGCCAATAGATCGCCAAGGAGATCTGGCCAGGCGTCGTCTCCCCTTGCAACGGGAATAATCACCGAGAGCGCCAAGGCTCACTCCTTTTTGCCGCGGCCAGGCGCGACATAGCCAACAGTCACGAGATCGTTCCTCTGCAGCTCGCGCCCATTCCGGCAGTGCAGCCAAAGCAGTGGCTCGCAAAGCGAATGCGCCGTGACAGCAAGCTCTGCGCGTCGAAATCAAACACGGTTAACGGCGCTTGCTCACCGCCGATCGCCATACCAAGCATTTGGTTGAAATCACAATCATACAAGCCGCCACCAGCGGCGACGCTGATCATCGAGCGGCACATCACGCCAGTCGCAGCCTTGTCGTTGAATGTCGACACGAGCGTTTCCATATAGTCTTCGTAGGACTTTAGGCGGCGCAGTTGGGCCTTGAAGCGATGAATGGGCATGTTCGTTAGGGCAAACAGCTTGGTAAACTCGATGCCAAAGTTGTCGCGAAGCTCGCGCTTGTAGTCGCGTTCGAGCAGGTCTTGCGCTGGTGGCAAGAAGGCACCGACCGGGTTGTAGACGAGGTTCAAGACGAGCGGCGAGCCCTCGCGACCGAAGCCGAGCTCGTTGAGAAGTCCAAGGCTTTGGATGCTCTTTTGAAAGACGCCGTCGCCGCGCTGTTGGTCGGTACGAAGCTCCTGATAGCATGGAAGCGAAGAGACGACCTCAACCCCCTGCTCGGCAAAAAACTCTGGCAAATACCTCAGACTCTCTTTCGTCAACGGATGTGGATCGAGTGTTACCGTCAGATTGTGGCGGACGATGACGTGTCGACCAAGCTGACGCGCGCGGATGACCATCTCGCGAAAATCTGGGTGCAGCTCAGGTGCGCCGCCAGTGATATCAAGCGTCGTAATGCCCGGGTGATCTTCAAGGATGCGCAAGCATCGGTCGACGACAGCTTTACTCATCATTTCGCGTCGTCGCGGCGAAGCATCGACGTGGCAGTGCTCGCAAGCCTGATTGCACAAGCGCGTGATATTAAGCTGCAAGGTATCTAGAGAAAGGGGTGCGAGGAGCAGGCCCTTCTCGGCGAGCTTTTGGTCAAAACTGAACCGATCTGCAACGATCGGCTTGGGGTCATCCATAGAAGGGTCCACTACTCACCCATCGCTCGTTGCCAAAGACCATTCGATGCGAACGCGTGTCATTGCACACAGCAGATACATGGTTTGAGCCTTTTAGCAGCATGCGCCGGAATTTTGTGAGTCCTGGGTGCCTACTTCTGGCCCACAAGGAAATAGCCCAAAGTGCCGGGATAGGTCGCCAATGATTTTGAAATGCGACGCCAAGCGCGACGCAGATAGCATCGCCGCGGTATTGCTGCACACGGTGAAAGGGCGATGCGCCTCGAAGAGATGATGATCATCGAGACGGTAGGAGTGAGGGTGACCCGGCATCGTTCCGAGATAGGTTGCCACTTGGCCGAAGTCTTCGCAGCGGTCTTCAAGATCCATTTTGAAAGCTCGCAAGGTCAGCGAGGTAAATTGCGCCAACCCGACCTGTGCCGCGATCGTCTGATCGGTGATGGCAATGGGAGCTCGCGAAAGGACGCGCACGTCTGGGCAGCCTAGCTTGGTCGTGAGCCGGCGGAAATCCTCGACATACATGGCACCGCCTAAGCATTCCCCGAGCAAGACCGGATCTGCAGCAAAGGATTGAGGCAACCGACGGTCGGCAAATACATCTGAGAAGTGGAGTTCGCCGCCTGGGCGCAAGACGCGGAAAATTTCGGCAAAGACGCGTTCTTTGGCCGGCGAGAGGTTGATCACGCAATTCGATACGACGACGTCGATGCTGCCCGTTGCAATGCCCAACGACTCAAGGTCCTCAATAAAGCCATGAAGGAGGGTGACGTTTGACGTCCGATGGCCAAAGGCCTTGGCATGGAAGTCAAGATGACGCCGACCGACGTCGAGTTGTGACTGTGTCATATCGACGCCAATCACCCGACCAGTTGGTCCGACGAGTTTCGACAGAACGAAGACGTCCCGGCCGGTGCCACAACCGAGGTCTAGAACCGTGCGCCCGGTGAGCTCCGCTGGAGCAATGACACCGCAGCCATAGAAGCGCTCAAGAACCTCCGGATGAATCTCGGCAACGATCGCAGCGATGCTCGGAGGCAGACGTTCAGCAACGCAGCAGGCGGACGTCTTCAGATCGGCAGATTTGCGCAACACCTCGCCGTAGTAGCTGCGAACCTGTTCCAACGTGTCTCTTGAGCCTTGCATTGCCATGCCTTTCCATGTGTACGCCGCCAACGGTGAAATCCACCCAGGTCACAAAACCGGATTTTGCGTCATGAGGGCCGTGCGGACACCGCCGAAGTACCTGTTAGAGACGGCCGAGATTACCAGATAGGTGCGAAGCATGCCACCGGGGTCGAGGCCCCAGAGGGACTTGCGGCTACTCTCACAAAGGTGTTACAATATCTTAAAATTATATTGAATTTATAAAAATATGCGTCAGCTTCTTTAACTCCTGCGGAGCAATCGATTGATCCATTGCCATCGCCGATCTGCGGTATGCAGACGTCGGCTCTTTCTTTGCGTTGCGATCGCCTTGATCTTTGGTCAGTCACGGACTGCTGCGGCATACTCGATCCTAGACAACTATCAGATAACGTCGTCTCTGACCTCGGCAAACACCTCCGCCACCGTCAGCTATAATGCTCCGCTATCGGCGGGCGGGGAACCTTGTAACCCGGTCCGTTCGACCGGTACCGAAGCTTGTAGTGCCGTCCTGTCCGTCCAGAGCAGGGCACCCTTTCGTCTCGGCATCCAAAAGGTGGTGAAGCCGACTGGCTTTTTTTATTACGACATTGGCTTTGGCGGTGCATTCTATCAATTAGAAAAAAAGCATCTTGATGCCAACACACCTAAACAGCCGCTCGAGTCGGCAAGCGTCAATATCATCGGCGTTACCGGATCGGCGATTCTGCGCTTTGGCATCACACCGGCAAAATTCCCTGATGTGTTCGCTTCTGTAGGGCTTGGTGGCAGTTTGAATTGGCTCGACTCCCGCATCAATGGCGAGCATGTCTATGTCGCATTAGGTCGAGGTAACGGCCAACATTTAGGCTTGGAGCTGGTCTATTACCGCTTCAAAGGCGGCGGTGCCATCGGCTCCGCCTACACCTATTATCAAGGTAGCCTGAGTATTCGACCTATCGGCATTCTTACCAACATCTCTGTCGCTGCGAGGACCAATAGTGTGGATTTGATCAAAGTCGCTTTCTCGCCTTTTTGACGGGCCATCAGCGTTCGTCGTACGCCGCTATTTGATTTAGCCACCGCTCATGAGCCAGGGTTGGACTCAGATCAAGGTCCGTGCTGTAAGGCATGCTGATGGACTGAATCGATGCAGCAATGATGCTGGCGTTAAGACCGGCGGCGGGCTGGCCTTGCTTTAAGAGAAATGCCGTGGCAGCAGCCACCTGCGCATCGATATGATCGGCCACATCGCTAGGCTTGGACTCAACGATCAAGTCAGGCCTCGTCCCTACCCCTTCAATGGGCTCGTCGTGGATGGTCCGGCCTTTGACGACCGAGTAGCGAAATCGAAAGCCAGTCGACACCGGCAGCTCAAAGACCAAGGGCGTACCGGTGCCGCCGCCCGTACTCTCGCCGATCACCGTCGCCAGCTTATTGGCCTTGAGCGCTGCGACAAAGGTGTCGCAGGCACTAAAACAGTCTGATGAAGTCAGCACGACAACGGGGCGATCATAGTGCGGCGTCCGCTGATCTTGGAGCACCTGATCATCGTGCCATGCAGAAAACGGCTGACCTGGCAGGTAGGCTGGGGACGTGAAGACACCAGGGCGGCTCGCCAAGATAAAGTCTGCCTGGCGTTCGCTGACGCGGTAACGGCTGAGCGGCGTGGCACTCAGTCTAGCCAGGATGCGGTCGCCGCTTTGGTCGCCGCCACCATTGGCCCTGACGTCGATGATCAATGCCAACGTGTTTGCCAGTCGGTCCATCGCCTCGTCAAATAAGAAGGCGTCTTTGCTGCCGGCAAAGCGATCGATTTTGAGATAGCCGATATTGCCCGGAAGAATAAGGGCCTTGATGCTGTCGCTGCCGGTCGGCTGCGGAGGGGGTGTCACTCCGGTGTCTGGCGGCAGCGACAACTTAATCAGTCGCGGCACGCGGAATTCGGCCATAGCTTGGTCATGTTGCACCGAGATCACCAGCGGCTGGGAGCTGATGCCTGGGCCAACGGCATCTGACAAACGGCGCGCTGCGGTTCGGCGGCGCATCTGGGCAGTGCTGCCGCTGACCATCGCTTCGCCTGCAGAGAGCACTGCGGATACCGGCATTCCGTCGATACTTTGCACGACCTCCCCGACCTTCAGGCCAGTCGCGTCTGCGACCGAAGCAACGACCAAGGACTCATGATCGGTGCCCGGAGCCAGAAGCTCAAAGCGAACCGGCGCTGAATATACTTCTAAGCTCGAAAGGTCATCACCTGTAATCAGGTTCACGTGGCCATCGTGAAAAGCACTCGCCCATTCTCTAACGACGGCAAAGTAGCTATTCAGGCTGATCCCTGTCGCGATGCGTGCGGTTAATCTCGCGGCAAGCGCGTCAAAGTCGGTCCCAGTGGCTGCTTTCTTTTCATCCCAATAACAATAAATCTGTTTACCGACATAGACGATGTAAGCAAACTCCTTGCGGTAGGACTGACAAGTCACGTCACAGGTCTGGTCGGTGGCTGAGTCTGCCGCACCGGCTGCGAACTCAGCGAAGCTCATCACATGTGAGGATTCGAGAGCAGGAGTGCTGCGGCCACAAGCTGTTAAGCTGAAGGCGACGAGCACGGACAAGAAACGTAGGCGCATGGTGGTAGCCTTTGCAATGATAGGGATGCCTGCGAGCGTGCAGGACCGAGGAAGCATCTAGGGGGAGGGAATTAAGTTGTCTTTAAACATCTTGGTCGACACTAATGATATGTTATATATATCAAAATTAATCAATTTTGACATTTAAAATATTTATTACGAATAATTAGTTAACTCTTTAATTTTAAAGAACTATTAAACATGAGTCTCAACGACTCTCATGGCGGCCGCCACAGCGGCTATATATCTATCGAAGATCCGCCCATGGATGGCCTACATGCTATCGGTCACATCCTTAGGCACTGAGCTGATGATATCGCCGATCAAAGCAATGTGGACGCCCTTCCACTCACGCTTAAAGCTAACCACCTGACTTTGATGGTCGGGTAAGGTGATGGCGACGTTGTCTTCAGCATTCCAGGCAATGGCTAGTTTGTCGCTCGTAGGGAGCACTAGCACCGTCTTCTCGCTGCCTCGTTTGCCTTCTTGCAGTTGAAAGAGGTGCACCTCAGCGGCCTTGGGCATGGTTTTACCGCAGTCCTTGATGATCTGCTCGGCGACAAAAGTCCCACCTGGCGAGACCACGGTCTGCACCACAGAGGACGGACAACGGTCATGCCAGAGTATGGTGACCGCAAAAAAAGGCACCAACAGGATGGCAATGACGCCAACGGCAGAGAGGATCATCCGCTTTGGACTGACGGGGGTATTGGGCTCGAGATTACCTGGGAATTGATTGACCATTTAAAACTCCACCTGATCGGACTTATGGCGAGCTTCCGCACGACGGGTCGTCGTGCGACGACGTGGGGACTTGTGCTGCCGACCTTTCTGTCCGTTCTTAGCCTCGTCCCGAGACTGCCCAGGGACGGCTGCAGCGAGACGGTCAGCGAATTCGAAGGAAAAGCCGCCCTGTTTGTTGAGCACCAAGATCGCTGCGAAGGGTTTATCGGATTTGGAGATAAAGCCCTTCAGCTCGGCCGTGGCGCCCGTCGCCAGCATGCCAGAGACCTCGGTTGGAGTCAGCTCCCGCTTGCATAAAATTCGCGGAATCATCACCCCTTGTGGCTGGGTCTCACCCGCCGCAAACGCCTTTAGGCGTCTCGCACAGACGAAAGCACCTCTGGTTACAAGCACTTGGCAGTCCGGACCGTGCATCGGACAGGCTCCCAGACTAGGCCGGTCGCTAGCGGATGCAGCCGGAGCTGCAGGTCCGCCCTGATCCTTGCCTGCGCCCTTGGCCCAATGCGGCGCCTGGCGATGGCTAGAGCCGGCGTCTTGCGGACGTCCTGTTGGGAAGGCACCTGCCGCGGTATCCATGGGCGTCACGAAGTCGCTGTGACCTTCGTCGTCGATCAGTCGCAACTTACCCGCTTGAAGCTCGCAGGTGGCCTTAAAGTCGCGCCCGGACTTGGTCCTAAAGCCATCGAGCAAGTGCGTTTTGCCGACCTCGAGCAGCTGCTCAACATTGCTTCGGGTCATGTAGCGATGCGACACATCCTTCCAGACCTTGAAGTCACAGCCGGTGTCTGGCCCAGTCACCGACTCGCAGGCATAGAATAAAGTACGCTCATAAACCTGCGGTGGCTGCTCCGGCGTCGACCTGCGGCCGGTGCGACAGATCGGACACGGCCCAAGCGACTCAGTATTTGGATAGATATGACGCCAGTCGAGACGGCGAGCTGCCTCAACGACCTCAGTCGTGTATCGATTGATCTCCACCATGTACTGGGAGGCCACGCGTTTGCCAGACTCGACCTCGGCTAGTTCGAGTTCCAGCTTGGCCGTCAGCTCCGGCGAGGTCAGCCGTGAGACCTTCAAGCGGTCGAGCGTCCGAATCAGGTGAATGCCTTTAAAGGTCGGACGCAACGCACCGTCCACATACTCTTTGATCTTCAAATTCTGGATGATGTCGGCCCGGGTTGCCGCCGTGCCCAGACCCTCGGCGCTGGTCAGCGCAGCCTGCAGCTCGCTGTCCTCGATCTGCCGACCAGCGTGCTCCATCAAGCTGAGGAGGCCGGCCTCGTTGATGCGAGGCGGCGGCTTGGTGGTCTCGTCCTTGATCAGAGCATCGAGGGCTTGGACGGGTACGTCGACCGCGTGTTTTTGGCCCGGACGAAGGGGTGGCAGCGCTTGAGCCGGTGATTCCTCGGCGGTTCTATCGTAGACCGCCAGCCAACCAGGATGGACCAAGGTCTCGATCGGCCCTGTTCGGTAGCTCTGGCCGGAGACGACCGTCAGCCGCTTGACCTTGTCGTAGACCGCGGCCGGGTGGAAGGTGGCAAGAAAGCGGCGCACTACGGCGTCGTATACGCGGCCGTCGTCCCCAGACAAGGCGCGTTGCTTGCCGGTGGGAATGATCGCGAAGTGGTCCGAGACGCCAGCATTGTTAAAGGTCCGCTTATCATTCTTGCGGCCGTGTTGATGGAGATAGTCCGCTGCCGCACCGTAGTCAGCGTGACCCCGGTAGCCGTCGATCAGTCGCTCGACTTCGCCCCGGTAGTCCTCCGGCAGGCAGCTCGAGCTGGTTCTCGGATAGGTCAGAACTTTATGCGTCTCATAGCAGCGCTGCGCGGCCTCCAGGGTGCGCTTGGCCGACCATTTGTAGCGCTGCGCCATGTACTTCTGCAAGCCTGTGAGGTTGAACAGGTAGGGCGCGTGACGCAGACTCTCCTCACGAGATTCCTTAGCGATAGCTGCTGCGCCAGGCAGCGAACGGACCAAAGCCTCGGCTTGGGCACGATCAATGATGCGGTCGTCTTTGCGCTCAGGATGCAGCTCATTGGCCTTAAACTTAGGATCGAACCACGTGCCTTCGTAGGTATGGGTCTCGGCCTTAAACTTAGCGATCACCCGGAAAAACGGTCGCGGTCGGTGCCCAAGGATCTGCAGCTCCCGCTCGACGAGCAGGGCCAAAGTCGGAGTCTGCACGCGGCCTACCGACCACGGGGTCCGCTCGCCGCGGTTGCGCAGGCGCTCGCTGAAGGCGCGGGTCGCATTCATGCCGATCAACCAATCGGACCGGGCGCGACATTCCGCTGCAGCGCCGAGGCCTTCCAGATCGGTGCCATCGCGAAGAACCTGGAAGCCATGCCGGATGGCCTCGGGCGTCATCGACTGCAACCACAGTCGACGGACCCATTTGCGGCTGTTCAGATAGCCGACGATCTCGCGAAAGATCAGCTCGCCCTCGCGCGCGGCATCGCAGGCGTTGATCAGGACGTTGATGTCAGCGCGCTCGATCAGCTTTTGCAACACGCTGATGCGAGTTTCATGGCCGGGGATGGGCTTAAGCTGAAAGACTTTGGGCAGGATCGGCAGGGTCGACAGCTTCCACTGCTTGAAGGCGCTGTCGATGTCCTCGGGCTCAAATAAGGTAAAGATATGGCCAACGGCATAGGTACAAAGAAAGTCATCACTTTCCCAGTAGGCGTTGCCCTGCTTGGCCGTAAAACCACCAAGCGCCGCCACGATATCTCGGGCGACGCTTGGTTTTTCCGTGATGATCAGCGCCTTTGGCATAGGGCCTTGCCTCTCCAGTGGTTAAACCAGGAGTATCATGACCTTCCCAAGCCTGATTGTCCACGGACGCCAGTCATGTCGGGAGCCGACTTAAAACGCATCGACCCTACCGCTGGACTTTGGCTGGACTTAGGTGGCTGGAGCTTCGGCTTCAGGCGCTGGTTTTGCCTTGGCCTTGAGTACTTTAACCTTGCCGGCGGCCTGCAGGATCTTGGTTTTCTCTTCGCCATTGATCAGCCCACCACCGCGTTTGTGCACGGAAAAGCGACCATTACGGCGGGTCTCGATTGTATAATCACTGGCTTTCTTGATGGCCACCGAGGTATCCTCCTGACTCGAACTTTGGGTAAAACGACGACCATGTGTACCCCCTACCGAGGCCCTTCGTCAATCCCGCATCGACAGCAGTGAGCCCAACGCCCCTCTTTCCACCTCTACCGATCGATAGGATTCCCTTGTGAGCGACAATAACGCGCCGTCCCGTAGCCAAAAGCCGGCCTCGACCGAAAACCCGCTGGCCGTGATTTTGTTCAATATCGCTATACCAGCCATCATCCTCTACCGCTTTAGTAAGCCGAACTATCTTGGACCAATGGGGGCCTTAGCGGTCGCCCTAGCCTTTCCGCTCGGCTTTGGCTTGTATGATTTTGCCATGCGGCGCAAAGCCAATCCGATTTCGCTGCTCGGCTTTGTCAGCATCTTTGCGACCGGGAGCTTTGGCGTGTTTCACCTCGATGGCTCGTGGTACGCGGTAAAGGAAGCGGTGATCCCAACGATGATGGGTGTGGCGGTGCTGTTTTCGCTGCGCACCAAGTCGCCCCTGGTCCGCACCATGCTGTACAACGACCGCATCATCGACGTCGCCAAGGTGGACCACGAGTTGGCCGCTCGCAGTAACACCGCCGCCTTCAACGTCTTGCTCGTTCGGGTGACCTGGCTGCTGGCAGCGTCGTTCCTACTCAGCGCGGTGATGAACTTTACGCTGGCGACCTACATCGTCAAGAGCCCAGCCGGCACGGCGGAATTCAATCAGGAGCTGGGACGGATGACAGCGGTAAGCTATCCGAGCGTGGTGATTCCTTGCATGCTGGTGACGATGGGCGCGCTGTTTTGGTTGCTCTCGGGTATCAAGAAGCTGACGGGCCTAGATCTCGATACGATCTTTAAGAGCCCACCACCAAAGGCCAAGAAGGGCGATGTCCAGTAGCAGCACAGGTGTTTGCTTGTGCCGCAACTGCTATTGCCATTGAACGCTCAAATATCCCGGCCATAGCAGCAAGGAACGCTCCCGACGCGTCCCTGCGATCCATTCTTGGATGCGGCTTTCGAGCTGCAGCGAGTTTGGGGTCTGCAGCCCGGACAGCAGCGGTAAAGCCGCCGTGGCATGGACGCCGCCCAGGCACTTGGCCAGCTTCGCCGGCGACGGGTGCTTCAGGCATTGACGCAGGCTGAGGCCATCGCCTTCGTAGTGCAAGACTGGATACAGCTTGGTGACATCAAAGCCGGCCATGCGTTTGGCCTCAGTTAACGCTGTGTGCAGCCCGCCAATCTCGTCGACCAAGCCGAGTCCTTTGCCTTGAAGGCCGGTGTATACGCGCCCCTGAGCCAAGGCCGCGACTTTGTCGAGCGGCATGTGGCGTCCGTCGGAGACACGTTGCAGAAAGACTTTGTAGACTTCGTCGATGGTCTTTTCCAGTAGCGCCTTGTCTTCCGCCGACGCCCTGGAGCCCATGTTGAGCATGTCGCGCCGGTCCGAGGAGGTGACCGTGTAGAAGCTGACGCCCCACTTCTCTTCGAAGGCCTTGGCGCTCGGGAGCATACCGATGACGCCGATGGAACCGGTAATGGTAGTGGGTTCAGCGACGATCTTACGGGCCGGTGCGGCAATGTAGTAGCCACCGGAAGCGGCGTAGGCGCCCATCGAGACCACCAAGGGCTTTTTGTCCGCGAGCAACTTGATGTCGTTCCAGATCATGTCCGAGGCCGTCGCTGAGCCGCCGGGACTAGAGATGCGCAGGACCACGGCTTTGACTTCATCGTTGTCGAGGGCCCAAGCGACTTGCTTGTGGATCTCGTCAGGAGAAATGCCGTCTTTTGACGACGGATTGTTGCCACCACTCAGGCTGATCTCGCCGACGGCTTCGATCAGGGCGATGCCACCCTTGTCTTTGACCGACTCCTTCTTGCTTTTGTCGCCGTGCGTCGCAGCAGCGTAGTCATCCAAGGACACTGGGTCGCTGGTCACCTCAACCTTGCTGTTTCCGGAATGATCCGCCGGCGGGTACCCTACCCCATCGATGATGCCAGCCTTGATCGCCGCCTCGGCGGTATAAATCGATTGTTTATACCAGCCGGCCACCGTCGCTTCGGGTTTGTTTCGACCGTGAGCCACAACCGCGACGATGTGGTCAAGCAGGCTCTTTTGCAGGCTGTTATACTCCTCCAACGTCGGCTCACTCGGCTTGTTGGTGGTAAACGGCTCAAACGCCGATTTATATTTACC
Source organism: uncultured Pseudomonadota bacterium (assembly GCA_903928445.1). Taxonomy (GTDB): domain Bacteria; phylum Bdellovibrionota_B; class Oligoflexia; order Oligoflexales; family CAIYRB01; genus CAIYRB01. Next base: position 1,576 of record CAIYRB010000209.1, on the reverse strand, counting down.
TGCGCGCACCACATCGATATCGATGCCGAGCTTCTTCAATGCATCACCGAAGTAAATGAGCTGAAATGCCGGTCCGGGAATCGAGATCTCTCCTGCCGGATTCATGGTGATGGTCGTGCCGACGGAAGCGAGGTAATAACCCCAGTCTTGCGCCGCGGCCAGATAGAAGCGAATCGGCTTATTGCCGACTTCATGGAAGTCGGCGATGATGCGTCGCAGCTCGGCGTAGTTGGCGGGTGAGCCAGCCAGCGGCATCAGCATCACTTGCAGCTCGCTGATACGGCCGTCCGTGGCCGCGCGCTGCAGGATCAAGCGCAGTTCAGGTAGGTAGATCGATTTGTCCCCACCAAGGATATGCGCCATCAGGCTTTCGGAAAAGCCAGGCTGGTTTTCGGCGATCTTCCCGGAAAGCTCGAGGCGCAGCGGCGACGGGTGTTGCGTACTCAGAGCGACACTACTACCAGACACCGACTCAAAATCGATCGCAGGCCCCCGCAAAAGAAGCAGGATCGCTCCAACCCAAAGGAGCGTGGTGATGACACCGATGGTGATAAAATAGTTGCGAATAAACCGTAAGACGCCAAAAAAGAATCGGACGACGATATTGCGCTGCTGCTGGGCCATGAAAGCCTTACTCCGGTAGAGGCGACGGTGCCTAGGAGCGGCGATTCTAGTCGGGAGGATGCAAATATGACAGCAGAATGTGCCACACATCGACCAGACGCAGGCCGCAACCAGCGGTCAAAACACCGGGCTTAACGCAACGTTTTTAACTGCCGCTGTCGCCAAGCACCAGCTGCAGCGTCGGCGACTCAAGCGACTCGGTCTTGGCAGCGTCGTCGCGATTGACGGTGTTTTCCCAGTCGACGTTAACGTCGAGGCGAAAGGCCTTGGTCGTCGTCACCACCAGCGGCGCAGCGTAGGTCACCGTGGCGTTGGTCAATGTCGTGGTCATGGCGGAGTTGTATTTGCCGGTCGCCGTAAGCGACGAATCAAACAGAACGCTAACGCTGCTGATCGTCTCGCCCGAGACCTTGGAAAGGTCGTACTCCAAAATAATCTGCGGTCGATTGACCACGGCAAAACTCAGCGCCTTGCCTTCGTAAATAGCTAGGGACTTGCCCGCGGCCGTGGTCGCGGATGCCGCGAGCATCGAGAAGGTCTCTGATTTTGGTATGTTGTTGCCGGTTACCGCAGTCGGAGCGGTAAAGACGCCGAGCATGCCAATCGTCAACTTGGGCGCCGTGCTCAAACTCGAAGATCCGCAGGCGGTACCAAGCAGGGCGAGTGCCACGAGGCAAAGATGGTTGTGGTGAGTTCTATGCAGTTCCAAAATCCCTCCGACGCTACCAAAGACCTATCGGCGGTTGCCGGCGGAAGCTGATAGTCGCTAAGATCTTTCTATCGATATCAGATAGTTACGTAATTAATAGGGGCGACCTGGGGGGCTAATAGCAGGCAACTTCCGCTACGGGGTCAGTCACTCCCGCTAAGACGCTGCCGCCTACGGCCGCCTACGGGGTCAGTCACTCTCGCTAAGATGCTGAATCGAAAGGAGGCCCAATGGCGCGAAAGG
>CAIYRB010000208.1 GCA_903928445.1 uncultured Pseudomonadota bacterium | reverse complement strand
TGAGGACAAGCATCGAGCTGCAAGGAGAGGCATGCAATCAGGTCGACCATAGCTGCGGCGCTGGTGAGACGTTTCCTGGAGCTGAGAAGCGTATGGCTCCTACTAAGTTTCGCATTGATTTGGTGTCGAAATCAGGATCAGTCTCTCATGATCTACAAGATCTATCCTTCGACGGTGCAACATTTGCACGCAAAACCATCGATTTAAAGGATATCAACATCGATGGTCCGTTGGACGGCCTGGAAGTGAGAGTCTACGCCCTTACGCCGGGATTTGTTGCTGGCGAGACCTGTGAGCCTGCCTTTCGCTACCGGGGCCCACAAACAGACTACAAAAATTACCAGGACGGTGAAGAGCGATATGTCTTACCGTGGGAGGCCCGTGGACTCTGGAATCATTGCGTCTGGCATACGCAGGTGGAAGACGCACGCCTGGTCATCCATAAGGTCACTTTCAAGGGATTTTATGGAAATTAGTCTATCTAAGGTGACGACTCGACATCAAGGAATAATCATTCACGGAGCATTTCGATGAAAAATATGAACTTATTTGTAGTCATTATCATTGCCATTCACACACTATCCTGCCGACCAATCCAAAAGGGTCGCGCCGCCGAGCTCGCAGCAAGCTCTGCAGACGCGCCAAGCAACCTCGAGGTACAAAGGGGTAAAAACTTCCTGACTTGCGATGCAGACAACAACTTCCTGACCAATTGTCGGATCGACAGTTCCCGGCCGGTGATAGCCAGCCTCGTTCGCGACCCCGATCCAAAGGTCGAAGTTGATATTAAGATTCTATATTCGTCCAAATGCCCAACAGGACGCCACTCCTCGATAGAGGCCGTTTCAAGCAACTCATCAGGAGAATGGTCGGCACCATTGAACTTTATGACACCGTCTGGCGAGACGACGATTAGGGGATCGACCAGCCACAGCGTGACTTTGGTCGACCGAAATCCGACCGCGACAGCTGACATTCAATTTAGTTCGGTTGTTGGCTGCGACCTGATCATCAAGGACGTGATCATGACGCCATCGGATCTGCAAGTAGCTCACTGGGCGAGTGATGCTAAGAATTACTCGCAAACCATCAACGACAAGATCACGATCTACAGCGATCGTAAGGAAGTGCAGAACTGGTATCAAAGCTATATCGCTGACCCTACCGCCCAAATCCAGACGGTTCACACCGCGATAAGCGGTGTGATCGCCAACAGGATCAAGTCTCTGAGCGCTCCGACGACGGAATCATTTAAATCCCCAGGTGAACAGAGCCGCGACAAGCTATTGGTAGCCTCATTGAACACTTTAATCACCAGTGCAAATGTGCAGCTTGATGATCTTATTAAGCCTTATGGCGATGCCAAAAGCGACCTGATGCAGGTGGCAAAAGAAGCTCGAGATTTTGTCTCTGTGCTATGCCTTTGGAAGTCTGCTGTTGAAGACGCGCTTACAGCAGCGCTTGGGCGCTCGGATAATGCTGTAGCCCAATGATTCATTCGAACCAACTAGATACGCGGGAGGCTCCGTTATGCGTAAGAATCTATTGCTACCAGTGTTAATCTTGACCGTCACGGCTTCAGTCATTGGTGCTTCGAGTCGGCAGGGCACTAAGCTTCAGGCTTTGGCTCCAGATGGAAAGCAAGATGCTTGTGGTCTTCGCGATATAAGTGTTTATCAAGCGAAGCCGACTTATTTTGACTTGAGAGATGAAAGTCGGGGTGAAGTCTCTACCCCGTTTGCTAGTCCAGGGGGTCAAACGAGTGGGTCGTCACAAAAGGTCAAATCCTCAACTATGTTGACAGGAACTTTGGTCGTGGAGCCGTTGGCTGCGCAAGGACGTTGGACGATTCGCCTGGTTAGCCCAAAGGTGGCTGTTACCGTAAACGGTCGGTCTAGTGTCGACGAACGCCGGATCGAACATGAGCTAAGTCAGGGCGTTGAGGTTTTGCAAGACGGACAGGGACAGATGCGGGCGTTCGCTATCGACGCTGAAGCTGACGTGTTGACTCGCAACCTGCTACGAAGCGTCATCGAGAAATTGCAAATACCCCATGTTCCATCCTCCTGCGCCTTACAGTGGACGGCTGTAGGTGATGACCTTAATGGCCGTTTCACGGCATCATATGCCCTAAAAGGTGCAAACCATCAGTGGCTCGTCACAGGCCTTAAGCTTAAATACTTGAGTAGCCCAAATGTTGATCTAAGCCAGCCGGACCAAGCATTGTTGCCCGGAGGGACGACGCTGACGACGTTCTTGGAAAGTGGTGAACTGGTCGCTGTCAATAGCACGGAAACCACAGATATGACCATTCAGGGCCGGTCTACCGGCACCTCGCGTACTGTTTTGACGCTGCATCAATCGGCGGCTTCCGCCGCGTTGCATCTTGCTTCTTCTGCAAAACGCGTGCCCCCACTTCGGACTAAAACGTTTACGCTCGATACCACGGCTGAACGAGATGAGAGCAACGTCGAACGCCTCCGAGCCGATCTGGGTCAGGTGAGCGCAGAAGAACTGGCGTCCGCCGCCCGGCATTTGGATCAGCCCGACGCAGGGACTCAGGGCATCACTGTAGGACGTCTCGTCAATCTAGTTTATGCCTTCGATTTGGTCCATCCTGAGGCGGTCAAGTCCTTGGTCGATTTGGTCAAGCATGAAGCGCCATCTTCGCACGCCTTCAATCTGCTGGTTGGTACCCTAGGTATTGCCGGCAACGCCGCGGCGCAGGCCGCACTGGTCGACTTGGCGCAGGAGCTGCATGGCAGTGCCGATGCCATCAAAGTGATCGCCTACACAGCGGGTAGGGTGGAAAGGCCGCAAATCCCTCTGATTCAGATGTTGAGCGACTTGGTGACAGACGAGTCGCTGGCCGGCGATGTGCGCCATATTTCGACTCTGGCCCTCGGTGCCATGGCTGCGCAAGTTAAATCTGCAAATACAGCGGTTGCGCAGCGACTCGAATCATTGATTGTCGACAGTGATCAGCCGCGACCTGGTGGCGCCTGGTCGACGCAAACCCTTGCAGCATTGGGCAATGCGGCTTCAGATAGGCTTTACCCGCTGCTCGATCAGCTACCGAAAAGTCAAGACGCTGGTTGGCGGCGCGACGTCCTATGGGCCAGCACTAAGCTAGTAGCCTCAAGGTCAGAGCCAGTAGTGACTGCGGCGCTGGCGAGTGACCCCGATGATTCGGTGCGCTACGCATCAGCGACAATTCTTAGTCAAAAGGCGGCGTCCACTGATGCGCTGCTGCAACAGGCGAAGCGCTTTGCGGTCGAGCCGAATGAAGCCGTACGCCTGGTCCTGCTGCGTAACCTTTGGCGGGGTCGGGCGATTTCCATCGAGGCCATGACGGCGGTACGATCTGCTGGTGAGAGCGACCCCAGCGGCGAGGTCCGCAAGGAGGCAAATCAATATCTGAGTACCATCGAGTGAGGTAACGAGCTTGCTGCTACCGGTCAGATTTAATTCAGCTCAACTCAGGCTAGCCTCAGCTCATGCGGTGATGAAGCGCGTGAATCATGCGAAATTTACATGGTCTTACGGGTGG
>CAIYRB010000207.1 GCA_903928445.1 uncultured Pseudomonadota bacterium | reverse complement strand
GTGCTTCCCGAGGCCCTGATTTGAGGGGGTCTCAAGTGGCCCCATTAGACCGATCAAGACTGGCTCCATTAGGGCGATCATCCACACCGGCGCCGACAGGGCAAGTTCCGCCCCACCACCACTAGTGTCGGCACCCTCTGCCTCGTCACCACCTTTTGGGGCCTTACTTATGTACTCCCTAGCCCCGGCGACCGTGCCTGCGGCCGCTGCGCGGCCTCCGTCCCGGCGCCGCCTCTTCTTTGGTTTTGCCTTTGGATTTTTACTCCGCATAAAACTTCACCTCCCGGCCAAGACCCCGAAAGAGAAACACGCCTTTTTGCCGCTGGAGCTGTGGGTCACTCGCCAGTAGCGGCAACCCAAGAGCCTGCGCCATGGCCTTTTCCTGGCGGCCGTAGATAAAGCAGGCTACGGAATCAGTAGCTGCGGCACCGAGCAGATTGCGGTCAGTCGCTCTCGCACTTTGGCTAATAAGGATAACGTGCATGCCGCAGCTGGCGTAGCGACGCAAAGCTTTTTGAAGGAGGCGGCGCATTGCGGCCTTGCGCTGCTTAGCGTCGTCGTCGTCGTGCTCTTTTTCGTACTCAATCTGCTCGACATATTCGTCGGCGATGATCAACGTCACCCCGACCACGCCGCTGCCCCGATGCCCACGAAGCCACAGGTCCGCGACGCCGCCGGTGCACCCTTGAGAATCTTTGTAGGCAGCGACAGCGGCAGCCTTTGCATGAATGACCTCTATCGCTGCGAGGTAGGGGCCAGGGTCGTCAGGCGAGAGGATATGGACGCCGGCGAGGTCTTTGACTCCGTGCGTCACCTCACGGCCCCCCTTGGCATCGAAGAAATAAACCTCTGTGCGGCTGCCCGCAACAGAGGCCAAGAATTTCTTAATCCAGAGGGATACTAGGAAGGTTTTACCGGTGCGGCTAGGTGCGAGGATGAGCGTACCAGGGAGGCTGTGGGCGAGAATGGGCAACAATAGCGGACGACGGTCGGCAGAATGGCGGAAAGTCAGAGTCCCAGGCGGCGTGCGAAAGAGTTTTTTTTTGCGACCAGGTGGTTAACCTCCATACGGACTGCACCGACACCGGTCATCGGAGGATGGGTCAGTTCGACGCCTACAAAATTTGAGATGGCCTCTCTTGCGGCCTCTACATTTGTCGGGGTTATCGTATCGAGCCCGTAGATGCTTACGTTATGGACTTCGCCGAAGAGCCCGAGACGACGCCGGATGCGAATCTTGGCAAAGCTGTAGAGCTGCTTGCCGGTCTTTGCGTCCGTGCCGTTCTCATGGTACAGGCCGGTGAATTTGGCACAAAGGCGGAACCACCTCGATTTGCGATACGAGGCATAGGCTGCTACCGTTGCGAGGCCAGCCACGGCTGCGAGACCGAAATAGTCTCCAAACAAAAGATGGTGCCAAAGGTCCGAGCTGAAGAGGTCCGCGAAATGGTGGCAGGGTTTGTAGAGGAGGTTCGAGAGGTCTTGGTATTTGTAGCAGTTAGTCATTTGTACGTCCCTTATTGTAAAAAATGATGTTGGTGAAATGATGACGGAGGGTACTGGAGAGGGGAGCCGGGGCCGTCCTTAGCCCCCAGCTCGGCCCGGTTGGATTAGGTCGCAGCTTTTTTTGTGACCGGGGTGAAAGACACGAGACGCCACTTAACCTTCAGGCCGCCCTCGCCCTTGCCGTCAGCGAAAACGACGGCGTCGATTTGCTGTCCGACCGCAAGAGTGGCGGCAGCGGCGAGGTCCTCGCACACAATGCCGATTGGCTTGTCGTATGTGTCGGGCTGACCGTCAACCAGCTCCACCAGCTTAACTCTCGCCGAAATGACGCAATGCGCCGGCGTGATACCTTTGTTGCCCTCGACCTCCCACGGGCGAGCCTCTTTGTTTGTAAGTTTAGTTACCGTAAGACGCTGGATACCTGCACTCTGTACTGCTGCCATGATAAGCACCTCTAAAAATTGGCCCCCGCAGGGGCCGGTTTAAATGAACTATAAGAAAGGTATCGGTTGGCGGCGGCAAATCACCCCGCCAATGAAAAGTCTAACCATCTGTAAATAAAGACAAAAAATAGAGGCCCAGACATCCTCTGTTTTATTCCCACGGGAATAACTTCTAAACAGCGGCTGCGGCCGGCTTCTTTTTATGGCGCCGAGGGATTGGAGAGGGCTTTGTGGGCTAGCAGCAGCGAGGTGGTTGACGACGGTTTTCTCTGCCCCTACTCGATGCCGGACTTTTGACGTCACAGCCGCCTATATCGGTGGGAAGACAGTTGCGAGGACGGCCGCAACAGTAGCCTCGGGGAGCTGGCCCACTTTGGGGTTGGATAGGTCGTTAACAAGAGCAACGAGCAGCCGCACCGCTCTCGCACGCTCGCTCGGGTCGGCGATCACACCTTTGAGCAAGCCCGTAAACGCCTGCTGAGCGTTCGTTCCTGTGATAGGGGTTAGGACAGCATCCGCTGGCTGAGCGCCCTTGACCAAGTCCTTACGTGCTCTGTATTCCGCCTTCCCGTACTGCTCCTCCTGGATTCCACTGAGAATCTGCTGCATCTTGCGAGTCGCTTTGTCTGCGTCACCGCCAAATTGGTCCAACTCCCTTGAGCCGGCGACTTTCGGCCAGCGGTTGACGACCCTGCGAACAACTGAATAGTCGTCAAAGTAGGTGTCCCGAAGGCTATCGAAAACATGTGGCGGGAGCTTTGCCAGCCTCCTCAGCGTGTTAACTTTGCTTTGCGCCTCGCCGAGCTCGTCCCCCAAGGCTTTATCCGTGGCTTCGGGACGAAGCTGCACCACTGCCAGCAGGTCCCAAAAAACATAGTCCCGGCGGCTTTTGCGGCTGCTGGCACTGACATTGTTTGGCAAAGAGGCGACGTCAAAGGTCGCCATCTTTTTTGTCAGCGGCAGCTCTGGTTGAGCCTCCATCACGGGCTGGGCCTGCTTTGCCTTTGTCTTGGTTTTTTTGCCACTGATGTCGGCTTGAGTTTTCACTGGAACTCCTTCAAAAAGTTTCGAAACACTAAACTTAATGAGTTATCGGAATCCCAAACGTGAACTCGATATATTGCCGTTCCAACCGACAAACCCGCGCAGAACGATGAAAGGATTGAATATTATCGTCGGCACCGACAATTCAAGTTTCTGTAAAAGCTAATAGAGGCTCATTTGCCGCCACGCGGCCGGTCCGGCAGCAATCTTTTATGCCCGCCCAAATAAAAAAAGCCCCTCGCGTTAGGGGGCCATCATCAATGTAATGAAGCCAGGCTCTCAGACCGAGAGTCCGCCGCCTCTGGAGTGATGGCTCGTGGGGTCAACACCGCGGTTCACGATCGTCTGAGAGATGGGTTGGGCACAGTAGCCGCCAATGACTCGTTCGCCCTTCGTCGCCTTTGACGCGCAGGGAATGCGCCCCACCGAATGGGGGTCGCTTCCCCTTTGCCGCGAACCCACCGGAATCCGCGGAAGGCAGGTTGCGCCATACGCCCCGAACTACCCAAACTCATTCTATATTTTGAACCGAGCGCGGGCCGAGCGGTGCAACACATTGTAATTACCCCATTTATTTATTTTCATTAAAGGTCGCTGGAAAATCACGAACCCGTTTGAAAAGCCGACCTTATAGGTAGGCCAAATTAGGGGCTTAGAGCAGGGCCGTACCCAGCTTTTGCGAAATTTTATGGCCTCTCCTTGGTAGACACGCTGGTCTCAGAAGCCAGTGGGAGTAATCCTGTGGAGGTTCAAGTCCTCTCGCTCGCACCATCTTTCGAGGTTCTGCCTCGAGCTCCGGTCAAGAAGCTTCCAAAAGGTTCTTGACGATCTCCAATTGGGGGCCGGGCTGTTCGGAGCGGTCATGAAAAAACTAGGTATTTGCGGCCTGCAGTGAACTGAGCAGCTAGCAGTTGCTGGCCTGCGAACCATCATGGCTGGACGTGTTGAGACTGTACCACCGTCGTTGAACGACCATGTTCCGTCCCGGAACTTGCGCCCCCATGCGCCTAGTGTAGTATTCGGAATGCCGAGGTCCTCGGCAGCACGGCTGACAATGCCCTCGTCTATGACGAGCTTGCCAGTCCGATTTGTTGGGGAACTTCATACTGATCTCACTTCGCAATAGATGCAGGCCGAGGGCTTTATGTCGCAGGTAGGGCAGCCAGATCTTGAACGCCTGATGCTCCCTCCTGCCGCGCCGATCCGGATCGTCGGCATTGGTGCCTCGGCCGGCTATTCTCCAAGGCCACGGGGCGGAGATCGCGCAGTCAGAGGACGGTGCTTTAGCGCAACAGCAGGTGCTTGCGGCGGACTACGATATCGTGCTTATGGATATCCAGATGCCCAACTGCGACGGCTACGATGCGCTGAAAGGCATGCGTGGCAGCGGCTACCGTGGGCCGGTGGTGGCCTTTACGGCCCATGCGATGGGGGGCGAGCGGGAGATCTGTATCAAAGCCGGGTTCGATGATTTTGCGACCAAGCCGATGCCGCGGCAAAAGCTCCTGGATTTTGTGTTGAGGAATTTAAGGCCGAAGGGTGCCCAAAGACGCCAGCTTGCAAAGGAGGATAAGAGTGTAAAGTGACACTAAACCTTTTAATTTCCGATGATGCCTCACTGCGGGCCGCTGGACGTGGCCCGGTGGAGATGGTTGAGATAAAAGGAGTTGGTCACCCCGACAGCATCTGCGACGCGCTCGCAGAAGCAGTGGGTCAGCAGCTTTCGCGATATTATCAGGCAAATTTTGGACGCATGCTCCACTACAATGTCGACAAGGCGCTGCTTCGCGGCGGCGTCTCATCGGCTCGTTTCGGCGCTGGCGAGATCTTGGAGCCAATCGATCTTTACTTGGCAGGGCGAGCTGTGCGGAGTTTCGCTGGCAAGACCATCCCTATCGGCGCGATGGTCCAGGCCACCTGCACGGAGTGGCTGACGAAATCGATTCATGCTCTCAACCCGAACAAGCATGTGCGAATCCACGATTTGATTCGGCCAGGCTCTGGAGATCTGCGTGACCTATTCGAGCGCGGCCATGCAGCCCCGCGTGCGAACGATACGTCCTTCGGCACTGGCTATGCTCCCCTCAGCTTACTGGAACGCAGCGTGCTAGCAGCCGAGGCCTTTTTGGCGAAGGGTCTGTCTCGAGATCAATACCGGGAAGTTGGCGAGGACACTAAGATCATGGGTCTGCGCCGCGGCGAACGGTTGGAAATGATCGTCGCCTGCGCCTTCATCGGTCAATACCTAACATCGATCGACGACTACCTTGCCGCCAAGGAGGCTTTACGTAAGGCTCTGGTGTCCCATCTTAAAGAGGTGACCGGACGTGATATCGCTGTTGTCGTGAATGACGGCGACGACCCACAAAGCGGCAGTGTGTTTCTGACGGTAACCGGCACATCCGCAGAACATGGCGACGATGGCGAAGTGGGCCGAGGCAATCGGGTGAATGGCATGATTACACCTTACCGACCGATGAGCCTGGAGGCTCATGCCGGGAAGAACGCTCGCACTCATGTCGGGAGAATTTACAACTTCGTAGCCCAGAAAATCGCGGCGGCAGTCGTCGCTGAAGTCGCCGAAGCCGCCGCGGCCGAATGCTATCTGGTTGGTAAAATTGGGGCACAGATTACTGACCCTTGGGCCGTTGACTTGAGGGTTGAGGCAAAGGTTGGGTTGCTGTCAAAAAGCGCTAGATCGCTCATGCAAGCCATTGTCGAACGGGAGCTCGGTTCTAATCCAAGTCCGGGGACTTCATGGCTACCTTAGCAAGGAAGGCGACTGATGAGCGGATGGTGCCTGGACGGTATCATTTAACTGAGACTATCGGCGACGATGTCCTGTAAGGCCTGCTGCCAAGGCAGGCAATGAACTCGATCGATGATTTTTTGCACTGGATCGCGCGAGATGAGGAGAGACACGGAGTTTTTGATTGATCCAGAAAGCTTGCGAAGCGCTTCGACATGCCCTTCATGCGCCCTGTCTGTACTCTTGATCTCAATGAGATAGGTCCTTTTGCCGCTTCGCTCGACGAGTAAATCAATCTCCATGTTTTCGTCAATCCGCAAAAACGACAGGCGGAAGGACCGCTCCGCATATTTTAACAGTCGAAATATCTCGTTGACGATAAATGATTCAAATAACGATCCATATTCGAACGATTGGGGGCGTACCGGATCATCGACCGTCCCGGCCAGTGCCCGGCGGACACCGGTATCAAACCAGTAGAACTTAGGCGTGCGCTTTTGCCTTTTGCGAATCGCCGTATCATAGGGCGGGAGGCTAAAGCCAAGCAGGGTTTCCTCCAGAATAGAGTAATAGTTGGAGACGATTTTAGGGTCCACGAGGATATCTCGGCCAATGTTAGTGAAGCTCGTCACCTCAGTGTCTTGGCTTGCCGAGATCTCAAGAAAGCGTCTAAAAGGCGGCAGCTTGCGAATCAACTGTTCGACCAGGATCTCTTCTTTTAGGTAGGTTTCGGCGTACGCCTTCAAAAAGAGCACTTTGTCGCGATGTGACGAAAACGCAAATACCTTCGGAAGTGTTCCATAGGATAACGCTTGGTCCAGATCGAACTGACCTTCCAGCTCGACGTGAGTCAGTGGGAACAGGTTAAACATGAACGCCCGGCCAGCCAATAGGTTGCTCGCGTTGCGTTTTAATTTTCGGGCGCTCGATCCGGTCAGGACAAACTTTTGACCGGTTGACTCGATCAGTCGATGCACTTCGTCTAGGAGCGCGGGAACCTTCTGGATCTCATCGATTACGATCCAGTCTTTCTTTTGCTGCGCGACAATGTCCGCTAAACGACTGGGCCTCGCCTCAAGCTCAGCAAGATCAATATGGCTAAGCAGATCAATACGATGGGAGTCATGAGGGCTAAAAATTTGCTGCAGAAAGGTCGTCTTTCCAGTCCCCCGCGCACCAAGGAGAAAAAAGCTCTGTGATTTCGATATGTTGATAATTCTTCTGAACATGATTCAAAATTATTGTCGAATTTTGAATCGCAGTCAACCGCCTCTCGCTGGACGGCTCGTTCTTGGAGTAAATATCGGTATTTTTTAGCATTTATTCCTGAGTGGCGGATGTACCAAGCAGATGCCGGCGGTGGCAGTTGAGGCCACGCAGCTCGTACTTTTGCCATGCTACGGCCTGCCTCGAGAATGATCGGCCCTACATCATCAGTAAAGCGTTGCCAGGTGCTCCTTGCCAAACCCTGTTAGCTCGGAAAGGCGATTGTCGCGGATTTTGATCACCCATTCAGGGTCGGCCAGCAACGCTCGGCCGATGGCGACCAAGTCGAAGTCACCGCGATCAAGCGCTGCGTAGACCTTGTCTATACTCTGGTGAGAGGCTCCCTCGCCTTTGAACGCACCGAGGAAGTCTCCGCTTAGTCCAATTGAGCCGACACTTATAGTTGGCTTTCCCGTCAGCTTTTTGACCCATGCGGCAAAGTTTAGGTCTGAGTCGGCGAACTCTGGCTCCCAGATGCGGCGCTGGGAGCAATGGAAGATGTCGACTCCGGCGTCGGCAAGTGGTTGCACCCACGCGCTCAACTCTGCCGGTGTTTGGGCATTGCGGGCACTGTAGTCCTGCTGCTTCCACTGCGAAATCCTGAGGATGATGGGAAAGTCCTCTCCGACCGCCTGACGGATGCCCTTTACGATCTCGATGGCGAAGCGCGAGCGGTCTTCGATATGTGCTCCGCCGTAAACGTCCTGGCGTCGGTTCATATTGGCCCAGAAGAACTGGTCCAGCAGGTAGCCATGTGCACCATGGAGCTCGATCGCGTCAAAGCCCAGCTCCTTGGCGGTGGCTGCGGCCGTGACGAATGCCTGCTGCGTCGCAGCAATGGCGTCCAGGTCCATAGCCACGCCACCATATTCGGTAGCGTTCAAAAGTCCAGAAGGCCCCTCAAGTGGTGCTGCCGGCCAGTCAGCATTGCTGCGCTTGACTATGCCTTGGTGCCAAAGCTGGGGCGCCATCTTGCCATGCTCCGCATGGACTGCGTCGATAATTTTATGCCACCCTTGCAGCGCTTGCGCGCCGTGAAATCGCGGGTAGTTAGGCGAGACAGATGATGCTGGACGATCGACCAGGGTCCCTTCAGTGACGATCAGTCCGACCTCCGCCCGCGCTCGGCGCTGGTAGTAAGCCACGACATCATCACCGGGAACTCCGTCAGGCGAAAATCCACGGGTCATGGGCGCCATAACTATACGATTCTTTAGCGTCAGGTTCTTATACTTGAACGAGCTAAACAGTGGGTTGGACATAGATGTGTTCCTTTTGTTTAAACCGCACGAGTGACTGCTCCGGTGGTGCGGCGGATTTAACCAAAAGCCACGTCGTTAGTCAATAAAAAACTGGAGCGATCACTACATATTCGACATAACTACCTAATATTAAATGACAATAAAGTGTATCAATCGATACAAAAAAATGATACACTTCGTTCGCAGATTATTGCTGGCGGGAGGCCGAGTCACATGGGGCGGAATTCAACATTTGAAAACAACGTAGCTTTGCAAAAGGCCATGCACTTATTCTGGCGCAAAGGCTATGAACACTGCTCCCTGGCAGAGCTCCTTGAGGCGATGGAGATCGGCAACGGCTCGTTTTACAACACGTTCGGCAGCAAGAAGAAAGTCTTCATGCTGACATTGGAGCTTTATTACACTGAGTCATCTGACCGCATACGTGAGATTTTTAAATCCGGGCGCTCCATTCAGGAGAGTATGCGTGCCGTGTTTCAATACGCCATTGAGCGTCAATTAGACCCCGAGTGCCCGATGGGGTGCTTTATCATCAATACCGTCTCGGCCGATGCGATTGATGATCCCGACATTCTGCGGAGGGTGCGCTACTACCTTGATAGCTACGAGTACACCCTTGAAGGGGCCCTCACTCGCGCTATCCAAGCCAATGAGCTTGATCCGCGCATGGATGCCAAGAATGTAGCGGCGGTGCTCAATTTCTACCTACAAGGGCTGATGAAGCTTAGCCTACTCGAATACCCGGTTGCCAAACTTCGGCAGCAGACCGACTATTTTCTAACAGCCCTTGGCCTGTGATTGCCTTAGGAATGACGGCCATTCGTCTGCGGCGACGTCCTTGGAGTACGCGATAAAGACAGCGGCAAGCGTCAGAATCAAACCTCTGGTGCTGCCTTATCGCCAGGCGGAGCCTCGCCGCTCGCCTTATAAGGTCCAGTTTAGTTAATCTTCATAACATCAGATTCTACCTTTATGACAAACTAAAATTTTGGCAAGGCCCTCAGGGCTCACGCACTTAAATTGCCGGCCATGCCGTTAGTCTAAATTTTCTGCGCCTCCATAACTCTGCGCTTCTGGTGCTAAATTTAATGAACGTACGACCCTGCGAATGGCCAGTTTGGAGCCCGAGACGTTGAGAATGAGTCCAGCTTTCATGTTGGTTGCGCGCAGATAAGAAAGGATAGTGGCAAGGTGGATGTCGTCGATACTTTTGGCTGCCTTAAGTTCCACGATGACTTTGCGCTCGACGACCAGATCTAAACGGTGCAGCCCGATTTGCACTCACAACGACATCAATAGGCATGTGCTTCTTTTGCCGGTCTATGCGCGGATCTTCAAGCCGAGAAAAGTGCCGAATAAGGGCGCAGTCAGTTAGGCCATCCATGGCAAGCTCCTTTAGGGTAAACTTCCCTTTAGGTTGCCTGCGTAATTATGAGAAAATCTCTAGTGTCCCGGCATGGTTAGACTTTAAGTGGCGTAGGCCATGGGAAGATCCCGCCTTGAGAACACTCAATGACTCGGAAACCCAGCCATACTTAAGGAGTTTTCGCACAGATTCGTAGTTTATATGTCCACTAGGTAAATAAAGCAGTGCAAATTATGACCATTTTATAGAGAAGAAATTCAATATATTATGATTGCATGTGTTGTAAACTAAAATATTTACTATATTTTGCGATGCTAGCAAATGCGGCTTTTGAGACTTGGTCTGACGCCGCATTTGCCACAGTTGAGACGAAAGAACGTGAGCAATTATTGGTGAGTTCGTTTCAGGTGGCCGTCAGTTCGCAGGTAGCGATTTCGGTTGAAGATTATAAGGTCAAGCTACACGACAATGCGACTTCGATATTACTTTCAAAGGGCATCGGCACCGAAGATAGCCCTTATCATCTGTATGGAAAAGTGGGTCTTACGAATTTGCTGCGTGAATTGAATCCGCAGGTCGACTTGGAAGATCTTTCCATTGGAACTGTTATTCGGGTGCCAGTGGTTAAGATGTCGATGCTCACACCACCAGTGGCCACACTGCCTGTTTCTAAAGCGACCATAGCCATAGATCCGGCAAATTTGCTTCTGGTCACTAAAGAATCCGTAGCCACGGATATGGGCGTTGATGAAGCGAAGGGCATCATTCCTGAAGTTGCTGCGCCGCTAAATCGGTTGGCGACCGATCATGAGCAAGAGTCAGATTTACGCCCGGCAGACTGCGGCGAGACGGAAATCAAAGAATGCGCAGTGCGGCGCGAGGTCTACTGCGTGCAGGCAGGAGATACACTATCGTCATTGCTATTTGCTCGAGGCATTGGCACCCCAGACACGAAAGAGCGTATTTTTGGCGAGTCAGGTTGGTCAAGAAGGACAGAATTAGAAAATCCAAATATTTCCGACTGGAAAAAATTGCGGATCGGCGAACAAATTATTTTGGTTTATAGAGAGCGTCTGATCGATGGTCAGTGCACGGTCCTTGGGAAGGCTCAGGTTCAAACCGAAAAACCAGCACCAGCACCAGCACCAGCACCAGCACCAGCACCAGCACCAGCACCAGCACCAGCACCAGCACCAGCACCAGCACCAGCACCAGCACCAGCACCAGCACCAGCACC
>CAIYRB010000206.1 GCA_903928445.1 uncultured Pseudomonadota bacterium | reverse complement strand
TACATCGTATGGTAAAAACTAGAACTTTGATGACGCGGAGTGGCCGCTTCGGCCGCACAACTCCTCGGCGCCCGCGCCGAGTCGGGCCGGTCTGCTCGACCCTGCCCTAAAGGACAGGGTTTGCGCAGACCACTGATCAAGCATATCCATCACCAAGATACCCAACATTAACCCCGATCTCCCAGACCTCCGCATTCTTCTTGGCAACTACTTTCACAAGATGATGCTGGCCCTGCATTTCTATCTCTCTGTAGTTGACGCCTTCGCGCATGGGGAAAGAGGCGTATACCCCCTCATTAGCGACTATAGCTCTACAAAAAAAGGGGCTCTCTCCGCCGTGAAGCCAAGCATAGGTTAAATACGCAGCATCTAAGTCTGCTAAGAAAATGTAGGCATCGTCTGCCGTCAACGTGGAGATACCATTCTTGTGTCCGAAACCAACTGCACGCAGATGCGCCAAACTGTTAAACCGCGCATGACTCGTCTTGTACGTCAACAGTTCCTGGATGTAGACAGATCTATCTTTCGTAAACGTATTCAAAATATCGAGAACATGACTCTGATCGGTTGTTCGATCAGAGTCGCTAAAGCTTGCATGAACCACTTCAACCAAGGCATCGCAACCGACCGAGTAAACGATGACTTCGGCGCCTGGTAAGTTCTTTTCAATTTCCGCCTTGATCATGTTTGCAGTTGGTGTTGCTGCTAGGGTAGCGTTCATTTCCATTCTCCAAACGAATGATCTAAGAGCGATTTGAAGCTTCTGAATAGTGTTTCATACCGAACTTTAAAGGTTCTATCTACAGGATTGCTATACCGATCGCTTGTCCAGTCATTGTCGGGGAGGTTCAACACGAAATTTTGATATGGATTGTCACTATCCAAGTCGGGGCAAAGCGCCTGAAGGTATTTTGCCAACTCCTTTAGGTTGTGAGCAAATGACTTCGCAACAACCACCTCTGAGATCCTTTTCCGTTCGTAAAACTCTCTATGTGGAAGCGTCGATGGCGATTTATCCTTCCACACCTGATATCGAGCGATGCAATAAACGTCCTTCAAGAAGCATTCAATAGAAGCAAGCAATGAAAGCCAGCTATCCCGGTATAATTGGTGATCGATGCCGCCTAACAGCTCAGCAATCTGAAGATGTCGCTTGTACGAGGCGAATAGGCCCAGCTCACCATCCTGATAAAACGCAGTCGGAGAATCACCCGCTCCTGATCGCTTCAACTGTGTCAACTTTAGTGTCATCGCGGCCTTTCATGAGCACGCTGGTAAACGAACTTAATCTAAGCAGATGGCGAAGATTTCGACCATCGCCGATGGACCAACAACCACGCATCATTCCAGATACAATCGGCGCGCTGCCGTATCGTGACTTTGTCGAGCGGCTTTGGGGTGGCCAACTATTTTAGAGTAAGGGCGCCCGAATAAATCGGGCGCCCTTGTCTTTGCAATCCCAGCGGAGTATCGACCACGACGAGTAGTTTTTAAAAGACCACTACGCCATTCCTGCAAAGTCGACGCACTTCTAGCAAGACAGACGCATGAGTTCTAGGAAAAAACCTTATGGCAACATCGATGTCCGAGGCGGGCCCTTTTTGGAAATTCTAGTCAAACGCGACTTTGGCTCATTTGGGGTCGTCGAACCTAGAGAAAGAAGCTCTATTGTGCTCGCGCCGGAAGACGGACCCTCGCATACTTTCGAGAGTCTACAGCGACTGGGACGGCGGCAACCCTTCGGGGTTACAGTAGGAGCACATGCCAAGCTCCCGGCGCCGGCGACCCCGCAGTCTCGTGCGGCCGGCCGGGTTGAGGCAGACGGCGCTATGGCATAGTGCAGGCTCATTGACGCCGTCGGGGCCGAATCGACCGATGGGTGTCTTGCCATCTGCGAGTACTCTCTCTGCCGCCAACGTACTTCCGCCAGTCGACACGGCGCGCGGGCGCTGCGTTGGCGCTCCCGCGCCGCTCAGCACCGCGATCCTCCGCGCGGCGAGCTCGAACAGGGTTGCAATCCGCGTTTGGTCCACCTCATAGGCGCGCGCGAGGTCGACCAGGAGCTGGCGCGCGCCGCGCGTCTCGGCGACGAAGGAGTCGATCTCTCGCGCCGGCAGGTCGAGAATCTCGGCTAGGTAGTCAAAATCTGCTCGCGTGAACCCTTTCGTCTTCCCGCCAAGGGGAAGGCCTAGCTCGTCGTCGTCGTCCGTGTAGAGGAGGCAGGGAACGATGTCGTAGAGTGGAGCAAGCGAGAAGACTTGGCGGCCGCCCTCTCCGGGTTCCCAGATGATCGAGTGGTTTTTCAGGTGCGCATCGGTGTTGCCGAAGATGTAGTTGAAGAGCGTCGCGCGCAGGAATCGCAAGCGGGAGGAGCGGCTCTTCGCCTGGTCGGCCAGTCGGTGCTTCAAGGTTCGTGCGATGACCTCGTAGGAGCCGTTATAGGTGTGGCCGAGACCACGCGTGTCGCCGGTCGCCTGCGCCATGTCCTCGGCGTGCACCAGTCTACCGTCGCTGGCGCGGTCGAAACGCCGCGTAATGAACGCGTCGGTGCCGTCGCGGAGCCTGATAAACGCTGTCTTCGCGACGCCGAGGGCGAGGGCATCGCCGAAGCGCATGATCACGTGCTCCATCCGCGGCAGGTCCTTAATTTCCGGGTGATTCGGCTGCATCGGCTTGACGATGAAGGAGAGGCCCGGCACCACCATCGCCTTGTCGCGGTAGCGGTACTTCATCGAGAACTTCTCCTGCGACCCTGTGATACTCTCTCCGCGCGCCAGGTGCTCCAAGGCCACACGTCGCAGGTTCTGCCGGTCGACGTCGATCTCGGGGGGCGTTTCAGTGCCGAAGAATGCCATCGAGCAGTGAGGATGAAATCCCGCGTTGTCGCCACGGCGCACGAGCCGGCTACTGCAGAAGCCGCAATGAAGAAGGTCGTAGGAGCTCCGCGCGGCGTCTTGCTGACGCGCTACCTCAGTCGCGAGGTCAATGGCGTGCGTCGCCGCGATATCCCGGGCGAACGAGACCGCGCCGAGCGTGTTGCGGCAGAGCTCGTAGAGGAGGTCTAGCTTGTCGGCCCGCTCCGCACGCTGCATCGACCGCGCGACGTCGAGGAGCCACCCTTCCGGCAAAAGGTTCTCGAAATAGTGCGGGAGTGTCGCGAACTGACCGCCGAAATCTTCGCGAACATTTCTGAATTCAGGCGAGAGTGGTAGCGATAGGGACAGGGGATGCGGCGGCTCAGAGTCGCCATCGTAGGCGAACTTGTAGGACCGGCCATCGAACATGAGGGTTCCGATTGGCGAGCCATAGAGGAGGACCTTAAGTTGCTTCATGCCTGGTCACCTCACCACTTCGCAAGGACGTCTTCGGCCCCTGCTTGCTCGAGCGCTTGCGACCCCGCCTTCGCCGCGACGTCGACCGCGGCGAGCGTCATTCCGAAGAAGTTGAGAAGCCGCTCCAGGTTCTTCGCCGAGATCCTGAGATCCCCCTTCTCCAGGCGCGAGATCGTCGGGACAGAGAGGCCCGAGTCCCTGGCGAGCATGGCCTGGGTGAGGCCGGTCTCCATGCGCAGCCGCATGATCGTCTCTGCGATCGGGGGGAGCACATTTGCCTTGCGTCGCCGGCGCGGCGCCTTTTTGCTGCTGTCTCTCTCCATCGGGCCTTCCTCTCAGTCACGAAACCCGGGCAGGTCATTCTATACATGTTATTCGGATGTTTAGAGCAACTAATTTAGTTTATCCATCCGATTTTATAGCATAGAAAAAATATATATAATAATCAGTCGGTTATGTTCTATCCTTGACCCCCGAAACGTCTCTATCCATCCGATTTGAGCTAATAGAAGACGATCTAGAACACTAACAATCATATTTGACCGATAGAAGACGTTTCGTTTCCAGAAGCCCGCCCCGTTTCCAAGGCGCCCCGAGAATGTTGGACATCGATCCGCCGCAGCTGCTCTGAAGCTACTAGCATGCCACGAGTCGCCCAAAGACATAAACCATGTCAGTCGCTTAGCCACGCAGTCGTTGGTTAAGTGTGAAGAGCACGTCGGTCGGATCAAGTATTTTGATCAAAGCACCGACACCCTATACAATAGGGCCCTATTCGATGGGGCTTAAAACGAGCCAGACATGTTAACCATCAGGTATGCGCATGAAATCTGCCGAGAGTTTATTGGAATCGGGCCCTTTGAACCCTGCTCTAACAAGCTGAATGGTCGATGGAGGAGGGACTAGACTCAGGCCACCACCAGCGGTACTATTGCTGAGAAATGCCATTTTTCAGCAATAGAGGCGCTGGTTATGGATGTCGACCGAATACTTAACATGCGTGAACTATTAAAGAAAAAGTCGTTTTTCCTGTTCGGGCCAAGGTCCACAGGTAAGAGCACTCTGGCCGAAGCGCAATTAGCTGGCGAGGCTCTCTTTATCGACTTGCTGGACGGCACTACCTACTTGCGTCTGGTGGCAGATCCATCCGCACTCGAGCAAATGATTGGTTTACCTGGGAACGAACACAAGATCGTCATCATCGATGAGATTCAAAAGATTCCAGCCCTTCTAGACCAGATCCATCGCCTAATCGAAAAAAAGCATCGTCGTTTTCTCATGACCGGCAGCAGCGCTCGCAAGCTGCGCGCTGGCGCCGCTAATTTGCTCGCCGGCCGAGCCTGGGCGGCGCAGCTCTTTCCGCTGGTCTATACCGAGATACCAAAACCGGATCTGATGCGTATTCTACGCTATGGCACGCTGCCGCAGGTTTATTTCAGCGATGATCCTGAGGAGGAGTTAGCAGCCTACAGCCAGACCTATCTGCGAGAGGAAATCCAGACAGAAGGTTTGGTGCGAAAGATCCCACAGTTTTCGCGTTTCCTTAAGGTTGCCGCCCTATGCAACGGACAGACGATCAACTATAGCTCCGTCGGCAGCGATTGCGGTGTCGCGGCCTCGACCGTACGCGAGTACTTTTCTATTCTTGAAGACACCCTTATTGGGTTCACCGTCGAGCCATGGATGGCTTCGAGGAAGCGCAAAGCGATTCAGACCGCCAAATTTTACTTATTTGATACCGGCGTCACGCATATGCTGGCTGGAACCGAGACCTTAGACCGCAACTCAGACCTTTTTGGCAAGAGTTTTGAGCAATGGATCGCGATGGAGCTGAGGGCTTACGTGTCGTATCGTCGGCTCAAAGTCAGCCTGTTGTTTTGGCGCTCGACGAGTGGCCACGAGGTGGATTTTCTCATCGGCAATGCACTAGCTATCGAGGTGAAATCAACCACGAAGGTCGTAGCGCAAGATCTACGCGGACTCCGCGCTTTGGCCGAGGAATCTGTGTTTTCGACGCTTATTTACGTCTCGCACGATAAGATTGATCGCAATGTAGACGGCATTTTGTGCTACCACTGGCAGACCTTTGTGACCAAGCTATGGGGCGATGAGTTGTTCCCAGCGAGGGTAGGTGGAGGTTAGGGTACGACGCATCACGCGCCATTTTGGAGTCAATCACCAGCTCTAACCAGCTAATCGCTCAGCCCGCCCTCAGGCAAAGCCTGCAGTCTCGTGCAAGGCTGCAATTCTCTGTGCCTCGACAACACTCACCTGGGCTTGAGCAGCAAATTCAGGCCAGTTCATCACCACACGCCGTACTTCGCGTATCACTGCACTCGCTTCGCCGACGCCAAAGCGGTCGGCTAGGTTGAGACAATCTCCAGGGCTCCCATCGCCCTCTTACCCATATAAGCCAATCGATCGAGTGGCGTAACCTGCTCGCGCCTCATGCCTCGTTCAGCCATATAGGCATCTACCAAGGCATTGCCAAAATCATCGGGCAACGCATCCGCGAGCATCGCCGGCAGGCGCTTGTACGTGAGCTCAGGCAAGTTGACAAAGGCGAACGGTTGGCCTCGTTCATTTAGCGGCATATGCAGCGGCGACAGTTCGACGCCCTGCTTTGCAAAAGCCGGATCGTAAGCGAACACATAATATCCCAGAGCCGGGTCATACGCTGCCGCGCCGACATAGGTGCCCCAGATATAGGCTTGAACCTCCCCTCCCTAAAGGACTGACTTTTACCCACAAGTCCGTGACATACTGAAATCACTTGATTTGCAAAATGGGCCAGATTTA
Source organism: uncultured Pseudomonadota bacterium (assembly GCA_903928445.1). Classification (GTDB taxonomy): domain Bacteria; phylum Bdellovibrionota_B; class Oligoflexia; order Oligoflexales; family CAIYRB01; genus CAIYRB01. The sequence continues at coordinate 9,822 of CAIYRB010000206.1, read as the reverse complement.
ATGTTTTCATCTGGTTACGGTAGATATGGGTAAAAGTCAGCCCTAAAGGAAGGGGATTCGATGTCTCACGCGCGGAGTAGCAGGTTCTCCGCCGAAATATCATAGTCGGGGTCTAAGCGTTCGATCATCACCTTCGGGTCGATAGCCAACAGCTTGAGTATGTTCCATAAATGAAACGATGGCGTTTTTTTCATCGTCCTCAGACTCGACAGGTACGACGGGGCTGTACCAAGTCGGGCGCCAATTTCGTCAAAAGACAGGCCAGACTTCGACTTGATCACATCGAGAAACTGGCTAGCCTGCGCACGTATCGATTCTTCAACAGCAGCATCAATCCTCTCAGCGTCCCCGGGGGTGCCAGCCGATGCTCCACACACTTTGCACTCCCAAAGGTTTAAATCCACCATCAGGAAGACCCCGGGGAAATCCTTCCAGGGGTGCTTCCAATGGCCCTTAACGTTCTTAAGCGAAAAGGCATCCTTTGTGCCACACTCCCCGCATCCTTTTTTCGATAGATCCATGACGACGCTTCCTTTTATTTGCGGCGCCGGCCTTTGGCCGGTCGCATCGGGACTTGCTGTTCGTTCATGGTCACTTGCAACACGCGACCATTGGCAAGCCTCATCTCATCTTCAGTCGGATGAAACGAGATTTCGTTGACCACGCGGCCGTTGGCTTCGTCCTCCACCAGCAGTTTGATATACCAATTATGACCATGGTAACCCTCAAGACCGTACTCATCGGCAATCTCATTGGCCCAGTTGACCATCAGAACGCGCCTATGAAAATCATTGTCGTCAAGCTTTAGGATGCCATTGAGTATGATGCTTTCCGCCTCAAGCTCCGTTACGACGAGCACCTTTATCACGTAATCGATGCTGGCTGACCGCGCTGAAAACCAGATGGTCTCGTCACCTTTGAGGCGCGCCTCCACCAGCTGCTTAATTTCATTCAGGGCATACTTTGAACTCATGAGTGTCCCTAGTTCTTATACCAGGACGGTATCGGCAAGTCGATGTAAAAACTTTAACTGAGATTGATTATTTTATATAACTAATTGATATTACTTGTATCGGCGGCCCCGCCCAGCAAAGCGGGGATTTAACGGTCTGGGATTTCACCGCAAACAAATTGATATAGGTGGGGACCGGTGGACCTAATGTTTCGGGAAGTTTGGCAGGCTGAGCGATCAGCTGCTTAGAGACGGTGACTGACCACAAACCGACTTTGGTTTAGCTGCCTTGGAGTGTCCAATTATTTTAGAGTAAGGGCGCCCGAATAAATCGGGCGCCCTTGTCGTTGCAGTCCCAGCAGAGTATCGACCACGACGAGTAGTTTTTAAAAGACAACTGCGCCATTTCTGCAAAGACGACGCACTTCTAGCAAGGCAGACGCATGAGTTCTAGGAAAAAACCTTATGCCAACAGTGATGTCCGAGGCAGGCCTTTCTTGGAAATTCTAGTCAAACGTTAGAGGAATTTGTGGTCAGTCATGAGTCGGGTAGGCCGCCCCGTTTCCAAGGCGCCCCCACGATCATGCAGAGACCAAAGCAGCTTGGGAAAGGACCCGAAAAGTCTAGCCTTCGCCCTAGACCGTCCAATGGCTCCACTACGCCGCCGCCTCTGGCACCGAACGGGACCTAGGTTTTGACTCCAGGTCATATCAAGAAAACACATACTTCATGCAAACTCTTTAAGGGGCACTGCCTCGATGCCTGGCGCCAAACTAAACGGCACCTCCCCAGGATAAACGACATTTAGCTTGTCCAGCTTAAGCAAGTCGAAGGCGGTCCTCAGGCTTTTCGTCATCTTTGGTTGATCGGTGAACTTGAACTCGTAGCCGATCATCTGCCCGCCCGCAGTCGAAAGCAGGTCAAGTTCAGCCTGCTCATGTACACCCCAGAAGTACAAATCTTCATCCGCAAACTGCTTCTTGCGAATCACCTCCTCTAGGGCAAAGCCTTCCCATGATGCGCCAAGCCGCGGATGCATTTGCAGCATGTCAAAACTGGAAATCCCCGCTAACTGATGCAACATCCCAGAGTCCCGCAAGTAGACTTTGGGTGCTTTGACCTGCCTTTTAGAGACATTGGCATGCCAAGGTGCGAGGCGGCGCACCATAAAGGTACCAGCCAGGATATCTATATACCGTTTGATCGTTGCATCGGAGACATTGAGGGAGCGTCCGAGCTCCGCGTAGTTCAGGACATTGCCATGAACATGCGTCAGCATCTGCCAAAGCCTACGCATGGCCTGCGCAGGGACATTGATACCAAGCTGAGGAATATCTCTCTCGAGAAAAGTGCGGATATACTGCTCACGCCACAAAGCGCTGTCGCTATCTTGGCTTGCTAAAAAAGCAGGCGGGAATCCACCACGAAGCCATAATTGATCCCGCATGCCATAACCCGCTTCGCTGAGCGACAGAGGAGCAATCTCCATATAGCGAATACGACCCGCGAGTGACTCCGAACTATTCTTGATGAGATCCAATGACGCACTGCCAAGAATGAGAAAGCGCGTATCTTGCCGTTTCGTATCTGCCAGTACGCGCAGCAACGGAAATAGCTCTGGTTGACGTTGAATCTCGTCGATAATGATCAAGCCACTCAGCGGCTCCAAGGTTAACTTTGGCGTCTGCAGCCTGGCGATCGCCCCCGGGTCTTCAAGATCGAAGTAATGGGTTGTTGGAACAGATCCCCGATAATATTGGCGACCATAAACTTGAGCCAAGGTGGTCTTTCCGACCTGGCGAGGCCCGAGCAACGCAACGACCGGAAAAACGGACCAAGACCGGTCGATCTCGCAAATATAGTCTTTTCGTTCCATAGCTTATGGCAACCCCATGAAATTCCGTAGTTCCACTACAAGATTTCATGATATCCCGCTATCTAGCTGAATTTCAAGCATAATGCCGAGCAAGCCTAGACTACTAGTTTCCTGCGCATCCTATAAAATAGGGCCCTATTCGATTAATTTCGTGCGGCCCGGTAACCTCGAGCCAGGAGCACCGGCCCACCCACCTTCAACCATGCTTAGCCATGCGCTCAACCTTTTCGTCGATCTTCCTAAGTTTGCTTTCAAACTCTTGACGCTCTTGAGCCATCGCCGATTCAATGATCCCACGAATCTCATCTATCGAAAGTCTATGCAGTCCCTCGGCGAAGCGAAGACTCGGATCCTTTTGGGCGGGTAATGTGTGTGGTAGGTAGACAGCACGCAGCGCGTCATTAATTAGCCGCGACATCTTCACGCCTGGCGCCTCTGCAAGGCGCCGTAGCTCGTCGATGATGTCTTGGTCAAACCACACGGACATCTTTTCGCGGACGTTGCGGGGGTGGAGGCCCTCTTCCGTAAGCGGAGGTTGCGGCTGATCTGCACCAAGTGCGTCCGGTACTGCGGCATGCCACTCAGCATGTGGCATCCTAAAGCCGTCAGGACTTACATACTCGTCAGTCGCTGCATCGTAGCGGTGGCCTTGTCCTAGTAGCCCCTGATCTAACTCGGGTGTCTTTTTCTTATGAGCGACCATAATAGGATCCTTTGATGATTCAGTTACTCGTCGTCAATCACCTGGCGAGCCTCTTGCCGAGCCAAAACCTCCGCCACCTTTTTAAGAATCGTCTGGGTCCGATTCTCATAGCTGAGGAGATCCGTGATCCGGGCCAGGTCAGGTCAGACTCCGCAAATCCCTTGTTAAACTTGCAGCTCCAAACGCCATTCTGGTAGGCAAATATGCGTGGAATTCCTTCCTGTTGCGGCCATAAACATGAATATGCGGGGGTCGGTATGTCGGCTCTTGAATAACAAACAGCACACTCCCATCCCAAAGCTCCCAAAGTGTATGCCATCCTCCCACCTCTCTCGACTCCCAAATGCCACCCATATACCACATCAAGATAGCCTATCGGCAAATCAGGCACGATACTTTACCACCCAATGGGTGGCTGTCCCCGCCTGGATTCTCTGGCGTTTCGGCAGGTGGGCACTTTGCCGCTTAACCCTGAGCAAATCCCGCGAAATTACACACTTTATGCTTCGACCTTGAGGGTCCCAAGTCCGGGGCGCGCCTGCACGAGGCAAAACTATCCTAGCCGCCACCCAGAGGACCTCAGGTTGATGATGGAACTCAACGCCACCTAAACATTTTACCGCCGAGTCCCTCGCCTAATGACGGATCAATACAGACATCACTGCTTATTTAACCGATGGCTCCCAACGGAGCATCGACCACGACGAGTAGTTTTTAAAAGACAACTACGCCACTCCTGCAAAGACGACGCACTTCTAGCAAGGCAGATGAATGAGTTCTAGGAAAATACCTTAAGGCAACAGCGATGTCCGAGGCCGACCTTCTTTGAAAATTCTAGTCAAACGCGAATTTGGCTTGCTGCGTCGCCCGCCCCGAGTCGCGCAGGATTTCCGGGAGTGAATTCTGTATAAGGATTGGCCAGTTGTACCCATATCCGCCGACGTTACCCCGAGTGCCAGCAGCAACGTCCCTGATATTTAAAACGAAACTTACCCATGACTTCATGGAGTGCCGCTTGCACAGGGTTTCACGCGCTTGACGCGCTGATACAGCTTTAGTTTGGAATTCTGCATGGCCATCAACAGCTCAACCACGCTTTCCTCGTTCGACGTCGGCCGTCCAATTATATATTCCCAGGTTATGACCATCCGGTTCGACGACTTAGATCCCTACGGTCATGTTAACGCGAGCCGGTATATCGATTTTGTAGGATCGTCGAGACTAATCTACGCGTCGAAAGCGTTAAACCTAAATCCAGATTATCTTTTGAGTCGCGGCTGCGGTTGGTTTCTCAAGAACATCGACTGTACGTTCAAAAAGCCAATAAACGGCCTTCAGGATGTAATGGTCAAATCATGGGTCGCAAACTTCACCGGCGACAGTCGATTTCTCGTAGTTTTCGAAATGAGCAGCGAGGATGGACGGCGCATATTTTCTCAGGGGAGTCTTACTTACGTCACTATGGATCTGAAAGCAAACGCACCCGCTAATCTTCCAGAGTGGCTTTTCCCCTACTTTTTTGCCAGGTCTGAGGCTTAGTACATGCACCCACGCTTCGACACAGTCCTTATAGCGGGCGGCGGCTGCGCCGGAATGGTCGGCTGGATTAGCTTCGAGAATGAGGCCTTCGATTCCGATGTGTCCTACTCCAGCGTCGTTGTGAAGTCGCCAAAAGGTGCGGACTGGGACATGCTGATGGCAAATGCCAATCCACCGCATGTTATGCGGTCTGCCATTGCTATGAAATACGATTGCGACACTTATCTACTCACGATGTGCGGGCTAAAAGGCGAGCGAACACCAAAAACGCATGAGGAAATCTCGGCCTTCATAAAGGGTCTTTGCGCACCAACTGAGCTTCTTAATTTTTTGCAAGGAGCAACCTTCACCTCCAAGATTAGCTACTACCGAAATGGCAGCAACCGCGTCCGGCAGGTCCATCAGACAAAGGCAGTACAATATTTCCTGGTTGGTGACGGCCTTACGCGACTAAATCCGTATTTTGGTTTTGGCCTCAGTATGGCACTTTTTCAAGCCGAGGCAATGCAACGATTACTCCAACGAGGGGGAGATAGTAGCCCACAGAGCTTCTATCTGGCCGTGGATCGGTCGCGAGCAGCCCTCGTGAAATATGTGCGCGCAAATGAAAGCAGCTGGCATGGCACAGGCGATCAGCGCAAAGGTTACACCATGCAGGCACGGCAAAAGGAGTTGCTGTGGGAGGCCGCAGTAAATAGTCGCAACTTAAAATTTGCGCGTATTTTGCGGGATATGTTTCACCTGAAGTTTCGTCCGTCGCGGGCGCAAAAGGCGGCGCTTTATTTAGACTTAGTTGTCTTCTATTTGGGTAGTAGGCTACAAAAAGTAACCAAGCCTCGTGAGGTGTTTCGTGAGCGATTTGAACCCCGGTCTCTTCGTGCGAGCAAATTCAGTGGGCAATCCCCAAGTGCTGTTCCTGCACGGATTCCCTGAGAGCAGTCGCAAATGGGAACCATACTTGAAAGCGCTTGCCGATATTAACATCGGAGCCATGGCCTTCGACCTGCCAGGCTACGGTAAGTCAGGGTTCATTCCAGGCGAAAAATATGATGTCGATGAGGTCGCCGACAGGATCATTGCTAAGTGGGAGGACAAGACAAAGCAGCCCATGTACCTTGTAGGTCACGACTGGGGTGGCATCATTGGCTGGTACGTAGCTGCAAAGCTGGCGAACAAAATTAGCGGGTTTACCGCAATCGCAGCTCCATTTCCCAGTATTTTTAGGGACCTCGTGGCTAACGACGATCTACAGAAAAAGGCGTCGCGATATATAGAAATTTTCCGCAGCCCTACGGGAGTCGAGTTCTGTACAAAGAGAAATCACGAGCACATGAAGATCGGCCTTTGCGCCGAATCTAGCAAGATTGCAGACGATGAAGTTGCTGAACTCGTCAGTGATTGGAGCAAGCCTGGCCGCCTGGAAGCCATGTTGCAATATTACAGGATATTTTTTGCTGACTCGTCCTATTGGGCGAACCGCCTTGGGCCAATTTCAACGGCGGTCCAAGTTATCTGGGGTAAAAATGACCACGCTCTTACGATCCGGAATTTGGACGGTCTTGGGTCAATTGTGCCGAACCTCCAGATCGACGTCTTGGATGCTGGTCACTGGCTCGATCGATCTCACTTCAATCATGTACTAGGCAAGATAATATCTCATTTTCAAAATCAACGCCGGACGTCTGCTCATGGTCAATAAGATAGCTTTAGCTTTTCTCCTCGTCGCCGGCCTATTTGGGGGTAGCCCAGCAATTTTTGCAGCCGCGGACCAGCCACCGTGTCATGCAGATTTACTCGAAGACCCCACTGCGAAACTGGGTCTAAAGAACATCACTAATCTAGGTGGGGAAAATTGGCGATCGTTCGATGATTCGAGCCACTCTTTCGGGTTTTCAGCAAGCGCATTCTGGCTGAGACTCAACTGCGGTCCTAGTGCCGCCGAACGGCCAATCGTGACATTGAGATACCCCAATCTCACTGACGTTGAGGCATTTCAACAAGCGCCTTCAGGAGAAGGGGTTGTCCGGTTGGCATTCGGATCATTCACTGACTATAGAACTCATCCAATTTTTTACCGACTACCTTCGTTTTACCTGACTACTTTTGACATCACTAGGCCCGTATTTGTTAGGATCGCTTCGCTCGGTTCCTTGCAATTTCCAATTCAGTACTCCTCGGCGTCATCGTTTCAGAACATACTGTCGTCAGAATATCTTTGTTTGGGACTTTACTACGGCCTCCTCGTTGCCATTGCGATCTACAATTTTTTCCTTTTTGTCTCAAGCAGAGAGCGCGTGTTCGTGTTGTATTCTGTATATGTTATGACCTTTTGCCTATTCCAGATGTCGATGAATGGACTTGCGCAACAATACTTATGGCCGGCCCCATCTTGGTGGTCCCTTAATTCAGTTTCAGTAGAGATTCCCGTATTTTTACTCTGCATGGTTGCCTTCGCTAAATCTTACCTAGGAAAGGCACGCATTCCGAGGGTTTTCCTGTTGTCGATGAATGCCTTACAGATCGTATTACTATGCATCCTCGTTTCATCATTTTATCTACCTTACAAAGTGGTAAACCAGATAAACGCCGATATGTGCTTCATTACGGTGTCACTTTTAATGGTGACCGGAGCGTTTGGCGTGATGGCTAAGAGTCCGGCTGCCAAATACTATACCCTTGCTTGGTCGCTTTTTTTGGTTGGCCTTGGTTTGTTCTCGCTACGCAATCTCGGCGCAATTCCCTCCAACTTTTTTACGACCTATGCAATCCAGTTTGGGTCGGCTACTGAGGTAATGCTCTTGTCGATAGGCTTGGGTGCCCGACTCCGAGTCCTTCGGGATGAAAAAGTCAAAGCAGAATCAGACCTCGCGGAGAGTAGGATGCGGTTCGCAACATCTGAAGCTGTGGCCCGAATGACCCAAATGCTCGCCCACGATGTTCGCAAGCCATTTTCCATCCTCAAAATAGGTTTTGGGATGCTGAGCCGTGCACACGACCCGGCCGGCGTCAAAAAGGCATTGGAACGTCTAATCCCCGAAGTCGATCGCGCCGTAAACAGCGTCGATGGCCTTATAGCCGACGTAATGGAAATCGGCTCAACCACCACTCAACTTATCCAGGAACCAAGCCAGTCCTGAGTCACTGATTGAAGCGACCCTCGGCGAAACGTTCCGCATATACCCTAAGGCCGGTATCTCAATCAGCTATGATCTCCGGCATACGCACTTAGTAAATGTGCACGTCCAAAAGGCCGGCCGAGTGTTCTCGAACATTATAGACAACGCTGTCCAGGCCATGGCCTACAAGGGCCAGATATGGTTCAGTACCCGCGAGCGCGATGGCTTTGTTGAATTCCACCTTGGTAACGCCGGCTCTGTGATCCCGCCGGAGAGCCTCCCAAAATTGTTTGAGGCGTTCTTCACCAGTGGCAAAAAAGGTGGCACAGGCCTGGGCCTCGCGATCGCCGAAAAGGTAGTAAAAGCACACGGCGGTGAGATCTGGTGCGAATCGGCTAAGACCGAAAGGCACCCCGACGGCTACGTTGAATTTAAGTTTACGCTGCCGGTGGCAGAAGGCCAATCCAGTAAGGCCACCCCCGCATTGCCGGCCCATAGCTCTGAAATAACCAAGGTATTGCTGGCGATATCGGAAGCCGCCGCGAGCGATGCTAGCAGCGTTTCACAAGACGAACTAAGCCTTGAGGTTGAGCTTATCCAGGCAACCAAGGCTATCGGTCGCTCGCTAAGGGTGCTGATTGTTGATGACGAAGACGTCTACCGCCAGGGCCTAGCTGGTTCGTTGGCCAGAACACCGGAACTAAATAATGCCTTGGTCATCCGAATGGCGGCGGATAGCCACCAAGCTTTGGACCTATGTACCAGGGCTGGGTATGACCTGATTATTACCGACGTCGATATGGGACCGGCGTCTCTATGCGGCTTTGACCTGGTGGAACAGCTACGGGGCGTGCCAGCGGTGGCAAAGTCACTGATCTCTGTGAACTCAAACCGAATCGTAGCCGAGGAGCACAAGACTGCCATCGCAAGCGGCGCCGACGCCTTTATCAGCAAGCCTGCCTCCAGGGTGCAACTGCTGAAACTGCTGCTGCAGGCGGCGCAGAAGGCTGGCGGCGCGGCCAAAATTACCGAGCCTGCGGTTGCACTCGGCAAACCTGAAGTGCTGGTTTTGGATGACAATGTTTTCATTCTGGAGGCCTGGCAAGACACGCTACAGGCTGATGCCGAGGTGCATCTACTGGATAGCCCTGAGGCCCTTATCGCGAAGCTGGAGCAAGACTCCGGCTTCCTAGACCGACTTGCCTGCGTTATTACCGATCAAAACTTTGATGGTTCAAACGGCAACGGTATTGACATTGGCCGTATGATCAAATGCCGTCGGTCGTCATTGATCGTATTGTTAAGCTCTGACGGTGAGTTTGGCGGGGTTGACCTGGCCGGCAGCGTTGACCATGTGATCGCAAAAGACCCTGCTCCGCTTGCATCGCTGGCCCAACATTATGGATTTTGAACACCATGAAGTCTGCCTCGAAGCCATTACTTTTACTTGCTCGACAACAGTCTTTTGGAGGTCTTGGGGTCAGTCACAAATGGCGCTTCCTTAAGAAGGCTCACCATCCTGATAAAACGCAGTCGAAGAATCATCCGCTCCTGATGGCCCTTTTTGGACATTCTAGTCAAAGTTAATTTGCTCGCCGGCCGAGCCTGGGCGGCGCAGCTCTTTCCGCTGGTCTAT
>CAIYRB010000205.1 GCA_903928445.1 uncultured Pseudomonadota bacterium | reverse complement strand
GAACCTACGTGCAAGCGAGGGGCTTCTAATTGTATGGTTTACCTCGCAAGCCTTTCTGTTCTTATCGCTCGCAGTTCTTGGAAAAAGGGTCAAGCTTCCTGCTTGGCTTGTGTGTCTGTTTGCAACTCAGGGAGTTATTACCGGGTTTCACGGCTTGCATGGTGGCCAAATTACGAAATGTCTAGCTTATGCTTTCGGTGTGTTCTCGTTAACAGAAATAATCGATAAAAGATGGACATCAGCAGTATTGCTGATTGCCGCCGGGCTAACCGTTAATCCGGTTGTGCTAATCCCATTTGCATTTGTCTACGCCACCATGCTGCTAAGGGAAGGTCGGTCAGCCAAGTCGCGAGAGTTTTTGCACCAAATGCTAATTTCGACGGCGACTATATCAGTCCCCGTGTGTTTGCTTGTCGCTCAAAACTTAGGATCTGTCCATAAATAACTTTGACACTTTCTAATCAAATACTCTATATTGTCAGGATGCTATCAGAACAATCTAGGGCCCTCAGACTAAAATTATCAGTCGTACTGCCGTTGCTCAATGAGCGACAGCGCAGGATCCTTGCCGCTTCAGAAGCGAAAGCCATCGGCAGGGGTGGTGTTAGCATTGTCGCTGAAATTACCGGCATTTCGCGTCCGACAATTTACAGAGGTCTTGCTGAGTTAGGTGATCATAAAGAAATAGGACGGGTTCGTAAAGCAGGCGGTGGTCGCAAAAAATTCGTAGATCGAATTCCCGATGTCGTCGCGGTCCTTGAAGAAATAGTAGATCCCACAAGCCGTGGTGATCCAGAATCACCGCTTCGATGGACTTGCAAAAGCGTCCGCAATATTTCTGAGGCATTAGCCAAAAAGGGATATTCAATTGGTCGACAAACGGTTGCCAATATTTTACACGAGCTTGACTATAGTTTACAGGCAAACCGAAAAACGTCTGAGGGCAAAAAAGATCATCCAGATCGCGACCAACAATTTCGCTTCATTAACAGCAAAGCCAAAGATTTTTTATCCAAGTCGATGCCAGTTATTTCGGTCGATACTAAGAAAAAGGAGTTGGTAGGAAAATATAAAAATGCTGGCCAAGAGTGGGAAAAAAAAGGATCTCCTGTCGAAGTGCTGAGCCATGATTTCCCTGATCCGGGCGTACCGAAAGCAGTCCCATACGGAGTTTATGACATCGGTGATAATCGCGGATGGGTCAACGTCGGCATATCTGCAGACACAGCTGAGTTTGCAGTCGAGAGTATCAACCAATGGTGGAAATTTATGGGCTTGAAACGCTACCCAAAAGCTCGTGAACTCTACATCTGTGCAGATAGCGGTGGGAGCAATGGCTATCGAATTCATCTTTGGAAGTACGAGCTTCAAAAATGTTGTGATTCGCACAAGATAAAGGTGACCGTCTCGCATTATCCTCCTGGCACAAGTAAGTGGAACAAGATTGAGCATCGTCTATTTTCTTACATCACGATGAATTGGCGCGGCCACCCTCTCACGGATTACCGTACAGTGGTGGATCTGATCGCTGCAACCACTACAAAAACAGGGCTTATCGTCAAGGCGCGGCTTGATAAGAAGAAATACAAGAAGGGCATTAAGGTTTCCGCAAGCGAAATGGAAAAGCTATCCATCCGACGCAGCGCATTTCATGGCGAGTGGAATTACACGCTCTCGCCTAGAAGGTAAATGTCCCAAAAGTGTAAAAGTTATTTATGGACAGATCCTTAGGCGAGTCCGACACGATCTCACAGCCCGAAATTTTGCTGCGCGAGTTAACTCCAGCTATCTTCTTCGAAAATATGGTTCTTCCGCAGAATCTGTGGGTGTGTAAAGCCGACTAGACCCCATCGCGGACCAAAGCTAGCACCGTCCTCGCCCCTGTCCAGGCGACCGCTGGCGCGGCTCGGCTTCGCCTCGACCTGGACAGGGTCTGCGGGCGATGCTTGTTGAAAATATAGGCGATGGGGAAAGCTGCCTCCGGCGGAGGCTCTGAAAAAAGCTGCAAATTGGGAGGTGCAGCCGGCGCCCGAGTTTGGCATGAAGGGTTTGCTTACAACTGAATCAAGCAGACCAAGGAGCCAGCGTGCAGCTGACATCTATCCTAAATTCCATCGAAAAGTACAAGGGCTTCGTTTACGACGAGGTTATCTTTGACCGGAAAGCCTTCAAGAAGACACTACTTATTCACGTGCGACCGCGGGTCGGCAGCAAGGGCTACTGCTCGGGCTGCGGGGTCAAGGGGCGGCACTACGATACTTTGGCGCCGCGCCGGTTCCAGTACGTCCCGCTCTGGGCCATCCTCGTCTTTCTCGTTTATGCCATGCGCCGCATAGACTGCAGGACCTGCGGCGTCACCGTTGAGATGGTGCCTTGGGCCGATGGCAAGAAGCGAATGACGCGGAGTTTTCAATGGTTCCTCGCCGGATGGGCGAAGCGCCTTTGCTGGAGCGATGTCGCGGCGGCATTCCAGACGAGTTGGAGCACCGTGTACAGGGCCGTCGAGGGCGCCGTCGAGTGGGGGCTCGCCCGCCATGACCTCGCCGACATCACTGCGATTGGTGTCGATGAGATCCACTGGGGCAAGGCGGGCGGCTTTCTAACTCTCGTTTACCAGATTGACGGTCATCGTAAACGCCTCCTGTGGATCGGTCAGCACAGGTCAAAGGCGACGATCGAAGCCTTCTTCAAGTGGTACGGCAAGGAGCGCGCCGCCAACCTTCAGTTCGTCTGCTCGGATATGTGGAAGCCCTACCTTAGGGCGATAGCCAAGCGCGCCTCGGCCGCGATCCATGTCCTCGACCGCTTTCACGTGATGTCGCACTTTTCTAAGGCGATCGACAAAGTGCGCGCGGGTGAAGTCAAAAAGATGAAGAGCCGCGGCTTGAACCCAGTACTGAAGGGCTCTCGCTGGTGCTGGTTGAAACGTCCGGAGAACCTGACCGAGACACAAGGCGACACACTTAAGGAACTGCTGCGACTAAACTTGAGGACGGTGAAGAGCTACCTCCTCAAGGAGGACTTCAACAATTTCTGGGAGTACACCTACCGCAAGAGCGCTGCCAGATTCCTTGATAAGTGGTGCAGCCGAACCATGTACTCAAAGATTGATCCGATGAAGGATGTCGCGCGTATGCTGCGGGCTCACCGCGACCTTTTGCTCAACTGGTTTGACGCAAAAGGACAAGTTTCAGTAGGTTCCGTCGAGGGCATGAACAACAAGGCGAAAACGACTACCAAAAAATCGTACGGGTTTCGCACCTACAAGGCGATCAGAGTCGCCTACTATCACGCGCTTGGAGACCTACCCGAACCGGAGTTCACCCACAGATTCTGCTGAGGAGGCGAAAATATCAGTCGTTGGGTGAAATTTGATTCCAGTAATCTTTGGATTCTTGGCCTTGCTCCTGTTCTGTTCCTCGGAAAAACTACTAACAGTGAGCGACGACCATACCTGGTGCTTATCCTATGGCTCTTTGGCGGACTGCTCATCGATGGACTGTTTGGTAAGACGCGATGGATTGCGCGGTTTCAAGCGAACTTTAGCACTATCGGCTTCTTCATTATGGCAACGTCCCTCACCGTGGTTATATTTTCAGATATTATTCAACTGAGTTTGAGAAAATACTTCGTAAAGCCACCGCGCCGGCCTTTAATCCTTATCGTGTGCGCGCTTGCTATTTGGGGCGTTAAGTTTCTACCGACCATCATGTTTACTCCTCAGTCCGTATTTACGACACACAGCGATATTCGTGTTTGCCGATGGGTGGATCAAAACATTGGGCAAGATATCCTAATCGCAAATATCCGGCCACCCGGTGAGACATCTTCAAATTTTGATGGCTACGGCTTCATGACACGTGGCAATTGTGTTCGCTCAACAATTTTCGATCGTGTTACTGATCATCACGCACTGCATCAAAAGCGTACTCTTGACATTTCTGCGTGCCGAAAGTCAGATATGATCACATACCTATCCTGCTTGAAGAATCATGGCATCACCCACGTACTCTTCGATGCGAGGCCGCAGACTAAATCTTACGTGGCCGTTGTAAAGAAGATGGTGATATTTTCGGAGGGAAGCACATACTTGCTCGCCCTTTAATCGGCGTGTAGTGGCCACGACGGTGGCAGGGGTAGTGGGTCGATAAAAAAACTGAATACGCCGCGCATACTGAAGCCGGTAAGAAATTATAAGAGCTAAGCGTCGTCAGTCTTGCCATTTCAAAGCGATTTTTCTAGCTTTCAGACGTATTCTTTCTAAAAGAGGCGGCCGCAAACTAAAGTAGTAGTCTGCTATGGCCTTTATGGACGTATGGCACTCGATAATTTCGTCCGGAAAAACTGCGCTCGACATTTTTTGTTTGACTAGATTATCAGTCTTTTCGGCAGACGAGCAATGCTCTCCGCTACCGTCAAAACCACGGTTACTCACATAGCTACCAATACCCCCTGGGTACAAGCTGAGTCCGCCCCCCAGGGTTAGGTTGGCAT
>CAIYRB010000204.1 GCA_903928445.1 uncultured Pseudomonadota bacterium | reverse complement strand
TTGAACGCCGGGCCCTACCCCGCGGCCTTGCCTAGCGGGCTAAGACGCGGCAGCCAGCCGACACGAGACACCTCGAAAATGAGATTCAGCAGGTTTGCCCGCGGGGCCTTGGCGATGAGCGCTTTGCCTACCGACGCGGCTATGTCTTTGCGGCATCGCACCCGGTTATTGCCGCGGCCCTCGCGCGCCTAGCCAAGCCTCGGGCGAGCGATATCATCTGGGATCCGTTTACTGGTTCGGGTACCGAGTTGATTGAGTGCGCCCGCCTTGCCCCGCGTGCGGTGGTTTACGGCACAGATCTCGATCCACAGGCGATTGCCGTCGCGGCAAGCAATTTTGCCGCCGCCGGCCTCAGTGCCGCGGCGCAGCATTTACAGGTGATGAGTTGCCTAGATTTCCGCGCCGCCTCCCCAACACTAACCATAACCAATCCACCCATGGGGAAACGGGTCCACAGGGGCACCCTCGAACCAATTATTGTGGGTTTTGTCGAGGCATGGCTCGCCCTCGCTCCGGCAGGCGGACGCCTCGTCTGGTTGTCGCCTCTGCCGCAGATAACCGATGTCCTGTTTAGCAAGGCAGGGTGTCGCGTCGATTTTCGGGGAGCAGTGGATTTGGGCGGATTTGAAGCCCAGCTCGAGGTTATCGTTAAATTGGTGGACCTGGCCTAGCACTCTAGCGCGGCGGCCTCCGTCAGGCGACGGACTCGGCGCTACCGCGGTTAAACGCTTTAAAGAGGTGGTAAGACACACTGGGTAGTGGCGCGACCTCAACAGCTCCGCCCAGTTCGATGGCAACCTTCGGCATGCCAAAGACAACACAGGTCTCTTCGTTCTGCGCGACCGTGTGGCAGCCAGCCTGGCGCAGCGCCAGAAGTCCCTTGGCGCCGTCGGCACCCATGCCCGTCAGGATCGCGGCACTGATCGTGTAGCGCCGCGTCAGCCGCACGGCCGAATCGAACATAAAATCGACGCTGGGCTTGTGGCGATTAACGGGTGGTCCATCACTGATACTGATGGCGAGGCGAGCCCCCTGCTCAATGATGGCCAGTTGTTTACCTCCCGGCGCAATATAAACATGATTGGGCTCTAGGATGTCGCCGTCTACCGCCTCAGTGACTGTAAGGCCGCAGGTCTGATTCAGGCGATCGGCAAAGGTTCGCGAGAAGTGCGCCGGAATATGCTGCACAATCACCGTCGGCGGGCAAGTAGACGGAAACGATTCGATCACCGTTTTCAAGGCTTCGACGCCGCCGGTGGAGGCGCCGATGACGATCAAGTCTTTGCGGTTTTGCACCGGTTGATAGAGGGACGTGCCGCTCCCTTTTGGCCCTGCGCGGCGATTGACGGGCCCAAAAATACCGGAACCAACGCGGCGCTTCGCGGCGCGGACGACGTGGCGAATGCGGTCGCCTTCGTCGGCAAGGTTTTGACCTGCGGGCTTTTCGATATAGTCGGAGGCACCGAGCTCAAGGCAGTTCATATAGTCCACACCGTCCTCGAAGTTTACGCTTGAGATCATGACGACGGCGGGGTGATCGCGCCCCTGGATGCTGCGCAGGTAGGATATACCGTCCTGTCCTGGCATATGGATGTCGAGGGTAACGACGTCGGCGATGAGCGGGGTCAGCGGTGCCTTTATGGCAAGGGGATTTTCCGCCTCGCCCACGACCTCAAAGCCCGGATCGGCGGCGAAAACCCGCTTGAGCATGGTGCGGATGGTCGTCGAGTCGTCGATAATAAAGACGCGAATTTTTTTGCCAGCCGCGCCCGCGGCGGCGTTAGACCCTACCGAATCGTTCGCTCCTGACCCGGGCTTAGGCACGGCGCTTAAGGGGGGGCGAACACTAGGAGGTGTGCTCGCGGCGCTGCTCGCAGCAGCGGCCAAGCGAGACGATCCCGGTACGTAGATGGAATTGCCCACCGACTTTAGACTGGTGCCGCTCCCGGCAATTGATTCCGAGTGTCCGAGAAAAAGTAGCCCATCAGGAGCGAGCCTCTGGCCAATAGTCTCGATGATTTGTTTGACGATGACGGGCTTAAAATAAATGAGCACGTTGCGCAGGAAAATCGCGTCAAACACCTCCGACGGGTATGACTTGCCGATGAGGTTTACCTGACGGAACTCACACATTTTGTGGACGCTGTCTTTGACCCGCACGAAGCCGGTTAATTCACCACTGCCGTGGTCGAAATAGCGGCTCGTTATCGACACCGAAAGCCTCTCGGTGTTTGCCTTGGGGTAGATACCTTTGCGCGCCAGTTCGACGACATTAAAGTCAATGTCAGAGCCGAGGATTTTCAGCACCGGCGCGCTGGCGGGATCAAGGCCCTTCGTGCGGATAAACTCCAGATAGCACATCGCCAGCGAATAGGCCTCCTCGCCACTGGAGGAGGCTGCCGACCAGATGTGGATCGATTTTCGACCTTCGGCGAGCATGCGCGGAAAAAACGTATCGGTGAGGTAGTCGAAATGCCCGGATTCGCGAAAAAAGTGCGTCGTGTGCGTGGTGATGAGGGACACAAGTTCCGGCACTTCCGTATCGCGGTTGCGGCGAAAGTAGGTGAAGTACTCTTCAATCGTCTGGAGTTGGAGCTGGCGAAGGCGGCGCAGCAGGCGGGTTTCTACGAGAGGGCGCTTATCATCGGTAAGGGTAATGCCACTGATTTTGTGAATCATCGACATAATGTCGAGGATCTTGTCATCCGAGCGTGATGCCAGATGCTTAATCGCAGCGACAAGGTCTACCGCTGAAAATGGCTTTTGAATCACATCGGCGGCACCGAGGAGGCTTGCTGTTTCGATGACCTTAGGGTCAGCATTGCCCGACACAAACAAAAATGGCGGTAGATCCTCTAGCCGATGTGACATGTCTTCGAGCAGTTTGAGGCCGCTTTTACCCGGCATATGGATGTCGGAGATAACAGCAATGTAGTGGGTCGAGAGGAGGAATCGCTCGGCCTCGATGGCGTTGACCGCTTTGTCGGTTGCATACCCTTCGAGATTGAGAAACTCGGCGGTCATGTTG
Source organism: uncultured Pseudomonadota bacterium (assembly GCA_903928445.1). GTDB lineage: Bacteria > Bdellovibrionota_B > Oligoflexia > Oligoflexales > CAIYRB01 > CAIYRB01. Next base: position 9,099 of record CAIYRB010000204.1, on the reverse strand, counting down.
AGGATCTCAACCTCATCATCAACGAGGAGAATGCGCTGTTTTGTCATAGGGGGGATATCCTGTAAAATTAGGCCGCATGCCAGCGGGAATCGTTACGATCGAGGGTGGCCTCGGCGGGGTCAGCAGCGGTGGCGGCCATCGGCTTTAATTCCGCAGATTTTGCCTTTGGCAACCCTGCCCCTCCCCCTGTACTGATCCTTGCTGCCCTGCCCTGCGAGGTCCCTGGCTCTGACGCCTGACGGGCAGCATTTTGCTGCGCACTGTCGCTAGCAGTTGGATTAGATGAGCGCTTGCCGCGAGGGCGGCTCGCCGCGGACGGTGGCTCGCCGTGCGGGGATTCTGAGGAGGTCCTAGCGCCGTGGGACCCGAGCACGATGCGGTACATGCCGTCGGCGCTAGCCTGCAGGTTGGTCGCCGTGGATCGTAGCTCAGCCGACTGGTTTGCCAAACTTTCGCCGGTGCGAACGCTGTCCTGCGACACTTTTTCCATCTCCTGCATCGCCTGGTTTGTCTGTTTGACACCAATGTCTTGCTCTTTTGCGGCAGATGCAATGCGGTCGATGCCTTCGCTCACATGGCGAATCGACTCCTCCACCGTCGCAAAGGCGGTGGCACAGGCGGTGCTAGTTTGCTGGCCGCGGTCCACCCGCGATTTCGTTTCGGTTAGGACGCTGCTGACTTGGCCGATCGACGATTCAAGCAGCGTGCGCACCTCATCGGCAGCTTTACTGGAAACATTGGCCAGTTTACCAACCTCTTCGGCAACCACGGCAAATCCGCGACCATGGGCGCCAGCACGCGCCGCTTCGATCGAGGCGTTGAATGCGAGAAGGCGTGTTTCGAAGGCTATGTCGTTGATCACCTTTGTTTTGTCGGTGATTTCGTTGATGACGCGGATGATCGCCTGTAGGCGATCATTTGACGAGGCGATTTCACTCATGGACGAGACCATGTCAGCAACCACAGCCTTGCCGCGGTCTGCTTCCGTTCGCCCTTCGTCTGCTTGGGATTTCGTGGTGCTGGCATTCTGTGTCGTGAGGGCAATCATCGATCCCATCTCCTCCATACTCGAGACAGTCTCCTCGATCGCTGCCGACTGCTGCGTTGACGCCATGGCAGCGCCCTGTACCGCGCTGTCTAGAAGGTCGGAGATGGATGCCAACGACTCCGCATCCTTGGCGACAGCACTAGCAATGCCTTCAATCGACTTGGTGATCCTGCTAATAAAGAAGTAGGACATCACCACCATCAGAAGGACGAGGCTAGAGGCCACCGCCGTGGCGACGGTTTTCTTCTTGGTGTAGTCGGCGATGCGGGCCACCAGCATGGCATCCAGGGCGCCCTCGGTTGTGTCCCAAATCGTTTGGTAGGCGGCGCCTAAATCCGCAAGGTAAGCTATGGCCACATCATGCTGCTTTGGTTCGCGGGGCGCGGTCAGCGCCGCCGTTAATGGATCGGCCGCCCTTTTCATCCCCTCAACAATCGCTGATAGCTTATTCTGCAGCACATCATTGGTACCGTAAAAATTGGCGTCCTCCGCACGGGCTGTCTCTATCCCACCGGCGATGCGGTTGATGTCAGCCTCGCGGATGAGCGCCGCAAGCACGGGACCAGCAGGGGAGTCGTCACGCTTGCCCTGGTCCTTGACTTTGCCAAAGTGAACATTGACGATTCCAAGGCGGTCTATGGCTTGCGGGATGGCCCCTATTAACACGTCGCCCAGGTAGTAGGTGTCGAGATCGGGGTCGAGGATGATATTGGATGTGTCACCGGTGTGCGCAATCATCCCGCGGATGTCGGTAACCAGGGCGCGGAAGTCTGCCCCTTTGCCTCCCTTAGTACTGGCGAGATTTTTTGCCTCCCCCCACGCCTTGGCGATGGCGTCGACGCTCGATGCCCCGCGCTTGCGGCTCTCGAGGCCGTCTTTGGTGAACTGCAGCAGGGTGCCGATTTTAGCCTGTAGGACGCGAAGCTGCTCAATGCTGGCGTCATTGGCGCTGCTCACATCGGGCAGCTTGGCCTGTGCCGCGGTGTTTCCTGCGGCGGCATCGGCGCTAAGCTGTTCGAAGCGAACAACGCCGCGCAGCAGCGAAACGGCAGGCCGCAGCCATTCGAGGCCGGAGCGCTCCTGTTCCGCAAACGACACGTCCTTGTCGTAGGCTGACACCGTCGCATAGAGAAGGTAGGTAACCGGCGCGAGAAAGGACCAACAGATGAGTAGGATTTTGACTTTTAGCGACAGTGATTGCAGGATCTTTGTCATGGGTATCCTCGGGTGTCAGATGAATGGGTTAGGATTTTCTAGGGATCAGAGCCATATGCTGCACGGAGTTACTCCAGAGTGGAGTACCCGAAATTAAGCGGAACGCTTGAGCTCGCCCTCGCTCACGCGCTTGACTACCGCAAAGTCGCCATCGGTGAGTGTTGCGCCAATATCAATAAGATTGACGAGGCGGTCGTTGAGATGAGCCACGCCATTGAAAAAATCAACGCGAATTTTCGTCTTAATGGCCAGCTCGCGGCTGATTGCCGACGGCAGAAACTCATGCACCACAACCACATCATCAACCACAGCGGCAATCGGACCGTTGGCGGTATCAATGACCACGAGCAGGCCGGAGTTTACATCTTTACACGGTAGTTCTAGCTTAAGTCTAAGGTCAACCACGCTGATGATTTGCCCCCTTAAATTTAAGATGCCGCGAAAATAGGGCGCCATAAATGGCACGGGCTTTACCGATTGCATTTTTATAATCTCGCGTATTTTCGTGAGTGCCGCGGCATAGAGCTCGTCGGCAAGGCGAAATACGAGGTATTTATGGTCATCGATGCCGTCACCTGTATCGAGGCTGATATTGACTTTGTCGTTAGGCTGACTCATGCGGCAACTCCTGCGATTAAACCATCTAGACTTAGCACCAAGCCAGGCTCCCCATTACTCAAAATCGCGCCCGCAACGATGCCCGGTAGGCCTTCGAATTCCGGGCCGAGGCGTTTGAGCACGATTTTTTGCTGATTGATGATCTCTTCCACTTCGAAGGTAACCTTTTTGCCGCGGTGCATGGCGATCACCGCTGGGCGGGTCACAAGCGTAGCATCGCCCTTAGCGTTTTTTGTACTGCTGCCATGCGCTAATTGAGGCGCACTTGCCATTGGCCGCGGGGTGGCGCGACCCCGGCCGCGACCGAGAAGATCGGAAAGGTGATAAACTGGAATCACCTCACCGCGGAGGCTGAGCGCCCGTCCGGTACCGGTGATCGTCTCAGTGCTATATTTGTTGAGCTCAATGGTCTCGACCAGTTGCGATACGGGGATTACAAATCTTTGCCCGTTTGCCTGTACGACCATGCCACCAATAATCGAAAGCGATAGGGGTAGGGTAATTTCGAACGTCGTGCCGCGACCAAGGGCGGTCTGAATTTTGATATTGCCCTTTAGATCGTCAACGGCGCGCTGGACTACCTCCATACCAACGCCACGCCCGGACACATCCGTGACCTGCTCTTTGGTTGAAAATCCTGGCGCAAAAATCAGCGCATAAATGTCGTCATCGGCGATTTCAGCGCCTGCCTGGATCAGTCCGTTGCTGACAGCTTTGGCAAGTATTTTATCTTTGTTTAGACCGCGGCCGTCGTCGCTGACAATAATTTTTACTTGGTCATCCTGGGTAATCGCCGTCAGGCTGATGATCGCGACGGGTGACTTGCCGGCCGCTTGCCGCTCGGCTGGTGTGTCGACACCGTGATCAACGGCATTGCGAATCATGTGATTGAGAGGGTCGGCGATTCGATCGATGACACTCTTATCGAGCTCGCAGTAGTCGCCCTCATCGACAAAGTTGATCTCTTTGCCGACAGAACTCGCCACGTCCCGAGCGGTGCGTCGTAGTTTTTGGAAGAGCGGACGAATCGGTACCAGGCGCAAGGATATGGAGAGTCCCTGCAGGTCGTGAACTAATTTCGACATGTAGGCGACCGCCTGAGTCGCCGTACCGGACCCTAGGGTTGCCTGGTGGTTGCAGTCGTCAAGGATGGACTGATTGACGACCATCTCGCCGATGATATTTAAGAGCTGATCGAGTCGCGCGGCAGGAACCTTGAGGATTTCATCGCCCTCATTTTTGGGCGTGGCACTTTTTGGCGGTGGCGCCTTGTCGGACTTTTTTACCGCGGCAAAAGATGGGGGGGTGGCGACTTTGGGTTTATCGTCGCTGTCGCTGAAGATTTCAAAGCCTTGACTCCAGTCGGGGGCGGTTGCAGGGGCCGCATCATGGGCAGATGGTGCAGCCGCTGGGGAGTGGAGGTTTTGACTGGCCGCATCGAGAGCCGAAAGCTCATAGTCGACGCTGGATTCGTGGTCGGGATTATCCTTCAGTATGAGGATTTCCTGGCGGAGGACATCGTTGCAGTGCAGCAGTGCCGAGGTTAGTGCCGGGGTGAGGGGGTACAGTTGTTTTTTTAGCGCCGTGAGGATGTCTTCGTATTTATGGGCAAGGTTTGCAAGCGCTGTAAAGCCAACACTATGCGCCGATCCTTTAAAGTTGTGTGCGAGCCGAAAGGCCTTATTAATCAGATCAAGGGTGAAGCCACTCGCCTCAATGGTCATCAACGTCTCTTCGGCATCGTCAAGAAACTGCTTGGCTTCGTCAATAAAGACGAGTTGAAGCTCGCGCAGTTGGGGATCGAACGACATAGTATGCTCCGATATCTGGTGGCGATCGCGGCACTCAGCCGAACCGTTACTTGATTCTCGGTCGGAGGGCGGCATTCTTTAAATAATTTTACATCAGTTCGTCTGGCGGGAGGATTAACAGTGACTATAATACCTTGAAATTATTAATCTTATAGTTATTATCGACGATTTTTCAGATCGTGCAATTGGCGCTCAGGGCTAAAGCAGACGATGTTTGTACCGATGAACGGTGCATGCAACACGTCAAACAAATTCGCACCATCGTCGAGGCTGGAGATAATGACCAGGCCCATGCGGCTCTTGATCAGCTCCTCGCTCTCGGTCCCAATAATACGGAAGCGCTCAAGCTGCGTGCCGCGCTCCTTGAGCACGAAGGGCGCTTTGCTGACGAAAGCAAGGTGTGGAACCGCGTGGCGACGATCGATCGCGAGGACGAGGATGCAATCAATTACTTTTTGCGCCGGCAAATAGAGGACCGAGAGCACTTTTATTTTACCGAAGACCTACCGCAGGGTGGCCGCCGATTCTTGGCTTACCCGCGCAGCCTGGTGCGCAACGCCGCCATCGGTCTGCTCGGCTGTATGATGTTTCTTGCCTCGACGCGGCTTTCGGTGACCTATCCTGTGCTCGCTCAGCCTGAAGCGATGCTTGGCATCTTTGCGGTCTTAGTGATGGGACCTTGGGCCGCCATTGTGGTGATTTATGCTGTTTGCTTGCGGTCGGTGACTATATCGGCCGACGGTATTGCCCTAGCGACGCGGTTTCGTAGTCGCACCCTGCGGTGGGCTGAAGTCAAAAGAGTATGTTTAGCAAGGTCCAATGCGGAGCGGGGCTCGCAGCTGGCTCTCGTTATTTTGCCGATTGACGGGGTATAAGCCAAACAAACGCACTTTTCCCTTTAGGTTCGACCAGGTATAGGCTCGGATCTAGTTTTCAAAATACTAACACTTATTGAACGCGCTCGGCCAGCGGTCGCCGCGACCGAAGGTGAGCAACCAAGCGGCATCTCCGCAGGAGCAGACAGGATCGTCGCGGCCGCGCCGTAGTCAACGTCTGCTCACGCGGTCAACAGCAACTGGGCGCCAGCCTTGGAATCTGGGGATAAGTGGCAAATGTGTGTTGCCACTACATTGCAATCATCCATAGATTTTTCTATGATACGGAGAACATTCGCTTAGTAAGTATTTCCTCAGAGGATTCCATGAGCCAGCGCATTGTACTCGTTTGCGTCCTTGTCTCTTTCATAGCCTGCAAGTCCGCTCAGCAACAGGCTGAGATCAAGATTGTTGGCGGATCAGAAGCAAAGGGCGATCCTGCTGTTGTTGCCATTTATATTGATAAGGACCATGAACCCCTTGAGTTTACATGTACGGGGACCCTCGTCGAGCCTTACGTCGTTTTGACTGCTGCACATTGTCTTTATGAGCAACACAATTTGATATCCTATCATCACCTTGTAGTTATCCCTGGGAATGATCTACGTGATGATAAAAAAAGGGCAAATCCAATAAAAGTTGAACGCACTGTCGATGATCCTCACTTCAACTCACTGAAAGCTAGTGAGGGTTATGATATTGGTTTAATTATCCTTGAGAATGACCTGGATATTAAGCCGCTTCCCTATATGAAGCGACCACTGACTCAGGATATGATCGATAAAAATATCAGACTTGTTGGTTTTGGCGATGATAAGCGCCTTGCAGGAGCCGTTCCTGAAATAAAGCGTGAGGTCACTGTAAAGTTTACAGCAATAGATGAGAAGTTTGTTACTGTCGGTGGCGTTTTTAAAAATGTTAATCATGGGGATTCAGGTGGCCCCATTCTCATGGAGGTTGATGGCGTCGATACCATCATTGGAGTGACCTCTTTTACGAGTGGTATTGGTTTTGGAGCGTCAAAAGCGACTCGTGTTGACGCTTATGCCGAGAGTTTTCTTAAGCGTGAGATCGATCTTGCTAGAAGGGGCCGGATCGCCGCAAGGTCATCGAAACCATAGTTACAACCTGTACGAAAAGTCCATTTCACCTAAAATACTTAGGCTTGTCGACTTTTCACACTGTCCCGTGAGGGACTTGTTCCACGTCCAGCTGGTGTTTGCCTGGGCCGTGCTTCAAACCCTAACTTAATAGCATATAAATGTCCCCTTTGCTCCATGGCAGAGCCAGGTGCGGACGAGTCTATCTACTTATGATAAGTATTTAGAGTCAATCAAAGCATTTAAACACCTGAAATATGTATTTAGATAGAATCTATCCGACTAAATACCATGCGGGAGTATTTAGATGCCTTGATTGCGACCATGGATTCATGATATTCATGGGTTACGCCTCCCTGTTTTGGCGCTTAAGGGGTCAGATCATGGATTCTCCGGATTTTAATGACAGCAACTTTCGCAAGCGAGGTCGAAAGCGCGGACCCGTCACCGGCGGTTCGGATCTTGGCGATTTACTTGAGACCCTCCGGACCCAGCATGGCTGGACGCTTCAGGTGGCGGCCGAGAAGTCTGGCATCTCCCACCGCATCCTTGCCAAATTGGAGAAGGGGCGTCTGGGTACCAGCGTCGCTCATCTCGAAAAGTACCTCCAGGTGTTCGGCTTCACGTTGTTCGCCAAACGAATCGATGCGCCAAAGTCAGAAGCAACTAGCACATCGGTCCAGCTCGATGACAAGGGTCTACCAAAGTGGTGAACGATCACGACGCTCCGCAGATCTTGAATGTGTTCCTGCACGACAGATTCGCGGGGGCCTTGAGCTATGACGGCTCCATCTATCAGTTCACTTACGACGATTTATACCTCCAGCAAACGGACGCTTTGCCTCTGTCGCTGTCCTTACCACTGCACAAGGACCCGCAGAGCGGGGCCTTTGGCGGCAAACAACTTCCTCCTTACTTCTTCCACTTGCTCCCTGAGGGTTGGCTCCTGAGTCTTGCCAAGAGTCTCAAAATGCCGGTTAGTCATCCCATGGATCTTTTGTCGCTCCTGGTCGTCGAAACGATCGGAGCCATCCGTATTCTAAAGACCACAGCCATAGCGCCACGCCAACCTGCAACACTGGACAGTGATCCCCTCATGTTCGATGCAGACCCTGCGGGTGCTGCTGCTTTCGTCGTAAAGCATACGCAATGCCTTTACTGCGGCGCTCCTTTAGTGAGTCCAGGGTTAAACGATAACTATCATCCGAAATGTTCGACCGCGCTATTTGGGTCACCGAAGACGCCGCGCCTCACCATTGATCGGAGCCGCATCCGCGAGATTGCGTTGGCACAATTGGGCCGCGGTGAGAGTCTGACCGGAGTTCAAGAAAAGTTCTCACTGACGCATCGAAAGGACCGAACGACGATTGCAGCGCCGCTGTCCAGCTTTGTCGCCAAGCCGCAGCCTATGACCCCTGATTTAGCCGAGCTAAGCAACCTGGAAGGTGCTTACATGCTGTTTGCGCGCATGCTAAACTTGCCAGTTGCCAGGTCGGGGATCATCTATTTGGCTGATGGAACTCCCTGCTTCATCAGTCGGAGATTTGATCTGTCGGACTGCGGGCAACGCATTCATCAGGAGGACATGGCAGCTCCGCTGGGGCGTTACAACAAGTACGAGTCTAGCCATGAAGGCATAGCCAATCTACTGGTAGCGAACAGATCCATAGCAGATGATTTAAATCATCAGGATCGGGCAAATTTTTTGAAGATGACCCTCTTTAACTTCTTACTTGGCAACACCGATGCCCACCTGAAGAACTTCGCGCTATTTCACACCCTCAAAAAGACGGGGCCAGCCCATAGATTAACGCCTTTCTACGATATATTTCCGTCGCTGCTTTATGCTCCAAGAGATACAGACGAACTCGGTCTGAGCCTCGCCAACCGCAAGAACAGGTTTGCGAAGAAGGACTTTCAAGCCCTAGCGAGTCGCCTGCAACTCGGACCGCGAAGCGTCTCTGCTTTTGTCAAAAAATTCAGGGATTCCAGAGACGCTCTGATTCAAGCGCTCGATGCCTACGCGGTGACGCAGCCGCGGCAGTATGCAGTGCTGGACCTAGCAAAGAGGCGGCTGGCGCAACTAAACGGCTAAGAGCCGTGTCTGTAATGGTCAAAGACATAAATGTCAGAGCACTGCGGGACAAGCTTGCAAACTCGATATGCTTTTGGTTGTACCTAAGGCGATCCCAGCGCCAGTATCAGGAGAATCGCCTACTGCTCCTCTCATCTGTTGGTGCTTTGCTGCTTAAGCCAAACTGATCCACACTGAGCCGGTCATTGGCGAGCGGTGGTCTCGTCATGTAGGCGACAAGTTCTTCAAGGTGCCGGCGATCGTTTGGGCCGACATAGGTGGCGGCTTGGAGGTTAAAGCCGTTCACCTGGACGCATTTCAACCCTTTGACGAGCGGCGTCTCGCCCTCGCTGCCGAA
>CAIYRB010000203.1 GCA_903928445.1 uncultured Pseudomonadota bacterium | reverse complement strand
GACATTGACCCTCGTGCCGTCCTCGAGCAGGACCAGTAGGTCCAGCACGGCAAGTTTATCATTGGCGATCCGCCTTGGAATCTCGGGATTGAGCACCTCGACGCTGGTGATCGGCGACGGCGGCCGCAGGATCGCGGTCAGCAGTGCCGCTAGGGCCAGACATCCTGACCTCTATGACCGGACCAAGTCGGGTGTCTATCGCGGCAAGCGCCTGACACGACTATCCTAACCGCAGCCAGGCAGCAATTTCCGGGTGACGGAACTCACCTAAGCGAAGGGAATCTCCGATGAGCCCATATACTCATTGAGGAGGCTCATTTATGCCGCAGGGATTGCTGCCGTTCTTTCCTAATGGTGTGGCTCAGATATCTGATGCATTGGCTTTCAAAAAGGAAGAGGGCAAGGTCGTTTATTTCAATTACCAGATGCCTATATTCATCCATGACGAAGGTGACGAAAAGACATTTCGAATGATCACAAGCCAGTTTTGCGTTAACGGAAATGCCAAGCAGTCTGAAATAGTGCGTGCCTTTGGTGTCACGCCTATAAGCGTCAAGCGTGGCGTCAAGAAATACAGAGACGGTGGCGCTGCAGCGTTCTATGTACCGCTAAAGGGACGCGGACCATCAAAGTTAACTACCGAAGTGATGAGCCATGCTCAGGATCTCCTCGATCAGGGTAAATCAGCGAATGAGGTTGCGTCGACATTGAATCTCAAGGCGAATACGATCCGAAAGACGATAGCTGAGGGCCGTCTCTACCAACACGCCAAAAAAAAGAAGCCGACGACTCCGGCACAAGAAGCGGACGCAGCATCGATGATGCAACGGCCCCAATGGGCATGGGCGCCACCAATACGATCGAACGAGTCTTAGCGAGTGTCGGTGCAGGCGGTGTTCAAGAGCCATCCTTTCAACCAACCACCGACTTAGAAAATGGCGGCGTACTTCTGGCATTGCCGGCGTTGTTAGCGATGGGGCTGCTGCGTCATACACGCAAGTATTTCAGTCTTCCGAAGGGATACTACGGCATCGAGACTATCTTCACTCTCCTTGCCTTCATGGCCCTATGCCGTGTCAAATCAGTCGAGTCGCTGCGGTATTCAGCGCCGGGTGAGTGGGGCAAACTGTTGGGGCTGGACCGCATTCCGGAGGTCAAAACATTGCGTGAAAAGCTGACCACTTTGGCCAGCCAAGGAAAAGAGGCGGAATGGAACGCGAAGCTATGTGAGGAATGGATGGAAGCCTCGCCACAGGATGCCGGCGTACTTTACATTGACGGGCATGTAAGAGTTTACCACGGTAGTCAAACGAAATTGCCCCGCCACTACGTGTCTCGAGAAAAGTTATGTCAACGCGCCACGTGTGACTACTGGGTCAATGCCTTAGACGGCCAGCCATTCTTCAAAATCAATAAAGCTGTCGACCCAGGGCTAATCGAAGTCATCAAGACCGAGATAGTTCCATATCTGAAGGAGACGATCCCCAATCAACCCTCAGAAGCTGAATTGACCGACGATCGATATCGGCATCGTTTCACTCTGGTATTTGATCGAGAAGGTTATAGCCCTGATCTGTTCAAAGATTTGAAAGACCAGCACATCTCTTGCCATAGTTACCATAAATTTCCTGGGCCCGACTGGCCGGCGCTGGAGTTCACGGAACACAGCGTCAAACTCCCCCAGAGGGCGCTGCCCAGCATTATGTTGGCCGAGCGCGGAACACGGCTGAGCAATAACATGTGGGTGCGTGAGTGCCGCAGGCTAACGGACAAGGGACATCAGACGTCCATACTGTCTACCGATTATCGATCCTCGCTTGTGCCTATTGCTGCGGAAATGCTTTGCAGATGGTCTCAAGAAAATTTCTTCAAGTACATGCGCGAACACTTTAGCCTGGACATGCTTATCGACCACCAGACAGCGCCCATTGATGAGACGACAAAGGTGGTAAACCCAGCCTACCGTGACCTGGAGGGCAAGGTAAAGTCTCGTGCCACCAGCCTCAGCCGGTTGCTCGCGACGTTCGGCGCGCTAAACCTCACCGGCACATTGGAGGAAGACAAGGTTGAGGAATTTGAACAAACCAAGGCGAAGCTGCACGACGAAATAAGCTTGGGCCAAGCGGACCTGGCCGAGTTAAAATCGCAGCGCAAGAAGACAAAAAAGCACATAACGCTCGCCGAGTTGCCAGAAGACAAGCGCTTTCGTCAGCTTTCAACTCACAGCAAGCATTTGATCGATACGATAAAGATGATCGCATACCGAGCAGAGACTTCGCTGGCGAGCATTGTTCGAGAGAAAATGGTAAGAGCAGATGACGCCCGAGCATTAGTTCGCTCCGTCTACGCCCAGACCGTCGATCTCGTACCAATGCCAGATAAAAAGGAATTGCACGTCAGAGTTCATCACGCTGCTAACCATATGTCTGACGATGTTGTCCGCGCGATGTGCTCCGAACTCAATGAGACCAAAACGCTCTACCCAGGAACTGAAATGCGTTTAGTGTATAGTTTGGTTTCTGATCGACTTTAGATCGAACTAAATCACCGCTTGGTCACTGATTGGGCGCAGCGCAAAATCCCTGAGGTCAGGATGTCTGAGGGCCGGGGCCATTTTCGGGTCGGCGAATACCATCTTGAACACGATGTCGATCGTCAGCCTGAGTAACTCCGGCTCGTCGCTGGTCTTGGGCTTGTGCCGCTTGCGTTTCATATGTCCTCCGTTTGTGAGACGGCGAGG
>CAIYRB010000202.1 GCA_903928445.1 uncultured Pseudomonadota bacterium | reverse complement strand
CACCTGCACCTGCACCTGCACCTGCACCTGCACCTGCACCTGCACCTGCACCTGCACCTGCACCTGCACCTGCACCGGCACCGGCACCGGCACCTGCACCTGCACCTGCACCTGCACCGGCACCGGCACCGGCTCCTGCACCGGCTCCTGCGCCGGCACCAGCACCGGCTCCTGCACCGTCGACAGACGGTCGGTAGATCGCTATCAAACTTGAACACGAGGCGGCGGGCGCAGCTTCCCCCGCCTTTGTTCTTGTCGCCTGGATTCCAATAGCGAAGTTGCGCGCTCGCGTAGCGCATTTCGCGAGCAGAAAGGTTCGTACGAAGATCGGGGTATAGTCATCTGGCGCGATGAAATTCTGCTCCCATGCTTTCAGCGGGCTGTTATTGGCTTGGACCGTGGTTTGCCGTGAGGTACGCTTCAGCCTATAGTTTTAGCCGAGCGAAGCGCAATCTTCGCAGTCTACAGTAGGTTATGGATCATGACGGTAAAACCAACTAATAAGTCTATTGCCGCTTACGCGGCTAAATTGCAGAAGTCCTTACGCCACCTGGCATATAGTTATGACAAGGTACAAAAGCTGTCGGCCGACGTCCCGCAGATGGACGATGATACCCTTGAGACTTGGGAAAGTTTCACGGCACGGTTTTCACGCACAGTTGATCTGTTTTTGACCAAATACGTGCGCGCTGTAGTCCTCAAGGAAGATCCTGGATTTTCGGGTAGCGTCCGGGATTATGCCGACTACGCCGAAAAAATCGGTTTGATTGATTCTGCGGATCAATGGATGGAATTTCGAGGTTTTCGCAACGTGATCGTTCATGAGTACGAAGATGACGATTTGCAGCAGAATCTCGAAGATCTCCGGCGTTTATCGCCTATTGTCTTAAATCTTACGACGCTATTGACATGAGGCTGACAGCGGCAAGACTTTCGGGAATCCTCCAGGCTTGCACCGACGTGCTTGGACCACAAATCTGGCAGCTTGGCGAAACCGCCCTATTTCTTTACGGCAGCCGTACAGATGATACGAGGAGAGGTGGTGACATTGATCTGCTGCTTCTCGGCAGCAACCATTGTCTCGCCGAGCTCAAGCAAAAGAAGCGGGCACTGTTGACCGGCGTACAGAAGAATATCGGCGAATGCCGGATTGACCTGACGGTCGCACCACTCGCCAGCGAACAACAGTCAGATTTTATTAAGTCAGTCCTGCCTACTGCAGTGCAGCTATTTCCCTAGGGTCGTCGCCTCGGTCGCGCCGTGCGGCGCCGGCATTTACAGGATGTTAGCGGGAGTGACTGACCCCAAAAATTCGACGCACCAGGCGGCTTCGCGAAACCATTCTTGGGGGGCAAGGCGCAGTTGTCCGGCTTCGATGCTGAGGAGGCCCGTATTTAATCCGTGTTGCAGTACGGGCGTCGGTTGGAACAGTAAGTGACAGCGGTGCAGGGCGGCATCGAGGGCGATGCCGTGACGGGTGCGTAAACCGGAACCGACGAGCTCGGTGAGCCAGGCGTCGAGGTCGCGGCCTTGGTCGACGGTGACGCCGAAGGTGGAGGACAATGTGGGGCCATCGAATGGGCGGTCGGTGATGCTTGTTAGCGCATGTTGATTGAAGGTGCGATCGCTACGGCCATAGGCGTAGCGTAGGCCCGGACCATGGGGATCGGCAAGGTAGCCATGCGCACCCGCGCCGATCCCGACAAAGGACTGGTCTTGCCAGTAAAGCCAGTTGTGTTGACAGGCGGCACCGGGCAGAGACCAGTTGGACACCTCCTCGTGGAGGTATCCGGCCGCACCTAAGAGCTCGCAGGCGACGGCGTATAGATCAGCAAGGTGGTCGTCACTGGCGCGCTGGACCACGCCACGCGTTTCTTGACGACCCAAGGGGGTTCGCCCTTCATAGGTCAAGCTGTAGAGGCTTAGATGCCGGATGCCCAGCGCGATCGCGATCTGCAGATCAGCCTTCCACGCGTCCATCGATTGACCCGGCCAGCCATAGATCAGATCGATGTTAAGAGCTGGAAACACGTCGAGCGCCGCCGCGATGGCGTGATGCGCCGCCGCCGCCGAGTGCACCCGCCTGAGGACGCGGAGGCCCTCCGGCTGAAAGGTCTGCACACCCATCGATAACCGGGTGACGCCGAGTTGCTGCCAAACCTTTAAGCGCGCCGCAGTGATATCATCCGGGTTGGCTTCAAGACTGACCTCGGCGCCCGGCTGCAGCAGCGGTGTTAGCACATCAAACAGCGGCCGATACTCATCGGCAAACAGGCTTGGCGTGCCGCCACCAAAAAACACGCTACTAAATCCTCTTGGATACTTTGACCGCAGCGACGGAATGGCGGTCCACGCCCGTAGGTGTGCAACTAATTGCTGCAAGTAACGCTGCTGGATCTCGGCGGTAAAATTTGCTGTCTTGGCGAAATCACAATACGGACACAAGGCCGCGCAATAGGGCACGTGCACATAGAGGCCAAGAGCAGGAAACGAAGACGCAGTGGGCATAGGGCCACGATGCTACATGGTCGGCTGGGTTTTCGCAAACGACTAAGACCGGCCGCACTAGTGTCACGTTTTCTTCAATCATTGTAGCAAAAAATGCGACTAGTATAGTTGATTTTAGTCTGCTACCTTGGCCACCATTAGGCCGCGCCTCAAAGTGCGACAACGTCGACCAGAATGCAGCATCTACAAGTGTCTTTATTGCGAAGGACGCGTGGAGATCGGCTATGTATGAGCGAACGGAGACTCCACGTTTCCTATGCCAACGTTAAACATAGCGAGAAAATTGGTCTTTGCCGTCGTGCTCACGAGCACGTTGGTGGCATTGATGACGACGACTTTGCAGGTCTTTGCTGATTACCGCCGTGAGGTCACTTTAGTCGAAGAAAACCTCGACCATGTTGGCATCGGCTATGTTCCAGGACTAGTTTCAAGCCTTTGGTCCCTCAACAGCGAAGTGACCGAACGGCAGCTGCAAGGCATATTAGATCTGCCGGATATCGACTTGGTGCGCGTGCAAAGCGAGGGACAAGACTTCACCAAAGGCAACCAGGCACCAAAGGGCCACTCCATCGTCAGGGAATTCCCGTTGTCATACTCGGACCCGGTCCTTGGCAAGCAGATCGATCTCGGCAGCCTTCACGTTGTCGCGACCCTGGGACGGGTCGAACACGAGATCACGCAACGTACGCTCCTTTTTCTCATCGCTAATTTCGTCAAGACCTTCCTGGTGTCATTTCTGCTCGTGGTCCTTTTTAACCGCATGATTTCACGCCATCTCACCGACCTGGCAGTCTATTTTAGACAATTGACCAAGGCCAAACTCAGTGCCCCCTTTGTCCTCAGGCGCAAGCCAGGACGTCGTCATAAGGAAGACGAGTTGGATATCGTCGCCGCCTCGATCAATAAGATGCAGGTTGAGCTGCAAACGACGATGACCGAACTAGCGATGTCCCGCGATGCCGCGCAAGCCGCAGTACGCGCCGAAGCACTTTTTTTAGCCAACGTCAGCCACGAAGTGCGAACCCCGCTCACCGCCATTGCGGGTTATACGAGTTTGCTGAGCGAGCCCAACTTGGACGGCGCCGCGAAAGAGTCGTACTCAGAAATTATTCAGCGCAATGTGCGCGCTCTTCGGGAACTCATCGACAACCTGCTCGAAGCGTCAAAGTCGGAGACGGGACGTTTCAAACGGATCGACGAAGTGATCCAGGTCAAAGACTTTTTCAACCACTTGACCGCAACGGTGCAACTGGAGGCTAGCAAAAAGGGCGTTGTGATCGCCACTGAGATAAGCGCCAAGACACCACAGTATGTCTACGCGGCGAGAACCCTCATCGAAAAAATCGTCCTCAATCTACTGAGCAATGCTGTCAAGTTTACCCCACAAGGTAGCGTCAGGATCGTCGTCGACATGGCGACTAGCGGAACCCTTGCGATCGACGTCATCGACAGCGGCATCGGCATCAGTGATGAATTCAAGGCGATGATATTCACCCCGTTTGCCCAGGCAGACGACACCAAGCAGTGTGGCTTTCCCGGCACAGGATTAGGCTTGCATTTAGCCCGCCAATTGGCTCAGAGCCTAGGCGGAGATCTGCAGCTGCTGCGTTCGAGCAAGGACCAAGGCAGCCATTTTTTGCTGCAGTTGCCGGTGCAACTGGTCGAAGATCCTCTGGCAACGCCGCCGCATGAGAGGAAGCTAACCCACGCCGCCACAGCGGTGGCCGGAACCGGCGGCCGCAGGTGCAGGGTCCTACTCGTCGAAGACAATGAGGACACCGCAACGCTGCTCAGCTGCCTATTGCAAAGACATGGGGCTCGCATCACGCGCGTGGCCAATGGTGTCGACGCCTTAGTGGCCGCCGAAAAGCGTGGTTTCGAGGTGATCTTGATGGATATCCAGATGCCCGGAATGAACGGCATTGAGGCTTTAGCACGGCTCCGGCAAGCCGGCTGTAAAACACCGGTGATCGCCACCACGGCTAACTCGATGCAGCACGAGATCGGCTCATATCATGCCGCGGGTTTTGCTGAGGTCATCGAAAAGCCACTCGACGAATCCAAGCTCCAAGCCGTCATTACAACCTATAGCCAGTTGCTTCCGGAGCCTGACCATGGCCCAAGCTAAATACCACACCGTACTTCGTCTGGGTTTGTTGCTAGCCTGCTGCTGCAAGGCCGTCCCGGTCAGGGCGGCAGCAGATCTCGTGATTGGATTTTCCTACGCCAAGGCGCCCTATATCAGCGCTCCGACCCCCTATGATCCAGCTTACCTTGATATCAACACCAAGCATCTGGGCCTCGAGATCGACCTATTTCGGGCGGCGATGACGCACATCCATCAACCGATAAAGCTCTATTATGGTTCCTTTGCCCGAATCATTCGCCTACTCAGCCAGGGGCTGCTTGACGGAGCCGAAACGTCAGGGCCTGCTTATGCCGATATTTACTATTCGCAGACCTTGATCTCCTGCACCAATGTTGCCGTGTCGCATTTATCTGAGCACCTCACCATTGATAGCGTCGATGATTTACGCAAATACTCGATCGCCGCCTGGCAAGACGCAGCGACCGACTTGGGCCCCGCATTCAATGCCATGGCCAAGACCAACCCACGCTACGCCGAAAACCCTGATCAACAGTCCCAGTACCGAATGTTTACGTCGCGACGAGTGCAGGTCCTAGTAATCGATCAATACGTCTTCACCTGGTGGAACGACAAATTAGGCAGGAAGCCGCCAGAGGCCTATCAGATCCACCGCCTATTTCGGCAAAATAATGAGTATCGGATGGGCTTTAACTCCAAGTCCGTGCGCGACCTATTTGATCAAGGTCTAGAAGCGATTAAGCGCAGTGGCGACTATGAGCGGATCGTCCACGCTTACATTAGGTAAGTGCTGTTTAACTGCCGAGCCGCTGAGCGACTATGCAGCAATCACTAGGATGCCGGCGTCGCTTGTTGTGCCGCGACAAAGGCGGCAATCTTTTCCTTAGAGGTGGCCCCTGGCTCCGCGTTGATCTTTGTCAGCGTCGCCGCCACCTGAGCCTGGACCGCGGTATTGGAGCCGAGGGCGGGGATTTGCCCGGTGTCGGCAAAATTAGTCAAAATGGCATTGGCGTCGCTCTCTGTCATCGTCGCCAGTTGTGCCGGGTCGAGCTTGCCGGTATCGGCAGAGACGGCGAACTGGTTTAAAAACATCACCGAATACGCCGCCGTATAAATCGTCTGCTGCAAGGTTGCACTCGAGGCATAATCTGAGGCCGAGGTGGTTGCGACTAGGGCCGCAGGAATACGCTTTAGACTGGCGACGGCGGATTGCATATCAGCGACGTGGATTTTATAAGCGGCAGCACCAACGGTCTTGGGCGTTGGGATAAAAGAGGCAAAGACGTCGAGTAAGCTGCCACCGGCACTGAACTGCGACTTGGCTACGGTTAGGATATCCAATCCAGCCCTTGCAGCATACGCAGCGGCAAGGATCGGCAGGCGACTGTAGGTCTCCGGCTCGGCCGTAATCAGGTCGTTTAGTTGACTGATCGCGCCGTCGTAGTCGCCGCTATTGAGCTTAGCTTGGGCCTGCTCATCTGGTGTCTGCTGGCTGCAGATACCACTGGTTTTGCCACCGGGGCAGCTGGCGACATTCTTCGCACCACCACAAGCGAGGACCGTCCATGCTAAGCCCAAAAGGGCTGTGCTTAGGCAGCGTTTATTCAACCGCAGCTCCTTAAAGGTTAAAATCCGGCACTGATCGAAGCCATATAGATATGCCGAGGATCGACCCCGGGGTGGTCACCAAGCTCACGGGTATAGGAGGTGAAGGCTAAGCGCAGCAGCAGCAAGTCGATCTCGACGCCCATCGATGGATAGCCGTTATAGTAGCCACCGGAGAAGCCCAGGTAGGTCCGCAGCGTCACCTTGGTGCCGACATAAAGGCGCTTAAAAAGCGCTTCTTTGTAGACGTCACTGAGGTCGCGGTAGTCAACGGCGAAGTGCAGGGCGTCGGCAGTCGAATGTAGGGTCAAGCCCAGGCCTGCGCTAGCGACTTGCTTGAACTGCTTTGGTTGCGCCGAGGTGCCGCTGAGTTTGGTGTTGCCAAGATCATCGACCTTACCAGCAGCCGTCAGATCAACATTCTGGCCTTGAAAGAACAGTAGGGTGCCAAGATCAAGGCCCACTCCCTTATTGAGCGCCACGAGATTTTGCGCGAATTTCTGCTGACCAAAGCTGGCGATGGTCGCCGAATCGGTGACCTGCGCCGCCACGTCCTGCTCGCCAGCATAGAGGTACTTGGCCGTCGCGCCAAACAGCAGCCAGCGTAGCGGGGTGCGGACTGCGGCGCCGATCGCCACACCGTGGTAACTCTCGGTGCGCAGCTCCACCTCGGGTAGACCGGTTGAGCCGAATTGCTTGGCGCGAATGTCTGGTTCGAAGCGACTAAATGCCGACAGACCAAAGGCACTGGTGACCGTACTCAGGGCAAGTCCCCAACCCAGATGGATGGGGTTCTTAAACACCTTGTCGACTATGTCCGCAGCCTGCGCTTTGCTGTCTGAGCCACTGCTGGAACTCTTGCTGCTTTGCGCACTTTTGACGAGGCTACGCGCGGTATCGACCGCTTCCTTGTTGACGAGAAACGTCGTGGTGAGGCCAGTCCAGCGAAAGAAAGCTGCGCCTAGCGGTAGCAATGCCGGATTAGAGAACAGCACACCTTCCTTACTCGCACGGGTCAACGACGCACCGCCAGCACCCAGATCAAACGGATCTTCGTAGATCGGCCCATTGGTCTTACGCGCAAGCGCCACGGACGCAAGGCAACAGCAGGCCAAAAGCGGTGCTAAAATCCAGCGCAACGACGCGCCTCCATGCAGGGGAATTTTGAAAAGGATGCGACCGGCGTGCGACAAACTAGGACAGGGGTAGGCTTTAATGCTACCAAAGAGCTAGGACAAACTCTAGGTGACGGTGCCTTGGTATAGACACCTCACCGGCTCTATTAGGAAACAATAACGCATGGATGATCCCGTCACCGTTCAATGTCCCTGGTGCGGCGAGGCCTTCACCACGTTTTTTGATGCCTCAGCCGGCAGCCAAACCTATATCGAAGACTGCCAGGTCTGCTGCCAGCCGATCACCATGCGCTTCCTTATTAGCCGCTCTGGGCGCACGAGCTGCCAATCTGAAAGGGCCTACTGAGGACTGAAATCAAAGGATTTTTTCTAATCGCTAAAGTTTGGCTGGATAAGACCGATAAGACCTAGCAGCGGTCCACAGTACCTGTATTTCGGGCGAGGCAAGTATGAAGTTCCAAGCGCAATTGCAGACCATCTATTTAGTGCTGATTGCCAACACCTCCATCATTGCCTGTGAGGGCTTGGCGGGAAAAAAGGCGACGCCGACGGCACCGACAACCGCTGTTGATGCTTCTATTGATCCGACCGTGGAAGCGGACGCAGGCACCTCGAGCGGCACATCTGCCAACGCCAGCGCCGCGCCGGCGCAGATCCCTGGCATCGACAAAAGCTGCACGGGCAAAGATAGCTGTACACCCGCGCTGGTCGATTTACTCATCGATCCGGCGACGCCCCAGTTGACCGGCGTCCTTGGCAAAGCTGTAACGTGGTCGCTCACAGCCTTCGACAGGAGCACCGTCGGCGGTGTCATCACGCCGTTGCCGGTGGCGAATGCAGCTGCCGCAAGCAGCAACGACAGTGGCAGCAGCGCGACCTCGTTAGCGCTAGACACGACCGTTGCAGGTGGAGTGCCGTCGGTGTCAGGACTCCTGCCAGGCAGTCAACCAGGCGGCTCGCTAGTCGGCAGAAGCTCACGCCACGTCGCGATGATCCTCAGCAATTTGCCGCCAGACGCAACGATCACGCCGCTATCCATGGGCAAGCCAATCGTCGCCGCAACGATCAACTGGATCCCGACGCAGGCAGGAAACAGCGCCATCAACGTCATTCTGCGTGATTTCGATCGTTGCTTGGTGTCAGAAACCGACCAAACCGTCTGTGAACGCAGTGCGCCACTGCCGGCATACGACACACCGCATGCGCCAATTCCAATCGTCATCACTGATCCGGCTCAAAAATGCGCCGCACCAGCCCCAAGTCCGGGATTCCTCGGCCTACCAAATCCATTTGCCCCTGCACCGACCAAACCAGTCGGCTGCTAAAACTCCATGCAGGAGATAAAAACGATTTGTTTGCCGATGCTTGACGCCAACGGTACCGGTCAAACCGGTTTCCAGAGCAACTAGGCAAAAACCCGCCAGATGACCCGGGACTGCCCGTGTGGGATAATCGATAGGGCAACGTTTGCCTTTATGGAGACACCCATGGGCCTACGCATCATCGATCGGCACAAACCAGCCCCGAAGCCTCCTGTGACCGAGGCCGAAATCATGGCTAGCCTTGCTTCGGAAACCAGCCGCTGGCCGGCGACCCGAGGCTTTGGTAGCTTAGAGGCGCAGCGGCGGTTTTTAGATCATGTCAAACAAGTGCGTGCACGTCTGGTCACGCCCGCGGAAGTGACCGCGAGCGCGCAGCGAGTCATGACCAGCATCAGCGCTGGCCAGGTCGATGCCAAGCGCATGCATGGACCCGTCGATGTCGCGACCCTGCTAGAACTGCTATAAAAAATCGCCTCTTGGCACCGAGGAATGCATGGCTGACGAGTTCAAATCGATCCGGGAGAATCTGTTTAAAGCCCTAGCCGGCCGGACCTTCGGCGAACGCACAGACGACTACCAAGACACTGAGGAGGAGGGTGGCAGCGGCGGGCCCGGAATGGATGCCGGTGCCGCCAGGGCGCTGCTCGGCGCTTTATTTGCGCGGGCTGGAAAGGGCAAGGACGAAGTCGTGCAGGTCATGGCACGAGAGCTTGGCATGGCGGTCGCGGCTATGCTAAAGGAACCCCTCGCGCAGCTTGCTAAACACCAAAAGCTGCAGATTTCGTTTGAATTCGTACCGAAAGAGGACGCGGCCAAGGCCCCGGAAGATCCGGCGCCAAAGGCTCAAGCCCCTGCCCCACCAGGTAAAAAAGACCACGCGGCGAAACCGCGCCGCAAGAAAGCAAGTCGTGCAGCTGACGATTGATGGAATGGCCTACGGCGGCAAAGGGGTCGCCAGGATCGATGGGAAAGTCTACTTCGTCGCCGATGCCGTGCCAGGCGATGTGCTCGAGGCAAAGACCACCAGCGACAGCGGTCGCTACGGCGAAGCCGAAATCCTCGAGCTGCTGACGCCAAGCCCGATGCGCAAAAAGCCGCTTTGTGCCGTGGCGACGTCCTGTGGCGGCTGCCAGTGGATGGGCATCGACTACGCGCAGCAACTCGACTGGAAGCAAAGCTTCATCAGCTCGGCTTTGACGCGTATTGGCAAGCTCGACGCGGGACTATCCGTCGAGATGATCGCCGCGCCGTCAGCCTATCACTACCGCAACCGCGTCCTGCTGCGTCTGCACCTGAGCGAGGGCGGCGCCTTGAGCCTTGGCTACTTCAAACGCAGCACGCGCGAACTGGTCCCGATCGACGCTTGTGCGATCGCCGCACCGGCCATCAATGACTTCATTCAAGCGCTGCACGCTGCATCCTGGGAGCAACTGCCGGGCCTAAAACTACGGCTGGAATGCCAGGAAATCCCCGCCACCTCGAGTGGCAACCTGGTCGTCACCCTTTATCCAGGTGACGGACCTCGTTCCGGCGTCGAAGCCTTTGCCGAGCGCCTCGCCAAGTTCAGTCAAGTCCATTGGGTGGGCCTGGCAACGGCGATGGAGGCGGCCCCCAGCGTCTTATTTGATCAAGATCTGGAGCGCAGCTTTCTCACCGTCCCTGGACAGTTTCAACAGGTCAACCTCGACCTCAACCGCACCCTCAGGCGCCTCGTCCTGGACCACGTCCAAGCGACCTTACCTGAACGCATCCTCGACGTCTGCTGCGGTAGCGGCAACCTGTCGCTGCCGCTAGCCGACGGTGTGCGCTATATCGAAGGCATCGAGTCGAGCAAAAAGGCCATTCACATTGCGCGGCAAAACGCCGAGGCCAACCTCCTCAGCAACGTGCGCTACCTGGCGGGAGACGCAGAAAAGCACCTGTGGAAGTGCGACCGCGGCCAAGAGCCCTTCGACCTCGTGATCCTCGATCCACCGCGCCAGGGCCTCTATAAGGGCATGGTTCCGCTGAAGAACATCGGCCCAAAACACATCGTCTACGTCAGCTGTGATCCGACGACCTTGGCCCGAGATCTTGGCTATTTGTGCCGTAAAGATGGCTACCGACTGACGCGGCTTGTCGGCCTAGATTTCTTCCCCAATACTTATCATGTCGAAACGGTAGCATTTCTCGAGCGTTGCCAGTAGAATCGCGAGGGGTTGACGCAGTCACTGGCGAGGATGCATGCGACAAAAGCCACGCACATTATACCTGCTGATCATGCTATGTTGCTGTCTGCCGCAGGTGCTGGCCGCCAAGACCCATATCGACCGTAGCGCCGGGATCAAGTTCCTCGTCCCCTTTAAGAATGCCAGGGTCCTGCGCGGACCGCAGGCACCCCAAATCCAAGCGCAGCCGCAAGGACAGGGACAGGGACAAGGACAGGGACAAGGGGGCGCAGCCTCGGCGCCGACCCAAACGCTGGTCTCAACGGCGATCTATGCGCCGCAAAACAACCCGTGGCTCTTGGTCACCGTGCACGGCGCCGCGCACCGCATCACGCGCCAACTCGCCGATCAATTAGCAAGTCCAACTCAGGGTGCAAAGACGGCCCAGACCTGGCTCGGTGCTGAGGGCCACGGCCTAAACAATTTTTCATTTGATAAGCAGCAGCTCCGCGGCACCGGCGACCTCCCGGAAGAACGCGGCTTAAAGAGCAAAATCTTCATCCAGCTCGTCAAAGACCGCGTCACCGTGCTGCGCTACAACTACCGGACGGCCAAAGACCTCGAGGGGTGGCAGACGGTGCTCAGCAGCCTGAAGGTCGGACGCTTGTCTAAATTAAGCTATCAAACGCTGCCTGACGAAGCCCCGGCACCAGCCTTGCGCTGGATTGCTGGAGCCTTGGGTTTAGCCGCCTTGGCCCTACTGATCACCGGGTCAACCTGGTGGGCCTATAAGTCTATGGCACGTGGGCCTGAGACCTTGCCAGCGCCGGGCTACAGCCCGACTGTTGGCGGCGCCCCAAACGCGGCTTTGGCCACCGGCGACGAGCCGTATATTCCGATCATCGTCAGCGTCATGCCGGGGGCAGGAGCTTCGGTTTGACGGCATACTTGGCAACGGCCTTGGCCAGGTCGTCGATGCCAATCGGCTTGGTGAGGTATTCGTTCATGCCGACGGCCAGGCATTTCTCCTTTTCGATTTTAGTCGCAAAGGCACTGAGAGCAATAATCGGCACCATGCAACCACTGGCGCGGAGTTTCGCCGTGGCTTCGCGGCCGTTGAGATTGGGCATCTGCACATCCATCAATATCACGTCATAGCTGTGCTCTAGAGCCATCCGGACGCCATGGACACCGTCACTGGCTAGGCCAACGCTCGCGCCTTTGGCCTTGAGAAAGCGCTCAATAAGGATCCGGTGGTCTTCACCGTCTTCGACCAGAAGGACGTTCAGTCCATGCAAGGGGAATTTATTGCTTTCACCGTTAGCTTGCACGCCTCCCGCCACCAGGGTTTCCGGCGCCAGTGCAGCATCAATCGACTCGGACTCGATGGATATCTCAAAGGTACTGCCAACACCCGGCTCGCTTCGCTTAAGCACGATGTCACCGTGCAGCAGCCGAGCCAGTTCTCGCGACAGAGTCAATCCAAGACCGGTGCCGCCGTACTTCCGGCTCGTCGAGACGGCTTCCTGAGCAAATGGTTCAAAGACCTTGGCTTGCATGCTTGTTTCAATGCCGCAGCCAGTATCCGTGACGGTAAACACGACGCGCCGACGCGACTCCCCTTGCTTCGACTGATCGGCCTGAACCGCGATATCGATGCGTCCGGACTCGGTAAACTTAATGGCATTGCCGATCACGTTGATGAGAATTTGACGCAGGCGCGTTGGATCGGAGCTAACGATCTGCGGCACGCCGTCTGCGAAGGCACACCTTAGGTCAAGCCCCCTCTCTTTGGCCTTAGTGCCGAGCATGGTTACCACGCTCTCGACCTCTTGACGCAGGTTGACAAAGGTGGACTCCAAATTGATTTGTCCGGCCTCGACCTTGGACAAGTCTAAAATATCATCGATCAGCGACGTCAGGTGTTTGGCGTTGCGCTTGATGACGCCGACCATTTCAGAAGCCTGCGTCGGGTCTTGTTCCAAAAGACTAGAGAAGCCCACGATGGCCGATAGCGGGGTCCTGATTTCGTGGCTCATGTGGGCCAAAAATCTGCTCTTTGCCTGACTCGCCAACTCCGCTGCATCTTTAGCGCGCTGCACCGCAGCAGCTTCTTTTCTAAAACTAACGTCAAAGATTCCCTGCACGGAAAAGATCTCGCCACCAAATTCGACGGGAACCAAGGACACCTCGATTTGCACCTCGCGACCTTCCTTTGTCAGGCCCAGTAGGTCGCGGCGTGCAGACATAGGCCGAAGGGTCGGGTGGGCCCAGTATGCCGCCATATGCTTTAGGTGAGATGCTCTGAGGCGCTCCGGGAGCAACACATTCACATGTTTGCCGATCAATTCGCCGGGAGAGTAGCCAAAGATCCGTTCGACTTCGGCGTTGACATAGACGATGTCTCCCGACTTCGTCGTCTGCAACATACCCATCTGCGAGGCGTTAAACACAAGTTTGAGCGTAGCCTCATGTTTTCTTCGCTCGGTGACGTCCTCGATCGCCAGCAATATCAGTCCGGACTTTCCAGCGGTACCCTGAATTTCGCGAGCGTTGAGTAGAAAAATTCTCTTTTTGGCATCGCGACCATTTAGCACCACCTCAAAGTCGTCGAAGGACGCCTTCTTGGCAATCACATCGGTGAGCATCTGACGCAGCTCGGGGACATTCCATTGGCCATCGACGATGTCGTAGACGTCGGCATTCAGCACATCTTCGGCTTTGGTATTAAATTTCTTGCAAAAAGACGCATTGGCCACCTGCACTCGAAGGGCCGTATCGAGCACTAGCAAGGGCTCTCGCACCGACGAGACGATGCCGACAGCCAAGAGCGAAGCCCTTTTCTCTGCTTCAGTGAGGATGGCGTCGACGCTGATAAAGGAAAAAACCGCGCCGTCTATTCTCTTGTCCGAGCTTATAAACGGCGAAGCAGACATTTTATACTTGGCACCTTGCCGACTGACGACTTGGCGTTCGATGGACTGTCCGGAATCGATGACGAGCTTGCCTTGCTCAACCATGTCGATGTCATCCAGTCCGATATTGATATCACCGATGGAACGACCGATGTCGCTTGAAATAACCTTTAAAAACCTCTCAGCAGACGTGGTGAAGTTGCGAATATTCAGGTCTCTATCGACCATGACCAACGGAATCTGACTCGATGCCAAAAGATTGCTGACGCTGTCACGCGCCGTAGCTAGTTCGTTCGCCCGCACCTTGAGCTCGTCGTTGACGGTGTGCAATTCCTCGTTGCTGGCTTGCAGCTCTTCTTTGGCGGTCTCTAGCTCTTCGTTGCTTGACCGCAGTTCTTCATTGGCCGACAGTAGCTCCTCGTTTGCCGACCGCAGCTCTTCGTTTTTGACGTCACTTTCTTGAATGGAGTCGACCAACTGCTGTCTCAGGATGCTATTTTCGGTCTCTGCTGATGTCATTTGCGGACGGATCCTTCTACCCAAAAGCGTCAACAAACGCGCCATGAAGGCTCGCCATGTGACCGTTCGGACTAAGTCCGTCACGGCATGTTCGCGGCTTTTGAAGGTGACGAGGATATACTTACCGCTAAGATTTGCCCCAGAGACTGGCACCCCTTCCATCAGGTAGCGACAGGTTCGCCCGTTCACATCGAAGGAAACAGTTCTGGATACTGGATGACCTGTAGCGATCACCTTGCTCACACAGTTACGCACCTCGATGCGCAAATCAGCGCGAATCATCTCCATCACGGTGAGGTTTGAGGCCCCAGGAGTCGGCGACACAAAGGGCGCGGTATCGCCCCGAAACTGCAGAATACGCAGGTTTTCGTTGACAAGGATGCCGACCGGAGCAAAGCGCTGCAATAGCAGCTCATCGGTTTTTTTGATGATATCTTCTTCGATAGACAACCGTTCACCTCCAGGTTCAGTAAAACGCTTGGTCACGCCAGTCGAAAATAGTTCATACGTTGGATCGACAAAGGGAAGAACCGACGCCGGTGAGCGGGTGAATATTTTGTTTTTAGTGTCAATACAGGCGAACAGACCAGATTTACCACCCGTATCTTCGGACGGGCCCAGAACCAAGAATCCAGACGAACGCAGCGCGTAGTGGAAGATGCTCATGACGTGGGTCTGCAAGGGCAGCCCGAAATAGATCAAAACATTACGACAACTCACCAAGTCCATATTGGAAAAAGGCGGGTCTTTGATGACGTTGTGCTCGGCAAATACCAGGTGTTCACGAACCTCCTTGGACACCAAATAATGACCGTTGGTTTTAGTGAAATATCGCTGCACCAGCTCGGCTGGGACGTGTTCTAGGCTTTCTTCCCTGAATCGACCAATGCGCGCTTGGGCAATGGCTGCAGCACTGATATCCGTGCCAAAAATCTGGAAATCGACGACGAGCTGATGCGCGTTCATAAACTCCATCAGTCCGATGGCGAGGGAATAGACCTCTTCACCGGTGGCACAGCCAGGAATCCAGATGCGTAGCGGATGCTTTTCCGAGGGGTTTTGTAACAGGGCGGGAAAGACGACCGCATCCAATGCTTTGAATAGATCGGGATCCCTAAAAAAACTGGTGACGTTGATCAGAATGTTATCAAACAGCCGCCTGGTTTCTGCGGGATCGCCCCGCAGTACACCGAGGTACTCTTCCAGCGACTTCGCTCGAACGGCGGCCATGCGGCGTAAGATCCGGCGACGAACCGTGCCGAGTTTGTAACCGCTAAAATCAGTCCCGGTTTCCCTCTTTAACAACTTAAACAAGCTGTTAAGCATCACCTCGGGGAACACCACGGTGCTCTCAGGTTGAATGACGAAATAATCCGGATTACGGCAAATCCGATCGAGTTCCTCCGCGATGAACTCGGGGGGCAAAACAAAATCAGCATAGTCACAGGCTTGAGCGGCGTTGAGGGGCATTTCAGCAAATTTTGCCGAGTCCGCGCTTTGTATGAAGGTGGTGCCGCCTTGCTCCTTGATGGCGAGCAGGCCAGCCGTCCCGTCAAAACCAGTGCCTGACAGGATCACCCCAAAGGCCTTTGCACCACGTTCGGCGGCGATGGAGGAGAAAAAGCGGTCGATCGGCAAATGCCTAAGAGGAGTCGGGTCACGCGGGATGAGCGCAAAGGCCCCATCATGGAGGAGCGCATCGAAATGGGGCGTTGCAATATAAATCTGACCAGCCTGAGGTACGACCCCCGACACAATTTCGGAAACTGGAAGCTTGGCAGCACGAGCCAGTATTCCCACCAGGTCGCTGCCGCGATCAGGACTTAGATGGGTGATAAAAACGACGGCGCCAGGAAAATCAGCAGGAAGCTTGGCAACCAGCCTTGAAAAAGCCTCTAATCCCCCAGCCGAAGCGCCAACACCGATAAGAGGAACGGGGTTTGGCATCATAGCTATTTCTTTCGGTGCTTCCTGCCACGGATGACTAACCAGCCAGTAGGGCCAACATTGGCCCCACCCTGCCAACTGGTGATAGTCCTATTTGCCGATAATCGCAAGCGCCAGGTCGAGCCGGCCAAACGGCGCAGAGAGCTGAACGCCTTGGACGTTTAAGCCCAAATGCTCGACCATCTCACTGGCGATTTCGACACCGACCTTTTTCGCATCCTCCGACTCCGCAACCTTCGACATCCGCTCCATGATGTCTGGAGGAATCACGACTCCGGGCACCTCGTTGTTCATGAAGACGGCGTTGCGATAGCTGACCAGCGGCCAAACCCCAGCGATGATCGGAATCTTGATCTTGTTCTTATCCATAAAGTCGAGCAGGCGAAAGATCGCTTCGGTGTCAAACACCGGCTGGGTGATGGCCCATTCGGCCCCGGCCTCGACCTTATATTTGAAGCGCTTCATCTCATAATCAAAATCGCGATGGACCGGGTTGACCCCGACGCCGATCGATAGGGCCGTCGGCTCACCGATGCTGCGGCCGCCCAGATCGATGCCGCCATTCAAGCGGTGGACCATATTGGTCAGGCCGATGGCATCGACATCAAACACCCCGGTGGCGTTGGGATAGCTGCCCATCTTTGGTGGATCACCGGTCACCAACAGCAGATTGCGCAGTCCGATCGCGTGCGCGCCGAGCATATCCGACTGCATGCCGAGGAGGTTGCGGTCACGGCAGGTGTAATGCAGCACCGTCTCGATACCAGCCCGCTGCTCGATCATCACGGCCGTTAAAATCGCGCTCATGCGCGCCGAGGCACGCGGCCCATCGGGAATATTGACGGCATCGATGCCCGCCGTGCGCAGGCGGGAGGAATTAGCCAGGATCTTCTCCGGGCTGACTCCGGGCGGCGGTAACAGCTCCACCGAATAGACGCGCTCACCGTCGACTAATTTGCGGGCCCAGCTGCTTTTACCCCTGGCATCAGCGCGCGGGGCTTCTTCGGCTTGAGGCGCACCGGATGGATCGCGTGGCGTAACGCTCGCAGAAAAGGCGACAAAACGACCCGTCGTGCCGCCGCTCAGCGCCTTATAGTGGCGGATCGCATTGGCCATAGCGCGCACGTGCTCAGCCGACGTACCGCAGCAGCCACCGACAAACTGCACTCCGGCTTGGAGAAAGTCCTTGGCAAACTCCGCCATGTATTCTGGCGTGCTCATATAGATCTGGCGGCCATCGACCTCTTTGGGCAGGCCAGCATTCGGTTGAAAGCTGATCGGTCGCTGCGTTGCGGCGCGGATCCGGGAGATCGCCGCCATCATCGGCGCCGGGCCCACCGAGCAATTCAAGCCGACGACGTCGACCTGCCACTCGTCCAACTTCTTCATCGCCCATTCGATCGGCGTACCGATCGGGGTGTTGCCATCGGGATTCATGACGATATGAGCAATGATCGGCAGGGTCGGCGCGACTTCGCGCGCGGCCAGGATCGCCTGCTGGATCTCACTGATGTCGGAGAAGGTTTCTAAACACAGCACATCGATGCCACCAGCGACCAAGCCGAGGATCTGTTCGGCAAAGGCCGCACGGGCCTCGGCAAATGAGGTCGGCCCCCAGGGTTCCATACGAACCCCAAGCGGCCCCACCGAGCCGGCGACATAAGCCTGACCCGCAGCGACTCCGCGGGCCAACTCAGCCGCCGCTTTATTGATGGCGAAGGTCTTTTCCTGCAGATTGTGCCCGCTCAATTTATAGTTGCTGGCGCCAAAGCTATTGGTCGTCAGCACCTGCGCACCGGCCGACAGATACTCCTGATGCACTTCCTTGACCAAACCGGGTGCGGACAGGTTGGCATCCTCAAAGCAGCGATTGATGAAGATCCCTTTGGTGTAGAGGACCGTGCCCATGGCGCCGTCAAAGAGTAAATTATCGCCGTCGGCCAAGGCCGTTTTAAACGGTTTAAGCGTCAAAATCATGATCCTTATCTACAGCAGCCAAGGCTGCGACCGCCGCCACCGCGGCAAAGGATCGATTGTAGCTGGCTCGCCAGCCATTTAAAGCACTATTTTGGCCGAGGGCGGCTTTCGCTCGCGGCACTCGGCGCCAGCTGGGGATAACCCCTCGCCAGCGTCACCTGGCCTTTTTGCGGGCTCCTCGCCAGTAGCACAAAAGACAGGAGAAAACGGCTGCGGTCGCCGCCTTGGCGGCGCGGGAAAGACCACGCGCGAAGGCGCGAGCGAAAGCAGTGCAGCAAGCTCAGATCCGGCAGGGACTGCGGATCGAGCGCCAGCACCTGGGCTTGTCCGTTCAGCTGCACCTCAAGCAAGACCCCGACGATGCCGCCTGGAGTCAGCCCTAAATCTCGACTTTGCGCCAGCAGGTTGTCGTAGCAGTCGGTCAAGCCACCAAGATTCTGCTGCACGACGGCCGTTACTTCGGCCTTGTTAAAGCCCTCGCCAGGGCGGAGCCGACGATTCGCCATGGCAGGTCCGTTCCCAGGCTGGGGCTGCGGCTGACCGCGCAGCGGAATGCCCAAGCACTTTTTCATGAAGGCGTTGTCATTGACGCCAGCATCGACCATGCGCTGGAAACAGATCTGATAGCGGCTTGCGGCTAATGCTTCGGGTGTTTGTGCCGGTGCTGCAGGCGCCACCGCGGCCGGAGGCACCGCACCTTGACTGCCGCCGTAGACCGGTGGCGGCGGCGGCGGCGCATCAAACCAGCCTGGCGCGCCACCAGCCTCGGCCAAGGCGCTGCCACTTACCAGCCAACATAAGCCTACCAAACCTACTAGTTTCGCCATCAGATCCCCTGTAACGCGACGCTTCCCCCACCCTTTTGCCGCAGGCTATAAGCCCGCTGCACAAGTTCGTAAGGTAACCGGTAATCGTCATCTAAATCAACTAACTCAAGCAAGGTCCGCAGCGTCTCGGGATACTCGCCAAGCTGCAGCAGTCTGGTCGCCGCCAGCGCGCGCATGCTGATACCTTGCGCCATCGGTGCGCCACTGACGGTCAGCGCTGTGATCAGTGGTAGTGGGTCAAAGCCTTGGTCCAAACGGTCTGCCACCCCTTGCATCAGCGCAAAGGCGAGGCACTGAATCTTGGCTTCGGACCAACCGCGCAGCGGTTTTAGTAAAGACATTTGATTGATGCTTTGACCCGAGCCGGCGATCTGCAGCTGGTGCTGGTGCGCCGCGAAGGCTTTCACCTCGGCGTAATCCAAAGGACAAGTCGGCGCTGGCAGGGCATAGGCTGCAGCAAGGTGCTGCCACCGCTTCGCGGCGGCGGGGGTAAAGCTTGCAGCAATCAGCTCCATGCCGGCCCGGGCCTCACCTTCCCTTTGCGCCATCAGGTCGCTTTCCGCGGCTTTTTCCAGCTTAGACGCAGCAGCGACGTCGCTATGCGCTTGCAGACGCCCGGCGAGTTCCGGGCTAGACGGGCCGGATTGTCCTTTAGCCCGCAGCGAGGACGCCGCAAAATAGGCTCGCAGCCACGGCGCCGACCACGGCCCGCTCGCTCCTCTGGCTTGTGGCTGTAGCGCATCGACGCTCAAATATTCGACGATAAACGCCGTGCTAAGCAGATAACTCGCCGCCCAGCCGGCCGTTGGACTCAGCGGTGACGGCATGAAGCTAGGACGTTCGACGCCCGTATTGGTCAGAGGCGTTGGCAGCTGCGTCAAAGCCTGTGGCGACGGCGCGGCGCCAAGCAGCAGCAGAGCAAAACCAAGCGCGCCCAAGCGCCTCGGTCCTGTCAGTAGGAGGAAGGGCACAGCCAGCAGCAGCAGCACCGGCAAGGTTGCGCCATGACCGGTGCCCACAGCAGCGACGACACCACAGCCTTTGCTGGCCGAGGCCAGGACCTGTTGGGTGCGATCACCTAAACTCCCACGACTGATCTTGTCCCGCTCTTGCTGCGACAGCAAGCTAGCGGCCGAGGCCTCGGCTTGATCAGTTTTGTAGCTCAAAAAAGCCTGAACGAAACTAGCACGCGTGGCCACGTTAATCGTCTCCGGACCGCCGTCGCCGTCGATCTTAAGACCGCCCCAATCGACTCCAAGCAACTGATTGGTTTGGCGATCGACTAAACCGGAGCCGCTTGAGCCATGGATGATATCGCAGGTGTGTTTAAGGCCGTAAGGAAGCGAACGATCAAGCTCCCATTGACCGATGGGAAATCCACTGACAACACGACAATTGCCGAGCGTGAGGGAGGCGGTTGGCACCGTGGGACCACCGTCTGGTGGCGCGACCATATTCTCCTCGATCGCTGGGTAGTGCACGACCAAGGCATCGCGGCCATCCGGCTTAAAGTCGGCGGGAGCGACCTGCAACGGTTTGAATGCTGGAGGAATGGCTGTACCTAACTTGAACACGGCGAGGTCGCCGTCAAAGGTGGTCCGCAGGGTACCGACCTGGCAGTTGCTGATCGAAGCACTGTCGGACAGACCTTTAAAGAAGCCAAAATAGACCTTGGTGGCGACGCAAGCCTGCGGCAGCAACACGGCGGTGGCGAGACCTTGGGCGTCTTCCTGGGCGAAGCAGTGGTGATTGGTGAGGATCCGTCCGAACTCGCCGGGCTGCTCCGAAGGGATGAGGGTTCCCGAGCAGAACTTCACCTCGGTCGGCGAGATGATCGTCACGATCAGCGCCGAGGCCGCCAGCACGTCTTGATTGACCGCTGGTACGGCCGCCTTCGACGCCGATATGATCTGGCTCACCGGCCCAAGGATATATCCCTCTCGGTCGCCGCCGATGGGCCGCTTTTTGCAGCCACTGCTGACAATCGCTGCAAGCAGCGCCACCGGCAAGGCCACATCTAAACCTAAGGGTCTGATTGACAAGCGCAATGCTAGCTCCTTTTGGCAAACACCAAATTACTGCTGATCCTCGTCTTCGTCTTTAGCACCAGTCATGAGAGCGTCTGCATCGTGGTTGTCCGCGGCTTGGTCCGAAGCGATTTCCGTCCGTTCGCTGCCAGTGGCCTCGCCTTTGAGCTGGCGCAAGACCAATTGCGCACGATCTTTCAGGGCCCGGTCCTGCGTCCGGGATTCACGCAGCACCGCTACCAGATAGGATTCGGCTTTTGCCTTATTATTGTATCCATTTTTATAGACAAGGGCGAGGTTGTACAAGGCGACTGCATGATTGGGACGCTGGATCAGGATCTGATTGAAGGCCTGGGCGGCAGCTGGAAACTGGCGACTGCGCGACAAGGCGATGCCCTCACCGAGCAGGGCAGCGATACAGCCATGGCAACGGCTGCCGACGGCCTTAAAGGTCGCCGCCGCGGCGGTTGCATTGCCGACATCGAGTTGCAGATAGCCGAGGTTGAGTCCGGGCGCCACTTGGCGTTGATCGGCGTCCATAGCCTGCTGGAAGTAGACAGCGGCCTGGGCATAATCCGCAGGTCTGCTCGCTGGTGCCATCGCCCTGGCTAAACCCTTCGCGTTGAGGGCAACAGGGCTACCCGACTGGACTTGCTCGAGCATGCCGGCATAGTAATTAGCCAGTTCGTAGTTGCGCTGCAAAAGCAGAGCCGACACGAGCATCGTCAAAGCTTGGGCGTCGCCGGGGTGCTGCGTGAGCTTGTCCTTGGCAAAAGCGACGGTTGCCTCTGCTTCGCCAGTCGCCAGACTACCGTTCATCTTCCCGACAACGCCTTTACCCTGGCGCTGCTGGAGCCAAAAGGTGCGCTCGTGAGGCGACATCTCCGGATGATCGTGGCCGACCTGAATGACCACCGGTGCGCCGCTTTCGATCAGCTCGTCGCTCTTTGCCGCGCTGCGGTTAAAGGTCGTACAGCCGTTGGTGAGGTGGGCGGCGCCGACCACGAGTAAACAGGTAATATGCTTTCTTGAGAGAACCATAGATGACTCCAGTTGTGAACAGCTTCCATCTCATAGGACCAGCGACCGCAAAGACAATGACACAGTGATTATTCAGCATTCCATTGGACATAACCTTGACCTGCGGCGCCGCTTAAATGATCCACACTAAATTCGGTCGACGCCTGCCACAGCACGGCCTCGGTTGTGCTTGGGTCGGTTTGCCCTGCTTCGGTTGAGGCGAGAGCCTTGGCTTCGGCACGCTGCGAGGTATCCGCGACGTCGTTCATGATCGCTTGCTTGGTATTTTTGAAGCGCTGGAC
This sequence comes from uncultured Pseudomonadota bacterium, assembly GCA_903928445.1. Classification (GTDB taxonomy): domain Bacteria; phylum Bdellovibrionota_B; class Oligoflexia; order Oligoflexales; family CAIYRB01; genus CAIYRB01. The sequence continues at coordinate 25,762 of CAIYRB010000202.1, read as the reverse complement.
CACCGGGGCCGCCAGCGAATCCTGAATCTCAATCTCGTCGGCGGCTTTGGCAAAGGTCAGACTGAACTGATCCAAGCGGACCATAGCTGGAGCACAAAAGCTGGTCACTCCCGAGCCGCACACATCGATATAGCGTTGCCGCACCGTCTTATAGGAATTGTAGCGCGCCTGCAGCGTTGCGCTTGGGTCGCTAAGGCCGAGGTTGTAGTCTTGATGAACGGCGCTTTTCGCCATGCCTTCAGCGATCAGGTAACGGGCTTCGCCAAGCGCTTCCTGCGCGGCCGGGTGATCGCTGCTGGCCAGCATCGCCGCAAGGCGTTCGACCTCTTTAAAATGGGCGGCCGCTGCAGCCAGACGTGCCTGGGTCGCCAGGGCGGCGGCCTTGCCTTCGAGGCTGGTATCCGCGCTGCTTATGACCGCAGCAGCTGCAACTCCAGCATTCGCAGAACTACCGTGACGCGACTGAAGTTCGAGCGTCGTCACCAAAGCCTCAGCCTTGGCGGCTGGATCCGGAGCGTGACTTGCGGTCAGACGCAGCACCCCGAGGGCGTCGCCATAGCGTCCAAGGCCGCTATAAAGCCCGGTGAGTAGGTGACGCACGCGCTGCGCCTCGACGTCCTGGCCATACTGCATGACAAAGCGGTTAAAGAAGAAGATGGTGTTGTCCTCGTCGGCCATCGGCGCCGACCAATCGCCGCCACTCAGTAAAGCTTGGCGGTAAAACGTCGAGCGCGGATATTTGTCGACAAAGGTGAGCAAGGTCTTGACGCTATCGATATGCCGAGAGTCGCCATGATACGCCGAAGCGAGCATGAATAAGGCTTCATCCGAGCGCTTAAATCCAGCGTGTTCACGCACGACTTCAGCGAATTTCTTGATGGCCACGCCGTATTGCTGCTGTGCGTAGGCTTGCTTACCAGCCTCCAGCAGTGCTAACGCCAACATATCGCCGACGTTTAGCACCTTGCCGTGGTAGGTCGGTGCCAGGTGACTAGCCAGGCACAGACGAGCAAGACTATCCAGCTCTTGCCACAGAGTCTCACCTTGGTAGGTGGTTAGCATCACACCAGCCGCGTTGGCGGCGTGAGCACCTGCAGCATTTTTGCGCAGAAGTCCTTGCCAGAGGTCAAAGGCCTCGTCACGACGGCCGAGGTTAAGCGATAACAGACCGCGCTGCGCCGCGACGAACCAAACGTTGTTAGCGTGTTGTACGCTACCGAGGCGGACATAAAGCGCGAGCAGGTCTTCGCGTTCGGCGCCGTGACCGGCGGCCACGCCGCCCCACGGAGCCTGGTCTGGCCAAGCGGCGAGTTTGCCCTGAGCATGAATGGCAAGAGCGATATAGCCGCTGGCCTTCGTCTGATCTTTGGTGTCGGCGAGCTCTTTGTACACACCCACAGCTTGCGCATACTGGCGGTGCGCCATGTAGGCCGTGGCGATTCGCGACTTGATACTTTCGATGGTAGCGGCGTCATTTAGCGTCGTTAGAAAGTTCTGCGCCATACGCACGGCCTCGGCGCTGTCGCTGGCGGAGCTGTTAGACGAAGCGGCATGCCGCAGCAGACCACTGACAAAGGTCGCGTGGCGCTGCGAGATATCCTGCGCCGTCAGCTTGACCTGGGCCTCGCCACCTTCGCCGAGCAAGCCTGGGTCAAGATAAGCTTTATAGGCGGCAATCAAGGCGTTTTCATAAACTTTATTTTGTTTTGACTTGACGGCAACGAGGTGGCTTAAATCTAAAACGCGCAGGTCAAGGGGGGCACGCTGCGACGACCGCTCCAGGCTAGCGGCGAGGGCTTTATATTTCTTGACAGCAACCTCGGGCCGGCCGCGACGCAGATCGTCCAAAGCGGCGCGCTCGACGATGGCTTTAGCCAGGTTGGTCTGGCTGTACGGAGCTAGCCGAAATGGTGGCTTGCTCCAATCGATGTTCTTGCCTTCGGCCACGCGCCAGATGCTCAGGCCGTAGGCGAGAGAGGCCAGCCGCTCTGCTTCACCTAAACCGGCGGCCTTTTGCAAAGCTGCGGCGAGCTGCCCACGGTAGGCGGCATTGGCGCCGCTCACACGGTGGCCAGCAGCGCTAAGCCCAGCGACACCGCGAGCCATCATCAAGCGCACCAAGACTTGGCCTTTGAGGGAAAGGCTAGATTGATGGCGCTTAACATCGGCCGATGCTTGAGCTCGCTCTTTAACCGACCCACGGTCGAGCCCGGCGATGGCACGCAACATGTCGGTGCGCTGTCCGGCCTTCAGTTCGGCAAAGACCTCGCCCGCATAAGGCAGGCTGAAGCTAGGCGCTGGAACTGGCAGCAGCGGCGCAAAGCCGGCGGCAGGCAAGCTCTGCTCGCCAACGTTAAAGCACAGGGCGAAGACCATCAGGCTGGTGACCGATAGTGCCGCCAGAGTCGAGATGAAGCTCACATGTTTTCTGATCTGTACCACAGTCACACCCCGCTACGCTTAGAGCAATGTTCAACGTTCATGACTTTGCAAGAGCCGTACTAGGAATCTAAAAAATTTTAATTGTTTATTTATCGGAGGTTACAACGGGCCCAGCGCGAGTATCACCAAAGCCTGGGCGTTGGCGTCAAATCTCTAGGCAGACCGGCGGCGCCAAGGCCCGCTCCTGCTGGCGCCGCGCGGCCACCCGGGATGGCGCTCCGAACCCCCGCTACACGGCAAAATACTGCTGGAGTTACCGGGTGTTTGCCTTAGCTTAAAAGCCCAGCCCTACACTTCCACCGGGTCGCCACCGATAACAACTGCGGAGGACACCGTAGTGGAGCGTTTAAAAACCCTGTTGCGCCTGGCACTGACTCAGCAAGCCCACGGCTTGGTGTTGCAAAGTGGCCAAATCCCAGAGCTTGCTCTCGCCGGCGGGCGCATGCCCATCGCCGGCCAAGAGCCAATCACCGCGGCGCATGTCCAAAGCCTGTTTAGTCAGCTCATGCCCATCGAGACGGCGACGATTGCCGCCAAACAACCAACGCGCGGTTACCTGCAAATTCCCAATGTCGGCCGCATCGAGCTATTGGCGATCCCCTCCGCTTCGCCATGCCTGCGCCTTTATTTACCGAATGAGGGCCAGGCCTTATTTGCCGCCGAATGGGCACAGTACAGCAGTCCACCGCCGGTTTTAGCCCAAGCAAGCGGTCAAAGTTTCGCGCCCCAGGTACCAGCAGCCGCCACCCAAATACCCGAGGCCGATCCTGGGCCTCCACCAAACTTGGGATTCATTCCCGCCGCCCTGGTCGGCCATGCCCCAGACAAGAGCACAGTCCCAGGCTTAAAAAAAGTACCGCCGATGCCGGCCCAAGCACCAATGTCCGCCGCAACCATCGCGCCGCCGCTGCGACCGCTGCAGATGCCAGCGCCACCACCCCTTAGCTTTGCTGGAGGCGACTATGAAGACGCAGATATCCCCACTGTCCACGTTGTTAAGTCGCAGCCGAACCGCGCCTTTGTCACCGCCACTCGGCCAGATATCAGCGAAGAAAGCCCGCCAACGATTACCTTTGGCCCGGATCTCGCGGGCAGCGCCGGCATCAGCGACGGCGACAATCCGATCGATGTGATTTTGATCGACATGATTAAGCGCAAAGCCAGCGATGTCCACATGACCTGCGGTGAACCTTTATGCATGCGTATCGACGGCGATATCGAGCGCATTGGCACAAGCCCGCTGACACCAGAGGACCTAGAGCGCCTGCTACTGCCGATGATTCCGGGGCGAAATTTAGCGGAATTCAGTCAGATCAACGACACCGACTTTGCCTACGAGATCCGTGGTGTCGGTCGCTTTCGCGTCAATTTGTTTCGCGACAAAAATGGCGCCGGTTCAGTCATGCGCCATATCCCGTCAACCATACTCACAGCGGCCCAGCTGAAATTGCCGCCGGCTATCACCAAGTTCTGCAGCTTGAGCAAAGGTTTGGTCTTAGTGACTGGACCAACCGGTAGCGGCAAGTCGACGACCCTAGCGGCCATGATCGACCTCATCAACAAGGATCGCTCCGACCATATTCTAACGGTCGAGGATCCGATTGAATTCGTCCATCCCCAGCAAAAATGCCTGATCAACCAGCGTGAGGTGCATAAGCATACCGGCTCCTTCTCCCGCGCCCTCAAGGCAGCCCTGCGCGAAGATCCAGATATCGTGCTCATCGGTGAGATGCGTGACCTTGAAACCGTGGCCATTGCCATCGAGACCGCCGAGACCGGGCACTTGGTGTTCGGCACCTTGCACACCAATACGGCGGTATCGACCATCGACCGCATCATCGACCAATTTCCGACCGACCAGCAGTCACAGATTCGCATGATGCTTGCCGCATCGCTACGCGGCGTCGTCGCCCAAACCCTGCTCAAGAAAAAGACTGGCGGCCGCGCCGCAGCGCACGAAATCCTCGTCACCAATGACGCCGTCAGCGCCATGATTCGCGAGGGCAAAAACCACATGATCGCCAATCATATGCAGTCGCAAAAATCCGACGGCAATTTGATGCTCAACGACTCCCTGCTCAAGTTGGTCAAAGACGGCTTGGTCGATATCGATGAGGCCATGCGCAAAAGCGTCGACCGCTCCTCCTTTATCGAGGCCGCCAAGCGCCAAGGCGGGCCACAACCGACGCTGCCAGGGGCCGCTCCCAAGCCGCCGGTCGGCGGCAATGGCGGCGGGCGTTGACCGAAACAGCAATCAGGCGCTGTCGATTCGCCACCTTAGGGTTGCCTACTGTGTAATCAGAAGGACCTTTCCTTGACCGGTCATTGCGGCTAAAACAAGGCTGCTTCTTCCCTTCCTTGGAGGGTTCAATATGACCCAGTCACTACCCCCATTAAACAATAAGATGTTACGAGATGGCGCCTTGATCCGGGCCAAGCATCTCCTGACGCAAGATGCGGGCCTAGCCCTTTCGACCCCGTCGCTAGAGGCAATGCGCGACATCGGCCAACGCAGCGAGCGGTGTCTTGATTACCTCCAGCATGCCTGTGAGCTCTACGCCGATCGTCCAGCCCTAGCCAGTCGTCGCTATGAGCTACGCCCCCTTGCCACAGGTGGCCAAGCAGCCGACTATCTGCCCAGTTTTTCCACCATCACTTACCGAGACCTGTGGACCAAAGTCGCCGCTCTCGCCACGGGTTGGCAGGAGCTCGGGGCCGTCCGCCCTGGTGAAGCAGTCGGGATCATCGGCTTTGCCAGTTCAGAATACGTCATCTGCGACTTGGCGTGCCTCTATCTGGGCGCCATTTCCGCCCCCCTACAAGCCCACATGGCTTCCGGCGACCTGAGCCATATCATCAATGAAGCGCAGCTAGTGACCTTAGCCTGCAGTGCCGAACATATGGACCAGCTGGAGCACGTGTTACCACAGTGCCCAGGCGTACGCAGCGTCGTCATCATCGATCACCTGGCCGGTGATAGCGCTCTTGAAGCGACCTTGCAGCGGCACCGCGCCTTGTTCGCCACCATGGCGCACGCTCCAGCGTTGTGGACTTTGGCCGAGGTGCAAGCCGCTGGTCAGGACCAGGACCTACGCGCTCCAGCGCCGAAGGGCAGCGACGACGCGGTCGTATCGTATATGTACACCTCCGGAAGCACGGGACTGCCTAAAGGCGCAATCTTTAGCGAACGAATCTGGCGCGACTATTGGTCGTGGTCAAGCCGCCATGCCGACGAGGTCGTCCTGCCGCAGGTGTGGCTGGATTTCGCACCGCTCAACCACATCGCCGGTCGCAATTCGGTGCTGCGCTGCCTGACGGCAGGCGGCCTCCTGCATTTCACCCTCAAGCCGGATCTATCGACGCTGTTTGAGGACCTTCGCCTCGCGCGTCCAACGATATTCTTTCTGGTGCCACGTGTATCGGCGATGATCTACCAGGAATTTCAGACCGAGGTGCTGCGCCAAACCAAACCGGGCGACGATCCAGAACAGGTCAAAACGCGGGTTAAACAGCAGATGGGCCGCACCCTCCTAGGCGACCGCCTGCTCAGCGTGACCACGGGGTCGGCGCCGACCGCGCCGGAGATTGTCACCTTTCTGAAAGAGTGCTTTCAAGCGCCGATTTACAATGCCTACGGCTCTACCGAAGGCGGCTTTCTCACCATGGACGACCGCATTCAGCGCCCCTATGTCATCGACTACAAGCTCGTCGATGCGCCCGAACTCAACTACCTGACCAGCGATAAGCCGTATCCGCGCGGCGAGCTATTCGTCAAAGTAAGTGCAGCAGTCGCCGGCTATCTGAAAAATCCCGAGGCATCGCGCGAACTCCTCACCGACGACGGCTTCGTGCGCACCGGCGACATCATGGAGGAGCGTGGCCCTGACTACTTGACTTGGGTCGATCGACGTAAAAATATCCTCAAGCTATCGCAGGGCGAATACGTCAGCCTATGGCGCTTGGAGAGCTACTACGCCGGCGGTAGCGGTGTCATCGATCAGATTTATCTTTATGGCTCTGGGGTGCGTTCCTACCTCCTAGCCGTCATTGTCCCCAACCTTGGCGCGGTGCGTGCTGTGTTGGGCCTTAGCGGTGAGCCCACGGAAGCAGCCTTGCGCCGAGTGTTGCAGGATGAATTAGCGAGCGTCGCGCAACGTGAAGAGCTCTTCTCTTACGAGCTGCCCAGAGATTTTATTTTGGAAACCGAGCGGTTTACCAAGCTAAACGGCTTGGTCACTGAAAGCGGCAAACAAATCGCCGCCAAGCTTAAAGCCAAATACGGCCAGCGCCTGGAAGCTGTCTATGCGTCCCATGACCAACGGCAATGGGAAATCCTGAAGCGCCTACAGGCCGAAGCAACATCCCTGCCAGTCGCCGAGCAAGTAAGGCGAGTGGCCGCAACGGTCCTCCATATTGACTTGGATCAAGATCAAAGCGCTGTCGCCATCACCTCGCCGTTTATCGACCTCGGTGGTGATTCCTTGGCCGCCGTTTCGTTCACTCAGCTGCTGCAACAGGTCACTGGCGTCGAGGTACCGGTCGGTTTGATTCTCAGTCCGTCGGGCAGCTTGCAGCAGGTGGCGGAGTTTATCGCCGGTCGGCTGGACCCAGCATCCCCAAAGCCGGCTGAAAAATCTCGGGGTTCGTTTGCTGACGTACACGGCGCGGCACCGGTCACGATCTCGGCAGCAAGTCTGACGCTGGAGCACTTTCTTTCACCAGACGAGCTGGCAGCAGCAGCTCGCCTGGCCGCCTCCGGGGTCAAGGACACTGCGTCTATTGAGTCTATTGAGTCGATGCCAAAGGCCGTCCTGCTGACGGGAGCCAGCGGCTTTCTCGGACGTTTTCTCCTCCTTGACCTACTCGAAGGCCAACGCCCTGCGGATAAGGTCTACTGCGTCGTCCGCGCCGCCAATGATCAAGCTGCTGCTGCGCGGCTCGTTGCCAGCTACCAAGCAAGCGGCGCTAAAGTCCAAGACCGGGTGCGAACCTATCTCGCTAGCGGGCGCATCGTCGCCCTCGCCGGCGATCTGATGGGGGCCCGTCTTGGGCTGAGCACGGCGACCTGGGACCTACTGTCTGCCGATGTGCAACTCATCGTGCACAATGGCGCCTTGGTCAATCACGCCTTTTCCTACCAGCAGCTCTACGAGCCCAACGTCCTCGGCACGGCCGAAGTGATCCGCTTGGCGCTGCGCCAACGGCAAAAGAAGATCACCTTCGTCTCCAGCGTCGGCGTTGCCGCCGCCGGCTCGCAACAGGATTTGCCCCGCATCCTCACCGAGGATCGACTAGCCAGCACGCTTTGGCAGGACATTGCGCTGACCACGCATTATGCTGCCGGCTATTCCGTTAGCAAATGGGCCGGTGAGTTACTGCTTGAAGACCTTGAGCGGCGCTTTGGCAATCCGGTCGACATCTTTCGCTGCAGTATGATTCTGGCGCACAGGGAGCTACTTGGCGAGGTCAACGAAGCGGATTTCTTCTCACGCCTGTTGGTCGGCCTGATGGCGACCGGTGTCGCCCCCGCATCGTTTTATGCCGTAGATGATCAAAGCACGACGCTCCAGCAGGATGACACCTCTGGCGCGCATTTTGATGGACTGCCAGTCGACTTTGTCGCCGCTACAATCGCTGGCAGCGCCATGGCACCGTCGCATCGACTCTCGGTCTACCACTGTGTCAATGACCACTGGCAAGACGGTGTCGGTCTCGATACCGTGGCGCAGTGGGTGGCGAGCAGCGGTGTTAAACTCGACTCCATGGACTCATACTCTGCCTGGTACCAGGAGTTTCGCCGGCGGCTTGAGGCCTTGCCAGCCGCGCTGCGGCAAGCATCAGCGTGGCCGATCGTCTACCAGTGGGAGCATCCGACACCCTACGGCGCGGAGCACCAACTGGATGCCACACAGCTAAAGGCGCGGCTTAAAGCATTGGGGTTAGAAAGCAGCATCCCACAGCTTAGCGAGGCTTTTATCCATCGCTGCTTGGCGGGGCTCACCGCTGTCGTGACCTGAGACGAGCCGCTCACTTGGTATATAGCTCGCGCAGCAGCTCGATGCGTCTACGGTTGGCGCCCATATCGCTGTAGCCGATGCGCGAAGCAGAACGGACTTGAACCGTTTGGCTCTGTTCATCGAACAGGAACTCCACATCATCGGTAAAGCGCATGATCAGTGAGGTGAACTCAGCGCGGAGGTAGTTGCCTTGGGACCTGACGATCTTGGTGCGCGGTTGCGCTTCGATGATCTGGCGCAGGGTAGCGAGGGATGTCGCTCCAGTGCCTTTCGGTGGGAACGGGGCGATATAATGCGCGGCGTCGCTGGCTTCAGCCGTCGATGACACACAATTTGGCGAAGCGGGACAAGCATCCAGTTTGGTCGGTACGCCCCCCTCGCCGTAGCCGCGCTTTGGGGAAAAAGTCATCAATAACATGGATATCAGAGCAATCATGGATAGGGACATAGGTATCTCCTTGCGACTGGTCGTTGAGGGCATAGGCCCCTTCTCAGGGCCGATCCCATGTGCTCACATAAGATACCGACCATACGGGCTATCCTTGACAGTTTTTGGTTGATGGCCCACAAGCCGGACCTTCCGATAAATTGCAACCCTAAGGTTAATAGATATATAATGTTTGTAAAAGTCTAATTTTTTTTATCTTTGTTTGTGAGCAGCCTTCGCCCATGAACACACCGAGGAGTACGGACGATGACGATGATCCGAAATAACTGGAAACGCAATGAGCGAACTCTTTTGGGCATTGCTCTCGCCACCTGGTCATTTCTGGGCGTCCAGTCCTGCAAAACATCACAGAGCGGCGCCGCCGTGCGCTCCGATTACGTCGGCGCGGTCGATGGCGAACTGAACGGCACCTATATCGTCGACTGGATCTGTTCTAAGCGCGATGCACAGGAGGCTGGGCCGGACGGCAAGATCGTGCCGGGTAAGAAGCAAGACGAATATTGTGAATGGGACCGCAACGTACGCGGCGCAGATGGCACTCTGAGCTGCGATTTCCGGACGACCTTTGACACGCGGCGCAAATATTGGCTACCGATGCGCAGTAAAACTCCGCCATGGACTCATACCCGCTTTAGCGCCTTGCCAGACCTGGTCCGCTTGGTTCAGGATTGTACCTCGTATAAGGGTGCTACGTGCGGCAAAAAGCGTGAGGATGGCACGATCATAGACTGCGACGCGACCCGCAACTCAGATCCAGAGGTCTGCCGGGTGCTGCAACAATTCGTGTTTGATGTGGATAATCCGAAGTCGGTGGCACCGGTCATGCATAAACTCCCGCTTTCAACCGAAACCCAGCCGATGATTCAGATCGGACTATTGACGCCGCTGCCGAAGGGCTGCGCCTACGGCGTCGACCCAAGTCTCAAAGCGCTCTTGGTTCAGGCAAAATGGTCGGCCGCCGACATAGACAAGCTGGCGAAGGACGAACGCACCTATTTACACTGCAATCTCGGTCCCAAAGATCAACCAGCAGTGCATTCGTGCGATGACCTGTCGGCCTCGCTGAGCGTTGGCACCCAGTTGATCATTAGTCCGGCAAAGAAGCAGTGAGGCAAGCATGAACCGTGCCGCAAAGCAGCTGCATTTGGTGGCGGTGTTTCTCTTGGCAGGAACGCTTGCCGAGTGCAAATCGCCAGACCTTAGATCGAACCTTGCCGCCACGCCCCTAGCGGCGTCAGCGTTGACGGCCTCCGACCTGGCGATTCTGGCGCCGCTCGCGGCGAGCCCAAGTGCTGCCAAGGAGATGTTTAGCATCGAGGGCGACGGGCAGTGCAACGTCTTTGGCTTTGACGCTGGGGCGGCAGACCCGATCTTAAGCCGCCGGCTATTTCAGGAACTCAGCGACGAAGCCTTCGCACAACTCCCCCCCGTGCGGATTGACCCCTCCTTGCCCGCCGCCACCCAGGCCATGTTGACGAAAATCAACGCGCGCCTGAGCAGTCCGGCGGCCAAGCAAGACGCTAAATGCGGCGAAGCGATCAGCTTTACCCCTTTCCCGGACACGGTCCTGCTCAAAACCGCCGCCCATATCGCGCGGATCAAAGGCATCCTCGGCGGGGTCTGCAACTACGAAAACTGGCGCATCGTCAGCATGCGTTTTGACGTATGCACGGACAGCCCAGCAGTGGCCGGCTGGGACACCGCGACGCAATTGCCAAAGTGCCAGTACACTGAATTTCGTTTGGTCGCGCAGCCGATCGTGCCGGCCGATGGCGGTAGCCATGAGGTGCTAGATGACGCGATTCATCTCATTTACCGCTTGGACCATCCGGCTGCTTTGATCCAAAGCTTGCGTGCCTTCAAAGCCCTGAGCGATAACGCGACGAAAGGCTCGCCTTGGGCCGAGGCGGACCGCGGCGGCGCCCGGATGCTCCTGCCGCATCCAGGGCTTCGCGCCGAGATGAACCGCTGCAACGGACCCGTGGCACACGCCTTTCGCGACCTGGTGACAAGTTATGCAAGGGAAAGCCAGCTGACCAGCCTGGCCTGGATGACGTCGTCAACCGCCGAGGCCCAGTGGAGCTTTAAAGCGAACGACGTGCGAGGAGGTCACCTGGTCGCCGGCGAGGCCCCTCGCATCCACGAAAATTTCAGCCTCAACGCCTTCAACAGCCAAGAGTACCCTCTGACCACCGACGAAGGGCTGACGACCAGCATCCACCCTTGGTACAAATCTCTGGCCGCGAACACCGCCGCGCAAGCTCGGAGCTTTGCGCCAACGGTCAATGCGCTGCTCAACCCAAAAGTGATTTCCCAGCAGGCCGATGCCAAACACAACAGCAACTGCGTCAGCTGTCATCTCGCCGATCAAACCCGGGATGCCGTGCAGACCCTAGCTGGATCATGGCCAACCACCAACCAGTATCCGACGCCGCCGACGTGGTCACCCTTTATGCAACGCGGACACAGTATGCAAAACCTACGCAATTTCGGCTATGTCCCCGGCTTTCACTTCGGTGTCTCCGCGCGCACGGTGAACGAGGTCGATGCACTCCGGGATTCGGTGCAGCGCTTCTTTCCCTGACCAAGTGCTGGACCTCTTTCCATCGCGATAAAGAAGGACCACCCTGACGAAAGCCGCGGAGGCGACGTCAAGGTGGTGATCCACCTTCGATCTGCAACCCGTCGCCACCGCTGCGCCGCCCAAGTCACGCCAGCGCAGCTGGATCAACCACCTGGCGCAGACATCGAAACAACGCGTTAAAAGGGGCTCCGGTGGCACCGTAATGGGCCCCTGGATAATCGCCACTCCAGTTCCAAGTCGATGCAAAGATATCCAGGTGAACCAAAGGCTGGACGGCAAATTGCTTAAGAAAATGCGCCGCCACGCTACTACCGCCGCCGATGCTCGCATGCGAAGGAAGACGTCCCATATTGGTCAGATCGGCCGCATTGGTAGAGTTTCCTTGCAAAAATGGCAAAAATTCGCCCCAAAAGGTAAACTCCTCACCGCTGCTCTTACCGGCCTTAGTCAGACTATCCTGCAGGGCCGCGGAGGCGAAATGAACCGGTGTAAAATAGTTGCTAAACTGGCGCAGCGACGCGGTGGTCAGCGTTGCTGCGGTGAGCGTCAACGCTGGGTGCAGCTGCTGCTGCGTGTAGGTGATGGCGTCAGCCAGGATCAGACGCCCCTCGGCGTCGGTGTGTTCAATGATTACATCCTTACCGTTGTATGCACGGATGATGGCACCCGGCTTCATGGCCTTAGCGTCGATGAGGTTTTCGCAGCACGGGATCGCCACCGCGAGCGGCCCACTATAACCACTTTCGACGAGCGCCATAAACAGTTGAATCATCAACCCGGCGCCGCCCATGTCGTTCTTCATGCAATTAACGAAGCCTTCGTGCGGCTTCAAGTTGATGCCGCCGGTATCAAAGGTAATGCCCTTGCCGATGAGCAGGAGGGGCTTCAAACCGAGCTTTAGCCCGTGCGTGGCGATATGCAAGCGCGACGGCGACCTTTCGCTGGCTTGACCAACTGCGAGCAATAGGTTCATGCCAAGCTCAGCCAGGCGCTCACGGCCTAAACTCTCAAAGGTGCAGCCATGATCACCGCAAAAACTGGCCAGGCGATGACCGAGCTCGATCGAGGTCAACTCGTCGGGGTTTTCGTTGACCCACTGACGAAAACCGAGTTGCCCCTTAAGCCGCACTGGAAGATAGGGATCGGCCGCATGCAGGGAGTCGCCCTCTGAGGTGAGTAGCCGCAGCCGACTCAGATGGCTCCGCTCGTAGCGAGGACGCATATGCCTAGTCCATAAGTCTTCGGCCAACGCCAATTCAGGACCGGCACTACCGGGCTCAAGATAAACAGCTATTTGCTTTAAGTTAAACATCGCCGCAAGCTGACCGTAGACCTTATGCGCTAGCCAACGCCGTTCCAGCGGCCCTTGACCAGCCTGCTTCCACTCGAGCACGGCGTAGGGGGTGCCCTCACTGCCGCCGAGAAAGCCGACGTGAAAATGCAGGTAGTGAAAGTGCCGACTCAGACCCTTCACCGCGGTCGCGATCAATTGTTGCACCCAGGGGGTGCGCTCCTGCCCCGGCGCGCCGATGACGACCAGCAGCTCGCCTGGTTCGAGCTTGGCATCAGGACTTCCAACGGACACATCGATGACTTCAGGAATCATAAACATCAACCTCGGTGGCAAAGATGGCCATGTCTAGGCAGCAACAAGAGCGCGCGACCATCACGCCGTCACATGGCATTGGCAAAAATATGGCCGAAATCGTCACGACTCACCGGCCGTGGATTACTCGTGTGGCACGGATCAGCGGCAGCGACCTCAACGAGGCGAGCGGTCGTGGCCGCGTCCAAAGTACCCAGGCGCGGCGGCAGGCCGACATCGTGCTTCAAAGCTCGCACCCAACGCAAGAAACCGGTCGCCAGTTCGCTGGTACTCGTCGCAGGCACCATCACCGCCTGGCCGAGTCGCGCCAGTCGCTCTTCGCAGCAGGCCCGATTAAATTCCATGCAGGGTTCGAGCATCATCGCATTGGCCAAGCCATGATGCGTGTCAAACACACTGGACAAGGCGTGCGCACACGAATGGGTGACGCCCAGGCCCTTTTGCGAGGCCACCGCGCCCATGATCGAAGCCATCTGCATGCCAGCCCGCGCCGTCAGATTGGTCGGCTCGCGCACCGCCGTCAGCAGATTCAGGGCAACAAGCCGCACCCCTTCCAAGGCGATACCGTCGGCGATCGGATGCCACTCGTGCGCGAGAAAGGCCTCGACATTGTGCGTTAACGCATCAAAGCCGACGGCAGCCGTCATCGCCGCTGGTAGACCATAGGTTAATTCCGGATCGGCGATGACCAAAGGCGGCAACAGTTTTGGATCGAAGATGATCCTCTTCACATGACTGACGGCGTCGGCGATCACCATGGAGCGGCCCACCTCACTGCCCGTACCGGCAGTCGTCGGTACCGCGATCATGTAGGGAATCGGCTGATCGACGGGGCGTCCGTCGCTACGTCCCTCCTCGTAATTGAACAAGTTGCCCGGGTGATTGATCATCAGGGCGATGCTCTTACCGACGTCCAAGGCGGCTCCGCCACCGATGATCACCAGACAATCACCGCCGTGCTCATGATAAGCAGCGACTCCTTCTTTGACCTGGGTCTCGACCGGATTGCTCGTCGCGCCACCAAAAACTGCTGGAATCAAGCCAACCTGCGACAAGCTCAGCTGCAGGTCGCCAAGCATCGGCGTCACCGCCAAGTCGCGATCGGTGACGATCAAGGGACGCTTGGCACCGCGCTGTTTCAAGGACTGCGGGACCAGCTTGATGGCCCCGGCGCCGAACTTGATAATGGTCGGGTAATTAAACTGCTGGATCACCTTGCGCCCTCCAGGTAGCTGATAGGCGTAAAGGATACCGGTCGGCGGAGCTGGCTGATAGCACTAGTTCACGCCATAAGAGGAGACCAGCTTGAAGCAACCCCTGCAATTGTCCAGCCTTGACCCGCAGCGGCTGAATGCCCTGCTCGCCAAACACCGCGTCTCGCTGGCCGACAGTGCTGCCTTGGCCGGCGCGGTGCGACGCCTGTCAGACCATTACCTGCAACACCCCGAGGCGGCGACGCCGTGGCGCCAAGACTGGGCGCAGATCGCCTATGCCTGCTATTTTTTGCCGCTCAATTATCTGCGCGTCCTCGGCGTCTTAGAGATGGCCAAGGAGGTTGGCTTCTTTGCCGGCCTGCGCCACTACAGCGACTTCGGCAGTGGTTTAGGCGCGGTGTCGCTGGCCATGGACGCGGCCTTACCTGGCCAGTTTTTGTCGGGTCACGCGATCGAAGTCAGCAGCACGGCGATCGCCATGCACCGCCAGCTGACGACTCCTATGGCCACTCCTCTCACCTGGTCGACCCAGGTGCCGGACGGTGGCTTTAGCGCGTCCGAGCAACGGCTGGCTAGCTTCTCCTTCTCCCTCACTGAATTACCGAGGATTCCAGCCTGGGCGCTGCAGCAAGAGGCGCTGATGCTGATTGAGCCCGCGACCAACCAAGACAGCCGGCGTCTGCTCACGTGGCGTGGCGAACTTCAAGGCGCCGGCTGGCACGTTTGGGCGCCGTGTACCCACGCTGAGGCCTGCCCTTTACTGACCGAATCGAAACGCGATTGGTGCCACGACCGCGTGCAATGGGACATGCCCGAGTGGTTCCAGGCGCTAGAGGAGAACCTGCCGATGCGTAACGATAGCCTCACCTATTCCTACCTACTCATGCGTCGAACCGCCCCAAGCGAATCCAGAGCCGGACTCGCCCGGCTGACGGGAGATCTCAGGCGGGAAAAAGGCGCCTCGCGGCAGATGATCTGCCGCGGACCTAAACGGGAATTTTTAAGCTGGCAACACCGACGCGGCGAAGCGCCGCAGTGGCCGCGTGGCGAGCGGGTCATCTTGGACCCAACGATTGAAGTGAAGAGCAATGAACTGCGACCCACAACCCAGCAAGTCCAAAGTGCAACCTAGACACACCGACACTCACGTGACTAGGCTGCCGTCACCTGCTGCTTTTGACTACGGATCATCACTAGAATTTTGTCGTCCGCGGTTGGCAGCCGCACGATGGCCTCGCGACCGTCACGCTGAACCTGCGCGAGGAGATTGAGCAGAGCCTTACGACTGCGCCGGGTATTCCAATCAAAGACGCCGTCGGTGCCAAGTAGAATCGTATAAGGACCGCCGACAGGCAGACTGACGACGGTGGGTTGGATGACCAGATTTTTCGACAGTCCCAGGATGCCGCCAAATCCATGCACCATCTCAACCGATTCTGGCTGGTCGGAATTACGAATCAGCACGAGAGGCACATGACCAGCGCTGTAGTAGGTAAGAAAATGCTGATCCACCGTCACCAGACCCATCGTCAGGGTGTGAGGTGCCCTGGCGCCCAATGTAATTAATACATTGTTTACAGAGGAGATCCATGATTCGGCAGAAAATTCTGGTTCATTGAGTGCATAGGCCCACAAGGCTTGGATCGACTGGACGACCATGGCGGCCGGGATGCCTTTGCCACTGACGTCGGCGACGGCGATGACAACGGTGCCATTTGACAGTCTTCTGGTTGCCATCCAATCGCCGCCGAGGATGCCGTAGGGTTCGTGAAAGCAAATGACCGTCGAGTCCCCACTGCTTAGAGGCGCAGGATCGGCGGTAAGCAAGGTCTGAATGCGGCTGGCGACTTGTAGTTCCGTCTCAAGCGCCTCACGTTGGAGTCGTTCATTGAGTTCGGAAAGGCCCGCCTTTTCAATGTTCAACCGGGCAAGGATCCGTAGGTTTTGCAGCCGGCGGTGACTCGACAGCAAGACGTGGCCATCGGTCACAACGATGATGATTGCTGCGCTAACGCCTTGATCATGGCCAGCGAGATGCCAAACCACCAAAGCTACGCCGACATGCGCTATCGCCCCCACCATCCCGACCCAAGGCAAGCTGCGCGACGCATCACAGACCCGCGCACCGATCGCCGTATACAACACCCAGCCGATGATGCGGTGTGACAGACCAAGGCTTGGATCTTGCGCGCCAGCCACCATGATCCAAGCTAGACCGAAGATAAATACGCACTGCTCCGTCACCGCCACCAGCCCAAGGCGGCGCCTTGACAGCTCGCTCTGCTCGCGAAAGGCGATCAAGGCGATCCCATTGACCAAGGTTAACAAAGCAAAGATGACGAAGCCCGGGATTTTGACTGATGCCGGCGCGAGATAAAAAAGAGCCGTCGCTGCAAGTGCTGAGCCCACGACCCCCATTCTCGACATCAATCGCCGCGAATCAACCCGGTCCTGGAGCACCCACTGCTCGACTAGAGCATCAGCGACCTCCTTGGGTGTAACTTCTGGGCTCGGCGCCGTGATCTCGCTGTTGCTAGACTTTAGGATGATTTACTCCTTAACCCCACCAAAACACTCTCCACTCTATCGGTTGCGTCGCCGTCATCTTGAACCAAGTAAGCACTGGTGGATCGATCATAGTTCAGGTATTTCATCATCAAATTAGACTCTTAAAGCACCTCAAGCGAAGTTGCTGCTGTCATATATCCGGTTCTTCCCATGGCCAATGCTCGGCACCAACTTTGGCCGGAGCGAGAAGTCCCGCCTTTCGACGCGCCCGCGATCCGGGGTATAACTGAAGACATCCCCCTACTTACCCAGGATGTGCGATGCTCAATGGATTGACCGCAGTGGCCGTCCTCGTGGTGGTGTTTCACGCGCTGTTGTCCTACGCCATCTTTGGGCTAGGCCTCGCCGCAGCAGTCACGCCGGACACGCTGGCCTGGGCCAGCGCCGCGTCGTTGTTGGTGACGCTGGTGGCAGCTAAGCGACTTTGGCCATTGGTCTTGGCGGAAAAAGGCTTAAGCAATACCGACGCGCTGATCCTTGCCTGCGGCGCGGCGCTGATCGTCGCACCGTTCCTGCACGTGCTGGTGCTGCCGCCTTTTCACGAAGACGACCTGATCTACCACTTAAACGTGCCCAAGCGCATCCTGCAGACAGGTGCGTTGTTGGCCGACCCATTTAGCCTGACGACGAATTTTCCGATGCTGTTTGAAATGCCGTTCACGGCGCTGCTGGCGTCCAAGTGGCCCATCTCGCCGCTCCTCGTAAACGTGCTGTATCTTTATGGCTATGCCCTAGCCTTTGCCGCCTTTTTGCGCAGCGAATTGCGGCTGACGCTGCCTTGGACCTTGGCGGCGACACTGGCGTTTGCCTGGATGCCGCTGCACTATGCGATCGTCCAATCGTGCTACGTCGAGCTATTTCTTGGTTTAGTGACTTTGCTTGGCCTGCAGTTTTACCTGCGGTCGCTGCGCTCAAACGGTCGCCTCCTCGACTGGCTGTTGTCGATGCTGTTTCTTGGGTTTGGCGCAGCAACAAAGTACCTAGGTTTAGTTCCGCTCGCGGCGGTGCTGCTAGCAGAGCTGGTACGACCTGCCCAGCGACGGCGGCTGGCCCTGGGTATCCTGGTGGCTGCGCTGGTCGCGTTGCCGTGGTACGTGAAAAATTGGCTGTTCTTAGGCAATCCGCTGTATCCATTTGCTCCGCAACTATTTCCAACGCCGGAGCTATCGGTCGACCGCTATCTGAAGATGAAGACCCTGCTCGATTTTTATAACCAAGGAACAGCTCTGACCGATTACTTCATGTTGCCCTTGCGAGTCCTGTGGGCAGGGGACTGGACGCCGCAACCGGGCTCCTTTGGCTTTGGTGGTAAGCTGTCCTTGCTGTGCGCGTTCGCAGCGTTCAGCGGCGGTTATCAGAGTCAAGGCGCGCGAACAGTCCGCTGGATGCTGCTGGTTTACCTGGTGGTCTGGGTCGCCTCCGCCCAGAACGTGCGCTACTTGATGCCGTTTTTAGTGCTACCGATCGCCCTTGGACTGAAGGTTTTGTTGGAACGGGGCCGCTCAGCTCGTTGGCTTGCCGCGGTCCTGTTGCTTTTGGCCGCGGTGCAAAGCGCGTGGAATATCGGCAAGGATATGCGCGACCTTCAGATCGACCAGGTGGTGCTGGGGACATTGAGCAGCGACGCCTTTCTCAGCGCGCGGATCCCGCAGGTGAAGGCAGCCAGCGAGCTAGCCAATCGCCACCTCGATCCTTTAAAGGACCGGGCGATGTTTATCGGCGGCTTTGGACGAGCGCTACTCATCGACGCGCCGGTACTGGCCAACACCTTCTCCGACGTCGAGATCTTCAACATCGCCTTCGCCCGCGGCAGCGTCGATCCAACCCTCGCGGACCGATTCTTCGCAGGGCAGGGCATCACGCATCTGCTGCTGATCGATGCAACCGCACGCAAGCTGCTGCAAACCCTGCCAGACCTCGACGCCGACGCGGTGGACCGCTACCTTGCAGGACACGCGACGGTCGTCGCGTCGCAAGCCGGCGCTAGCCTCTTGCAGCTACATTGATCGGCGATAGCATAACCGCTACGAAGCCGGCTTTTTTTACCGCAAAGATCGCAACGGTCGCAGCGATCTTTTAAGGTCGATCTTGTTGTTATTAGAGAGGTCCTTTGCGATCTTTGCGATCTTTGCGGGAGAAAACTCGGCGTCTTTGCGGTGAAAAGCTCGGCGTCTTTGCGGTGATCCAGTAACATAGGAGGATGGCAAGCATCCAACCCGCATCGTCAAGCCCGGTCCACACAGTTGGACACGCTCCCGCCGGACCGGAAGTCAGCGTCGTCATTCCGTGTCTCAATGAGGCGGACACGATTGAACAGTGCATCGTGTGGGCGCTGGAAGGCTTGCGCGAGGGTGGCTTGTTTGGCGAGCTGATCATCGCCGACAACGGCAGCACCGATGGCTCGCTAGCCATCGCCGCGCGCTATGATGTGGTCGTCGTCAACGTTCCGGCGAAGGGCTACGGCCATGCTCTGATGGCTGGTATCCAAGCCGCCAGGGGACGCTACATCATCATGGGCGATGCCGATGCGAGCTATGATTTCCGCGAAATACCGCGGTTTGTTGCCGCCCTTAGGGATGGCCACGAGCTGGTGCAAGGTTGTCGTCTGGCAGCGGGAGGCGGGCGCATCATGCCAGGCGCGATGCCGTTGTCGCACCGGCTGGTGGGTAATCCGCTGTTTTCGCGTCTAGCGAGGATCATGTTTGCCTCGCGCTTCAACGATATCTATTGCGGGCTTAGGGGCTTTACCAAAGAGCTATACCTGCGCCTAGATCAACAATGCACCGGCATGGAATTCGCGGTCGAAATGATCGTTAAGACCAGCATCCGCCAGGCGAAGGTCTGTGAGATTCCGATCGTCCTGCACAAGGACGGGCGCATCGCCCATGCGCGGCATCTGCGGACCTTTCGCGACGGCTGGCGGACGCTGCGTTTTTTGCTGCTCAGCAGTCCGAAATGGCTATTCTTGCTGCCGGGGCTAGCATCTTTTAGCCTTGGTTTAATCGCTTACGGCCTCGCCCTACCCGGGGTGGCCATTAACGGCGCGGTATTGGATGCGCATACCCTGCTATTTGGCAGCGTGGCGTTGATCTGCGGGTTTCAGTCCGTGGTGTTTTCGATCATCATCAAAACCTATAGCGTGACGACGCAGTTTGCCAAACAGAGTCCGTCACTCGACCGGCTATTTCGCTGGATGAATTTGGAGCGCGGGCTGAGTCTCAGCATCGTCGTCTTGGCGCTAGGCGCGGCCTTGTTAGTGAAAGCCATCGTCGGCTGGGTCGCGGTCGATTTTGGGCCGCTGGATTATCCGCATACGCTGCGCTTGGTGGTGCCTGGGATGACCTTGATCGTGCTCGCGACGCAGGCCGCGCTGGCTGGGCTGTTCGTCAGCATGATGGGAATGCAGCGTCGATGAAGCGGAGCTTGAAAGACGAGACGTCGCAGCCGCACCTCGCTCAGGCGAGGTGGGAGCAGGCTTATCTGGCGTTCGAGACGCCTGCAGCTGAGCAGCGCAAGTTTATCCGCCGCCTGAATCGACTGGGGCAGGCGACGTGGCCTAGGTCCGCGCGCATCGTTGAGCTGTTCTGCGGTCGGGGTGGCGGCCTTTTGGCTTTAGAGACGCTTGGGTTTACGGCCATCGAGGGAGTCGATGTGTCGGCAAGCCTGGTGGATTGTTATGCGGGCAAAGGCCAGATTCATGTCGCCGACTGCCGCGCTCTGCCGCTTGCGGCTGCAAGCAAAGAGATCGTCATCGTCCAAGGGGGCCTGCATCATCTGACGGCACTTCCCGAGGATTTGGCGACCGTCTTGACTGAAGTGGAGCGGGTGCTCGTTAGCGGCGGGCGCTTCGTTATCGTTGAGCCGTGGTTGACGCCGTTTTTGCAGTTAGTCCATGCGGCGACTCGGGTACGGGTCTTGCGGGCGATCTATCAGCCCTTGGCTGCTTTGGCGACGATGATCGATCTGGAGAGGCCAGCTTATTTCAACTGGCTGCATCAGCCGGGTGTGATCCTTGAACTCTTTGCGAGCAGATTTAAGGTCGTCAAGATGCGCCTCGGCTGGGGCAAGATCGAGGCGGAGTTTGTCGTCTCTAAGGGTGGTCACCGATGAGCGGCGGCGGCCTGGTCGCTAAGGCGCATGCGACTCTGGTGGCGCCACGCCGGCTGCGACAGCTTCGCGGGCATATCGAGAAGCTCCTGCCCCAAGGCGCTCGGGTGTTAGATGTAGGCTGTGGCGATGGCCATTTAACTAAGTTGATCAGCGACGCGCGGGCGGATCTCGAGGTCATCGGCGTCGAGGTGTTTATGCGCGAAAAGCTGTACGCGCCGGTGGTGCCCTTTGATGGCCGGCGCCTGCCGTTTAAAGATGGGGAATTCACCGATGGGATCATCATCGACGTGTTGCACCATGCCGACGATCCAAAGGCGTTGCTGCGCGAGATGCGGCGAGTGTGTAGCCGCAGTTTAGTCATCAAGGACCACCTCCGCGAGGGCCCGTTGGCCTATGCAACTCTGGCGCTGATGGATCTGGTCGGCAACCCCAGCCATGGCGTCGCGATGAAGCGCGATTATTGGCGACACCAGCAGTGGCTGGAGTTCTTTCGCGGCGAAGGCTGGAGGGTCGAGGTGTGGCTTGAAAAGCTCGATCTTTACGGCATGCCCATGGATCTGATCTGCGGCCGTGGTCTGCACTTTGTCTGCAGATTGGCGCTCAACAGACCATGATGGGAATAGGTTGCAGCAAGGATCGACACCCGAAGTTGTGTTTAATGACCCAAGACCCCAGCCGCTATCTGGTGGAGTAGCCACGCTGATGTCAAGCGAGGTCAGAGAGTCCGCGACATGAGCTTTGCTTTTGGTCCTGGCGTCTGACTTCCACCGGTGGAAGTTGCGGAGGCTCCGCAGGACTACGGTGCCACCCCAAGGCCAAAGGCAAAGCTCATGCCGCGGGTCAGCTAACCGCTGAATCCCTGTCATGGATGCTGTAAATTGCCAATACCGCATCGTTATGATACTTGAAGAAGATGGAGACTAAGGTGACCCCACAGCCAACACTCAGCGACTTTCCTAAGGTCCGCTGCCCCTTTATTCGGCAAACCTTTAAAGTAGACCGCGACAGCTGGCGTAAGCACGGTTCCGCCCTTTGCTTGCGCGCACCTGAGGTCTATCTGGCCGTCAACCGCGTCAACCCGGGATACGAGTGGGTCTTCGAGGACCCGGAGACGATTGCGGTTGAGAAGCTCGACGGCACCAACGTTAAGATTAAGACCGAGGGCGGCCGTCTGGTCGCGGTCCAAAACCGGCTCAATGTCATCGATCCCCTGCAGGTCATTAAGGGCAATACCTTTATTATCGAGGGTATCTTTCACGCGATTGGCAAAGGCTACGTCAAAATCGACGGGGAGCAAGCGGGCGAAGTGCTTGGCCCGAAGCTTCAGGGCAATCCGTACAAGTTGGACCAGCATGAGTGGTATCCCTTTGATAAGGCGATCACCGATCTCGCCTACCGATCTTTTCTCGAGCACGCACGGACTTTCGACAACTGGAGCACCTGGTTTGAGAGTGGCCTACACTCGCGCTTCTTCACGAAGCGAGCCTCGAAATTTGGGTCGACCGAAAAGGTCTTCGCCGAGGGCGTGATTTTCTACAACCTAAAACGTCGCGCGCAAGGCCAGTCATGGATGGCGAAGCTCCGCCGCGATATGTTTGAATGGTACTACTCGGACAAGATTGAAATCGACGGATACACGCGCGAGGGACGCGAGGGTCCCGAGGACCAAGACGGCTTCGACTGATTGCAGCCTGCTTTAGCTCAACGGAAGCTTCTGCAAGCTGCCGATAAAGAGCTCAGGGCCCCAATGCTCTAAGCTCTGGACGTCAGCGGGGCGCAGAAAGCGCCTCACATCTGCAGCGGCCTTCTTCCATTCAAGACTCTGAATGCGCTCACCCATTGCAGTTAGATACCACGCGTGGTCGATGCGCAGATTCTGACCTTGCCACGGCCCCACTTGATGCAGTGCAGCCCTAAGAAAGTCGAAGTTCAGTGGCACTCGGCGCGAGGCATACCAGAGAAAGTCGAACCAGTCCCGTCCTTTGACAAAGCCACGACAGAGCAGTGCATGGCTTTTGCCCGCAAATAAGCTAGGTAAATCGTGGGCGGAGACGGCGAAATGAAGCGGGAAATCATGCATCTTGATCTGACAATGAGCGCCAACCGGTGGCCTCGTATCCACTTCCAATTTGATTTTTAGACTACGGGTGTGTCCACTGGACTTGCGAAAGTTGAGATTCAGGACTCGGTGCAGTGAATCGTCCTTAAGAAAGGCGCTCTTCATCGCCTTGTCCGCCTCGGCCGTCTCGCTTATGGCGATATCATAGCCGTAGACTCGAAGAGCATCACGCACGGCGTGCACATGTGGCGTGAGCACAAAATCTGGATCTGGTTGCACCAAGGCAAAATCCAAGTCCTCGGAAAAGCGGTTCAGTCCATGCAGGATGCGCAGACAGGTACCACCTTGGAACGCCGCCCGCTTAAAGAATCCGCTCTGATAGAGTGCATAAAGACATAATTCCTGGGTGATTTCCTTTAGGGCGTATTCTTCTTCCTGAAGCGATTGCACCTGAAAGCTAGCTAAACGCTCTTGGATGATGCGAATGCTCATGAAAAACCTCCCTGTCCCGTCGCCAGCAGGGTCGTGAGTCTGCCGCGGCCATAGTGGTCAGCGACCTCAGCGAGTAAATCACGGGAAAATGTTGCTAAAAGTGTGGGTTCAATCCGCAGGCTGGAGGCTACCTCGTGCAGGGACTGAGCCCCTAACTTGTGCACGTAAATATAATCGATCAGCGCTTTGCTGGGATCTGCCATCAGCATCACGGCAGGTCCGTCCGTCAGGCGCTGCACCCCTAGCATGTTGCAGCCCGGAATGCGGGTAAAGGAAAACAAGCCCAACGGAGTGTCGAAGTCCTTGGAGCGTTTGCTGCAAACGCTAGTGGTCGTATAGGCCGCTTCGGGAATCCAACCATGGAAAGAGAGCGCCGACTCTAAGCTGATGTAAGAAGGTCCGTAGATCTTCTGCGCCAACTCAAAGAGGTTGGGCGCTTGACGCTGGTATTCAGATCCAAAGCAATAAACGCCACGGCGCAGTTGCAGCAAGTCACCGCGAGCCAGTGCGCGCTTGATCAGGGCGTAGCGTCGCGCCGGAGTGCCGGATAAAATCATCGCCACCTCGGTGTCGGTAAACACATCCGAGCTGATTTGAGTCCGCAAGAGGCTGATAGCTGAAGGCATATAAATCCTGCACGATACTGTCAGATTATGACAGTATCGTGCAGGATTTGTCAATCTTCTTGCATGATACTGTCATATAGTGACAGTATCATGCAAGATCCTCTCAATCCACTTCCTTGAGCAGGTCCTTCGGACTCGATGTTATTTAGGACATGGATGTTGATGTCCGCGGCCTGTTGACCCTATAATCGAAGGCCAGACCATACTCCTAAATCGTCGGACTATTTAGTATGTTGATCCATCGCCTATGTAACCCACTGTTAAGTCGTAGTTTTTTCCTTCTCGGAGCCCGTAGCACCGGTAAGACGACCTTTGTCACCGAGCAGTTTGGGCAAAACAGCAGTATCTACACCATCGATTTATTGGATCCAGATCAGGAGGAGAAATATGCGAGGGACCCCAAGCTGCTCGAGCGCCTGGTGTTGGATGCCGCTGAAGCGCATGAATGGATCTTCATCGACGAAGTCCAGAAGATCCCCAAGCTACTAGACGTTTGCCACCGCATGATCGTCAAAAAAAAGGCCAAATTCATATTATCTGGGTCAAGTGCACGTAAGTTAAAAAGAGGTGGGGCTAACTTGTTGGGTGGGCGGGCGCAAATTTGCGCTATGCATCCACTTGCCGAGAGGGAGCTGGGCGATCGATTTTTGCTCGAAAAGGCGCTTAAATGGGGGACTCTGCCAGAGGTCTATCTTGCCGAGGACGACAAGGAACGCACGGCAATACTTAAGGCATACACCCAGGTCTACCTCAAAGAGGAGATACTAGTTGAGCAGTTGGTGAGAAATCTCGAGCCTTTTCGGCTTTTTTTAGAGATTTGTGCCCAAATGAACACCAAAGTCATCAATCACTCAGCCATAGCTCGCGAGGCGAACGTAGACTACAAGACTGTACAGTCATATTTTTCCATCCTTGAAGAGACCTATCTCGGATTTTATCTTCCTGTTTTTCATGAGTCATTGCGGAAAAGTCAGCTTTCACATCCTAAATTTTATTTATTTGATCTCGGCGTGACCTACGCCCTCATGCGCAACCTTGATCGGAGTGTCAATCCGCGTACTGCTAGCTATGGAGTGGATTTTGAGGCGTTTTTTGTGACGGAGTGCCATCGCCTAAATTCGTATGGCGATAAGGATTATAGACTTAGCTACTATGCTACAAAAGGCGGCGTCGAGATCGACTTGATTCTGTCTAGTGCGACCGTCCATTATGTCCTGGAGGTAAAGTCGGCAGCCCGCGTTGATCCGGTTAGAGTCAAGCGATTTTCCCATATTGTTAGAGATCTAAGCACCGTTCGCAAGGTGGTTCCGCTTTGGGTCTCGCAAGACCCAGACGCTCAAGACATCGATGGTGTTCGTTGCTTGCACTGGTCGGAGGCGCTGCGGACTATATTCTAACAACCTATAGGATCTTTACGGCATGCCCATGGATCTGATCTGCGGCCGTGGTTTACTGTTGAACCTCCCCTCCCTAAAGGAAGGGGATTCTTGAAGCATCGGACGTGACCGCATTCCGTACCTGTCTCGCTGGCTTTCGCTGGCGAGGTTTCGCGGACTCTAGGTCGGCCCTACTACCACTTTTCGCTCCTAGTCCTCT
>CAIYRB010000201.1 GCA_903928445.1 uncultured Pseudomonadota bacterium | reverse complement strand
TTGCCGAGGCACTAAGGCAGCGATATCAACGGTGACCTGCGGACGAAGAGGCGAAGCCGAAACCCGTCGCCACCCAAAAGGTAACGAGTCGGCGCCTATGCGCGAAGCGCGTTTAGTTCTACACTGGTATTTTGGAGGCTAGATCCGTGCCCATACCTGGTCGAACCTAAAGGGAAAAGTGCCTTTGATGCGCCAATTCACCGGGATCCACAAGAATGGCATCACGGGTCCGAGCATCGGATACAAGATAAGTCATTGTGCCCGCCCCCTCCTAAGAGTCGCCAAGAGCGGCAGACCAAGCACAACTAGCACCCAGACATGTGAGCCCACGACCCCCTCGCCCAGGACCCCACACTTGGCGGCCACAGCTTCGCGAACTTTGCCATCGCCGTAGGCCGGATCATCATACAAATAAATTAAACCGGCTTTGTCATCCGCACCCAACTTCGCGTCACCAGGCGTGCGAGAATAACCCATGATCGATCGATAATTGTCGTGAGCGTGACCGAAGCCAAGGCAATGTCCCGTCTCATGGGTGAGCGCATAAACCATGAACGCCAAGGTGACCTTGGCTGTGTTGACGGTGATATCACAATCGCTAATCACCCGGTGACCGGGCGTCAGCGTTTCGGCCACTGGACTTGCATAGGCCGCGGATGAGGCGCTATGGGTCGGTGCCAGGACGATCGAGTAGATGCGGTCTGTGCGATTGGCCGAGGCTACTCCTGCGTCTTCGGTGACACTAAGCTTAATGAAAGAACCTGGGACATTGCTCCAGGTCGCCATGGCCTCATTCAGCAGCTTAAGCATGGCATCGTGATCCGATTGATCCGCAAAGGTGCCGCCGCGAAAGGTCTCCTTGTCCGAAAACGGCGGCGCCTTGCCATCCCAGACGAAGTTGACGTTTGGCGCAACCAATGTGGCCGGCAAACCAGCTTCCGGTTGAAATATCAAAACAAAGCCTGAGGTAAAGAATTCGACGAAGGCCAGCACGGCCAGCGTGGTATAAAATCGCATGCTGCTATTGGTCGTCATCATTCAATACTCCCAAATTACGCCAAAGCGGGTGGCGGAGGGGGCCAGATAGCCTCCATGCTTGTAGCCGAGGCCCTGGGTATATTCGGCGATGAAGTGCCATCCTTTACTTCCACCGCCCGACTCGTATCCCAACGTGGAGTAAACGCCGCCACCGCTGCCATTAGCATCGATGATGAGGCCACCTCCGAGGCTTACGAATAGTCCTCCCGACTTGAACCGTTGTCCTACGACCAATCCTGGGCACAGACTCAACATGGTCTCGAAGCCGCCATCTGTTACCCAAGTCGCGGCCCATTGGAAAGGATCAACCGGCGGAATAAATATCGGGGCTGAGCCGCCGCTGCCAATCTGCTCGGGTCCAAGCACTAGCTCGAACGAGCCGGCTGCAGCCGGCTGGGTCCACAACCATGCACCAAGACAGAGGGCGGCGAGGCGACGATACCTCATAGGTCAACCCCCAGCAGCAATGAGACGCTTTGCTTGCGTGCACTGGCAAGGAACACGATGAAGCCACTGCCGGTGAAGAAGATGTGTGAGTCCCAACTGAGTGTGCAGAGGAGCGGGCCAGCATTTAGATGCAGCGCCACGCCGAGGATCCCGCCGATGTTCGGATCGTTTTCATGAACAGCGGTGGGCGGGTTGGTTCCACTCCGCGAGGGATGATTGCCGTAGAGGTTGACTTGATGGTCGAGGAGATCAAGACCGTAGTGGGCAACGAGAAGCTTGAAGCCACCGACTGAAGTCTCTCCAGCAAGGGACAGAAGGCCATTTCGCTCGGAAACGGGTCCATAATCACGCCCCCAGTAGTAGAACTGCGCGTAAAAACCATCCCAACCAAGGCGTGCCGTCGCCGCGGGCTCTGCTTGGTCGCTCATATTGTCGACGGCGGCCAAGCCTAGACTGAGGTCCAGCGCCAATGCTCGGCTAGCTCCGCCGCATGCGAGCAGGATGATCCAACTGACCTTGTGTATCCAATAGCGCATGCTTTGCTATCGGAGCGGGACGGGAAAGCTTTAGGCTGTCAGACCATTTGAGCCCATAGGCTCATACTTTGCCTAACATCCCCGTTAAGCCTCTCAGGCCAGGAGTGATTTCAGAGTATTTTTCAAAGTTTCTTCTTTGAATGGCTTAATCATCCAGCCCCGACAGCCGAGCTGGATCGCCTTTTTGATTTCCTCGGGATTGCCCTCGGCAGTCAACATCAGGACCGGTATTTTGTTATATTCTGCCGAGGCCTTAATCTCCTGGAGCAGTTCGAGACCATCTTTCCAGGGCATGGTGATATCGGAGATCACGAGGCAAATATCTTTGTGTTCGCCGAGCCGCTTCAGGGCTTCGTCACCATGCTCTGCTTCGACCACCTCGTGGCCGAGAGTGCGCAGTGCTGTGCCAAGAGACAGGCGTAACATTCTTGAGTCATCAACGATTAATATTTTGCCCGCCATGTCGCTAATCTCCGCCGAGTCATCTTCTAGCTCTCCCATTGTTTTCGTACTGGCGACGCATAAACTTTAGCTGAACCTTCACGTCGTCCCCATCTAGACCCGATATAAAATTAAAAATTGTTTAATATTAGTAGGTTAACATGCCCATTGGCAAAATGTTAAGGTTTGCCCGCGGTCACACCGATGCCCTAGTGGTGGCCGTAACAACACGGCCCCAAAGGACCCGCACCAATCGATGCGCTCGCATACAGAGGCTTAAAATGGCGACAGCTAACCAGGATCTACCAGCTCATGTCGTAGCTTATGCTCGGTCGGCAGTCTGCGACGTGCTCAAGAACCTCGGTGTGACTTTGACGGCGGTCGATACGGACACAGTCGGTGATGGCCTCGCTGACGAAAACCTGGCTAGCATCATCGGTATGCACTCCGGTGACCATAACGGAACCTTGATTTTAATTGTGAGGAGCGAGCTTCTGGCAGCAACTAATCCGGCTAAGACAACTGATCCTAGTGACCTAGCCGACTGGATCGGTGAGCTCAGCAATTTGGTGATTGCCGACTTCAAACAGTCAATCCTGCACCACAAGGTTGGCCTACGTATCACCCCACCGTCAACAACGGTGGCATCACCAACGATCTTCGAACGGTACCAAGATCGAGGCCCGTATACGATGCTCCATTTCGCGGTTGATGGTGATTCTGTCATCACCTGTATGCTGACCTTTGAGGCAGAATTCCTCGGTAAAATTTCCGCTGATCCGGTTGACCAGAAAGGACTGCCAAAGCGCGGAGACTATATCACCTCGTAGCTGCGCCCAGAAAGACACATTGCTTTTTGCCGGGCCCTTAGAGCCCTTAGCCCTTAGGCAGACCGGCAAAGAACGTCATCACATCAGGCGGCACCGCTGTAAGCTCGCCGGCAGCGTCGACAAACGCCAGCTTGACGCTGCCCGTCACCAAAACCACCGGAGCACTGTCGTCCTCTGCAACTCTACTGATGACGTGCTCCACCTGCACGACAGGCCTAGAGACCAGGGGCATCCTTGTTGAAACCTCCAACGTGTCCCCATGCTGCGCGGGCTTATGATACGACACTTCAGCCCTAGCAACGACAAAGTGCAGTCCGCGTTGATAGAGGTCCTGCAGATAGCGCAGGCCAATCAGCTCCTCACGTCCACGTTCAAAGTACTTGAGGTAATTGGCATGGTACACATAGCCGGAGAAGTCGGTATCTTCGTAGTAAACAGAATATCTGGAGGTACTGCTCAACCAGATCTGATCACTAGGGTACTGCGGTGGCTTTTGCCTCATGGTTTATCCAACGTAGAGATCCTCGACACGGACATATACCGCAGGTTAAAACATCACAACGCCAAGTCCCAACAAAAAACCGGTCTCGCGCGTATGAATCGTGCTCGTTCCCGTCGCCAAGCAGA
This sequence comes from uncultured Pseudomonadota bacterium, assembly GCA_903928445.1. Lineage (GTDB taxonomy): Bacteria > Bdellovibrionota_B > Oligoflexia > Oligoflexales > CAIYRB01 > CAIYRB01. Next base: position 14,122 of record CAIYRB010000201.1, on the reverse strand, counting down.
CGTCCGCGGCCTTGGCACAGCGCCCAGCTTGGGTGTCGCGATTTAAGGCGCCAAACTCCAGCGAGACCACGGAGCCCAAATAAATATCGATGAGCAGGCGCTCGTAAATCAGTCGCCCCTTGCTGGTCGACTCGGTAAGGCCGCCGCCTTCGAGCATAAAGCTGGCATATTGACCAAGGTACCCCACCGCGACCTGAGCTCCGAGCAGACTGAGTCTGGTCTTATTTAAAGCCGGCGGCGTGCCGAAGGTGACCAGGGTTTCTGCTGGGACCATCGGCAGCTGCGTCATCGCCGCCGAGCCGGCAATGGCAAAGACGACGCGGCGCACACCGAATAAGTCGAGGAGGTTATAACCGACGCTAAAATCAGCATTGTAGCGCGACTGGTTGATGGTGAGCTGGGTGTCGGGAAAGAGCGACGGCTGCGTCACCTTTTTATCTTGGTGCTCGTGGTAATCAGCTTGGCCGCTGAGGATCAAACCGGCAGCGGGATTCAACCAAATGCCGGCGCCGCCACCCGCTTGGCTGGTGGTCGAGTTAAGGTCCAGCTCAAGCTTTTGCACCTCCATCGTCTCGCTCAGGCCATCGCCAAACACATAAACAAGGTGGCGCCGCTGCCTCGGATCCTCCCTGGTCTCAGTCGTGATGACCGGCGCTAGCGGCGCCGCCACAGGTACCAGCGGCGGCGTCCCGGCAGCCTGAACCATCGCCCCAGAGATCAGGGTCAGCGATTGGTCCATCCGATAACCTCGTGTCGTCCGACGGCCTTCGGTGAAGGGGACCACCTCGAGCATCGTCGGTTCGTCGACCTTTGGCACGAGAAAGCTGTTGGTGGTGACCGTCACGACACTCTGATTGGCGTTTGGACCAAGTAGATAGACTTTATAGCGCTCAGCCTTGTCTACCTTGTCCCATGTCACCCGCGGTGGCGACAGGCGCTTTACCTCCGGATCGAGCGCGACAAAGGACCCCGAGGCAAAAATGCTGGTTTCGATTCCCTGCTGATTAGTCGAAGTCAGTCCAGGCCGCGATAAGCGCCAGTGATAAACACCTTCGGCCGGAACTTCGCCACTGTAGCCAGTGCCTTTGACCTCGAGCTTTAAGATCGTTTCACCAAATCCAGGCGACCCCGACAGCTCGAGCAAGTAGGTCTCGGCATGAATCAACGGCAGATCCCAAGCGATGGTCACCGGCAAGGCTAAGGCATCAATGCCGTTCAGATAGCTGCCAAGCACCGCCGCCAACATCAGGAAAAACCGGCCAATTGGCCAGCTTTTTGCCGGTGCGGTCGCCTTGTCAATGGCTGCGGATTTCGTTATCCTGGCTTCCCCTGCCGCGGCTAGTTCCAACACCATGCACCTCATCTTGTCGATGCGGCTTCGTGGCCGCGCTTACTCGGTCGGGGCCGTTGCTGCGCAAGAGTGTAGTATAGCAATTCTTCACAAAGGAAGGATCCGTTCATGGGCCTGTTCGACCAATTAAACACCATGGGTCACGAACAAGTAGTCTTTGTCCAAGACAAAGCGACGGGACTCAAAGCCATCATCGGCATCCACGACACCACCCTAGGGCCTGCCTTGGGGGGCTGCCGACTGTGGAACTACGCTTCAGACGAAGAGGCACTGACCGATGTGCTGCGCCTGTCGCGGGGCATGACCTATAAAAATGCCGTGGCGGGCCTCAGTCTAGGCGGCGGCAAGGCGGTCATCATTGGCGACCCCAAGACGGTGAAGTCAGAGGCCTTATTTCGCACCTTTGGTCGCTTTCTCAACTCGCTAGGTGGCCGCTACATCACCGCTGAAGACGTCAATATCAACACGCAGGACATGGACTACGTGGCGATGGAAACCCGCTACGTCAGTGGTCTGTCCAACCGGAGCGGCTCCGGTGATCCATCCCCAGTGACAGCACTCGGCGTCTACCACGGCATCCGTGCCACCGTCGCCCACAAGCTGAAACGCGATCATCTAAGCGGTCTGCGCATCGCCGTGCAAGGCGTCGGCGCGGTCGGGCGCTACCTCTGCGGTCATCTAGCCGAAGCCGGCGTGCAGCTCACCGTGGCCGATATCGATCCCGCAAAAACCCAGGCCATGGTCGAACTCTACGGCGCGAAGGTCCTACCGGTGACGCAAATCCATGCGGCCGATGTCGATGTCTTTGCCCCATGCGCCCTTGGCGCCGCGCTCAACGACAGCTCGATCCCGGAGATCAAAGCCACCATCGTCGCGGGCGGCGCCAACAATCAGTTGGCCGTGGAGCAGCGCAATGGTCAGCAACTCCTTGACCGGGGCATCCTCTATGCCCCCGACTATGTCATCAATGCCGGCGGCGTCATCAACGTCTTTCACGAGCTGAAGGGCTACAATGCCGAAGCAGCGAAGCGCCAGACCGCGACCATCTACGACACCCTGCTTGAGGTCTACGCCGAAGCCGAACGACGCCGCATCCCGACGCACCAAGCCTCAGACGTGGTTGCCGAGCGCCGCATCCAAAGCCTGCGGGCCGCCGCAAGTTTGCGGCATAGCTATGACAACCAGCCCTGGTTGTCGCGGTAAAAAGGCCAAACATGATACCATAGACCTCTACCCAGTCATTCGGTGAGGCTTGCATGGTGATGAAGCGAGGTCTGGATCAAACCACCGCATGGCTCATAGCGGTGATGGCTACTGGGGTGCTGTTCAGCGCTGGCTATGGTGTCAGCAAGTGGATTGGGCGTCATTCAGCACCTACGGGCGATGCCGAAGAATCTACTGCCCACGCTAGCCACGGGGAACATGGTGCTACGGCCGAGCATGAGGAGCACGGCGCTAAGGGCGAGCACGAGGAGCACGGCGCTAAGGGCGAGCATGAGGAGCACGGTGCCAAGAGCGAGCACGAAGAGCACGGCGCTAAGGGCGAGCATGAGGAGCACGGCGCTAAACCAGACCATGAGGGTCACGGGGCCAAGCCCGAGGAGCATGACAGCGAGCATTCGCCCAAAGGTGACCACGAGCACGCCGATGCCAAGCCCCACTGGGACTATAAGGGCAGTCAAGGTCCTGGGCACTGGGGCGAGTTAGACGAGACGTACAAGCTCTGCGCTACCGGTAAACACCAGTCACCGATCGATATCGAAGCCCCGAGCGGCAATGCGAAACTCCTGCCGATCAAATTTCACTACCAGGAAGCCGACACCGTCGTGGTAAACAATGGGCATACCGTCCAACTGGACTTTCCCCGCGGCAATTTTGTCGAGATCGATGGCGACCACTTCGATCTGAAGCAGCTGCATTTTCACACCCCAAGTGAACACAGGATTAGCGGTGCCCCCTACGAACTCGAAATGCATTTAGTGCATCAAGACGCACAGGGTCATCTCGCCGTCGTCGGGGTCTTATTCGAGGAAGGTCCACCCAATAAGGCTCTAGCCAAGCTGTGGAGCGCGCTTCCTAGCTCCGGCGAGAAGTTGCCAGAACCCTTGCTGATGAATCCGAAGGACCTGCTGCCACCGCGCCAACTCTACTACCACTACCCGGGCTCGCTGACGACACCACCCTGCTCGGAGGGAGTCGCTTGGTACGTGTTGACGCAGCCGACCACGATCTCGTCCAAGCAGCGCGAAATATTTGCCCAAGTGGTCCCGTTCAACTCCCGCCCGGTGCAGGCGTTGAATGGCCGCACTCTGGTCAAGAGCGCCCGCTGAGCTGACGCCTCTTAGCGGCATCGCGCAAGATCTGCGGCCGCTGCAGCGCCAACAACCAGATGCGATAGATCGCCTCGAAGACGATGCCACCTGACATCTTCGACTGGCCAGCACGGCGTTCGACAAACAAGATCGGCCATTCGCGCAGGGCAATGCCCGCGAGGTGCGCGCGAAACTTCAACTCGACTTGAAAGGTGTAGCCCTCGCTGCGCACCTGACGCGGGTCAATGGCTCGTAACACCTCGCTGCGCCAGGCGTTGAACCCACCGGTCAGGTCACGCGCCTTGAGGCCCAGGATACAGCGGGCATAAAAGCTACCACCCTGACTGATCACGCGGCGCAGCAGCGACCAGTTCTGCGTGCCACCGCCAGCAATATAGCGGCTACCGATGACCACTGGGCTGTGTTCCAAGGCAGCCAGGATTTTTGCCAGATCCTCCGCTCGGTGTGACAAGTCAGCATCCATCTCGACTAAGGCCTGGTAGTCACGCTCCAGTCCCCAGTGAAAACCAGCGACATAGGCAGTACCCAGGCCAAGCTTACCGGCACGAGAGAGCATTGAGACGCGACCCGGCCGTTCTTGGATCAGCGCCGCGATCTCCTGGCGCGTCCCGTCTTGGCTGTTGTCGTCGACAAACAGCACATCGACCTCAGGTGCATGGGCGATGATCCCAGCGATCAACGGCCGCACGTTATCGACCTCATTATAGGTCGGTACGATCACCAACGTCCTAAGCGATGTCGAATGAGTCAAAGGCGGCTCTCCCAAAAAACGCTGCGGCGGCCGCGGGTGGAGGTGGCGCTGCGGTTGTGCCGGTAAAGTTAAGTGTTGTACCATGGCATGCACGTTGCTTAAAGAGCAGGGACCAGCATGAGCGATGATTCAGAGCAAAAAAAAGTCGTGAACCTGGCGCAGGCGCGGCAGCGCCAGCAAACTCTGCGGCCAAAACCCAAACCGGGCCAAGGTCGCCAAGGGGCCTCGGGTCAAGGCGCCGGTAAGGCGCAGCAGCCACGCCTTTGGGTCTACCTGCAGTTGATCGTTTTTTTGGCAATTGTTTCCTACATGATGACGCTGTGCCGGCACTAAATTAGCGGGGTCGATCCAGGGCCAGCGCTAGCACCACGGCCGACTCGTCGCGTTTGCGCGTATTGCAGGGTTTACAGGCGGGAACGATGTTACCTGGTTTGGAGAAGCCGCCTTGGCTAAGCGGTACGACGTGGTCCATGGTCATCGTGGCTTTGGTCAATGGCTGTTGGCAGTAATAACAGCTGGCGCGGTCGCTCAGGTTTTGCCACCAGCGCGATTTGCGTAGCTCGCGAGCCTTGGCGCGCTCACGCTTGACGTGTTCCTCGGAGCCGCTGCAGTCCACAGGACCTCCTGTTTGGCCTGGTTCGAGGGCGCAGCATAGCACAGCTGGGGCGCTGCCGCTATTTTAAGCAGGGAGGACGTCTCTCCGACTGCTGATGACACTCGACACTGAGACCAATATAGCAATTAATACAAGACCATATAGCCCACGGTCAAGGGTCGGGGCAAAGGCTGGCAGGTGCGCTTCCAGGGCCTTGTCCGCCAGATTGAACTGCTGCAAGTCCCAGTAACGGGCGATCGTCGAGACGGTGGCCCGCAGCTGTGGGGGCGTCTCCGGCGTCATCGCTTGATCGATCAAAGCACTCGTCAAACCAGCGATCCAGGCGGCGAAGGTGGCGAAGATCGCCAACGAGGGCCTTGTCAAGGTGGCAAAAAATACCGCCAAGGCCGCATCCACCAACCAGCCTAGACCCATCAAAGCAAACACCAGCAGCTGCGGTGCGCCCATGAGGCGATAGTGCAAGACAAATAACGTCGCCTCCCACAGCACGATAAACACCGCAGACACCATCACTAGGCAGGCACTCAGTCCACAGTATTTGCCCACCAACCACAGCCCTCGACTGACCGGCGCCGCAAGTTGCACCTCCATTGAACCATCCTGGCGCGCATCGCCAATCATCTTAACACCCCAGAAAATCGCCACGGTGCTACCGGTCAACTGAAAGCCAAGTAGACCGTAGTCATAGAGCATTTTCATCAGCTCCTCGGTTCCCCAGGAGCTGGCGACTCCGGCAGCGGCGGCGATAAACGATGCGGCCGCCAAGGCCGGCCAGAAGATCCGGTCGCGGCGCAGCAAGGTGAAGGTTTGCAGCGTGACAACGCCGAGTGCACGCAACATGTTCACGCCTCCTCTAAGTAATAACTGAGCAGCTGCTCCTCGATGGCCCGGTAGTCGTCGCCAAAGCGGGTGACCACATAACCTTTGCGCAGCAAGGCCGCTGCCCACATGGCCGCGCCGTCATAGTCGACAAAGCTTAGCTCGGCGAGAAACCCATCCTGGCGCAGCGCCCGCCACGGCGGCAACTCCTCGGTCAGGGCAAAGCGACTTAGCCCGGTTTCACCTAAACCGGAAACACTTAGGCAGACGCCCGTACTCGCAGCCACCAGGCCGCTGGCGACTAAATGACCGCGCCGCAGGACCACATAGTCGTCACATAGGGTTGAGACTTGCAACATCTCATGGGTGCAAAGCAGGATCGTCGTGCCGCGCGACTTCTCGGCCTGGATCCATCCCAGCATCGAGCGACGAGCCAAGGGATCGAGCCCCGACGCCGGCTCATCGAGGATCAGCAGCTGGGGCCGGTGAATCGTCGCCTGCGCCCACGCCAAGCGGCGTGCCATGCCTTTGGACAAGCGGCCGATGCGCTTATGGGCGTGTTGGCTAAGTCCAACTTCGGCCAAGGTGGCCTCGACGCATTGCCGCCGCTGCTTTGCGGTGGTCGCGTGGGGCGGCGCAAACAGCAGCAGTTGCTGCCGCAACACCTCCGCGACCTGCAGCGAGGCCGGCAACTTAGCTGTCTCCGGCATATAACCAATATATTGTTTGCTCGCAGTGCTCATCGGCCGTCCAGTAAACAACACGCGACCGCTATCTGGAGCGATCAGTCCCAAGATGAGGCGAATCGTCGTCGTCTTGCCGGCGCCGTTGGGTCCGAGCAGGGCGGTGCATTGGCCACGCCGCAACGTCAGGCTAAGTCCCGCCAGCGCCACTTGCGCCGGCTTGAAGACGTCGGTGCGAAACACCTTTCGCACCTGTTCGATCTGCAGTAGCGGACCTTCTGGCAAGGTTGCTGGCGTCTCGGTCACGGTCCCTCCTGCTGCTTCATGCGCCATCCGCCAAGTCCCGGACCATCCACAGATCCAGGCACCCGAATGATCAGCTCCTTCATCGCCTGCTCGCGTTCCGCTCCGGTCAGCTCAGCTCTCGTCGCCAACTTGGCGCCAAACGATTTAAAATAATCTGGTGCGCCAGGCTGCCCAGCGGCGAGCGTATAGTAGAGTGAGGCTTTGTCCGGGTCGCGGATTCTAAACGCCGCGACATAGCCGGCCGTCGCTGGCAGGCGCCAACTTTGCGGCAAAGCCTTCATGCCCTCGGTGGCATATGACTCGCAGAATTCCGGGTGTCGCAAATCAAAGGTCATCACGAAGCAAGCCAACATATAGACCGACTCAAGTTTGGGCTGCTGCCGCAAGGCCGTCTGCAAAATCCCGTGTAGCTGGTTTGGATCAGCCTGCAGCAGCTGCGGATCGGTAACCATCTGCACCAGCCAAACCGCCAGAAAATCGTCGTAGACCCCGCGATGTCCCAAGGTCAGCACATCGATGATGCGTGGATCCAGCTGGCTTAAAGGCACCGCTTCGAGGAGTGGGTGCGACCTTCTCGATGCCGCCTGGGTGCGTCGTGACACGTCGTGTAAGGAGACCACGAGCAGTATCAGCCACAGTCCTATCAACAGCCGTCGCACCAAAGAATCACCCGCCGTCGGGGCGGCCTGTGCCGCTGCCGAGCATATGAATGTAGGGAATCACCCCATACTGACAAAAGACTACGAGTAGCAACACGATCATCGGTGCCCAATCGATCGGCCCCGGCAAATTACGTGTCAAACGGCGGAAGGGAGCATACATTGGCTCAGTGATATTGCGCACGACCGAGACGATCTGATTGTTGGGATCAGCCCCGACCCAACTGACCAGCACCGAGGCGATCACCAATAACTGGACCATGTTTAAAATGATCTCGAGGACTCGGGCGATGCCTTCAGCCAGCGGCGCGAACATGCGGTATCCTTCGCTAGAATGGTCAATCAATTGTTTATGGTAATGCCGATCCTAGGACCGAGCAAGGGCAATTGCATAGTAACTTAGCGGCGTTCACCGAACAATGCCGTACCGACTCGCACGCAGTTGCTGCCGGCTAATATCGCTGGCTGCAAATCTGCCGACATGCCAAGCGACAAATCACCCTCACCGATGCTGTCGGCCAGAAGGCGCAACTGACGAAAGAGTCGCGGCACTCCACGGCCGTCGTCTCCGAGCTGTAACTGACTCAGCGGCGGCGGAATCGCCATCACACCACGCAGCCGCAACTCAGGCAGCTCCGCCGCGATGGTGCGAGCGAGACCTTGTGCCGCTTCGCCGCTCAGGCCATCCTTGCTTGCCTCACCTGCAGCGTTGATCAGCAGGTGCACCGGATAGGGGGTCTTCCCTACCGACGCCACTGCGGCGGCGAGCAAGCGCGCGTGCCGCTCGCTGGCCAAGGACTGGACGGCGGCGGCGACCCGCACGATCGCAGCGATCTTGTTCGATTGGATCCGACCGATAAAGACCAGTTCCAAATCGGTCAAATCGCTTAGCTCGGCGGCTTTAAGCAGCATCTCTTGCGCATAGTTCTCGCCAAACTGCCGCTGACCCAAGGCGTAAAGACCGCGCAGCGCCGCTGCCGGCTGACTCTTGCTGACGGCGAGCAGACGCACGGTACGCGGCGGCTTGGCCGCTTGCGCGGCGGCGGCGATAGCTGCAAGTAGATCACGGTAGCGTGTTGCAAGATCACTCATGGGACCATGTCTTACAACCGATTCGCCGCTTGGCAAAGCCCGATCATCGCGGTGCGACGCTGTCGTCTTTCGCCGCGGCGCCAGGCTCCGCGGTGACTGCGGCAGCCGGCGGTACCGCTGGATCTATGGGCACTGCCTGATCCACGCCTGAGCTGACCGGCGTCGCCGCCGCTTTAGCCCTGTCATCATCCCTGCTCATCCCCTTGTTCGCAGCCACCGGTGGTGTCGCAGGTGGCGGCGGCGGCGTGCTACCCGCTTTGGCCTGCAGCCCTGCCGAAGCAGCCAAAGGCGGTGGCACCTCGCCAGCTTTTGGCTGCAGCTGACCACCGCCCGGCGCGTCGCTTGGCAACTCGCGCGTCCGACCGGCCTCAATCGCCTGTGGCGCTTTATGAGCGGGCTGATTCAGTCCCTGTACGTACTTACTGAGAGGCACATAAGTGTCTTCTTCATTGACTTGGTAGTGCGGCGCAATGATGAACAAATCACCATTTTCGCTGATATGGATGTCGACGTGCTTAAGGTCCTGGCTTTTCGCACTGGAGATATCGACGCCGTTGAGGAAGATACTACGGCTGCCCGCGGTCGCCGCGACAGCTGCGACGGCCTCATTCGTGCTTAGGGACAAGCCGATGGCCAACACTGCCGTTGGCAACAAGGCAAAAGCAAAGGCAAACACAGTGGACGTCCTCCGCCTGGGTGGGGTGTGTCCATGATAGCACAGGCTGGCAACTAGAGACGATTGTGCTACCATCGCGTTCATGACGAGGATCGCACTAACTACCCGAAACCTTGGGAATGACGGAGCTATGTTTATGGGGACAAAAATCGACGGCATCGCCCGAATCAGCCTACGCCTTGCCGGTGTGGCCGTACTTCTGGCTGGGACAGGAGCTTGCACCAAATCGTTTGAAGGCGAGTACTCAGATCCAAAGGCTGCTGAGATCGTCGATGATCGCTGGAACGAGACCGACGCCCGCAAGACCGCCGAGCACATGATTCAAGGCATGCTGGAGAAGCCTTGGCTGAATGCCTTCAAAGGCTCACACAACGGCCAAAAGCCGGTGGTCATCGTGTCCGACGTAGCCAACCGGACCGACGAGCATATCGACGTCAAACAGCTAACTGACTATATCCAAGACGAACTCATCAACTCCGGCAAAGTGCGCTTCGTCAATAAAGAGCAGCGGCAAAAAATCCTTGAGGAGATCGGCTACCAACAGAGCGGTGCTGTCAACAAGAGCACCGCTAAGAAGACCGGTCGCGCTATCGGTGCTGACTACATTCTGACCGGTTCGGTGTCGAGCAGCGTCCATCAAATGGACGGCCTCAAAACCGTTGACTACCAGACCAACTTGACCCTCACCAACATCGAAACGCAGGAATTCGAGTGGTCGACGAAGTACGAGATCAAGAAGCGCTTCAAGCGTTCAGGCGCTGGGTTTTGACCTCTAGCCAGCGAGGGTCTGCGTGACCACCACCGCGATGTTCACACCCAGGTACCTTCGGTACCTGGGCTTCCTTTGGCTGCTGCTCTCTGGCTGTGCCTCCTACACCGAGGAGACCAAGGAGATCCGCACGGCTTACCGCGCCGACAATTATGACACGGCCCTGAAAAAACTCGACGACTCGTCGATCAAGGATGAGTCAAAGAACCGCCTGCTCTATCGCCTCGAGCGGTCGATGATCCTCGACCGCATGGGCGAGCAGCAGAAATCCAGAGCCCTCCTCATGGAGGCCGACAAGATCGCCGACGAGCTGTATACGACCAGTATTACCCGCACGGCGGCCACCCTTGCCGTCAGCGAGTCAGTGGCGGACTACAGCGGCGAGGACTACGAAAAAGTCGCCATCCATACCGAGCTAGCACTGTCCTTTATCGCCTCACACGACATCAACTCCGCCGGCGTCGAGGCGCGCAAGATCAACAATAAGCTGGCCGAACTGAATCAAGCCTACGACGACCACAAGAACCGCTATGCCGACGATGCCTTCGCGCGCTACCTGTCGGGGATCATCTATGAGGCGCTAAGCGAACCGGACAGCGCCATCATCGACTATAAAAAGGCGCTCGACAACTACCGCACCGACTTTAGCGCCTTTGTTCTAGGCGGCGTCCCAGATGGACTGGTACGCGCCTATTACCGCCTCTTGGTCCGGCGCAACCGCAGCGACCGGCTGGGCCAGTTAGAGCACGATTTCCCAAAGGAAACTCAGCTGGCTAAACAGGACCTTGCGACGCCCGACACGGGCGAAGTGGTGGTCATCCACGAGATCGGCCATATCGCCACCAAGAGTACGGCGGAGTTCTTTTTTCCCTTCGGTAAACAGCTGATCCGTTTTTCTTTCCCCGTCATCAACAAGACCCATCACGAGTATGTCGGCGCCACCGGCATCACCGACGAACAAAGCCACAAGACCGCGGCTGCCGAAAACGTCGAGGATCTCGACGCCATCGCCCGCTTCTCGCTTGAAGACCGCAAGGCGCGTTTGCTCGCCAAGGGTGCGGCTAGGCTCATCGCCAAAGGGCAACTTACCGAGCAAGCATACAAACACTTCGGTCTCCTTGGCGGGATCGCGGCCAACGTCTTTTCCGCCGTCACCGAGACCGCGGACACACGCAGCTGGACGCTGCTGCCCCAAGGCTTTTATGTCTCACGCCTGCGCCTAGCACCAGGCCCGCACACCCTGCGCATTCAAACCAGCGGCCGTCTCGGCAAGATTGAGAAGGTCACCTTAAAAAAGGGCGAGGTTTTGATCCTGCGTGACGTCGGTTAGGTCTTGGATCATGGGCGGATAGGTAGCAGACAAAAGCAGTCAGGTGACCGGTGGAAAGCAACTTGAGCACGAGGCAGATGGTAAAGTTGTGGTACCTGATAGCAGGCTGGACGATGTCTGCGGGCCTAGCGCACGCACAGTCCGCCCCTGGGAGGACAAAGTCGCTGCTGCCCACGGCAGCCCTGGTTGGCCCAACCGCTGTAGCAACACCCCCTACGCCAAGCGCAGAGTCACCGCGCGACAGTGTGCTCGCACTGATGGCCGCTTGCCGCACCCAAGATGCTAAACAGGCGGCTTTATACCTGGACCTTCGCGGCATCCCCGCTGAGGCGCGCCAGGACGAATCGCTGCGCCTAGCCTGTGAGGCAAAGGCCGTACTCGATCGCCTGCTGCCGACAAACCTGGCCGGCCTCTCCAACCTGCCGACCGGTGACCTCAACGACAGCCTGCCTCGCAACACCGATCACCTCGTCACCGCGACGGCCAGCGATGGCCCAGTCGGGCTCTACCTTGAACGCTACGAGGACAAAGCCGGTCAGTCCCGTTGGCGCCTCAACTCCAGTTCAGTCGAAAAACTCCCGCAACTCTACGAACAATTTGGCATGGAAAACTGGGAGCGACGGATTCCGGCCATGGTCGTTAGAAATAGTGTCTTAGATATCAAGCTGTGGCAGTGGGGGGCGCTATTGGCCCTATCCCTGCTGGCCTACATCATGTCGCTCTTTGCCGGACGTCTGTTGCAATCGCTGCTCGCCAGAATCATGGGGCACTGGGAGCACATGCAGCTACTCGGCGCCGCCGTGCGTCGGGCAGCAGTGCCGATGCGCACACTACTTGGCCTCGCTGTCTTTACCCTTGGCACCATCCCCATGGATTTTTCCTTGGGTGCAAGGCAGCGCTTGCTGGTGATCGAGTACGCGACCCTAGTCATCGGCCTCACTTGGTTCCTGGTCAACCTTGGCGACGCAGCAACTGAGCTGGCCCGCTTGCGCTGGACCTCGCGCGACAAGATCGGCGCCGTGGCGCTTTTGCCGCTAGCGCAGCGGATTGGCAACGCCTTCCTCATCATCGTGGCCGCGCTGATCATGCTGCAGATCTTTGGCGTCAACGTCACCGCAGTGCTCGCCGGTCTCGGCGTCGGTGGCTTGGCAGTGGCTCTAGCGGCACAAAAGACGGTAGAAAACTTCTTCGGCGGCATGATGATCGCCGTCGACCAACCCGTACGCGTCGGCGACTATTGTCGCTTTGGCACCCAAACCGGAACGGTTGAGGATATCGGCCTACGCTCCACCAGGCTGCGGACCTTGAGCCGAACGCTGGTGACCATCCCGAACGGCGAATTTTCGCAGCTACAGATCGAGAACATCTCCAAGCGCGACAAGATCACCTTTACCGGCATCCTCGGCATCGACTGCCTCACCCCGGCAAGGCGGGTCCGTGAGCTGCTCGAAGCGCTGCGCGCCTTTCTGCGCGCCGATGCCCGGATCGACCAAACCACCCTCGACGTCCGCATGCTAACCCTAGGTGGCCAATCGATCGACATCGAGATCTTTGGCTTTATCCTCACCACGGATTTGCGCACGTTTAAAGCAATCCGCGAGGAGATTTATCTCGCGCTTATGGACATCATCGAAGCTCGTGGGATAGCCTACGCGTTGCCAGCGAACTACGCCTTTAACCGCGCCTTGCCCGCATCGCTCGCCCAGACGACGCCCAAGGACCTAAGCCACCTGTTGCCACTAGGAGACCACCATGACTGAGTCCTATGTCCAAGTTGCCATCAAAGACACTGGCTACGCCGTCATCACCATCGGCCGCGAGCCGGTCAATTCGATGAATCTCGAGCTATGGCAGCAACTCGCCCAGACGCTCACAGATCTTGAGAAAAACCCGAAGGTGCGCGGCGTCATCTACCAATCCGGACTTAAAAAAGATGTGTTTACGGCCGGCAATGACCTGAACGAACTCTATGCCCCGAAGACCTCACCGGAGCGCTACAAAGATTTTTGGATCACGCACAATTCCTTCCTGGCGCGCCTATACCGTTCACCTCTAGTGACTATTGCCGCCATCCGCGGCGCCTGCCCCGCCGGGGGCTGCGTCATGGCTTTGAGCTGCGACCACCGCATCGTCACCGAGCAAACGCAAATCGGCCTAAACGAAGTTGCCTTAGGCATTCCCGTCCCCGAATACTGGGCCAAACTGATGGCACGAACCATCGGCCAGCGCCAAGCCGAGCAAATCCTCGAGTTCGGCACCATGGTCGACGCCGAGTCCGCTAAGGCCCTAGGCCTTGTTGATACAGTCGCCAGCAACGGCGACCTTCTCACCACCGCCGAGGCGGCGATGGTGCAGCGACTTAAATCTCCTGACTCGGGTCGCCACGCGACCAAGCAGTTCCTGCGCGCTGAATTCTCCAAGCAGTGGGAGGCCTACTGCACCGAAGAATACGTCGGCGGCTGGAAGATGCTTAGCTCACCTGGGATGATCCAGGCGCTTGAAGGGGTGTTTCAGCGTCTGGCGAAAAAATGAGTTGGGGGTCAGTCACTTCCGGTAAGGCCGTTGGGGGTCAGTCACTTCCGGTAAGTCCCTGTAATAATTAGACCCTGCGGCAGGGTCTAATTATTACTGGGACTTACCGGAAGTGACTGACCCCCCACGGCCTTACCGGAAGTGACTGACCCCCAACTCATTTTTTCGCCAGACGCTGAAACACCCCTTCAAGCGCCTGGATCAT
>CAIYRB010000200.1 GCA_903928445.1 uncultured Pseudomonadota bacterium | reverse complement strand
GATAAACATGCAGCCCATCGAGTACATTGGAGAAATCCCAGTTCGCTTTGCCGACCTCGACCCCTACGGTCATGTCAATGCGACACACTACTTAGACTATGTGGTGTCGAGCAGGTGGCTTTTCGCAAAGGAAGAATTGTCAATCATTGCCGATGACTTCATAAAAAAGGGTGTCGGATTCTTTATGACTGAATCGAGTGTTGAGTACAAAAGGGGTATCAACGGCGTTCAGCGCATTTTCGTTACTTCACATGTCTCCAAAGTCGAAGGAAACTTCAAATTCGTCTCCTTCAAGATCCAGAGCCAAGACCGGCTTAAAACGTTTTGTACCGGCGAACTTAAATTTGCGATCATGGATCTCTCTACGATGAAGCCCCAGCCAATGCCTGCTTGGGTCTACGACGTTTTTTTCTCCAACTAAAGATTTATCTAAAGAGAGATGCAGAGCTATGCAATGGTCAATTAATGCGCTTCGGAACGAACTCGATGTCGCCGCCTCCGATCGGCGGCAGAGAATTCTGATCGGAGAGAGTCCATATGCGAGATTTGACGCAGGGGCTGATCCCACGCCGTGTGAGGAAGAATTGATTAGGGCGAACTGCCATAGCCTCTGGCGCCGACGCATTTTTACCCAAGCCCATGGCCAGGGCGCAGCTCTTGCGACTTGTGCTTCAATCCGCGCAAAAGGCTGAGGGGGATAAGCCAGGCCTAACCACGCCTTGGCTGCCCAGCAATGACCAGCCCGAAATCCTCGTGGTCGATGATAACGCTTTCATACTGGAGGCCTGGGAGGGGACGCTTAAGCCGGATGCACGTGTGCACGTCGCTGACAGCTTGGAGTCCATCGAGCTACTTTTGGCCGCCGACCCTATGCTTATTGATGTCGGCCGGCCGAAGAGCGAGATCAAGAGCACGGGCGAGGTATTTTTCGCCGGGGGCGAAAAAATGGTGGTGAGGGCGAGACTTGAACTCGCGGCCTGTGGGTTATGAATCCACCGCTCTAACCAGCTGAGCTACCCCACCAGAATCCGAGGAGCCTCTTGTGTTAGTGGTTCAGCACGGCTTTGTCAACCGTCATTTGCCTACCCCAGGTCAATGAACCACTGATATCGCTGGATTATTTGCCATCCACGAAATTTCCAATCCCCTCTCTGCTCCTCTATGGCCCAGCCGCCCGTTGGGCATCCGCCTCCATCGCCTGCGCCACGGGGCAAATCACCGCAGCCTCATCCGGCAGCTGCGACTGCTGCAAATACATACACAGATTCTTGTACAGCTCTAGATGCGGCGGCGCCGCCTGCAATCCCACCTTCAGCGCGCCCAGCGCATCCTCCCTGCGCCCTTGCTGCCACAACACATAGCCGAGGTTGACGTAGGCCGGTGCAAAGGTCCGATCGATGACGACCGTGCGACGTAGAAGCGACTCTGCTTCGCTCCACTGGGAAAGCCCGATATGGTAAACTGCCAAATTGAAATGTGCGCCGCGGTGACTAGGATCAAGCTGAATCGCCGTCGCAAAAGCCGTCGCGGCATCCTGCCTCTGTTCGCGCTTGTTTAATGCAGCGCCTAAGTTGAAATAGCCTACCGCGGAGTTCGGATATTTGCTGACGACGTCCCGCCAAATAGCCACTTCACTGCCGTAGGTCGCAGCTTGAGTGTAGGAGGCGGAGGCGAGAAACAGGCCGCAAGCCACCATGCCACCAAGCTGCACCAAACGCCATGAGGACGACGCAGATTCAAACCATGTGGCCAGCATCAGTCCGAGCATTGCCGCCAAGCCGAGATTGGCGAAGTAGGCCCAGTGATTCGCCACGGGTGCTAACTTCATCGCCGGCACCTGCACTAAACCCAAAGCCGGGAGCAGATTGACCAGATAAAAGACGAGGCAGAGCCACCCCAAGATCCATTGCGTTGAAAACCTATGGCGCCACTTCAGTGCGAAGCCAAAACCGACGAGCAAGGCGACCACACCGACCCCGATCAGCTTTGGCCACACCTGCGCAACCAGTGAACTAGGCTGCAAAAAGGCAAAGCCAATCGGCAAGAAAAAATGCTGCACGTAAAAGCCAAGATTGCTCAACATAAAGACCAGAGTCGCAGCACCTTGCCACGACTCTAGCTGAGCCCCGACGTCACCGACGTGCTGCGTGTCGACATAGATCGTAACCAATCCCGCCACCAAAGAGGCGAGGAAGTACAGTCCAAGCCACACCCACACCTGCTTTGAACGTGCCTCTGCAGGCTCGTTCACCAAGTAAGCCAACAAAAAGACCGGCAGCATCACCACTGAACTCTTCGCCAGTAAGGCCGCGACAAAGACCACCAAGGCCAGTCCGTTGCGACCGCGACTCATCAATAGTAAAGCCCCGAGAGCCAAAGCCGTCGCCAGCAGCGTCTTCAGCTGAAAGATCCAAGCCACCGCCTGCACCTGCTGCGGATGCAGCAAAAAGATCAACGCCGCGCCCATGCTAAGCACGGCGCCCCATCGGCGCAGTAGCTGCCACAGCAAGGCTGCATTCAAAGCATGAAGGCCGATATTCAATAAATGGTAGGGGAAAGACGCGGTGCCGAACAGACGCCACAGAGCCCAATAGATGCTGTAAGACAGCGGCCAGTAGTCGGTCTGATGCAGACTCGTCCAAAAACG
This sequence comes from uncultured Pseudomonadota bacterium, assembly GCA_903928445.1. Classification (GTDB taxonomy): domain Bacteria; phylum Bdellovibrionota_B; class Oligoflexia; order Oligoflexales; family CAIYRB01; genus CAIYRB01. The sequence goes on along the minus strand of CAIYRB010000200.1, from coordinate 98,975 downwards.
CAGGGGGCTAGGGGCTGACGTTAACCACCTATTATCACTTATATAACCCCAGTCATCCATGATGAACTCGCCGCGCCAAGCAGGGGCAAATACGGCCAGTGCGAGCAGGAAAAAGACGGCAAAGACCAGCAGCCAAGGTGGCCTGGTCCACCATCGATTCGTCGTCAATGAACTCCGCAGATGATCACGCATGGAACCTATGATAGGCGAGAGAGATCGATTCTGTCTAAATGTTGTCGGAACGTTCAGCAGAACGGAGTCCGGTGTCGCCATCGGGCTTGCAACGACCACTATAGGCCATAACAGCTCGAATGCGGCCAAACTAGAGGACCATCATGCCACCTGTGACTTCCCTCCCCGCCTTTAAAGGCACCGACCGCTATATTGCGTCCGCCGAACTGCAAGGCGCAGTCAACGTCGCCGTCACCCTCGGGCGCCCGTTGTTGATCCGCGGCGAGCCGGGGACGGGTAAGACCCTGCTCGCCAAGGCGGTCGCCGAAGCGCTGCAGCTCGATCTTTTGACCTGGCACGTCAAAAGCACGGCCAAAGCCCAAGACGGGCTGTACGTCTATGACACCGTCCAACGCCTCAACGATAGCCGCTTTGGCGAAGGGGATGTGCGCGATATCAAGCGCTACATCAAACACGGTCCGCTCGGTCAGGCCTTCGCTAGGCCAACCCGCTCGGTGGTTTTGATCGATGAGATCGACAAGGCCGATCCGGAGTTCCCTAATGATCTACTGCACGAGCTCGATGCTATGGCCTTTGACGTCATCGAGACCGGTGAGCAGATCGCGGCTAAGCAGCGTCCGATCGTGATCATCAGCTCCAATGCCGACAAGGAATTGCCTGATGCTTTCTTGCGCCGCTGTGTCTTTCACTATATCGCCTTTCCCGATGAGCGGCAGATGGCCGAGATCGTCCGGGTCCACCATCCAAAGCTTGAAGCGAAGGTTCTGTCGCAGTGCCTGGTCAAGTTTTATTGGCTGCGCGAGTTGCCCGAGATCAGAAAGCGCCCGTCCACCTCGGAGCTGGTCGATTGGATCAGCGCCCTGGTTCATGCCGGCTTAGACCCAGCCAAACTCGACAAGGAGCTGCCCTTTCTCGGCGTGCTGCTGAAAAAAGAAGGCGACCTGCAAACGGCCAAGCACTTTATCGCGCAGAAGCGGTGGTAGCCTGATGTTTACCGAGTTCTATTACTTCCTGCGCCGGCACGGATTAAGGCCCAGCACCCAGGAGTGGATGGGGCTGCTTGAGGCCGTGCACCTTGGCCTTGCCCATGAATCGATGGCCGGGTTCTACGAGCTGTGTCGCTGCTTACTGGTCAAAAAGGAGTCGCAGTTCGACCTCTTTGATCAGTGTTTTGCTGCCTATTTTCGCGGTGCAGAGGCGCCGACGCGACTCAAAGACGAACTCAGTGAATGGCTCAAACACGCCAAGCTGCCACGCGAGCTGAGCGCCGAAGAAAGGGCGGCCCTGCAGGCCCTCAGTCTTGATGAATTACGGCAGAAGTTTCTTGAGCGCATGGAGGAGCAAAAGGAGCGGCACGATGGTGGCAGTAAATGGATCGGCACTGGGGGCAGCAGTCCCTTTGGCCACTCCGGCACCCACCCCACTGGCATCCGCGTCGGTGGCGACAGCCGCAGTAAGTCGGCGATGCAGGTGGCCGAGGAGCGACGCTTTCGCGGCCTGCGCAGCGATGTCACCCTGGACACGAGGCAGCTGACTCTCGCGCTGAAGAGTCTGCGCCAGCTGACCCGCGGCGAGGGGCCGCAAGAGCTATCGCTGGAGGATTCGATCGCCGCGACGGCGAAAAATGCCGGCGATATCGAGCTGGTCTGGCGGCCGACCCGCAAGAATACCGTCAAGCTGCTGCTGCTGATGGACGTTGGCGGCTCGATGACGGTGCATTCACGGCTTTGCGATCAGCTCTTTTCAGCGGCGCATTCGCTCAATCACTTCAAGGAATTTCGCAGCTACGCCTTTCACAATTGCCCCTATGATGACCTCTACGACAGCCACCATCCGAGTGAAAGCATCGCGACACTGGACGTGTTAAAGGAGGTCGACTCATCTTGGCATCTCTTGATCGTTGGTGACGCCATGATGAATCCCTATGAACTGACGGCTCCGGGCGGCGCCATCAACTACTACCAGCACAATGCCGAGGCGGGGATCGTCTGGCTGCAACGCCTGCGCGAACGCCTGCCGCGCTCGGCTTGGCTCAACCCAGAGCCGCCCCAGGCATGGCGCATGACGACATCGGTGCAGATCGTGCAGAAGATATTCCCGACGATGTTCCAACTCAGCATAGACGGTCTGCGTGATGCGATTTCCAGCTTAAAAAAAGTCTAGTCCGGCTGCGTTAGGAATTTAACGATCGCCGTTGTCGACTCCTCACGCCGCTCGAGCGGAAAGAGGTGACCGACACCGGGATATTTAATCAGGTGCGAGCTGCGGATTTTCTTGGCGAGAATATCGGAGTTCTCGTGATTGATGATCTGGTCGTCGGTGCCCGCAAGGATCAGGGTGGGCACGCGAATCGCTGTGACCTGATCCGCTAAGTCGTAATGTTTGACCGCGGAGCTCTGCTGCTTGATCGCCACCGTACTCGCTGGATGATCACGCGCCACTTGTGCCAAGCGGTCGACAGATTGGGGATGGGTATTGATGAAGTCTTTTGACAGCATCGCCCGCATTGCAAAGCGCGGCATCCACTTTAGCAATACGAGGCTGACGATGCGCGGATTCTTACGAATCAACTTAGAGCTGCAGGTGGTTGCTCCGAGGATCAGCTTTGACACGCGGTTTGGATAACTCACCGCCACCTGTTGCGCGATCATACCGCCCATCGAAATTCCGAGCAGATGCGCCTTGGCGATACCGAGCAGGTCCATCAGGGCAATGACGTCACTGGCATACAGCGGCATGGTGATCTGCGCAGGTGGCGCCATTGACCCGCCGATGCCGCGATTGTCAAAGGTGATCACCTGAAACAACTTGGCCATGGGCTGAATAAACTCACTACTCCAAAGATCCAAAGTGGCGCCAAACCCGGTGACCAGAATCAAGGGATAACCGCTACCATGGATTTCGTACTTAAGACTTACGCCGTTACCCAAATCAGTCTGCATCGAGTACCCTTTATCCGTTTTGTCCGAGGCGTTTTTCGGTGATAACACCACCAGCCTGGCCGCCTGCTCGCTGTAGGCACCTTGGACGCCTTGAAAGGCGACGCTCGTGCCGACGCGAGACGACGTGCTCTTGGTTCCTAGTTTAGACCTGGGCTTAGTAACCATGCGCGAGTATCCATTAAAGAGGTCGAAACGGCGCCACCTGATCGGCGGCAAAGGACTGAATAGCGCGACTGGTGCGGGTAAACAAGGCACCGGGAATCACCTTCACTGCTTGCAAGCGCAGGAAATTTGCCCTGGGATCCTCCCACTGCCCCAAGGCGCCGAGCCAGCGGCAGCGACGCGCCATGGCGCGCACGCGAGGTAGTCGCATCTGCTCAAAGCGCCGCAACGCACCGTGCACCGCCTCGCGACCCTGTACCCCAATCAACAGACGACCGAGCACCACTGCGTCTTCCAAGGCCAAACAGGCACCTTGGCCGAGGTTTGGGGTCAAAGGATGCGCGGCATCGCCAACTAAAGCGACAGCGCCACGACTCCAGCCAGCCCGAACGACACGGTCATAGGTCGCGTGCTCAAGGATGGCTTCGCTGGGGGTCGCTGCCACCAGCGACTGAACCGGATCGTGCCAGCCGTCCACCAAGGCCAGGATGGTCGCTTGCCGGTCCTCGAGCCTGGTGGTCTTAGGCTGACGAGCATTCGCCGTGGCATACCAACAAACACGTCCCCCACCAAGTGGCAGTATGCCAAAGCGGTGGCCAAGACCCCAGGTTTCTGAGATGGCGCTTTGCACCGGTTGGCGCGCATCCACCTGGGCCACGCCGCGCCAAATGGTATAGCCGCGGTACGACAGCGGCTCGTCGGCCCCGCGCACATAGGAGCGAATACACGAGCGCACACCATCGGCACCAAGAACCACATCAAAGGGCCCGCGCTCGCCCGCTGCCAATTGCAGATAAACCCCGCTAGCATCTTCGCGAATGCCGAGGCATTGCTGCTGCGTCATGACCATACCCGCGGGCAAGCGTCGCACTAAGGCCGCCTGTAGGTCGGCACGGTGCATCGCCACGGCGTGGGTGGCAAAGGCCTCAATCGGGATGCGCATCAGCATCCGTCCAGAAGCGTGCTGCAGATGAAAGTCATCGATCCGGTGGCTACGTTCCAAACAATCATCCAAGGCACCAAGCTCGCGTAGCACCCGGGTGGCGTTAGCCCACAAGGTGAGCCCAGACCCGACCTCTTGAATCTGTGGTGCCCGTTCAAACACCTCGGGAGCATGGCCTACGCTGCGCAGCGCCACCGCGGCAGCAAGGCCACTGACCCCTCCTCCGACAATCCCGATACGCAGCATCGTTGAGCCCCCCCTTTCCCGCGATCCTCCGAGCCTGAGGATGTGCGATCAGATTAGCTGGTTCAGCCTAAGGCCGCCATCGGGGCTTTGACTCGGTGCAAAATATCGGTGTATTTAGAGCGTTAGAAAATCCTGCAGCACCGACCAAGCCAGTAAAGAGCACAAGACGGGAGAATCATGGATCAAGAGCTGCCGCATGCGGGGGCCCCATTGCTGCTGACAAAGCTACACAGCCAGCTCAAAGCCGCCACCGTCGACGTCGACCTAAAGCACTCGTCCATCCTTAACACCTGGGTTCGCTTCAAGCGCACCTTCGGCGCCGAACGCTCCCTGCACATTCCGCCTCTCGAATTTGTCTCCGACGGAGTTTACCGCGTTAAACTACGCAACAAGAATCAACCACACAAGCACCTGACCCTGCGCTTGCCGGCAGCGACGCGCGAATGCTTTGTCGGCTTTGGTGAACGCTTTGGCGGCGTCAATCAGCGCGGCAAAATCTTGGAAGTCTGGACCGAGGAAGGCGCCATCGGCTTTGGTGAATGGCTGTCAAAGGTCTTGACCGTCCTGCAGGCCAGTTTTAATCCATTCCCCAAGGGTCCAACTACGGCCTATAAACCCATGCCCTGGTTTGTCTCGTCGCGGGGATATGGTGTCTATCTGGATACGACCTACCCGGTCTTCTTTGATGTTGCCGCCAGCAATGGCGAGGTGCTTAGGGCCGATATCGCGACGCATGAGGTCGATATCTATCTGTTTACCGGCGCCACGCCCAAAGCGATCGTCGAACGCTTCGTCCGCCATCTCGGCAAACCCAAGCCACTGCCGCCTTGGGGCGTCGGTCCATGGAACGATGCCGTTGGCGGCTCGGCGCAAGTCAGCCACGTCGCGACCGTCCTCAGACGAGAAAAGATCCCGTCATCGGCGATATGGACCGAGGATTGGGCCGGCGGTAATTGGTCCAGCGTCGCCATGCTATCGCCCGGCTTGTACAATATCAATCCGGTGCGGCGGCGCACCGATCGTGGCTTATACCCCGACCTAGAAGCCTTGGCGACCAGGCTACACGGCGACGGTTTTAAATTCCTCGGCTACTATTATCCCTTCATTCCCGATGACGACCCGGACTTTGACTTTGCCGCCGCCAATGGCTACTTGCTGCGCGACGCCCGTGGGTTGCCCCTGGTATTTCCATTTATTACGGGAAAATGCGGCCAAATCGACCTGACCAACCCAGCGGCGAAAGCATGGCACGCGGGTGAACTGCGCCACGGCATTGCTTTAGGCTTCGATGGCTGGATGGCAGATTTTGGCGAATACACGCCGATTGATAGCCGAACGGCAAGCGGTGAGACCGGCCTACAGCACCACAACGCCTATCCCAAACTATGGGCCGAGCATAACCGCGAGGTGTGGGAAAAAGCACGTCCAGATGGCGATTATGTCTTTATCTCCAGATCAGGTGCGGCTGGACAGCAAGCAGCGTCGCCGGTGTTCTGGAGTGGCGACTCAAACACCAATATGGAGCGCTGGGACGGCCTACCGTCCAATCTATCAGCATTGCTTTCTGCGGCTTGGTCGGGCATCCCGGTGTGGACCACCGACCTCGGTGGTTATACATCGCTTTGGACCCGGGGGCGCGACGCCGAAACCTTGGCGCGTTGGACGGAATTTGCCGCCTTGTTGCCAGTGATGCGCACCCATCATGGCACCCATCCAAAGCGCTCGATGCAGTTTGACCACTCAGCGGCAACCTTGGAGCACTACCGTACCTATGCACGGCTGCACCTGGCTTTGTATCCGCTGCTAAGGATTCTGCTGGATGAAGCAACGCAGCACGGCACACCCGTCTGCCGCCCGCTGCTATTTGAATTTGCTCAAGATGACCGGTGCTGGGAGATTGACGACGCCTACATGCTCGGCCCTGATCTACTCGTCGCACCAGTGGTGGAACGCGGCGCGAGTCACCGCATCCTATATCTGCCGGCAGGACATGAGTGGATCGATCTGTGGACTGGCCAGCTCCACCATGGCGGGCAAGAGGTGGTGGTGCCGGCGCCGCTGGGCCAAATCCCGCTGTTTCTTCGCAATGGCGGCTACTTGGTCTTGTTTGATCGCTACTTTGACACCTTGGTCCCGAGGCGTCAGGTTGCACGCCCAGACACCTTGGCCTACGAAGACGGCGATGGTAGCGTGTCCCTTCTGCTGACACCGGGGTTTACTGGGAAAGGGCGCCTCCACGACGGGGGCACTTTTGCCACCGAGTTAAACCGTCGGGACAAAGCGTTGCGGCTTGAACCAAGATCGCCTTGCGACAGTGATCTGCTGCCAGTGAAAATCAACGGGGTGTGGCAAAGCAGCGGCTGCGCCTCTGGTCAAGACGGCAGCTTTCCCTTGACTGGGCCTAATGGCGCCAGCCGGCACGAATTGCTGAGCATTCACAACTCAACAAGAATAAGGCAATGGACAGTCAGGCACCCACTCATGGCCACATGAGGCGAGGCCACGGACAGTCGCGCCTGAACGGCAGCGTTATGTTACGCCGAAACCTCCTGCAACCGCCCTTGATTGCCACCAACATATTTGCCCACGTCCGGCAAATATGTGTTTAGCAAATCGCGGTCGTCGGTCTGCCAAGGGTGAAAGTCTCGACGAAAATATTCGCGGTATCCGCGCCAAGCGGTCGCGGCATAGCCCGTCTCCCAGAAAATAAGTATAAAGCGAAAAAATGAGCGCACATTGAATAATTGGCGATCGCGCCACAGGAGGATGGTCATGAGAATGATGGCGCTTAAGGCAAGCCCCATGGTCGCGCCAAGGAGTTGGCCAACACGCCGAATGTAACTGCCGCCCATCTCTTGATAGACGTCGAAGGCGACAGCTTTGTGCTCAATCTCTTCGATCGCATGCCACATCCAGAGCTGAAGCACGCTGGGATGCATGCGCTTTTGGACTTCTGGGGTCGACAGTAACGCATGACCCAAAATCGCTGTCACGTGCTCCAAGGCCGCGGTCATCGCCAACTTTGACAGCTTTGATTCTCGCTTTGACGTCTTTAAAAGTATCGCTTCATAATCTTTCGTCATTTCTGCCATCCCAAGCCCATACTTTTCAGTCCACCGATTGAAAGCTTCATGTTGCTGACCATGAATCGATTCTTGGGCGCAGAACTGACGGACCTGCCGTTTAAGCTCGGGGTCAGTGACCTGCTTTTGGTAGGCCAGAACGCTGCTGACGAAAAAGCGCTCACCGCCAGGAAAGATGCAGGACAACGCATTCATAAAGTGGGTTAAATATGGATCGTTGTTAGCAAAATACCTCGGCGTGTCATCGCCGAGGGGCATATCAAAATTCCGCGGTTGAATGTCAGGCCGTTGAGCACGTGGTACCACCGATCTAAGTGTGTTCATGACTTCTGCTCTCCTGTTCCGATGCGTTCGAGACGCGTTAATCAGGCACCGCTACATTCATCGGAATATTTTTACTAAATATTAAGACTTTTTAATTAGTGCAAAATTAACAGATAGTTACATCTTCGTTTTTAAACAACTTTTGGCAAATTAATCGTTTAGGGCCCCAGCTCAGGCCGCTCAGGAAAGATTCAAGGCCTCGCCAAATCAACGGCTCGCATCACGGCAACAACCACTTACCTATGACCGAAAGCAGCATCTAAAGTTTTTTTTTAAAAAACCGATAGGTAAACAGATTATGCCGGACTTATAGGCTCAATCGGATCGCGAATTTTGGAGGCTAACGCTATGACTTCATTTGCCGGAAAGAACGTTGTCATCACCGGGGCTGGCTCCGGAATCGGCCGAGCGTTGGCGCTGCGATTTTCCTCAGAAGGAGCAAACCTAGCGCTGTGTGACATCTCATCCGATGGCCTTGCTGAGACCGTTCAATTAATCAAATCGGCTAACGTAAAGATAGTATCCGAACGCGTCGATGTCAGCAGTCAGGTTGAGATGGAACGGTTCGCTCGACTGGTAGAGACTCGACTAGGCGGTGCTGACATCATCATTAATAATGCCGGCGTTTCCTTGTCGCAGATGGCTGAGGAGATGCCTAAGTCGAACATGGAGTGGCTATTTGGCATCAATTTCTGGGGCGTCATTCACGGATGTAATGCATTTATGCCCCAGTTGCGTACGCGAACCAAGGCCCACATTGTCAACGTCTCTAGTCTTTTTGGCCTGATCCCGATGGCCTCACAGTCGGCTTACGTCGCCAGTAAGTTCGCTGTTCGTGGTTACACGGAATCGCTACGACTTGAACTCGCACATACGCCCATCAAAGTGAGCTGTGTCCATCCAGGTGGAATAGACACGGGAATCGTCAGCAACGGGCGTCATATAAGCGCGAGTCATGGTCATGTGGATCCTTCTGCGCTTGCCAAAGATTTTAAATCCATGGCACGCACCAGTCCGGATCAAGCTGCCGCAAAGATCATCGCTGGCATGGCCTCTGGTAACCCGCGTATTCTTATCGGACCTGATGCGATCGTCCTGGATTTACTGCAACGTTTCGCTCCGCGCGGCATCCAGCGGCTGCTTATTGCTTTCCAACGCATCGTTGACCGTCGGGCACTAGCGGTCCATAAGGCAATGCCAGAAGGCCCAAACAAAGCTGCTTGAATTCGGATGAAATTACATGATTAATTGGCGAGAAAATCTGTCCTAGCACCAAAAGAAGAAGGCCATCTTATGAACCAGTCGAACCATGATGTCATCGTCATCGGGACCGGATTTGCCGGAATAGGCATGGGGATCAAACTTAAGAAAGCTGGCATTACCAATTTTACTATTCTCGAACGCGGCACCGATGTCGGTGGGACTTGGCGCGACAATCACTATCCTGGTGCCGCATGCGACGTTGCATCTCACCTTTATTCGTTTTCTTTTGAGCCCAATCTCACCTGGTCGCGCATGTTTTCGCCGCAGGCCGAGATTTTGGCCTATATCAAAGATTGTGCGAAAAAACACGACCTGCTCCCGCATATTCGCTTTAAAAGCAGCGTTATAGAGGCAACTTTCGACGAAGTCGCAGGCAAGTGGACTGTTCGCACCGATGATGGTCAAAGCTATAAGGCTAGGTTCCTCATCTCCGGAACTGGCGGCCTAAGCCGCCCATCCTACCCAAACATTCCCGGAATCCAGGATTTTTCCGGGGACCTTTTTCATTCAGCTGCATGGAACCACTCGGTTGCACTGGAAGGTAAACGCGTAGCGGTGATTGGTACCGGCGCCAGCGCCATTCAAATCGTACCGTCCATTGCCGCAAAGGTTGGTAAACTGCATTTGTTCCAGCGCAGTGCTGCCTGGATTCTACCGAAGCAGGATTTCGCCTTTACGCCAACGCAACAATGGTTGAAAAAGTACATTCCGTTTTGGGAACGCGGGATCCGACTCTCTATTTTTTGGCGTAACGAAATCTTTGGACTAGGGCTTCGATACCCCAAATTTATGAATTTTTCTAAAGGAGTTTTCCTAAAGTACTTGGAGCACAAGGTCAAAGACCCAGAGCTCCGGGCAAAATTAACGCCAGATTACGCCCCAGGTTGCAAGCGCATCCTGTTGTCTGATGAGTTTTACGCTGGCGTTTCGCGTGACAACGTCGACCTCGTGACCGCGCCGATTTCGCATATCACGGCAAAGGGTATCGTCACGAAAGATGGCAAGGAGCACGTGATCGATACCCTTATTTGTGCGACGGGGTTTCAAGCCTCCGAAGCCGCATCGCCGTTCCCAATAAGCGGTAGGCATGGTCAACTCCTGGCCGACGTTTGGGATGCCAATGGGGCTGAGGCCTACCGGGGGACGACGGTAGCTGGATTCCCAAATTTATTTTTTATCGTCGGACCGAATACAGGACTAGGCCACACATCGATGGTCCTCATGATCGAGTCGCAAGTTCGTTACATCGTCGATGCGATTAAAAAGGCTACCAAGCGTCAATTGAAATTCGTGGACGTCCATCCGCAACGGCAAGAGGATTTTAACACCGAGCTGCAAGCGAATTTGCAAGGCATGGTTTGGACGCAGGGCGGATGTGTCAGCTGGTATCAGACAGCAAGTGGCAAGATCACCACTTTATGGCCAAAGTCGACCATCGCCTTTAGCAACATGTTGCGCCAATTTGATCTCGCCAACTATTACCAGGAGCCTCTGGCCAGTGAAGCCAAACAAGATCAAGACCAACCTATCATGGCGACTCGAGACATCAGCAAAAGCGCCTAAACACGAAGGAGCTGGCAAATGATTCGATTCCTTGAATCACTGCAGCAGAAATTGCTGCGCCGTGCCGGGTTCTCAAGCCATTACTGCGATCTAGATCAAGGTCGGCAACACTTGTACCAAATCGCCGGATCGGGCCGATTGCCGCCAATCTTGCTGTTTCATGGTATCGGTGCCAGCGCCTCGTCTTACGCTAGTCTCATGCTGCGTTTGGCAAAGCATTCACGCCGAGTTCAGGCCATTGACCTACCCGGCCACGGACTCAGCGATCCCCTGCGCACCGGATCTGGCTATGAGCCTGTATTTGATACGGCCTGTACCGCAGCCTTCGCGGCACTGAATGAACCGGCCATAGTCTTTGGCAACTCGATGGGAGGCGCCTGCGCCGTCGAATTTTCCCGGCGCTATCCGGAGATGGTGGCAGGGCTTATTCTTTGCTCGCCAGCCGGCGCGCCGATAGGCGCTGCACAGATCGATGGATTTCTCTCGCGATTTGCCTTGGACGACCTTCCAGCAGCCAATCGCTTTCTCCGCAGAGTATATGCCAACCCACCGTGGTATACCCCCTTGCTTGCCTTTATCGTTAAAAAGATATTCGCTTCGACAACCACGCGGGGGATCTTAGGCGGCTTAAGGCCCGACCAAGGGCTTAGTCCAGAGATGCTTACACAGATGCGGATGCCTGTAGAACTTATCTGGGGCCGCGCCGACAAGCTGATGCTGCCGCAACATCGCGATTTTTATCTGCAGCATTTACCGGCTCATGCCAGCATCAAGGAACCTGAGCATTTCGGCCATTGCCCATTTTTGGAGCATCCGGGAGACGTCAGTCGGATGATTGTTGAATTTACTCAAAAGGTTGAGGCACATTCCGGCGCAGCGGCGACTAACCATGGAGTTGCCCATCCCCCAGTTTCAATTGGAGCATAGACTAATACCATCGACTGCAGCACTGATCACCACCTGCTCAGCAGCAGCAGCCTTGGTATCAAAAGTATACGGTTTATAGAGTTCTCAAGAACTGCTCCAGATCACCAACATCGCTGTCGCTCAGATTCAAGTGCAGCAGGCTATTGATGCGGCTGATCGCGTCCTTCAGGTTATCCACCGAAGCATCGTGAAAGAACACGGCGTTATCAAAAACCCCGACCAAACTCGGCGCCTTCAACTGACCAAACTTCCGCACGGGACGCTGGCGATAATCAAGGATCTTTTGGATTTCATCGCCAGGACCCAGGTCGCGGTCGCCCTTCAAGGTCGTGGCGATCTGCTCCGATTTTGCATCGGCCAGTCCGATCAGCCGATTAGAAAACCGACCAGAAGCCACCGAGTGATCCACCGAACCCGTACCGATATTAAACAGGCGCGGCTCACCTGCTGCTGTGACGCCGCTGGTGTAGGCTGGTCCAGCGTGGCAGCCAGCACATTTTTGTTGGAATAATTCGCCGCCGTGCTTCGCTCTGACGAGGTCAACCCGAGGATTTTGCAGTTTTGGGATCCCGTAGTTGAGGTACATGACCATGGCGTCTTGATCGTCTGGGGTCAACGTACCGCCTAGTCTCTCCGGCACGATGGTCTCGGCAAACTCTTTGGCATTCGCATGAGTTGCGCTGATATGCAGCCAACCGCGATCGGCCAGCCCGCCCCGTAGCGACATGGTGCGCCGTGGACCTTCCATCGTCACCCAGCTTGAGCCGTCGTTACCGCCGTTTGGGTGACATGAGGCGCAAGCACCAAGGCGATTGGCTGAGACCGTGTATTTTTCTGGGTTTGCCGATTGAAAGAGGATCTTGCCGCGACGCACCGGCGCCGGCAAGGGATCTTTCGCGACCAGCGAGATCTGCGCGACTTCCTCGATCTGCGGCTTAAGGGGCACCTGTTCGATGTTGCGGATCAAAGGCAGCCCAACGACCCCACCGAGCTGCACCAGATTTTTCGATGTCGGCAGGTAATAATAAGGAATCTCGTAGGGCTGAGGCAATTGGGCCGCATCATCGGCAGCATAGGCCGAAGTATCCAGCTCGGAGATAAATGGCGAGTTTTCGTAGAGTACGTATGCCTTCTTACCGTCCGGGGTCAGAGTCATGCCCTTGGGGTTATCGCCAGAAAGCTGCATGTGCAACTGCGACGCCGGGTTCATTGTGACGCCATCGTAGATGGCAATCTCGTCCGACGTGTGGCTGAGCAAGAACGCTTTGCGGCCGCCCTTACTAAATGTAATGGTATTGACCAAGCCCAAGCCAGTAAGCCCTGCATGGGGAATGCCGTAGGCTAGGAATGGGTTGCTTTGCTCTTTGTCGTAGTTTTGCAGGGCCCGATCGATGAATTCAATCTCGATGGGATGCCGCATGCAGGTGACGATGCCTTTAAGCGTCGGAATCGCCATCTCAACGTCGCGGGTGTAGTACTCTTTGAGCTGAGACTTACTGCTGGCATCAAATGGGAATAACAGTGGCGCCGAGAGCTGTGCTGGCTGTAAGCCACCAAAACGCGTCAGCGACTTGTCGGCATTGGCGCCGCGCTCGAGGACGACCAGCGCACCGGTGATACGGGTACCTGGCACCCAGGCGGTCTGCCCTGAGGGATCAAGAAACACGCCGGATAACTGGCTGGACACCCCTTCCAAGCTGAAATCCCTGGCGTTCAATTGGCCGTAAATCAGTTTGGCTGGCAGGTAATTATTGTAAAAGTCGGCCAGACATTGCAGGCGCGGATTACCAGGATTAAACAGATCTTCGAGAATCGTCTCGCGTTCCTTGGCAAAGGTCGCCAGATTGACCAGACTGAGCCAGCCTTCGTTGTGCTGGATATCGCCGCGCGGCAAGTAATGGGCAACATAGAGGTAACTTTCATCGGCAGTGATGCTCATACCACTCGGGCGAGCGCCAATCTCCACCGTCGCTGAGGCGAGCACCTGAGCGTTCTGATCCAGGTCAATTTTGCTGAGACTGCCTTCGACGTAGCTGGACACATAGATCGTCGGGGACTTCTGCGAGGCCATGACGTCGCGCAGCTCGCGACCGTAGACATCGCCTTGGCCGAGCGTGTTGAGAACCGCCTTGGTTTTGCGGTCGATGATCGCCACGGTGTTGCTACCAGCTGACGCGACGACAACCCAGTCGCGCTCTTGCTGCAGCGCCACGCCAGATGGGCGAGCACCGACGGGAATGCGGGCGATTTCTTGTTTTCCGGGCAGAGCAAAGACGACGACCTCGGCGGTGTCAGTACTTACGGCCCAAAGTTCATCGTTAAGCGGACTGACTAAAAGGTTAGTGGTGGTCTGACCGAATCCACTGCTAGGCGCGAAGGATATCGTTCCGGTAAGCGTCGGAGCGAGGCTCTTTTTCGTACCCAAGATGAGGCGCTTGATACCGTTGCCAGTGATCCGACCGACGTTAAGGACGTAAGGCGGGGGGAGCGCCTCTTTGCTATAAGCGTCGATGGTGAAATCAAAGATCCCAGCGGCGCCGCTGGCTGCGTCGAATTGCACGACCACCTGGTCGATGGGATAAGTCTGCAGGTTCTCCACGTACACTTCGATCTGCAGCGAGTCAAAGGTACCGCCAAGCTGCTTAGCGCGCGCCGTGATCTTGAGATCCGAACCACGCTCTGCCGGCGCGACCAGATCCTGGACCGTATCAGCCTTGGGCTCGCGACTCAGCGACAGGGCATCAGCCCTAGCCATATCGACGCGCAATGCGAAGGGCGTCACCCGTGTCGCAGCAGCCGCCCCCGAAGAGCCTAACAACACGGCGGCTAGCAATCCCAGCAGCCGACCAACCCTAGCCCTACTATGAACGCGATGTCTCATTGTAACCCCCCAATAACACGTGTCAGAGCACATAGTTCGGAGGGAAACTAATAGCCCGAGGGGGCCGAGCCGTGCAACCACTATTTTGAACAAGACTTAGACAAGATATAGATACAATGTAAATTAAATTTAAATCGCTTATAAGAATCCGATGCAAGCTATGGTGCATGAACTTTCTAAATCAATCTGAGATTTGTCTTGAGGGCACAGTCGCGCCGGTGGTCGCGTTGGGACTTTTCGCGACGGCGGAATTGGCAGGGGTAGCGAACCTTTCCGGGCTCAACGTTGTGCAGCGCTAGAGTTTCATCAGAACGATCACGTCCCAATGGTCTTTACCAGGGCTTCGCGCCCCGGTGCGGCGCAGTCTTCGTCGTGCCGTTAGCGACGCCGCCAGGTGCGTAGTTAAACGGTATTGACATCGATAATCACGACGTTTAACCTGAAAATGGCGGTCGCCAGGAGGTCTACATGTCAGTCAAAGTGTCTCCCAAATATCAGGTCGTCATCCCAGAAGCTGTTCGGACGGCCATCGGAATATCTGCAGGCTCGCGTATGGAGGTCATCGCCAAGGGCAAGGTCGCATACTTAGTTCCTGTTCCCGATGGGGCTGATTTGCAAGCGACCCTTGCCGGTAAACTGGACCAAGCCAAAGTGCGTGACAAGAAGGATCGAAAGCTATGAAGACTCGCGTTCTCCTCGATTCGTCTGTCTGGATTGAATGGCTGACACGCGGCAAACGCCTGACGACCTGCCAGCGATACATGGACAAGAGTCACATCGTCGGGGTTCCTGCTCTCGTAATTTTTGAAGTTTGCCGCAAAGTGACAGCGCGAGTGTCTGACGACGAGGCCCTTCGAGTTGCCGCTTGGCTCAGAACTTTTGGCATCTTGAATCTCACCGATGAGATCGCTCTCCATGGCGTCGACCTATCGATTGCCTATAAATTGGGGATGGCTGATAGCCTGGTTTTGGCTCACGCATTGCGCGAAGGGGCGCAGCTTGTGACCTTGGACAACGACTTCGCCTCGATCAAAGAGGCCAGCGTGATTCGAGCCTGAATTGGACCAGACAGTAGAGAGGCCGCCCCCCCTCCAGGCCCAGACCCTCATGCCCAATTAAGGTAACCAAGACCAACGCCCCAGGTTGTCGCCAGACCGCACTCCGTGTAAAAGCGACTTCTATGCGCTCCGCTCAGCCGGACCCCACGCCAGAAGAGAGTCCCTTGACCCAACCAGACCGCAAACCCAAGCCACGCAGTGTCCTCGTTGGCCTGCAACTCCCCGGTGTCAGCGATGAAGATCACCAAGCATCGCTGGCGGAGCTAAGCCGTTTAGTCCATACGCTTGGCTTCACGGTCACGGCCACGGTGACACAAAAGCGCACAGGCCCCGTCACCGCCACCGTCATCGGTGCGGGTAAGCTCAAAGAACTAGCCCGCCTAACCGGCGGCAGTGGCATCGTCGCCTCGCAGGTCCCGGAGAGTCGGCGCAAGCGGGAAGCTCGCGAGGATCTCGAAGCTGAGACGCCGCCAGACCCATATGAAGCGGAGCTGGAGCCGATCGCCGAAGCCCTCCAGGCGACCATCGTCATCTTTGATTCGGAGCTGACGCCCAACCAACTGCGCAACCTCGAGTCGGCCACTGGCGCCGAGGTCCTCGACCGTACCGGCGTCATCGTCGAGATCTTTCACCGCCATGCCAAAACCCGCGAGGCGCGCCTCCAAGTCGAGATCGCTAAGCTGAAATACCTGGCGCCACGGCTGCGTCAGGCTCGCGGCGGCGCCGACCGGCAAGCTGGCGGAATCGGCGCGAAAGGCGCCGGCGAGAGCGCCCATGAACTGGATCGCCGGCGGATCCGCGACCGCATCGCCGAGCTCACTCGCGAGCTTGACAGTATCCAGGTCGGCCAGGAGGAGCGACGCGGGCGACGCGCCGAGCAGGCCCGGGTCGCCTTGGTCGGCTACACCAACGCCGGCAAGTCCTCGCTGATGCGAGCCCTCACCGGCAGTGAAGTCCTGGTCCAAGATAAATTATTTGCCACCTTGGACACGACGATCCGTGCTATGCATCCGCCGAGCCAGCCGCGCATCCTGATCAGCGACACCGTCGGCTTTATCAAGAAGCTGCCGCACGATTTGGTCGCCTCGTTCCGCTCAACCCTGGATGAAGCAGCCGAAGCATCGCTCTTACTTTTTGTCGTCGATGCGTCGGATAAGACCTTCCGCTCGCAGCTTCAGGTAACCCGCGAGGTACTCGGCGAAATCGGCGTCGACACCGCGGCATCAAAATTAATTCTAAATAAGATCGACCGTTTGGCAGAGGCTGAACTCGCCGCCCTACGTCTGGAATTTCCGGATGCCATACAGCTCTCCGCCCAGAGGCCAGCTGACGTTGCCGCGCTGCGCGAACAGATCATTCGCTTTTTCGAAGCCGACATGAGCGAAGACGAGCTGCACGTCCCGTACAGCCGCAGCGAGGTCCTCGGCGAGATTCGCCGTCACCTGCGCGTACTGCAAGAGTCCTATGACGAGACCGGGACGGTGATGCGGGTTCGCGGCCACCGTGGTACGATCGACAGGCTTGTCAAGCTGCTGCAATCGACCCAGTAAACCGGAGTCTCGGAGCGAAGCAGCCTGAGCCGTGGTCCCTGATTTGAGTCCCATGTATCCACCTTGTTGGAGGTCGCTCATGCGTTCATGGAATATTGTAAACTTCGCTCGCGTTCTGACCCTGCCCCTCCCCCTCCTTCTTGGCATGACCTTTGGCTCGATGCTGGCATGCACCACCCCCAATCAAGTGCATGAGCTCGAAACAAAGGAATTCCAACAAAAAGGCTCGGCCTCCGACGGCAAGATCGGCATCAACGACAAAAACCAGGCGGTCATTCTCGACAACTCGGCGGCGCAAGACGATCTGGCGGTCTTAGAGCTGTCCAATAGCCACCTGCGCGACGAAGTCGAGCGCGAGCTCACCGACTTGAAGGCCTGCGAGGATCAGCTGAATGATCAGCGCCTCGGCGGCTCCGGACGCACCACCCAGATCCCGGATATGGAGGCCCTTCGGAATGATCCCGAGGTCAAAGAGGATATGGGCATGGACGAAAACGGCGACTTGCGCGTCACCCGTGAGCAATCCTTTGAGAAGCGAATGAAGGCCGAAAAGAAATTCAGCGTGACGCTCAAGAAGATGACTAAAACAGCGAAGTCCCAACTAGAAACCTGTGACCGTCAACTAACTCTGGCGCGCGAACAGCATGGCCTGCCAGGACAGCGCTATAAAGCGACGGGATATTTCACCTCCGACGGCACTTGGGTCGAAACGGGGCATGGCGAGCAAAACCTCGGCGATGCATTTGAAATCAGTGCGAAGGCAAAAGAAAAAGCCAAAGCCAAGGGCAAAGGCACCGATGAAGGACAGTAAATCGATGACCCTTCGAATCGCCGCGCTATGTTGCGCCGGATTATTATATAGTGGCCTCTCCGCCCCAGCCAAAGCGGTGCCGAACGAGCAGCAAATCGCCAACGTACGTCGTTCACTATCGGACTGGATCAAGGCCGACACCTCAAATCCACCCGGCAACGAGGCGCGGGTCGTCAAGGCGATCGCAGCGCGCTTGCAACAAGCGAAGATCCCCTACGAGATCGTTGCCTTTGCTCCTGGAAGGGAGAACATCGTCGCCCGGCTTAAGGGTAGCGGACCAGACAAGCCATTACTGCTGCTCGCCCATGTCGATGTGGTCGGCACCAAAGACCAGGCCTGGACCAGCCCGCCGCACGTGTTGACCGAGCAAGACGGGTACCTTGTCGGCCGCGGTGTCAGCGACGATCTGGGCATGGCAGCGATCAATCTGGAGGTGTTCTTGGCCCTAAAGGCGGACCGCAAGCCGCTGCGGCGCGACGTCATCCTTGCGCTCACCGGCGACGAGGAATCCGGGGGGGCCGGCATTCGCTTTCTCCTAGACAAACATCCTCAGCTCATCGACGCGGGCATTGCCCTGAATGAAGGTGCGTCGGTGACCCTTGGCGAAGACGGCAAAGTTGCGTACGTCGGCATGCAGACGGCGGAAAAGAATTACGCCGATTTCACCGTCACCGCCACTGGGCCAACCGGCCACTCCTCGGTGCCACCTGTAGACACCGCCATCTTTACCCTGGCCAAAGCGCTGGTGAAGATCAACGAGGTGGCGATGCCGGCACATTTGCTGCCCGTGACCAGAGCCTACTTTACCGAGCAAGCGGCATTCACCTCCGGCGAGGAGCAGGCGGCGATGCAAGCCTTGGTTGCGGCCACGGACGACCACCAGCTGCCAGAGGCGGCTTTGGCCGTATTGGAGAAAGACCCCATCACCAAAGCCAATCTTCGCACGACCTGCGTGGCGACCCTGATCAGTGGTGGCACCAAGGAAAATGCCTTGCCGCCCTCGGCTACGGCGATGATCAACTGCCGCATTCTACCCGATGAAACGGTGGATGAAGTGCGCCGGCGCCTCGTCTCTGCCATCGCCAACCCGGCGGTGAGCGTCAACGTCATCCATGACTACGGTGTGCCCAAGACCTCGCCCGTAGATGGCGAAGTCGCGGTTGCGTTAAGGGCCGTTACCAAGCAGCTCTACCCTGGAGTTCCTCTACTACCCGTGATGTCGCGAGGCGCCACTGATTCACGCTACCTGCGCCGAGCCGGAATCCTTGCCTACGGGATCGGCCCAATCGCCATGAGTGAACTAGATGGCAAGCGCGCCCATGGAATAAACGAGCGGATTCCAGCGGCCAGCATCGGTCCAGGACTGGAGTTTATGCTGCGCTTGGTCGATCACCTGGCAGTCGCCCGCTAAACCTGTCGAACCGAGTCGCCCATCCTAGTCGCCATTGGCTTGAAGGAGTGACTTCTCGATGTTGACGATAAAGTTGGCGATGGTCTGCATCTGCCGCGCCAGCCGCGGATAAAATTTGATGTATTGATGCTTGACGTCACCGATCCGGCTTTGCAGGCGGGCGATCGTTATACCCTCGTCTGGACACTTCGTGCGTAGATCCTCACTGAGCTGGACGACGTCCTCGACGCTCGCCAGCACCTGTTGGTTCTGCTTTGCCAGATCAGAAGGCAACACATTAATATCAAAAGAAACGCCGGTCTCATCGGCGCTGAGTTGGTCGAGCAACTGGCGCCCAGCTTTGATTTCGGCGGTGATCTTCGCCGTCGTCGTGCGCAGCTTATGCGACAAGGCGAGTGACATGCCGCGGTAAAGCGCTAAGCCAAAGGTGGGATCATCGGCAATCATCGCCGTAAGATCCGTATGCAGCACTAGCATCAGCTTTGCTCCGGGCTCTTCGGCACGGATCGTCGCCGATGCTTTGCCGCTTTCAATAAAAGACATCTCGCCGAAGGACTGCGATACGGTCAGCCGCGCGATTGGCTGCAAGGAACTGGCAGGATAAACCCCGACGGCACCCTCACCGATGACGTAAATACCGGGCACCGATTCACCCGCCAGCAACACCACATCACGGGCATGCTTCTCGACGATCTTGCCATGGCTCACTAGAAGCTTGACCTGAGCCGGCGTCAGAAACTGAAAGATCTGCACGGAGGTCAGGGACAGCTTTGAACCCATAAAAGTCCTCTTAGGCTGGCGGCAGGGTCAACTGCTAGACCCAAGGATCGGACCCATCATTTTGCTAACAAGGATTAACCTAAACCAATATAGCCTGGTTTAGTCAGGATTCAAACCGTTCTCCAGTGCGCTCACCTCAAAAAGGTCAAGGTTTGCGGTAACTACGTTTGCAACGACAGGCGCGGCACATGCTTTACAGGCCTTGGTATTCACCAATACCCTCTTTAACTTTAACCAGAAGGTCAACCAGTGTTCGTTTGGCCTCGATATCGAGACGCTGCATCAGTTTGCCGGTCCTAGCGAAGTTCTCTGGCAACATTCGTTGAATTAGCTCTAAGCCTTCGGCGGTGATCCGGATTAAAATGGTACGTCGGTCATCGGCACTCGGCTTGCGCTGGATGAACCCCTCCTTCTCTAAGGCATCGAGCAAGCCGGTCATCGTGCCGCGACTGACCTCAACCTTGGCGGCCAGGTCGGCCGGCGTGAGACTGGAATCGCTGGCCATCATGAGCTCCAACAGCACCTTAAAGCGTCCCCGCGACAGGTTGAAGCAGCCGAGGTTGTGCTCCATGGCATTTTGCACCTCTTCGGCAACCAGCAGCAGTGCCAAGGTCGTCTCCAGTGCCGCAAAGTCGACGTCGGCGTGGCTTTTGGCCAGGGCAAGGAGGTGTTCGTATTTGGCGACATTAATTTTTTCGAGCATGCGCATTCCACGTTGGGACACAGTGATCGGCTCTAAAGAGCCAGCGAACCCGCGTGTGGGCCGGGCAGCAGGGACAGGAGATGAGCCAGCAACATCGAGCTTGCCGTTTTAATCATACTCTTGTATGGTATTACGTAGTTGGCACCTGTGGCGGTAGCAACCCCGTTGCGCCCGCACCCTACCAACTTCGGTGGAGAGTATCCATATGAAGCAGCCACAACTCCGACCACTCCGGTCCTGTATCGACCTTGTCCCTGCCTTTTGCTCACCGGCAGCCGCCTCCGTCAGGCGGACAGCTCCCTCACTAATCCTACCCCCATGTCCTCATCGCATCTGCTAACCGTGACTCCGGAGTGGTCAGGGGCTGGCTGGCACAGCCCCTCTGGGGTCAGTCACCGGCGCTTACCCGGTAATTGGTCAATGAGCGACCGGTCCAGGCCGGCGCCTGGCTGACCTTGAGCACACAAGAAAATGGAGGCCGGCTAAAATAGCCGCCTCCATCTATCTCACTAGCACTATGCTTGAAAATTAGTCGAGCGTGATGAAGTCGTGATCTTGAACGATTGGATCAAGAAACGAGCGGTCCGTTAGCTTGTTGAGGAGTTGAGCCTCAGCAGCGTTTGGCGTGAAGCTACCAGTCGCTTCGTAAACGAAGAGCTTGCGTGCTAGCGGATAGGATCCGTCGCGGATGTTGGCAACGGTGGGCAGCACAGAAGCGCTGGAGCCATCTTTCGCAACTGCCAGGTGGCGGTTGGTCGGTCGGGTTGCACTCAGTCCAGCGTAACCAATGGAGTCGGGGTCACGAGCTGTTTCGTTGGCAATATCTTCCGTACCGGCTCCAGCGAAGACCTTAACGCAGGCGCCGAATTCCTTGACGCCAACCAGATTCTTGAAGGTGTCGGTCGTGCCCGAGTTGTCATCGCGGCGCAATGCCTTCAGCTCGCCGCTGCGGCCTGAGGCTGGTAGCTGCTCCCAACGGGTGACTTTGCAGGTAAAAATATCGCGGAGGTTTTCCAGAGTCACCGACGGCAGCGTGTTAGCTTGGTTAACCCAGATGCCTAGGCCGTCGAGAGCGAGCACATGCTGAACAGGAGTAACACCAGCCGCAGCAGCTGTTGCCGCTGCATCAGCTTTGAATGCGCGTGACATCGGCGCAATTCCTTGCTGCTTGGCGGCCAATGCGGCCTCACCAAGACCAGAGCCACCACCTTGGTAGCTCAACTGGTCAGACAGACCAGCTTGAACGATGGCATCGGTGACCACACCAGCCAGAGTATCGGAACCGCGGAGGGTTTGCACACCGGCATGAGCTTGCGAAGCGATGGTCAAAGTCGCGCAGGTGAGGGCGGAAACGAAAAGCTTCATAGCAGTACTCCCACAAATTGTTTAGAAAAGCCCAACCCGAGATGGGAGGATTGGGCGCAACCTACCTAAAACTCCTGATGGCAACAAATTAATCTTCTGTGAAGAAGACATTGCCATTCGAGTCATGCTCCGCAATAACGCGTTAAAAGCAGTATTTACTATACTATTCAGCATCTCGAGACGGGCCAGTCACCCTAGATGTTGATGCTAGCCGGTATCCGCGAAGGCAGCAGATGCAGATAATCCAGGCCGTAGATGGCCCGGCGACTGCGGTTTGCACTGCTTATTTTGCCCTCGACCATAAAAAGGTTAGCTTTGAACTTCAGATTGTAGGCCTCGCTCGCATGTGCTTGCCACCTAGCTCCACGGCGCGCCGATCACGATCGTCATTCTGCGGGAGCAGATAGGAAGTCATAGGTGATTCCTTGCGCAGATCTTGGGATTTTACAGGCGGGTCTGATATTATCTTCCTAGACGTTGTGAAACTTTGCAAGAAAGGTCGTGGATGCGCTTTTCCATAATTTTATTTACTTCGGTGTCGCTATCGTTTGCATCGTCGGGCTGTAAGACCCTTAGCGCTGAAAAAAATAGCCAGATTGAAACCTTTCAAAGCGCCGCCGACAAAGAAGATGCCAGAAATAAGTTCAAAAAGGTCATCACCCAATGCGTACCCCTCGTCTCAGCGGTGGTACGAGGTGGTCGCCCCGTCGATTTATCAACCGCTGACAGACAAAAGGTGATCGATCAATTCACCGATGCGATCGTCACACTAGGCGATTCTGATAGTGAAAAGTCGAATATGGTCCTGAAGGCCTATTATGACGACAAGGGTAAGACCCAATTGCCATGCGCCGGCGAGTCCGCTGAATACGCGTTGACTCAGTTTGCCGTTCAGACCAATGTCCTTGATATTGCCTTAGGAACTGCAACCGTGCTTAAGTTTAGTGGCAAGCTATCTCTGCAATAGGTGGCAGCTCGAATCGACACGAAGTCACTAGTCGCTGGCGCGAAATAGAATTTCGCGCCAGCGACTATCCTGAGCGTAGCGAAGGATCGCGTGTTATCAGCAGCTTCTTACCTTTAAATATTGATACTGGCTGGGATACGCGACGGAAGAAGGTGTACATAATCGAGTTCGTAGATCGAACGGCGATAGCTATTGGCGCTGTTGATGTTGCCCTCGGTGAGGACAAGATTGGCGATAAATTTTAGCCGGTAAAACTCGCTCTTTGGATGAAAAGTGAAGGCACCGCGGTAATCACCCAAATTGGTGTTATGGACACCGGCCAGTAGGCTCAAGATCGACCATGTCTGCACCGCGACATCAAGTGGTGGGAGGATCCCTAGGAGATCGGCCTCGGCATGGCCTAGACCTTTGGGTGCCTGGGCATAACCGGCCAAAGGATTGGCTGGAACAAAGAGCATTTCCTTGCCCTGAGGGAAGTTGACCGCTGCATGTTGCGGGCCAGCGGTAAAGATCGTCATCGTCAATATGTCGATCAAATCGTCGCGCCCTTGGACGCCACCACCAGTCAGACAGAAGTCTTTGACTTTACCAATATCATTAATCTCATTGGCCCAGGCCTGCAGCTCGTAGTCGGCACGAATGTCGGCTTCTGAGGTGTACCAGACACTGACGTAGTCAGATACCCAGTTATGGATGGCATCCCAGATCAAGGCCGAGTCTTCCCGGTATGGATAATTTGGCAGCAGCACGCCATTATCGGTACCGCGGCTAGTCATCCGCAACTTGGGAAAATTCGCCCGAAATGAGTAGTCTAAGCGCTGACCTGCCAGATACGGGTAATCCCTTTCGATCTTTGACCCGACTAAGCGATCCACCGAACGCTCCGGAAGAATCAGCGAGGTCCTAGCACTGATGTTGATTGCAGCAGTGCCCTCAAAGTGTGGACTGAGCAGTTTGTAGACCGGGTGACTCGAATGCAGTCGTAGCCGCGTCGCCATGCAGATCGGGTCAATCAGCAGGTGGGTCAAACCAAGGTGACTGACCACCTCATGATGATTGTTGTGTGCCGCCAGCATGCAGACGCGTGCCATCTTCCACGTATACCCATCTCTAGGTGTATAGATCTGAAAGCTCTCGGCGGTAGGTCCACACTGAATAGCAATCGGCAGCATATGCTTGCCACCGGGTGGTACGGCAAAGGCGACGTAAGGAGCATAGATATACTTCCATTCCCCAGCGATCTCGGATTTGAACACCCTGGGCGCGGCATTTGGTGCTGGCGCATTGGGTAAATTGCCAAAGATCGCTCGTAAATCAGACCGATCAACCAGGTAAACACGACCTTCCGAAATGGCACGCGCCATAGAGTCCCCGCCAAATTCAGGCAACGACCCTAGATCGATTGATGTGATATCGAAATCCGCTGGCCTTGACTCCAACCGATACCTCTCCAGCTGGTTTGGATTTGGGCCGGCGAGAAAGTTATAGGCAAAGGTCTTGTCGGAATCCCATACCGTCGCAATTTCTGGTAGTGGAGCACTTCCCTTGTTATCTTTGTCCCTGTCGATAAAGACCTTATCGACATAATCGCTCACCGCCTTGGCGCGATTGTCCTGGATGCTCGAAACGAAGCCCAAATCCGGCGTAAAATAATCGATCGGATTATCGCCATTCTTTAGTACTTGGATGAGCTTGGGAATGTCTCGAACCGGCTTCGGTTCCTGAAACTTCAAACCACTCTTGTCATAAATCGCCTGGACATTGGTTCGCAGCTTCAGCAAGAGCGCAAAGGTTTTCAAGGTCCAATCCGGCAGATTTCTATCGTCTGGACCGGCCGTGTCGATCAAGGGCAAGCCGATGTCATTATTATATTTGTAGGCAGATCCGGCCTTGGCAAGATCGGTAGCACGTTTTTGCCGCTCGTCATTTTGGGGAAGTTTTATGTCGGACACGGATGACTCCTCGCTCGGCAATTGGGTCTCTGTCGATATGCTCCTATCTTCCTAGACCAAACGAAAGTTTGCAACCATGTCGACCATGGGTGACGAGATGGCAAGATTTTTTCTGACACTATAAACACATCTAACCAAATAGTTTTAGTAAACTGTTAGCATTTTTATGAATTTAGTCCACATACACATTGCACCGAATCGTGCACCTAATTCCATGACCTAGCGCCGATGTGCCCAGGGACAAAAAAAGCCGCGCCTTAGGCGTGGCTTCTCTCATCAGTCAAGTGGTGCCCGCATTTGCACTGCGGCTCTCAACTCGGTAAGATTTTCAGCTTCGATTCGTGACCGCCCTGCACCGCAAGGAAATTGCTGGCAACGGCGAATTCTTCGAGGACATATGCTGCCAAATTCACCTCATATCCTGGCGCCCGGTTCAGCCATGCCTGAAAGGTTGCGGGGCTCTCCGTGTGCAGACCAGGCGTTCTAAGGCGGCGCAAAAATGGCTGAACCAAGTGGCGATCAGCGCTTGATATTTGCAGATGGGTTTGCAGAATGCCAAACACCTCCGCTGCAGCACTATCGGAACTCAGAAAGTCCAAAAGTGGGCTGGCAAAGGCGGTCGTCGAGACCGTTGTTATGGAAGCACCGAGAAATGCTCTGCGACTTAGTTGCGACATAGAATCAAACTCCTTACCTTCAAATATTGACGCTGGCGGGGATACGCGAGGGAAGTAAGTGAACATAATCGAGTCCGTAGACCGAGCGACGATAGTTATTGGCGCTGTTGATATTGCCCTCGACGACGCCAAGATTGACACGGAATTTCAGCCGGTAAGCTTCGCTGACCGGATGCCAGTTAAAAGCGCCGCGATAATCGCCCAAACGGGTGTTATTGACACCGGCTAACAAGCTCAAGATGGACCAGGTTTGCACCGCAACATCGAGTGGTGGCAGGATCCCCAGGAAATCGGCCTCGGAATGCCCGAGGCCCTTAGGCGCCTGGCCATATCCGGCCAAGGGATTGGCTGGAACAAAGATCATTTCCTTACCCTGCGGAAAGTTGACCGCAGCATGTTGTGGACCAGCGGTAAAGATCGTCATAGTCAATATATCGATCAAATCGTCGCGCCCTTGGACGCCACCACCGGTCAGACAGAAGTCTTTGACTTTGCCAATATCATTAATCTCATTGGCCCATGCCTGCAGCTCAAAATCGGCGCGAATATCGGCCTCGGAGCGGTACCAGATGCTGACATAGTCGGACACCCAATTATGAATCGCATCCCAGATAAGGGCCGAGTCTTCTCGGTAGGGATAATTTGGTAGCAGCGTAGCATTATCGGTCCCACGCGTATTCTGACGCAATTTGGGGAAATTAGCCCTAAATGAGTAGCCTAAGCGCTGCCCCCCAAGGTACGGGTAGTCCATTTCTATCTTTGACCCGACTAAGCGATCGACTGACCGTTCCGGTAGGATTAGCCCGGTTCTCGCACCGACATTGACGGCGGCAGTGCCTTCAAAGTGCGGACTGAGAAGCTTGTAGATCGGGTGGCTGGTATGCAGCCTCAACCGTGTCGCCATACAGATCGGGTCAACCAGCAGGTGCGTTAAGCCGAGATGGGTGACCACTTCATGATGATTGTTATGCGCAGCCAACATACAGGCGCGCGCCATCTTCCACGTGTACCCATCTCTAGGTGTATAGACTTGATGGCCTTCGGCCTTGGCGCCACATTGAATAGCAATCGGTAGGATATGTTTGCCACCAGGTGGTAAGGCAAAGGCGACGTAAGGGGCATAGATATACTTCCATTCGCCAGAAATCTCGGTTTTGAACACCCTGGGCGAGGCGTTAGGCGCCGGAGCATTGGGTAAATTGCCAAATAGAGCTCGCAAATCCGAACGGTCAACCAGGTAAACTCGACCTTCGCCGATCGCCCGTGCCATCGAGTCCCCGCCAAATTCAGGCAAAGAGCCAAGGTCGAGCGATGTAATATCAAAATCAGCCGGCCTTGTTTCCAACCGGTACCTCTCCACCTGGTTGGGATTGGGGCCGGCGAGAAAGTTATAGGCAAAGGTCTTGTCGGAATCCCATACCGTCGCCATGTCGGGCAGGGGAGCGCTCCCTTTGTTATCCTTGTCTCGATCAACAAAGACCTTATCGACGTAATCGCTCACCGCCTTGGCGCGATTATCAGGACCCGCTACAAAGCCTAGATCCGGCGCAAAATAGTCACTCACACTGCCATCGCTTTTTAGCACTTCGATGAGCTTTGGAATATCTCGAACGGGCTTTGGCTCCTGAAACTTCAGGCCGGTTTTTTCATAAATCGCTTGGATATTTGTGCGTATACTCAGGAGTTTCGTGAATATTTTTAACGTCCAATCCGGCTGGTTTTTATCCTCGGGACCGGGCGTGTCGATTAGGGGCAAGCCAATGTCATGGTTGTATTTGTAGATGGATCCAGCACCGGCCAACTCGGCAGCGCGTTTTTGTTGGTCGTCATTCTGGGGCAGCTTAATGTCGGCCATCGATGATCCCTTGCTCGCCACTTAGTTTTTTTTCAGGATATGCTCCTATCATCCTTGACTAAACTAAAGTTTGCAACCAAGTCGGATCACCTAAGCGCACTGACAACTTTGCACGATCTTCCTGTCTATCTTTAAATCGAGGGATTCATTAGGTATGTTTACGTTTTTTTGATCCAAATTAATCCGCAGACATGATCTTGTCGGACGACTTTTTGCGGTTTTTGTGCTATCAGTGGCGCCGCCACTCGATTTCCTGCAGAAAGGGATGCGGCAGGAGAACGCCAACTGGCAGACGCCACCGGCTGGAGGACGATCAGGTGGACCCAGCACGGTGGGGAGTCAGCTTTTCAGCCCAATACGGACGCTACCGCTTGATGGCTGAGCCTGGAACCGCCACGAACTACGGCGGTGGCCATCGCTACAACAAGCTCATGCGCAACCCGGCCTCAGCACATCACTTGCTACGGATGGGGTCGATTTAAAACGTCGTCACGCACACTATTCGCAATCGCGGCAACCTGGTGGATCTCAGCATCGCCTATTCCGTGCGCCCTCATCGCCGTAGCGAGGCACTCGATGACTGCGTCGACGTGACCGTCGTTGAGCCCACGCCTCACTAGGTGCCGGTGCCCATCGCGCATATTTTTGCCGGTGTAGTTTGCTGGACCGCCAAAAACCATGGTCAAAAAAGCCTTCTGCTTGCTGATCTGGCGGTCCATATCGATGCCATGGAAAAAGTGGGCAATCCTCGCGTCGGCGAGGACCCCCCGGTAAAAAGTATCAACGACGGTATCCACCGCTACCTGACCACCCAGGTTTTGATATAACGAACTCATGCTGTGTACCCCACCAAGCGCAGCGCGACATAAAGATGTCTTCATAATACATCTTTATGCGATCGTCGTCAAGCCGGTGCCTAGGAGAACAGACCATGCAACTATCTTTCCACGCTGATTATGCTTGCAGAGTCCTCATCTATCTGGCCGTCCTGGATGATCAGCAATCGTCGATTGCCGCCGTGGCTAAAGCCTATGCAATATCCGAAAACCATTTAGTCAAGGTGGTGCATCATCTCGGCAAACTAGGATACGTCACCACGACTCGCGGTCGCGGCGGCGGCATTAAGCTAGCCAGGACTCCCGCTGAGATCAACATTGGAGAAGTCGTGCGAGCGATGGAGCCGCATTTTACGGTAGTCGAATGCCTCGATCAGCAGACGAATACCTGCCCAATTGTGCCTGTGTGTGGCCTGAAAGCAGCGATCAGCAAAGCCACAGCGGCATTTCTTGCCACTCTCGACGATTACAGCCTGCAAGACGTGCTGGGCAACAAACATCAGCTGTCTCGCCTCCTGACACAGACATCGTAAGAAAACGCCTCTGCGATGGTTGGCTAGTAGGCGACCGATCTTAGCCCACCTTCGCATTCTTACAACCGATGGGCCCATAAAACGCCATTCGTTATGGAGCAGCGCTGGATGATTCAGCCTTAACGGTATTGATGGCGTCATTAAAGCCTTGGTGCGAAAGGCCAACGTTGTCATCATGGCCGACCGCACTGGCGACATAGGACGCGTCGGACGTGATGAGATCGGCTCGAGCCGCCTTGCTTAGGCGCAAGACAAAACCCGGCTTGAGATAACGCACATTGATCGATGAGGCCTTATGTCCTAGGCCGAGCGCGTTGAGAACGGTCACGTCTTGCGCTTTGAGAACAACGGTCGTCACCTCCCCTTGGAGCAGAGCGTCAGTGTAAAGATCGACGACCGCCACATAGTCCGCGCTCATGGCTGCGGCACCGGCGACTTGATCGATACTGAGCGGGGCCCTCCAGTCGTTATGGGACCGCCATGTTTCCAGGGCATGGTTGAGGTTGGTCATCGCTAGCATTTTTACGGTCGATAGGCCATCCAGGCTGGCAGGATCCGGGAGGACCAAGTTACCAGCGACTTTGGTCAGGTTATCATCGGTGACGATCACGACTCCAGCGTCCCGTAGGATCTGGCGGGTCTGCGCTACGAAGTCCATCAATTCAACGAAGGTCGTCAGCTCGCCAACGTTACGTTGATCAAGATGCCCCGTCCAGTTGCTGAAGATGATCCGCAACTTCTCAAAAAATGAGAGGTAAGAATGCTTTTCACCAGCACCAGGAATGAAAGCTGGCATGAGCTGCGACTCGACGCCGATCTGGTTGATCACCATGGAGGCGATAAAGTTGGCGCGGATGTTCAGTAGAAGCGCGACGTCGTCGGCAAAATCGAGCACCTTTCTCTGGTACTCCGGCAGATCACCGATGGCGATCACACCACGATCGACCAGAGACTTGGCGGCGAGGCCTTTGCGCAGTAGCTCCAGCATGCCGCCGTCGCTCGACGGTGTCTCTCCTTGCGAGTTGCTGTTAATAATATGGAGTCCAGCCGCTAGCGCGTAGAGATTCTTCCATGCTGGGTCAGAGTGATTGGGTGAGACATCGCTGCGGTTTTCGGGCAGATAGTTCTGGAGCACGCGCAGGAACTCGTCGCAGGCATCACGACGGAGCACGTCCAGCTTTTTGTCTGAATCGGTGTTGGCCTTCCACAGTCCGAATTCAAAAGCCATGAAATACTGCGACGCGTAGCCGATCTTGGCGATTTGATCTTGGCTTTCTGCCATTTCCTCAAGCGTCTTGCCCCGCATCGTCGCCGCGTTGCCTTGGCGTAGGTCGTGGTAGAGATCGTCGGTTTCGTTTCTCATCTGCTCAGTGGTCTGAGCTAGGCCTTGGGTGGTTTGAGCCATTCCCTGAGTAGTGGTGTTCATTTGAGCCGTTACGACGGCCATTCCCTGCGTGGTCTCGGACATCGTCTGCGTGGTTTGGGCCATGATCGTGGTCTTTGCCGCCATGCCTTGGGTCGCGCTCTCCATCGACTTGGTATTGGCGGCCATCGCGTCGGTTTTTTGTGCCATATCGTCGGTGTTCTGGGCGACATGGTCGGTCGATTTTTTCATATGCTTCATGTCGTCAAGGACTGAGCATCCGGCGATATTAAGGGTCGCAGCCATTAAACAAGCGAAGTATGTTTTCACTATATTTATCCTTAATTTATCGCGAATCCTGACTTATATTTTATTATAATACATTGATTTTTGTTTATAAACAATGAAATTTATAGTTCTCACCTGATTTCAGGGTGTTGCGCGACCAACTCAAGCAGGTTGCATGGTTTGCTGCCTAGAGCCTACCTAGCGTCTACATATACGACCTCGTCATCCCACTTTGATCCATCGTTACGTCCCAAACATCTAGCCCACCCTGATCACTGCGTTGGTAAGTCCCGAAAGGCACCACCTCAGCCGTGCGGACCTGCCTGGTAAACACCTTCTGGACCAATAGTGAATGCGCCGCATGCTGCCGCTGCAACATGCCGCTGACGCAGAGCAGCGACTCACTATCTAGTGCATGGTGCCACTTGCGATAAAAAGGCGGGGTGATGGCGAGGTTGATCAGCCCAGAACCGTCCTCCAGCGTCACAAAGACCATCCCATTGGCCGAAGACGGGGCCTGCCGCACGATCACCATGCCAAAGACCGTGATCTGTGCCCCACCACGCACAAGGGCCAGCTGGCTCGCCGCGGTGATGTGGGCGACCTTGATATCGTAACACCACGCCTCCTCTTTGATGATGTCGACCGGATGCGGACCAAGGCTCGTGGATGTCGCATAAAAATCTGCCTGAGCGCGTTCGCTGCGACTCTCCGCAGCAAAAGACACGCTTTCGTGCACATCTTCGAGATGCTGGCAAAACGGCGCGGCTTCGGCCAACCAGATCGCCGAGCGGCGGTCGACACCAAAGAGGTGAAAGGCATCGGCAGCGGCTAACGCAGTGAAGTCGCCACGACTGAGACAGCCGTCTTTAACCACCTGCTCCAAATGGTCCCAGCCGCCAGCAGCGTCCCTCCTTCGCACCATGTCGAGTGCCGCATCTTGGCGCAGCGAACGAACAAACGATAGACCAAGTCGCATCGCGTACTTTTTGTCGCCGGGAACCACCTCAAGCGTTGTATCCCACTGCGACTTGGCAACGCAGATCTTGAGGACTTTGACACCAGCACGCATCGCCGTCTGCAACAGGGTATGCGGGGTATAAAAGCCCATCGGCTGCGAATTCAGTAGCGAGGTAAAAAAGGCCGCTGGATAATAGCATTTCAAGTAGCAGGACGCATAAGCCAAGAGGGCGAATGATCCGGCATGCGACTCGGGAAAGCCATAGTGCGCAAAGCCATGGAGCTGCTGCGTGATGGTTGCAATAAAAGCTTCACTGAGGCCATTAAGCCGCATCCCGCTTTGCAGCTTGCCGATCCACTTTTCGACCTTACCGCGCAGAGAAAAAGCGCCGATATTCTTGCGCAGCTCGTCGGCTTCACCAGGGGTAAAACCACCGACCGCCATGGCAATGCGCATCACCTGTTCTTGAAAGATCGGGATGCCGAGCGTGCGTTCCAAGATCGGCCGTAAGCGCTCATCAGGAAAATCCACCGCTTCCTCGCCACTACGGCGCCTGAGGTAAGGATGAACCATCTTGCCCTGGATGGGTCCAGGCCGGATGATGGCGACCTCAATCACCAGATCATAAAGACAGCGCGGCCTAAGCCGCGGCAGCATGCTCATCTGCGCACGTGACTCGATTTGAAAGGTCCCGGCGGTATCTGCCCGGCAGATCATATCGTAGGTGCGCGGGTCATCCTTCGGTAAATTAACCATGTTCAGATCGCGATGATAATGCGTTTGGACGAGCGCAAGACACTTGCGTATGGCGGTTAAAATGCCTAGAGCGAGGATATCAATTTTGAAAAAGCCAAGAGCCTCGATGTCATCCTTACACCACTGAATGACCGAGCGCCCTGGCATGCTCGCTGGTTCCTGAGCGACAAGCCAATCGAGCTCCCGATCAGCAAGCATAAAGCCCCCCGAATGGATGCCTAGGTGACGGGGAAAGCCTTTAAGACGCGCCGACAAAGATGCCCATAGGTCCCACCGCACCGTAGCATCCACCTGACTGTCTGCCGCCTTCACTGCCGTGACGGTTTCCACGCTAGCTTTGCCACGGTAGGCCTTCGTCGCTAAAAGCTCGCTAGCAGTATCCAGGTATTCCGCAGGAATACCCAGCGCCTTACCGGTTGCACGGATGGCACCTTTACTGCGGAAGGTGATGACGTTGGCCACCATCGCGGCTTTGGTCCGGCCATAGCGACGATATATATACTGGATCACCTCCTCACGCCGCTCGTGCTCAAAATCAACATCGATATCCGGCGGGTCGCCGCGCTCGACGCTGATGAAGCGTTCAAATAGAACGTCAAAGGAATTCGGATCTAGCGGCGTGATGCCAAGAATAAAACAAACCGCGGAATTAGCGGCCGATCCTCGCCCCTGACAAAGGATCTGCTGACTTCTCGCCCAACTGACAATATCCCACACGGTGAGAAAGTAGTCGGCAAAGTTCA
Organism: uncultured Pseudomonadota bacterium; assembly: GCA_903928445.1. Classification (GTDB taxonomy): domain Bacteria; phylum Bdellovibrionota_B; class Oligoflexia; order Oligoflexales; family CAIYRB01; genus CAIYRB01. Next base: position 65,840 of record CAIYRB010000200.1, on the reverse strand, counting down.
GATGCAAAATCAGCTTTAGCTCGTGCTCGAGCAGCGTGACGATTTTATCCGGGACGCTACCATAATGCTTGGTCGCAGCGGCCCAGACCAAGCTTTCTAGGTACTCTTGAGCACCCACCCCAGCGGGCAGCATTTCCTTTGGATAGTGGTAGCGTAGTTCCTTGAGCGAAAAATCGATGCTCGCGGCCAGCTCATGTGCGGCCTTGAGCGCAGCACGGTAGATTGGCAGTGGCCGGTAACGCTCTTCGATGGACTTTAAGTCATGCAAGGACCTTGAGGCATTAACGAAGCGGTGACCACCTAGGGCCGACACCGGCCGGTTTAAACGAATCGCATGCAATAAATCCGACAGGTCCTTTTGCCCGGGCTCATGAAAGAAAGCATCTTGCGACAACACCCAAGGCACCTGCAGTGATTGGCCAAGCGCGATCGTTGGTAAGATGGCTTGGTCCTCCGCACTATTTAAGTGGCGCGTCACCGCTAGAGAAATACGCCCTTGAAAATGCTCCTTCAGGACTGCGACACGCTCTTTTAATGCATCGACCGGTAAACGGTGAATCAGACCGCGCATCGGTATGATCACGGCCAAATCGCTAACATCGGCCGCCAAGAGATCTTCAAGCGGCACCGATGGATCCAACTTGCCGCCGCGGTGACTGTAGCTGGCTAGCTTGCAGAGGTGATGATAACCCAGCGCACTCTGGGCGATGAGCACGACGGTATCCTGCAAGATCGTCGGTTCATAGTGATCTTTGCCAAGATGAAATTCGGCGCCAAAAACCATCTTGAGATCCTGACCCAGGCCTTCTTCTTGCAGCGAGACCAAAGCCCGGTAAGCTCTAGCAAGGCCGTAAACGCCGTCAAAATCGGTGATCCCAAGACTGCGGTAGCCATGGACGGCGGCAGCTCGCACCAGCTCACCCGGATGGGAGGCACCGCTGAGAAAACTAAAATTAGTGTGGCAAATGAAATCATTCCAGCCAAAGGTCTCAAGCGAAGAGGCCATGCACCCACCACTCCCCGGCCTCTCCCCTGGTCGCCCAGCTGCGTTGACCACTGCGATGCTCGATCACAAAATAATTGCGTTCGAGCGATGTGCCTTCAGGCTTTTGCCACCACACCTCGCCGGTACGTTCAATAAACGCCGCCTTGGTCGGTGTCTCATGACCACCTAAAACCCGCGGCTCGGCATAGATATAAAGCGGGCGCCGAGCTGCCAAGGCCGCCCAGGGCTTTGCCGCTGGCTCGGTCGCGGCACCGGCAACATCGCTATCCTTAGCCCCAGCCCCAGCCTTGGTAAACGCACCCTCTGCCACCCAATCAGAGGTCACTTGGTAACGCTCCAGAGCAATCTGCAGCCGATTATCGATCCGCATAGCGGCAGCCATGTCTTCCCCAGCAGCACCGACTTCACCAAAGAGAGAGATCGCCGTGGATGGCCTTGCCAGACATGATGCGGCCACCAAACTCCACCCGATCAAGGGCGCCGGAGCTATCCAGGACGCATCCTTGCTGCGCTGCAGATAGACCGCTTCAAAGCTATGGCAAGCTTGGATCAAAACGGTCTTCTGCTCGCCTCTTTCGGCCCTTAGCGAATGCGGATGGCGAAAGCGGATGTTGACCAAACAGTCGCTTAGGTCCTCTAGATGCAAGATCCACTCGAGCCTGAGCACCGCCGCGCCCGAAGCCAAGGCGGGTAGATCCGCTAGGAGGTCTAGGTCCGTGGTGAAATCCGCCACGAGCTGGTCCCAGCTCCACACGGGGTATTCCAGCTGTCGGACGACGCCGGGCCTTGTCGTCACGACCGCTTGGACCCAAGGAAAACCGCTGGCAAAGACCTCCTCCTCAGCGAAGGCAAAAGCTGCTTGCTTCGTCGCAGCAGTGTGTACCCCCTCGGCTACACCGGCAAAGGTCCACTGCCATAGGCGGGCGATGTGTTCACCAAACCGCCGCCTAAATGCCTGATGTTTAGCATCGACCATCTGCGCCGGGTGTTGCTGACCGAGCCTGACAACCGCCCTTTCGAGATGATTGAGATCGCTGTGAAAGCGCTGCTCATCAAACCGGCAGGACTTGGACTGAGTCAAGGCAGCGGCATAGTCCCTCGCCACGGCAAACCACACCGGCCAGGATAATTGCCGCAGCAAAGCCTGACTAAACGGCTCGCGCAACTCGAGGGGGCCAGACAAGCTGCGCTCGTTAAGGTGAGCATTCAGCAGCAAGGCCTGCCAAGGACAAGAGGCAAAGACCAGCGACTCGGTCTGAGTACCATGACCGAGGGCTTCAGCCCAAACCATCTGCAAAAGGGCTGCGACTTTGATGCCACGCCGCTGCGCCTGCATCGTCCAGTAGTCACGAGTCGGCCGCAGATCGATCAGCCATACGCTAGGCGACCAATGCATCACCCTTGGACTTAGCGTCATGGCCGCTGCGGCACCGATGACCTCAGTGGTGGCGATAGCCAGATACGGCAGTATCGGCACAGCCTGGTCTCTGCTCGCCTCGCCTCTCACAACATCCCCTCAAGCTGCAGCACCAATGGTTGCGGCGGTAAGCCACGCACCGGCGTCACGATGATCTTGGCTGGGTCAAACTGCGAGCGCGTGCAATTGAACCGCAGCTTGGCAAAGGCATTGCCGCGTGCATCTGTCAGCAGCTGATTGTGCAGGATAAAGATGATCTTCTGTAGGGTGCGCGCCTGGCGCGCCAAAAAAGCGTAGTCGTCGCGGGATAAACCCAACGGCATATCGAAGACGACGAGGCGATAGTAAGGGTCGAGAAGAGCCGCCTTAAGATCGTGCATCGGGGTATTGGTACGAGCGAAGGCGATATGCCGCAGGTTGATGCCAAGGGCCTGCCAGGCTGGGGGATTAAGGCCCAGCGCTGAGTCGGGATAAGCCCAGAGGATCGGGTAATCCGCCTTGAGCGCCAGCCCTCTGTTGGCTGCGGCAAGGTATTTTAGAATGATATGCCGTCCGCCACGCCCCAGAGGCACGCCCCACTCGACCAAGGTCCCAAGCGCCACGCCCCCAGCCAGAGCATCATCCAAGACAGCTAAGCCCGAGGCCAGCTTGAAGCCATGGTCCCTGACCTCATCCGCCCGGAAGACCGCAAAGGTCGAACACAGGGTCTGTAATTGTAACGCGGACAATAGGCCCCCACGGCTCACTAAGTGAGCTTGAATCAAACAGAAATCTACAGAACCATGCTGGCTAGCTGCTAAGCTGCGGACATGGGCACCGCGCAATAATCATACACATGTATGGCCTATCCAGACAAGCCCTAACGTAAATCTTTCCGTTCATGCGCCTCGCTGCCAGCCATGACTGGGCAGCAACTGCGTCGCACTAGCGAACTGGGTCACTACCGAGCCAAACTTAAGCGTGAAGACAACCCGCCTGTAGCCTTCATCATCTACCGGGCCTGAAAAGTTCAAGCCGATATCCCCGCCGAGATCGCGGCACATCGACCGCACGGCATCCATTCCCACCCCTCTACCGGACAGCTCAGTCACTGCTGACTTGGTGCTTAAACCGCTGCGAAAGATCAATTCCGCTAGCTCCTCATCCGTACTGGATGCACTTGTAATGCCCAGGTCTGCTCCCAGCTTGGCGAGCTTAGTCAAGTTCAGACCGCGCCCTGAATCAGACACTTGCAGCCTAAGATGGCCCCGCTTATCCAACTGCCAACCGATCGTGATCTTGGGCTCGAGTTCGTTCCGAAGGCCATGATCTAATGCATTGCGTAGGAGCTGGACGAGTATCGAGGTCATGCTGGCTTCAACCTCAAGAGCAAGAACGACGCCCTCATCGCCGTTCAGGATCAGTCGCGGCACCTTTAAGGACATGCTCTCGCAAATCGACTCCAAGCCACGGAAGGTATCTCGAATGGCCTCGCCAAGAAAAAACGAGGTCCTTTGCTCCATATCACCTAGCACCAGGGCCATATCAGAATCAGCCGGCGCCAGTCTCTCGTTATAGAGGCGAGCGAGCAGTTTTTTGAGCGCTTCTAGATACTCCAGCGAGCCGCTACTACCCAACCGCTTCAATTTATCGTCGTTAAATGACACATATTTGGCAAAAAGCTGGGCGACTCTGGCAAAAGGCTGCGCCAACTGCACATGGTCGCCGACTGATCCAGCCTGTCGTTTGAAGACACCGAAAAATGCCGTTTCTAAATCATGTACGCAAGTGCTGAATATATTCAGACCAAGGGACCGACTATTGCCCTTGACGGTGTGGATGTTGCGCGCGACTCGAGCTATATCCTCCTCGCTAAGCAAGGCCTCATTGGCAAAGGCAACGCGGCAATCCTCTAAAATTACGCTGGTGGACTTTTTGAACGAGCTGAAGCGCCCCGGAGAGCTCGCTAGCAGCTCCTCGATCATCCCGGTGTCCTCAGCCCGCGCACTGGCGTTTTGGCGTAGCATGACGATCTCCGTCACATCGCGGATCGTCACCATGATACTGGAGACAGGCTGCCCCTTCTCTGCCAAGGGAATCCAGTCGAGTTCGAGATTCAACTTCCTCCCAGCCTCCCCGATGGTGATTTCGCGAGGCAGATTCGACTTATTGAAGTCAAAATTGAAGATGTCCTCGTCGACAATGCAGTCAATAGCTGACAAGATCTGCGCCAACATATCCGGCGATATATCCGCCTTAGCAAACAGCAAATTGCGAAGGGATTTTCCGCTCAGATCGCGTTCACCAACGAGGACTTCGAGAAAGGCGGAATACTCAAGCCCAATAGTACCATCCCCACGAATGGTGCAGATACCCTGAGATATCGAGGCGAAAATCGTATTTAGCTCCCTTGATTTTTGCTCAATGAGCATCAAGGCGGCTTCGAGGCGAATCGACGACAAGGCGTTGGCGACATTGGTAGCCAATGGTTGAAGAACCGACATGACCTTGGCGAGAAGCTGCGGCTCCAGGGGTTCGATACAGACCGCGGCAAGACATTCCTTTGACTTGCTGTCTTCCACCAAGATTCTTCGCGGCACCTTATCGCTGAAAAATTCGTCGGGGATGCGGCTAGGATTTTGGCCATTCTGATCTACAGCATAGAAGCCGCTGTCGAGATTTTGCCCAAGAAAGGACGATGCCGCGAAGTAAATCCGACAGGCCACCGAGATACCCAGGGTCTCTGGAAGGGTGCTCTGGGCAACTTCGAGGATGCCCGCCATGGTGGTTTGCGACGACAGAAGTCGACCAAGCATCGCCAGTTTTGTCATGCGCGTCTGATTTTCCTCAATATCTCGCACCATATTGCTAAAGTTTCCCCACAGGACACCAATCTCATCGTTAGCTGGTTTGCCGCTCAAAATGGGAAAGCTGCCCTTAGAGACCTGCTGGCTGACGTTGGAGAGGGTGATGATCGGGCGCACCACCCCCCTATTGATGGCGACAATAATGATCATGGTGACGATGATTGCACCGACCATGAGAATGAAGCCAATTTGGCGAAGGTGACGGGTACCGGAAGCAACTGAGCCGATCGTCGCCGTGAAATCATCCAGGCGGCGCGCGTAAAATGTCTTAAGTTGGGTGACGAAGGCGGCGTAACGTTCCTGAATCTTATGCGCCGCACTCAAATCCTCGCTGCTCCATTCTTTGATCTTCCCTGATGCCATCATGCGCGACAGTTCGCGTGCGGGAACGTAGTATTCAGCAAGAGAAGCCCTAAGAAGCTCGACTTCCCCAGCCAGGTTGCCATTGGCGGCGATGATGTCGGCAAAATTTTTGGCCATCTTTTCGATGACTCCATCGGCAACGGCAAGTTCTTCCGTTTCCTTGGTCGATGCGGCGGTCTTCAACGATTCGCTAAGTCTTTCGATATAAAACAGGTTAGAGTCCGCCGCCTGTAGCACTGGATAAATAGTTGCCGTAGTCGCGTGCAAAATGGCCAGGTTGCTATTAGCAGTATTTGTACTCAAAGAAAAATACAGCAAAAGCGTGCCGAGCATAATCCCGACGAGGATCATTACCTTGATTTGCAGCTTCTGAAAGAACATCAACACAACTCCAATCGGCACCGGAAGGGCAAATGACCGGTTCCCGTCCCCTAGATCTCTTATCGCCTCATCAGCGGAAATATTGAGCGCCGCCTCACGACCCAGCGCATTCTTTGCGAAAATTTGCATAAAAAAGATCAGCCAAGCCCTCATCCGACCGAGAATGCCTAGTTGCCGCCTCAATTAAAATTGCACAATCCCAATAATTACCAATTATTATGCGAATTGAACGGATCTCGGCTAAAGTTTTTGCTGCTGACTGACGAGCTTAATAAAGCGATCGCCGGTAGCGATCCCAGAGGAGATGATACGGATGTCGCAAGCGGCGAAAAATTTACCCCAAGACAGCAGTGCTGTCGCAGCTGGCGTTGATCTACGCTTTCGCGTGATCAAGAAGGGCGATCTTGTACGTCTTTTTGGTGCAATTAGTGACACCACCAATCTCGATCTTCTTGCTGACATGCGGCAGGACAGCCTAACTCTGGACTTAACTGGGATCAATGCCGCGTCCTGGACGGGCATCACAAAATTCCACCGATATCTAACTGAGAGTGGCATGCGCGTGCACCTCACGGGCATCCCCGGGAATTTCTATCGCTGCTTACGCCTACTATTGACGGACACCGACCCGCTGACCATCGATGCCGCCGAGCTAGACGTGTTTGATCCGGCTCAGGCGCAGTCACCGATTGAACGCATGTTGCTAAGCATCAAAGATGTCGAATCTCTGGCAGTGGAACAGGGTCCGATCATTACTGTAGCCAAAAACAAGCAGATCCTTGGCATAGCCGAGCATATCTGCCCCCGTTACTTTCAGGCAGGTGGGGCACCAGCGCCTCTATTCCTCAATAGTTGGTGTTTAGAAAACAACGACCAAGCCATTTTTTGGTATAACCTAGGCCATGCTATCACCTGCAACTTGACCTTAGGTACCGATCTAGTCGAGTCGACACGGCAGAATCTCGGCCCGGCCTTGTCAAGCACTGTCAGTCGACTCGAGTCGTTGCAGCAAGCCTTGTTAACATTCGACGGCGGCGCCAAAACCAGTCTTAGCATGAATGTCACCGATAAAATCGCGGCAATGGATGCCAGGATTAGGGATTCACTTCGCAGCTGCGATGAAATGACAAAGCACTCTTACTCCTGTTTGCGTCAAATCCAAGTATCTTGCTGGAGCAAGATGGCGGACAATCCTCAGGATATCTTTGCCGGGTTTAAGGCTGTCGGTGACAGGATTGGCTCTCTTGACGTAAGCTTACCGGATCTCGGCGAATTGCGCGGTAACTCGCAGCTATTCGCCAGCCATAATGGCCATGCTCAGCAGCTCCTGCAGCACCTTCGAGCCATGCCGAAGGACGAGCGAACTGCAACCAAGCTGGACACTCTGCGCGAGATGTTCCATGTTTTAGATATCATCAGCGAGGGTGATTGGGATGCATCGGTCGACATCATTCAAGACGAGCTGACCAGCCTGCAAACTAACTCGGAGGTCATCCTCGGCCTCTTGGACCAGCTCGCTACCGGCCAGATCCTCATCGAGCGGTGGTTGCAACTCATGGCCGAGGTTATGGCTGCCCTGGAGGACATTCGGCTCGGGAAGAAAGACTGGAGCGCGTTGCGCAGTGCGCTATTTGTTCGGTGGCAAAGCGAGGCACTACCGGTCGAGGAGCTTCGCACCTTTTCATTTTATTTTCCTGACGCCTTCCCCCGAGCGACGCCGGCGGCAGATGGCTCAGATGGTGGCGCCTTCGAGGATTCCGATTCACCATTTTTGGAAGAAAAGACGGATGCTGATCCTTGAGGCTCGCGGAGTAACTTCTATACCTTGTATTGACGACCCTTCGGCGAGGATTACTAGATGGCTAAGATTCTAATAGTCGATGATTCTGATATTATTCGCCTCCAGGTCCAACAGGCCTTAACCGAGTTGGGTCACGAGGTCATCGAGGCCATCGACGGCCAGGACGGCTTTGAAAAGGCTAGTTCAAATCGAAACATTGACCTGATCATCGCCGACTTCAACATGCCGGCGCTGAGCGGCCTAGAGATGTGTAAAAAAATTCGGACGATTGAAGAATATGCAGCGATTACTGTGATCATCCTAACCACGGAGACCTCCCCGGAGCTACGAGCTCGATGCCGCGAGGTTGGGATACGCTATTGGATCGTTAAGCCAGTCGTAGCGGACGCCTTTAAGCAAGCCGTCTCCAAGGTTATCGATAGTATCCGAAAGCTCGCCGGGTAGAGCATCGCCGCAATCCTATGCGCCAACAGTCTACGCATCGTAGTTCGCCCAATCAGGCGAGCTATGAATGTAAAGTAATTTAGTAAACATGGGGTTTCAGTTTGCCGAAGTGGCGCCCCCCAAAAGTATTTGACAGTTCTCAAGTTAGGTGCTCTTCTTACAAAGAAAAGCCCAGCAAACCTCATGAGAGCTAAGCATGAAACAAACTTCCGCTCGGATAGTCCGCACGGCCTTTGTGGCCTCAGCGTCTTGTATCAGCGCACTCGTCCTTGCCTCAGGAGCTAAGGCCGATGACCAACCGCCAGCTTGGCACGGTTTTTTTACCAGCGGGGTCGCGTTTACCGATACCAATACCGGATATGACGGTGGGTTGACGAAACGCGCCGACATTGAGCGCCTCACCCACCTCGGCCTCAATATTCAAAAGAATCTGAGCGAGCGCTGGGACTTTGCCGCGCAAATCATCGCCAACAGTAACACGATCTCTCCTGACTGGGCCTTTGTCTCTTGGTACCCAATTAAAGGCCTAACGCTTCGGATTGGCAAGCAAAAGGCGCCGATGTGGCTGATGTCTGATCACATCGACGTAGGACACACCTATCCCTGGATTGCACCTCCAGAGGAAGTTTACTCCTTCAATCCCATCAAACGAGCCTCCGGCTTGGGCGCAACCTACCGCCTGAATTTGGGTGGAGGCCTCGAAGCCGTCGCGGAAGGGTTGATCTCGGCCAACTCAACAGACACCCTTACCGTGACGGAAGGGGAGAGCAAAAATTCTTCGTTCCAAGTTAAGCTAAACTATCGCCGCCTAGGGGTCATCAATTTAGCCCTTGGCAACGAGGCCTTCCAGGTCCGGGCGGGGTATGCGAAGGCTGCCGTTGGCCTCAAAACCGACTTCTATCAAATTAAAAATTTGAACGCTGGCTTTGGCACGGTCGGACTCAAGGTTGATACCCATGGTTTGCTGTTACTATCTGAGTACGCATCCAACTTCGGCAGCGTTGATCAGAGTGAAATCAACGCGGCGAATGCCAATCTGATAGCGGCAGGCACCACCTCCGCGATGGCTGGAGTCAAAGCCGCGCAGACAGGTAGCCCTACTGACATCCAAGCGGCTCAGACCGCTGGTACTGCGGCAGAAGCCGCTTACCTTCAAGACGCGGCCGTACACCAAATGGTCGGTACCCATGGTTGGTACGCGACCACGGGCTATCAGGTCGGTCCTGTACTACCATTTGTCACCCTTGCTCAACTCAGAAACCCGGGCTCTAGCCATATCATCAACTTCGGCAGCCAGGATTCCGCGTCCTTCGGCATGAAGTATGATGCAAACCCTTACACTGACCTCAAGGTCCAGGGTCAGCATGTCTGGCCGAAAAATGGTAGCCGCGGAATCCAGGACGCTAGCACCACGGGCTCCTCATACAAGCAGCTTAATGTATTCCAAGCAGCCGTCGACGTAGCCTTTTAAAATCGATTAATATTATTAATATGGAGGGCTATATGCTGACACGAGTTTGGTTTCCGATTAAGTGTGCAGCTTTCGGGGCAGCCTTGGCGAGCACTTCAGCGGCCGCACTGGCAGCAGATATTGCGGTCGTTGCTAATCATAAGTTCCCGGTAGCGACTATTTCCATCGACGATGTTCGCGAATTATATCTTGGCAAGGCGCGAGAGCTCACTGGAGTCGGGGTGGTGCAACTCGTTGACCAGCCCGGCAACTCGGCGCTCAAAGATGAATTTGCGCAGAAGGTCCTGGACAAAACACCAAGCCAGCTTAATGCCTATTGGTCGGTACGGATTTTTACCGGGCATGGAGTGCCGCCACAAAGTGTAGGCGATGAGCACGCTGTTAAGGCGTGGCTTGCTGCGCATCCAGATGGCATCGCCTATATAGACCTGAAGCAGGTCGACAGCTCTGTCAAGGTGCTACTGAAGGTTCAGTAAGGGCCCGATAAATAAGTTGCACATTTGGCCGTCAGCTGGCGGCCAAATGTGCAACTTATTTATGGACGGGCCCCAAGCCGGGCTACAAAGAGCAGCGCTGCCGGAGCGGCGATTCATTTTAGGTCATTCGCTTGCTATGGCGCTCGCGACGAAACAACGAAGTGAACTCATATGGAAAAATCGTAACTAGCCGACAGCATCTGAGAACTTCCGATAAATGGCCCTAAGGTGGCAAGGTCGCGTGTCTTATTATACTGCAGCTTTAGATCGCTCATACCATTCAAGTCGTAGCGGAGAGTGATTGCTATATCATCATAGCGCCACGGTTTATATATGTCAGGCGTAGCGTGCGTTGACTCAGCGTAGTTGGAGTAGTTAACGGATGGCGACCATTTTCCCATCCGGTAGCCAGCACCCATCGAGTACGACACGGAGCGCCAAGCCGCTGGACTACCATGGTGAATAATGAGATTCGCTTCGCCCAGCGTGAAAAAATGCCCGAAATCCGTGTTCAGAGCCCAACCTATAATATCTTGTCTGGAATCGTAACCAAGATTGAAGCCATAATCCGACCATCCAGGGGTCGGGCTATCGACGCCATTGTACCGATTTACTGAGCGGATATAGACTACTCGGGTGGTCAACCAATCATAGTTTAAGTCGGCATCGATGCCGCGGATATCCCGCCATTCGACAGTATAATTATATGGCGACCACAGCTTGAAGTTGGGATTGTTTTGACTAAAGCTTGCTCCGCCAAAAATGCTCGAATTGACTGAGACTCCCTTGAAATCATCGTGGTAGCGTAGCATTCCCCCATCATAATTGGTAACTTCCCAGCCGTAGAGTGCCCCAGGTGGGCGAATCCACTGGTAAGCGACCCCAACATCCTGAAACTCCGAATAGTAAAAAATCGGAATACGCTTGCGCCCCGCCTGAATGGTGAACTTTGAATGGATGTCGTAGGACAGGTAGGCCCATTCAAGGTTGATCCTGCTACTACCAGCGCGCGCCACGCCTTGAACCACCGCCGACAGGTCCGGCGCGATATTTAGCGTAGCCTGGAGTCCGAGGCGAGTCTCAGGCCTGACGAGCGGCTGTTTTTTTGTATAAACAAAGCCGTTACCGTAATCGGCCACAAATAACGGACCCTGGACGTTACCCGTGTTGGCATTCGGATCACCACTCATGAGTTCGCCACCGACGAGCGAGCCAAAACTATTAAATTTAATATCAAAGGCCATCACATCGGACGAAATTGTAATTAGTGCCAGCGATGTTAAAGCTACGACCATTCGACCGACACAATTCGACAAGGCCACGGTCGTGCTCCTAAAAAAAGAGGGTTCATATGTCTACGACCCGTCTTTTACAACATCTATAACCCAAAAAATCAGGTTGTAACCTATCCATCATTATGGATGAAACTAAGGCATGAAGCAAATCGGTCAGCCTAACAAAATTAGCCATTAGCGCGAGATTGAAATCTCGTGCCAGCGAGGTATCGCCCCTTAAACGGCATTGCGAGGGCGGCGACAAGACAAGTATAAGTGTTAATTGAACGCAGGGTCATAGGCCGCGCCTGGACACGAGCAGCGGTGACCTTGAACGACAAGCCGACCGATGCATTGGACCTCAGGCCGCTCACGCCGACGACCGGTGTCACGAAGTTAGTGTCGCTAGCTAAGACCGGCACCTAGTCGGACTGTACTAAAGTCCAACCCAAGAATAGGTCAATGCCCGTGATGACGAATGCCACAGCCGAAGAGAGTCATAGTAAGGTGCCAGCACTCACCTTAGTCTTTTGGATTATGAAGATCGCCGCGACCACTTTCGGCGAAACCGCCGGCGATGCTGTTTCGATGTCGATGAATCTTGGCTATCTGCTTAGCACTGCCATCTTTGCCGGCGTTTTTCTCTTGGCTGTCACCTGCCAAATCAAAGCGCGCAAGTTCCACCCAGTGATCTACTGGGCCACGATCATCGCGACAACGACCGTAGGGACGACGCTGGCCGATTTTGCCGACCGCTCCTTGGGCATCGGTTACGCTGGAGGTTCGGCTCTGCTGTTTACTTTGTTGATGGGATCGCTGGCAGTTTGGTACTGGTCTTTGGGGTCAGTCGCCGTAAGCTCGATCAGCACGCCAAAAGCCGAGATGTTTTATTGGCTGACCATTATGTTTTCGCAAACGCTTGGGACCGCCCTAGGTGACTGGACGGCTGATTCAGCTGGACTCGGCTATAGTGGCAGTGCACTGATCTTTGGCGGCTCTTTGGTCGTCATGGCTGCCTTATACTTCCTGACAAAAATATCTCGTACAGCCCTTTTCTGGGCCGCCTTCATCCTCACTCGTCCGCTAGGCGCCGTAGTCGGTGACTTTCTGGATAAACCCGTGGATCACGGCGGTCTGGCGTTAAGCCGCTACACGGCGTCGGCAATCTTGCTTGTGTTTATCGTCGGATGCCTGGTCAGCTTCCGCCATAAAGCCGCGTCGAAGGCGCATTGATACTCAACCGAGCCTTATGACGCGCGAAGCAATCTGCAAAATACTCGCCGCGGGATGGGTCTTAGGCAACAAGGCCACATGCACCTGCTCGCCAAGCTCAGGCGGCAGCAAAGCCCGCTCCTCTTCGGTGACGACGAGCACCAGCGGCATGGCCGCCAACATGGCGGCTAAATACTCGTGTTGTCGGCTCTGCAGGCCACGCCAAATGTCCCAGTCAACGATCACCACGTCAGCACTGAGTAGCGTCGCCTCAGACAGCGACTGCAGCGACCAAAAAATCGTCAAGGGCAAGTGCTGAATCTCAGCTAACCGCCCCAAAGCCAAAGCTAAACCCGCCTGGGTGCCAATAAACAGCGCGCTTGGCTGGCCACCGCTACGGGCCAACTGGCGCGACAAAGGCTGGCCGTGATTAAAGCGCGAGAAGCGCGGCAGCGAGCTTGTGCTGGTATCGACAGTCAAGGCATCCCCCTCTTTGCACACTTATTAGACACAAGTGCAACGATCATACAAGTGATACCAGAAAACACTTGCCTAACCTTATGATTTGACGACCCCGGACCCGGCATTGCTTTTGCACAAGGACTTTTGTCGGCTGCACAGCCACCTCCCCGCTCCCCGCCCCTGCTGATCCTCTACCGCCCCCCCTCCCCGCTGTTCTTGAGGCCCCTTTCCATGCTGAAGTTGTTTAGTCTACGTCGTTGGGACACCTACTGTCTGTTAGCGATCGCCAGCGTCACCTGGTTGATCATCACCACCATCCGCACTCACCGTAGCCTGACCGCAGTGCAGCGGCTACATGCCGCCTGCGAGACGCTGCACCACGTGCGAGCCAGCGCCCGCAGCACCAAGCCGGCCTGGATCAAACGCCACGCCCAGATCATCAAGCGTGCCCAACTCCAAGACTACGACGTCATGCTGCTGGGTGACTCGATCACCCAGGGCTGGGATTACCAAACAAAGGTTTGGCGGTCGCAATTTCCGCAAGTTCGCACCCTTAACGCTGGCATCGCCTCGGACCGAGTCGAACACGTCCTCTGGCGCGTCCGCCATGGACTATTCGCCCATGCCAAACCAAAAGCAGTCGTGCTAATGGCTGGTATCAACAATCTCGCCGTCACCTCGCCACAGGAGATCGCCGGCGGCTTGGAACAGATCATCACCGCGATCCACCGCCGTTCTCCATCGACCCAGATCCTCCTGCTCGGGCTACTACCAAGCGGCGAATCGCCGAGTCACCCGCGCCGCGCCAAGATCGTCAAAGTCAATAAACTAGTCGCCAAGCTCGCCGATGGTGCGCGCACTCACTACCTCGATGCTGGCTCGCGCTTTCTCACTGTCGATGGTGATTTCACCCGCAGCGTTTCCAGCGACGGCATCCACCTAACGCATCAAGGCTATGAGATCTGGGCTAAATCGCTGCGCACCAAACTGCCTGAGTTGCTCGGGCCAGTCAGCCATTAGAGCCTGCCGCAGATCCTGCCGCGGCAGCGGCTTGGCAATGTTTTAGGATCCGCTGAGTCCATAGGTCAAAGGACTACCGACGATGTCCTCTAACCAAGGTAGGTGCGCACCGACTCGCGTGTACACGCCCCCGGCCTGGCAGATGGAAGACCCCCTAGACGTCAAACCCAGCAGAAGTAACTGACCAGACGGTGCTTTAGCAAAGACCGGACCGCCGCTGTCACCTTTGCAGGTGTCAGGCTGCCCCTTGCCTCCAGCAAAAAATTCCCCGGCACTGACGGCCGGCAGGCTGACCAGCGTCAGATGCTTACCCATCCGGCCACTGCTATCAGGTAGCAGCTCTGTTTTAGTCTGCTCGTACTCGGTGGCGTAACCGGTGTCGGCAACCGCAAACTCATGGGCCGCCCACGGCGACTCCCAGCCGGATTTTTGGCCAAAACCAGCGAGCGTCACCGTCGCCTTCGCCTGCAGCAACAGCAGACTGTCGGCGTCCTTCCACAACGCCGCCGGGGCGATATTCGCCACTGGCTGAGCCAACTCCCAAACCGCCAAGTCAGAGGCATCCTTGAGCTTCAATACCCCATCAGGGTCCAGCCCCATGGCATCCGCATTAAACGCGGGGTGCACCGTCAGTTTACGCACGCCAATCTGGACGGTAGGGCCACCGGCTGCGGCAACCTGGTGGCTCACTTCGGGCTGACTCCGGCCGGCGATGACATAAAGTTGTGCCGTATCAATGGGCGTCTTGTCTTTGCCGACGCTGCAGTGCGCGGCGGTCAGAACATGCTGCGGGGACACTAGGATACCGGTACAAAAGACATAACTCACCCCGGCACCATCGGGCCGAAACAGCGCCACGGCATGATAGGACGCAGCGTCCGCACTGGCGCCACCGACGATCTTGGTGCTGCTGCCAGGCTTCAGACCTTGCCCAGCACAGCCGCTAAACGCAAAAACCGCTAAATTTATCAATACCATGCGCCGCAAAGCCGAGACGGAGGAACGGCTGCTAAACGTGGCCTTCATGCTATGAATGTCGCCGGCTAGTCCCAAGATGCCCCCACTTCCTATCAACAAATGTTCAGCGGGAACGCCTCAAGGTCGTCATGAGCCCCCTGCCGTACCAAGGAATAGCGGCCCATCACCCTTGCCTGCAAGTGGAAATAGCAAAAGGCCAGCATCAGGCATGCCACCGCCAGGCGGTTACAGCCACTTTTATGGACCGACCATCGCCTGAACCCGCAGCGTTCCCTTTAGCAGGTCGATCAAAGTCGCCGAGATCAATGTCCCACCCTTTGCCGTCACATGGATGCCGTCGAGCATACGCACCTTTTCCAGGTGCGTATGGACCCGCAAATAGTCAGCAAAGCCACCGTATTGGTCGCCGACAAGACGTTCGGTGGAAATGTACTGCATGCAGGGATGGGCCGCGACTTGGTGGGCAGCCCAGGCGTTAATCCGCAGCATCTTACGGGCAAAAACCGGATCACGCATAGGCGGCATGCCAATCCAAAAGCCATGCTGCACACTATCGCACGTCGCCGTCATCAATGCCGCAAGGCGCTTGTTGTAAGCGCGGACCCATGGCTCCGTCCCGTAGCCTAGGAGTTCGCCCTCTTCGTAAAAATCTTGGCTATCGTTGGTCCCAAACATCATGACCACCGCATCGAAACGCGTCGCCGTGACCACTCGCTTTAGATCGACCGGCCAATCGAACAGGTCCGGCCTGGCGAGCCCGGTGCCAAGCTTGGCCTTGATCCAGGCAAAGCCACCCAGCTTAACCTCGACGTCTTTCTTCACCACCGGCCCCACCGTCAACATCAGCGAATCGCCGATAACCAGCACCCGAGGTCCGTGCTTGCTGCCGCCTGCAAGCTCAGCCGGGACGGCCTCCATGCCCATACTGGTCGGAAAGCTTGCTTGGACCGACGCCAGCTTTTGCTCATCTTTACGCCGTCTATGCGCCGACTCCACGGCGTAAGAGCGCGGGTACATCAGCTTTGGCGCACCCTGCATCTGCAGAAACCAACGTTCGATGCCGATACCTGGTTGTTCCAAGCCAAGCAAGGATGCATTGCGCCAATGCTCATGGGTAAAGGCTCGCGCCGTCGCGCTGAGTTCACCGTCCGGCAAATGCGTTGCCCAGCGCGCTAAACCCCTGGCGCCAAATAATCCCAGCACCAAATAACAGACCGTCACGGCCACGGCAACTTCGGCAACGCTTCGCTTACTGCGATTTGGTTTTGGCCTAAGCGGTCGATGCACGAACAGCTCCTAAAAGCGAAAATAGATAAATGGTGCCAAGGCTCCGGGTCCACACGCAACAATGGCAATGACGGCCAAAGCGGTGAAAGCGCCTTGCACCGGTAAGGGCACACGGCTAAAACCTGCCTCCAGTCGCGGGAGTAAATTGGCTGGTAAAAACTGCGAGCCGAGTCCCACCAAAAGCAGGCTCAAGCTAAATGGTGCGATGATTTTGGGCGGCACACCGGTGTGGCCTAAAGACTGAAGAAAGTCGATCGCACTCGAAAATGAATCGGCGTTAAAAAAAATCCAAGTCAAACAGACAAAGTGGAAGGTGCCAAAGCAACGGAGGAGTCGCATGGGTGGCCACCGCATAAACAAACGATTTGGCAATGCAGCGACTTTTTCCAGGCATAAGCCCAGGCCGTGGAGCAAGCCCCAAAAGACAAAGGTCCATGAGGCACCGTGCCAAAGGCCACCAAGGACCATCGTCAAAAGCAGGTTGCGGTAGGTCATCCACCAAGGACCACGGGAGCCACCCAGTGGAATGTAGAGATAGTCGCGCAAAAATCTCGACAGCGAAATGTGCCAGCGACGCCAAAAATCCTGCAGTGACACAGCTCGGTAGGGCTGGTTGAAGTTGGCCGGGAATTGATAGCCAAAGAGCAGGGCGACGCCGATGGCCAGATCGGTATAGGCACTAAAATCACAATAAATCTGTACCGAATATCCATATGCGGCAAAAATCAGGTCGATGGTACCGTAGCTGGACGGCGACTCAAAGACCGGACCGACCAACTCGACCGCGAGATAATGCGCGATCACCACCTTTTTGAATAGGCCCATGGCGATCAAAAGAAAGGCCCTCGTCGCGTAGAGCTCGCTTAGATCAAAGGATTGCGCCAACTGCGGCAAAAACTCTTTGGCGCGAACGATGGGGCCAGCGATGAGCTGGGGAAAGAAGGATTTAAACAGCAGCATATCCACAGGATCTTTCACTGCTCGGATCTCGCCGCGATAGATATCCACGATATAGCTTATGCCCTGGAAGGTATAAAACGAGATGCCGACCGGGAGCAGCGCTTCAAAGATTTTAAAATCATGACCTAAGTGCAGCGCATCCAAGGCCTGAGCCGCCGAGCTGAGAAAAAAGCCCCAATATTTGAAGTAGCCAAGAATCGCGAGGTTAAACATGACGGCGACCGTCGTGATCGTCCGCCGCCTAGCTTCGCCGCGGCTAACTTGAAGTCCCAGCCCGAAGCCATAGTTGACCATCGTGCAGACAAAGAGCAGGAGGCAAAAATGTGGGTCCCACCAACCGTAAAAGACATAGCTGGCCGCAAGCAGGATCAGCTTGCGCAGCGTTGGCCAACGCGCAGTCGCCCAACTCGCCACGAACACGAGGAGAAAAAAGACGGCAAACTCAACCGTTGGAAATAACAAGCCGACCTCGACGAGAGGGGATTGCAAGGTCCGGACCTCCGGACGACTGCCCTACTCATCGGCGGTGATTTGGTAAAATTGATTAAAAAAATCTGCTGATCGCAAATTTAAAATTAATCATTTAAAAACATCAGCTTCTTTTCCCAATGTCTTTAGGCGACAGCCGAAGACTGCGACCAACAGCTATTTCGGCCCACAACGCTTCGCCCAGGCAGCTGCCAAGCGCAGGTTACGATCACGGCACTGACTGCAACTCGGCATCAAGGCCTCGCAACACTCACTGAAGACAGGCTTACGGTCACATGGCCATGCCTCAAGGTCGCTACACGCTTCCTTCCAAGCCAGCATCTTGGTCAGAGCCAAAGCACGGCAATCGCGACATTCGGCCGTCGCATCGGCACAGCACTCCGATACCGGCGGGACGCCGCCGCAGTCGATGCTGGCAGCAGGTATGGCCACAGGAGGAGCCGACTTAGCGCAGGCGGCCTGCCAGTTGGCAAGGTGCCGCCGATGTTTTTCCCGACAGTCGTTGCATACTGGAGTCAATGCTTCGCAGCAGACACCATCTGGCTGCTGTTTGCAGTCAAACGAAGGTACCGAAGGTTGGGTCCCTGGAATCGCTAAAGCGGCGGGGGCATCGATCTTTGCATGCCCGCCTTCAGCCGGCACTGCGGCCTTTGCCGGGACCGCCTCGCTACCGCCTGCAGTGGGGTCGGCCGCCGTCAACGCACTGGCACCAGCGACTGAAGCGGCTTGCTGCTCGCTGTGATCAGTCGAACGACAGCCATTGACCATAGTCCCCAGTCCACAAGAAACCAAAGCGCTAAGTAAGAGCATTCGCCTGAACAACGCCAAGTCTAATTACCTCAGCTACTGCTATGAGACCGCTGCAACGACGGTGTGGTTGCTGCTGGCTAAAAGCCCCAAATGTTCACAAGCCTGCTGTAGGTTACCATCGGCTTCACGAAGAAACAAACCACAACGAAAGAGTCCATCGATTCCTAAATGCGGATTGCAGTAAGCGACTTCAATACGAAAGCGTTTAGAACCGATCAAAAGCGTGAAGATTGAGCCCATCCGCAAATGCTCTTTAACCATAAAGCCCAAGCCCCGAGACGAGACATCGATCGGCCGTATAGGAACGATCTTACCAGCCGAGTCGTGCGACAAAAGCTTCAGGGAAAACTCCCTTGCGAAGCGATTATCCCGGTCGTCGGCGCGGAATTCTTGTCGTTTACCTGAAATCATCCCTTTGCTCCATACTGACAACCTACTTGTCGCCATATTCGAGCAAACCTTTAGAAACCCTTTGACAACTTTTTTTTAATTAATAAAATCAGTGAGTTATTGAGACTTAATCCGAGCAATCAACACACTCGACGAAAGCCCTGGTGTCAAAATAATCGTTTCCACCCTGCCACCGTACTGACGCACGAGGTCAGCACCGACGATGGCCTGAGGGCTGCCGGCTGGCGCGTTTTGGTCATAATCCGCCCCTTTGACCAGAACATCCGGCTGCAAAAATGCAATGAGCTCTTCAGGCGTATCCTCGGCAAAAGCCACAACATGATCGACACAGGATAAAGCGGCCAGTAGGCGCAGCCGGTCGTCCTCGGTCACATAGGGCCGCTGAGCCCCTTTGAGCCGACGCACCGAGGCGTCGGTATTGACACCGAGGATCAACAGATCGCCAAGGGACCTCGCTTGCTCAAGATAGGACACGTGACCGGCGTGCAGCAGATCAAAGCAGCCGTTGGAAAACACCACCCGCTTACTCCTGGCCGCGGGTTCGCCGATGACTAAGCGGAGCGACTCGCGAGAGATGATCTTCGCATGGGTGGAGAATAGCTTGCGGCCGTCATGTTTAGGCTGGCCGAGCAATGCTTCTTCGAGTTCGGCAAGACGGATCGGCTGCGTACCCCACTTCTCGACGACTAGAGCTGCTGCGGTGTTCGCGATATGCATCGACTCCGCCATCGGAGCCTTGGCCGCTAAACCCAGGGTCATAAGCGCCACAACCGTGTCGCCAGCGCCTGAAACATCGTAAACTTCCCGCGCCACGGCGGGCAGCTCCAAAGCTTGGACGGTCTGATCAGCCACGGCCGTGGGCACGAGCACCATGCCTTTGGCCCCCATGGTCACCAAGACGCTTTGCAAGCCAAAGGTCTTCTGTAAGCGTCGTCCTAATTCTTCTCCGCTGCATTCGTCGGTCGGATCGATGCCAAGCGCATCGCAGGCCTCCTTGCGATTCGGTGTGATCAACGTCGCGTGAAGGTATTTACTAAAATCCCGCCCCTTCGGATCGACCACGGCAGGCACGCCACGATCCTTAGCCAAGAGTAATAGGCGGCTGAGTAGCGAGGTCGGCAGCACGCCCTTGCCATAATCGCTGATCAACAAGGCATCGAATTCAATCGAGTTCAGACCGTTGAGGATCCGCTCTTGGACTTGAACATCGATCGGATGGATCCGCTCCCAGTCGATCCGCATCATTTGATGGCTGCTAGACGTAACTCTGGTTTTGCGGATCGTCGGCCGATCCTGCACCGCTTGCAGGTAAGAGGTGTCGATCATGTCCTTTTGCAGCAGCACCTTGAGCTGACGTCCCGCTTCATCGTTGCCAGTGATGCTCAGAAGCATCACGTCGCCACCGGCCAGCTTGATGTTGCGCGCGGCGTTGGCTGCACCACCAGCGCCGTGCACGGTCTTGGTCACCAGGTGTACGGGCACCGGGGCCTCGGGCGAGATACGGTTGACCTGACCCTCCAGGTATTCGTCCAGGATGACGTCGCCGATGACCGCAATCCGCAGCGGTCTAGGGCCCTGCAGCCATGGGATATGAGCGTGAGCCTTAGGGGGAATGCGCGCCTCAGTCATGAAAAAGCCTCTCAGCAGCAGATATAGCGGCGGGCCAGCGAGCGCCCCGGGTCGTCTTTGGTGTTATCATACCTGCCAAAAAACTGACAACACACGAGCTGTTACGTCACCACCTTGACGCCACGGCGCGCTGACGGTGGCGGCTTTTTGGCAGCTACTGGCGAGGCAAGACCTAACCCCCCGCCGTTTCAGGCTGGGCAAAGCTGGCACATAACTTGCTGGATATAGTTTGCCCTCCCCCGTTTGGCTTGCCTCTCGGTGCGCTCCCACTCGCACCCACCGCGGTCCATCCGTCACCTGGTTCATATCATCCCTTTTTCGCAAGTAAGACCCGCATGCACTTCAAACTAAGGTCCCTTCGCTTCATCACCGTCCAGCTGCTGGCCATGCAGGCCACTCCAGCTGCCGCGGGCGGTATCTATACGCAGTTGGTCGTCCCCTTTCCCGAGCAACGCGTCGTCCAGTCACGTTACGAAAAGGGCGAACACGCACTGATTTTAGCCTTCGAGAAGACCTCGCCCAGTGAGCTGCTCGCCTTTGAGCATTACGATGAGCGACTGATCAAACGAATTTTGATCAAAGACCTCGGACCAGTCGGCAGCGAGGTCAAGATGATCTTGCGCGACCGCGATGTGCGCGCTCACGTCGACCAGTTTACCGAGCCCTTCCGCGTGGCCATCGACTTGTTCGACGCCGACTACGAAGAGGACCATGATCCCACCACAGGCATGCCTTTAGTCAGCGGCCAAGTCGCCGTCGAAGATGACCACAGCGGCGCTGCTTCAGGCAACATGAGCAGGGCGGCTGGAACGGGTTTGAAGTTTCTTACCGACGCTAAGGATGAAGCACCGAGCCAGAACCAAACAGCAGAGGCAATGCCACCATCCGCACCGGGCAAAAAACACCACCTACTCGAAACGACGCCCGAAGTCTTCACCACCCCTGACGATCTCCAAGCCGGCATGCGCTCTGCAGCCGCTGGACTCGGCAAAAGCTGGCAAGACTTTCCTCCGTATATTTATCGCCTGCAGACAGCCGGCTACGAAGAGAAAAACGACCGCGAACGGGCATCGCTTGTGCGGACACCAAAGGCCCTAAATTTAGAGTCGGTGCAGCAAATGGCCGACTATGCCGGCAAGCTCTACAATTTTGGCCATGAAGCGAAGGCCTTACTCGCCTATGAGCAGGTCTTACACAAAGACGCCTCCCTGTTCGATCGTGACGCATTGCATCTTTGGAAACTCTCAGAGATCCACCTCGGGCAAGGCAATTTGACCCTGGCTCAAGGCTACTTTGAAGCCCTCATCCAAAAGCATCCGGAAAGCCCGCTCGCCCACTATGCCCAGCTGCGCCTTCTGGACATCGCCGCCCTACGCAAACTAAATGAGGGCAATTACCGTAGCGTTGCCGGCCTGCTGCCAAAATTGGCGCCAATTCCGGCCCGTAGCGGCGGCGAGTTGGCCGCACAAATTGCACTAAGGCAAGCTTGGTGGAACCCGGAGGCTTTGGCCAAAAGCGTCAATCCAAAGGATCTACCGCTGCTGGCACCAAATATTCACACAGCGCTGATGCAAGCCTACCCCCAAGTGGAGAGTTCGCGCACAGCATTTCTCACGGCTAGCTTACTGCTCAACAATATGCTCGGTCCCAACCAACCCTGGCAGCGTTCGACTGGAACCTTCGCCGAAGCCTATTTCAAGCGCTTTACCGGTGCCGCTGCCGAGCCCTACCGAAGCCAGCTCAAAGACCTACTTCTAAAGCGCCTGACCGACAGCCTCCAAGCCAAGGTCAGCGCCGGTAAGCTGCTTGAAGCCACGGCTGACTATGAGGCTCTACCCACCTCGCTGCGCAGTATCAAAAAGGACGCGAAGACCGCCTGGGCCATCGCCGAGGCCTACCGTAAGCTAGGCCAACGCGCCAAGGCCATAGACTTTTACCATGCAACCATCACCCCTGAGACTGAAGCCCCAGGCCGCTTCAAGGCCCAATTCTGGCTCGCTGTGACCGCCGGCGAAGAGGCCGAGGACCTACGCCAAAACAAGGGCGACACCGCCAAGGTCTCGGCTCTAGCTGAACGCAGCCGCGTCGCCGATAAAGAGGCAGGCGAGACCTGGAAGCAGTTAAAAGAAGACGAACGGCAAAAACTTGGAATCGCCTACAAAGAGCCGTTTGAAAGCACCATCAACAGTCCGGCAAAACTACGCACCGGACTGACCATCGTCCTCGCCAACTGGACCAAAGCACTTAACACCAAAGCGTCGACTAAAAACGGCGGCGACGACGCGGATTGGTCACGCAATTTTAGCCCGTCGGGTAGCGCGGTCATCCTGCTGAGCGACCTCGCCAAACGCTTCGCCCTTCTTGGCATGACGACTGAACGGCGGCAGGCACTCAGCTTGCTCAAGTTCATGACCCCTAAGGATTTGGGCGATGACAAGGCGGCCAAGCAAACCTGGGCTTCTGATTTGATCAACCTCGCTGAGGACTACCGCAAAGCCAACCAATACCTCGATGCTGGGCGCCTTTTCAATCTCGTCGGAGCCGAGGCTGAGAACTTCGAGGGTCGCGCCGAAGCACTCTATAAAGGCGGTCTGCTGCTCTATCGCGCGGGACGCCGCGCCGAAGCCGTCGAGGCGTTTAAAAAGGCCGAGGCCGATGGCAACAACCTTTTCTACGCGAACCTGGCCAAGGAACGCTTAAGTCAACTTCAGTAACGAACTTCAGACCATTCCTAGGGGAGCTACTTTCATGACTGCACAGATGACTAGCGCTGCCACCAACATGGTGCCTACGACCTCGACCGCTGCCACGTCTGGCAGCACCGGCAGCCAGACGCCATCACCGGCTGAATACCTCCAATACGCTCAGGAACGCAGTCTGGCTGAAGCCCTGTTCCTAGCGGCCGACGACAAGATGGTCAGAATCAAGGACATCGTCGAACAAATCAAAGAGGCCGCCGTGCCAGTCCTGATCAGCGGTGAATCAGGCACCGGTAAAGAGGTCATCGCCAGAGCCATCCACGCTCACTCGGTACGTCGTGACCAACCATTCGTCGCCGTCAACTGCGCGGCGTTGCCGGCAAACCTGCTCGAAAGCGAGCTTTTTGGCCATGAAAAGGGCTCATTCACCGGCGCCCATCAGCGCCATGTCGGCAAGTTTGAGCAGGCCACAAATGGCACCTTGCTCCTCGATGAAGTCACCGAGATGGACACAGCGTTGCAAGCCAAACTGCTACGTGCCTTGCAAGAAAAGGAGATTGAACGCATTGGTGGCTCTGGCCCAGTCGCCATCAATACCCGCATCATCGCCACGACCAACCGCGATATCACCGCGGCAGTGAGCAAGGGACAGTTTCGCCAAGACCTCTACTACCGACTACACGTGATCCAGCTCGAAGTTCCAGCGCTACGCGAACGTCCCAAGGACATTGAGATTCTCGCCACGCACTTTCTGCGGCAATACTGCCAGCAATTCGCCAAGACGCCGATGGAGCTGACCAACGATGCGCGGGCTAAACTACGCAGCCACAGCTGGCCTGGCAACGTCCGCGAGCTACAAAATGTCATTCAAAGAGCAGTACTACTGACCGCAGGTGCCCAGGTCACGGCTGCTCATCTACCAATTGAGGTCGATCACCGGACTCCAGGCGTCGACTGGGTCACCCACCTGCCTATTGGCCGGCCACTACGTGACCTAGAGACCAAGTTCATCCTGGAAACCCTCAGGCACCACCAAGGCAACCGTACCCACGCCGCCAAGACCCTAGGCATCAGCCTGCGGACGTTGCGCAACAAGATCAACGAATTCACCTCTGAGGGCATCGAGGTGACCGCTCCCGTCACTGGGAGGGCTTCATGAGTCGCATTTTGGGCGGCGTCTTCAACTTTGCTGACCGCCTGCAGATGGCCTCGCTCGACCAACGCTTAAAGCGCAGCGAGGTGATCTCCGGCAACATCGCCAATGCCGAAACTCCAGGCTTTCGCGCACTCGGATACGATTTTGAGGACCAGCTCGCTAGCATGGCCGGCCTTGATGCCAAGGTGCCCATCAAAACATCGAATGACAAGCACTTCCAAAACGCCTTCACCCAAGCCAACGGCAAGATGCGCGCCGACGTCTTTGTCCGGCCCACCGAAAGCGTCGGCGAAGACGGCAATACCGTCGATGTCGACACCGAGATGGTCCAGATGGCGCAAAACCAGATGCTCTACCGCTCGGCCGTCGAGATGATCAATCGCAAAGTCGGCATGATTAAATATGCGATCAACGGAGGTCACTGATGAGTTTCTTTAAAGCCATGGACATCAGCTCATCCGGCCTGGCAGCGCAGCGCGTGCGGATGAACGTGCTCAGCGCCAACCTCGCCAACGCCCAATCAACACGGGGTGACGACGGCGGCCCCTACCGTCGGCGCGATGTTGTGCTGTCCGCAGTGCCGACCGGCGCTCAATTTGAAGACTACCTGAACGATACCAGCGGCCATGGCACCGAACTGCGCAAAGTCGAAGTCGCTGGCATCCACAAGGACACCAAGGCGCCCCGCCACGTCTTTGACCCGAGCAACCCGGACGCTGACGCCAGCGGCTATGTGGACATGCCAAACGTCCAGGTGATGAGCGAGATGGTCAATATGATCGCCGCGACCCGATCCTTTGAAGCCAACGCGACCGCGCTGAATGACGCCAAACAAATGGCTATGAAAGCCTTGGAGATCGGCCGATGAGTCCACTTAATGGTGCAAGTAAGATGTCGGAGCAGGTGCTTAATACCCTACGCGACATCCAGCGCGAAGCGACAAACTTTGCTAAAGACGGCGGCGCTAGCAAAGAGCCCGGCATGTCCTTTGCCGACCATCTCAAGCAGGGCATCAAAGAGGTCAATAGTAAGAGTCAGGTCGCTGACAAGATGGCGATGGAACTGACCACAGGGAAAAGCGGCAACATTCACGAAACCATGCTCGCCGCAACCCAAGCCGAGCTCTCCTTTAACCTCATGGTCCAACTGCGAAATAAAGCTCTTGAAGCCTATTCCGAAGTGATGAAGATGCCTGTCTAAACCCTAGCTGGTTGAGAGCTTTCGGTGGAAAATCTACGTGCGATCTTCAATAAATTCTTCGCCAACCTCAGCGAACAATGGGTCAAAGCCAGCACCCTAAAAAAGGGCCTAGCGGTCGCGCTGCTACTCGCCGTCCTCGGTGGCGTGGCATCGCTGCTTTTACTTAAGGAAGCCGATCCCTATGAATATGTCTTCGTCGACCTCCCGGCCGAAGACGTCCAGTCGATCACGACGTTTTTTAAACGCAGCAATGTCGTCGACTATATCGCTGACTCCAAGGGTATCAAGGTCCCAAGCAAGGACGTGATGTCCCTGCGCATCAAGCTCGCTCAGGAAGGTCTACCCGCGCACGGGATCGTCGGCTGGGAAAAATTCGACTCGCAGGAGTTCACCCGTACCGACTTTGAACAACGCATCAACAAACAGCGGGCCATTCAAGGCGAGCTATCTCGGACGATTATGATGATCGATGGCATCACCAATGCCAAAGTCCACATCGTTTCACCGAAGCAAAGCCTGTTTCTCGAAGACAAAATGGAAGCAACCGCAGCCGTCTACATCAAAACCAGGCGTGGTGCGGATCTCGATAAAAAGGCGATACGCGGCATTGTCACCCTGGTCTCACGCTCGGTCGAGGGTCTAAAGCCGAACAATGTCTCGTTGATCGACGGCGAAGGCAAAATGCTCACCGAGATCGAGAGCGAAGATCCCTCGAGCAAAATGACCAAAGAAATGATGACGTACAAAAGGCAAATCGAAAAACAATACGAAGAGAACATCCGCGGCATTGTCGGGCGTGTCGTCGGCGGCGACCGCGTCGAGGTCAAGGTCGATGCCATCGTCGACTTTACCCAGGAGTCACAGACCATCTCCGACGTCGATCCGGACCGGGTCGTCGCGGTATCGCGTGAGACCCAAGGCTTCTCACTCAGCGGGTCTGGACTGAATCCGACTGGCATTCCAGGTAGTAAGTCCAACGTACCAGGAGAGCAGGAACAGACCAGCGCGGCGCAGTCGAGTACGCAAAATAAAAAGGACTCGGAGATCGTCAACTT
This sequence comes from uncultured Pseudomonadota bacterium, assembly GCA_903928445.1. Classification (GTDB taxonomy): domain Bacteria; phylum Bdellovibrionota_B; class Oligoflexia; order Oligoflexales; family CAIYRB01; genus CAIYRB01. Next base: position 38,993 of record CAIYRB010000200.1, on the reverse strand, counting down.
CGAGATTGCCAAGAAGGTCAGCCAGAAGACGATGCCAGTCGGTCGCATCCAAAGACTCTCCGCGGCGGTCCTAGTCGACGGCAAACAAGATTATCCATCGGATGGCACCAGGCCCTCCTTTGATCCACGCAGCGAGCCCGAGATCAAACAGATTGAAGAGTTGGTCCGCTCCGCGATCGGATTCGATGACAAGCGCAGTGACATCGTCACGGTCCGCAACATGATGTTCCAGCTTGATCCAGTCCAGATGGAAAGCATCCGCGAGGATAAAAAGGAGACCCGCGAATATATCTCGACTATCGCGATCTCGGCCGCCATCGCTCTTGCCTTGGTGCTCTTTTTCACCTTCATCGTCCGCCCATACTTCCGCTGGCTGGCTTATGACCCCACCCGTAAGCACGAACAGCAGTTGATCGAAGACTTCCGTCCGGACCTTGAGCTAGGCACGCTGCAGAACGTCCAGATCAAGGAAGACGTCCCCTTTGAAAAGCTGAGTCCGCAAGAGCAAGTGCAGTACTTAGCAAAGAACGAACCAAAGCGTACGACGGAAGCGATTCGCCTCCTCCTTAATCCTCACCAAGTCGCCATTTAAGGATCCCCCTCACGATGCAATACGAAGGTCCAAGGCGCCAAGGTCGATTCATCAAAAAGGGCTCAAAGGTCCTCGAAAAGGTCTCGCTCAAGCATTTCTCATTTCATGAAATATCCAATGCCAAAGTCATTTCGCACGACAACTATAAGCGCACCATCATCCATTCGCAGTACCACGAAGAGCAGGAACTAGCCGAAAGCGTGCGCGATCCAGAGAAGTTCCATCAGGACCTCACTCCTCCGGACCACATGCGGCCGATCATTCAGTTGACCGACTTCACCAAGGACTGGGAACGTGACCGCCTGCTGCGCAAGGACCGTGTCATGAGGGCGGAAGACGATGAATTTGATTATGAACTAGAACAACAGCAGCGTCGCCAACAGGAAGAGGCCGAATTGGAACGCCAGGCAGCAGAGCAAGCCGCGGCCGCGCGGGCGCAAGCGCAAGCTGCTGAAAGTCCGGTGGCAGCAAAATCAACTCCGATACCGTCGACTCAGCCGCCAGTGGCGAAAGGGCCAAGTTCCAAAGCCGAAGCCATGCCCAACGAAAAATCCGTCGGCCCGATGATCACCGGCCGCGACGCTCAATGGGCCTCAGTCGAAGAGGCCGGGCAGGCGATCAAAGGCCTTCACCTTTCGGCGCCGCAGATGCCCTCGCAGCCACCCCAGCGCCCAGTACGCGAGCAAGAAAACAGCGCCAGCGACGACTTTATCCCGGTGCATGATCCTGAGCAAGAAGCGGCTCGTTCCTATCAAGCGCGCCAAGAGCAGCTCGCGGAACAGCAGGCCCAAGTCGAAAGCCTCAGAGAGGCCGCCACCGCCGCTGGTTACCAAGATGGTTTTCGCGCTGGCGAAGAAAAGGGCGAGCTGCAAGTGCGGCAAAACGCCACCCAGATGTTTGGCAAGGTCGCTGAGTTAGTCCAAGAATTCGCCAAACTCAAAGCCTCTATCCTCGACAACGTGCAGGAAAACTTCTACGAACTCTGCCAGGCCATGGCGGAATCATTGCTGAAGCGCGAGTTCAGCATCCAGCCCGAGGCCTTTGTCACCGTCATGCGTCGCGCCATTAGCGAGGCGGTGGAGCCGACGAAGTTTCGCATTCATATCCACCCAGAGCTCTATGACCGCCTCTATCCGATTGCTCCTGCCGACCTCAAGGACTCCCTGATGAAAGACTCCGAGGTCCAACTCGGAGACTTCAAGATTGAGTCCAACCTCAGCGTCGTCGACGGTCAAGTCCATAAAATCATCAGCGATCTACTCGCACAAGCCGACCTTCACTTATTCGACCAAGAGGACAGAGCCTCGTGAATCTCCATCTGCGCCGTTTTGAACGCGACAACCTAAAGACCTCCTTCAACCACATCGCTTGGGACATAGCCGGCCGCATCACGAACATCGTCGGAACGGCGCTTGAAGCGCATCTTCCAGGCAGTAGCGTCGGATCCATTGTCAGCATTAAAGTCCACGGCCATAACGATGTTCTCGCCGAGGTGGTCGGCTTCAATCGAGACCGGGCTCTGTTGATTCCCTATGCCGGCATCCACGGCATCGCTCCAGGCTGCGCTGTCAGCGGCAAGAAGGCTTGGGATAAAATTCCCGTCGGCGACTTTCTCCTCGGCCAGGTTGTCGACCCGATGATGAATTCCCTCGATCACTCGCTCACCCTTCCTGAGCGCCCGCACTTCGTCCCGCTCGACCGCGAAGCCCCCAATCCGCTCAGCCGTGGGCGCATCGAGCACACGCTGAGCATGGGCATCAGAGCCATCGACTCCGTCCTGACCTTTGGCGAAGGCCAACGCATTGGGATCATGGCCGGTTCGGGGGTCGGAAAGTCGGTGCTGATGGGGATGATCGCCCGAGGCTCGGACGCTGACGTTAACGTCATCGGCCTCATCGGCGAACGGGGTCGTGAAGTCCGCGAGTTTATCGAACGCGACCTCGGCCCTGAAGGTCGCCGCCGCTCCGTCGTGGTGTGCAGCACCAGCGATCAATCCCCGCTCATGCGCATCCGTGCCGCCAAGGCAACCACCGCCATTGCCGAAGCCTTCTCGGCACAAGGTAAAAAAGTCCTGTTGATGATGGACAGTCTGACACGCGTGGCGATGGCCCAGCGCGAAATCGGCCTGGCCATCGGCGAACCACCGACGACCAAAGGCTACCCACCGTCGGTCTTTTCGCTGATCCCACGCTTGCTCGAACGCAGTGGCCCCCAGGTTGCTGGTTGCGGCAGTATTAGCGGCCTATATACCGTCCTAGTCGATGGCGACGACTTCAACGATCCTATTCCTGATCACGTCCGCTCTATCCTAGACGGACACGTCAACCTTTCTCGGACTCTTGCCGGCCGAGGCTATTTTCCCGCCATTGAAGTCAACACCAGTATCAGTCGAGTCATGCGCGATGTCGTCGACGACGAGCACTGGCAACTCGCCTCGACGATGCGAGCCCTGATCGGGGCCTACCAAGAAAATCTCGACTATATCAACCTTGGCACCTACCAATCTGGCTCCAACCCCACCATCGATGCCGCCATCGCCTACATGCCCGCCATCGAAGCCTTCTTGAAGCAAGACATCAAAGAGCACTCCACCATGGCTCAAGCCCTCGACGGGATGCGTGCCATCTTTAGAAAAGGCAGATAACGACGCATGCAGATCCTACTCAAAATCAAGCGCCTACAGCCCTTGATCAAGGAAAAGAAAACACGCGTCGATGAGGAATCGGCGACGCTAGAACAGGTGCGCAGGGAAAAGGTCGCCATGGTCCAAGCGATGAAGACGCACCAGCGTCGCTATATGGAGGGCCTTGAGGAGCTCAATGCCATCCGCGCGTCGAGCACGCGGATCAATCAAGAAACCGTCGAAAGCGGCCTCGATCATGTCAAAGCCACTTGGTATCAGTGCTACAAAAGCGTGCAAGAGATTGAACATAAAGAAAAGCGCCAGATTGCCCAGCTGCTCACGGCGGAACGTGATCTAGCTGCGGTCGAAAAGCTCAAAGACAAATACGAAAGACAGTTCCGCAGCGACAGCAGTAAAGCTGAGCAGCGGTCGCTAGACGAGATCGCCCTGCGTCAGCACATCAGCCGCAACTAGAGGGATTCGCGTGGCATTCACAATACGCAAACCAAGCCTGTGGCAGGTCATCATTGGCCTGAAGATCTTGCTACTCATCGGACTCTGGCTAGCCATGGACAGTGGCTTCACCCTTGGCGACCAAGACCTGTTCGCTGAGGACAAAGGCGCGAAGGATGGCGGCAAAGAAGCCAAGGACACCAAGGACACCAAGGACAAAGTCGAAGAAAAGGCAGACCAGGAGAAAAGGACCAGTGCACCGAAAGGCAGCGACGAGGCCAAGGCGGACGGCGAAAAGAGCAGCGGCAAGGCACGCAAGAGCTTTCTCGCCAACTTACTCGAACTACCCGAGCTGCATCCCGAGACGATGAAAAGGGATGAGCTGGGTAAATATCTGGAGGTCGCCGAACGCAAAAAGCAGCAGATCGAAGATCGCCTCGCCGGACTCAGTCGCCGCGAGGAGCAGCTTAAGGGCTTAGAGGGGTCTATCGACGAAAAGCTTAAACGCCTGGATGAGGAGCGTCGTTACTTCGCGCAAACGATCCAGCAGGAAAAGGACCTAAAGGGCGAACGCCTCGACAAATTGATTACCATGTATGCCAAGATGGAGCCCAAAAAGGCCGCGCCAGTCTTAGAAAAACTGGACAAAGACTTGGTCGTCGAACTGTTCAAAGCCTTGCCGCAAAAACAGGTCACCGCCATCCTCGAGGTCATGACGCCAGACAAGTCGGTCATGATCAGCGAGTACTACGGACGGGTCCGCTCGACTCGCGAATATGATGTCTTAAAAGAGATGAATCAATCGCTACGTAAAGAGTTTGACGACTGCAAGGGGATGGGTAAGAGCTAGACTCTTATCGCCTCGATCAATGTTCTAGGGTGGGTCCTATCGTCATTCTCATCCGATTCAGTCGCTAGCCCTAGCTCCATCGGCTGCGGCTTCGGCCATGCTCGCCCGGGAGTTAAGAACCTGTAAATTCGCGCTTATAAGGCTCCTGACGGGGGCACATGAGTCCACGTCTCGCTTTGGCACCGATCAAATAATGGTATTGGCACCATAAATTGAGTCTGCTAGCTTGGGCCGACGTTGAAACCTGAGCTACAGAGTATGTGATCCTAGTCACATGCACAGGGATGATCTTAGATGCATGCACCATCCGACCAAATGCGGCAAGACCTTACCCGCGCCTGGACTGAGCAGCTTTATTATGAATACGGTAATGTCTGCTTTCATTTCAACGTCCGCCTTGGCACACCCAACCTGCGCATCGAGGAGCTGACCAGCACCTGGGGCGAGTGGCGCCCAGCGACCCGTTGTTTAGTCATCGCCAAACGACTGATCGAGTTACATCCATGGGACGTCGTCATCGAAGTGCTGAAGCATGAAATGGCGCACCAAATGGTCAGCGACCAAGCCCTTGGTGGTACGCCTCATGGCAACGCCTTCCAGACGGCCTGCCTGCGCCTAGGAGTCGCTGAGTGGGCCCGCCTGGCTAGTGGTGAGCTACCGCAGCAAATTCCTAGTTGGCGAGACAAGCTGCTGAGCGAGGACGAAGAGCGCCTGCTTAAGCGTGCTGAAAAGTTGCTCGCCTTGGCCGCCTCGACCAACGAGCATGAAGCCGCCCTCGCCATGCAGCGCGTCCGCCAGCTCTACGCGAAATACAACCTGGAACGCCTTGCCGCCAAGAAAACCTCAACCCATGTGTACTGCATCATCGGCGCCAAAAAGAAGAGCGTTAGCGCTGAGGAAACGCTTATTTTCAGCATCCTCACCGAACATTTTTTTGTGCGTGCCATTTACCTGGATCACTACGACGCCCAGGCCGCGACTAAATACAAAGCAGTCGAGCTGCTAGGAACTCGTGAAAACGTCTTGATGGCAGAATATGTCTACCACTTTTTACGCCATCAATTAGCCAGTCTATGGACCGACTACAAAAAGCGCAGCGGCAAGGCAGGCAAGGCGCGGCGTTCCTATATGCTTGGCCTTTTGTCGGGCTTTCGCCAGAAGCTAAGCAGCGAGGTCCATACTCCCTTTGAACCAGGCACGGCGCAGCAGCACCATGCGCTGATGGCCCAAGCCGATCACTTCCTCAAAGAATTTATCCAAGAACGCCATCCTCGGCTGGCCACTCGGCGCACCGGCAGCAGCTATGGCGACTCGGCTTCGTTTGCCGCCGGAGTCAGCGACGGCGGAACGATCACCTTGCACCGTGGGGTCACGCAGCAGGATGGCAACCGCGGATTGCAGCTCAAGGGCTGATGCGGGACCTTAGAACATCCGATGCGGTCATTGACGTGCGTTTATCAGCATGCGCCCGGCCAGGAACGTAGGACGCCGGTGCGCCCACCGGCCTGCGGCATCGTTCCTTCATCTAACCGTTGCGACCTACAGCGCTCATGATATTGAAGCCACCGTCCACATGCATGATCTCGCCGGTCGTCGCACTGGATAAATCGCTAAGCAGGTATCCACAAGCCTTGCCAACCTCCAGGGTCGTGATGTTGCGACCGAGCGGCGCACTGTCGGCTTGAAGGTCGAGCATTTTCGAAAACTCGCCAACCGCCGACGAGGCCAGAGTTTTGATCGGACCGGCACTCACAGCATTGACGCGAATATTCTTCCGCCCAAGATCTAGTGCTAGGTAGCGCGTCGTCATCTCGAGAGCAGCTTTACACACACCCATCATATTGTAGCCATGCACTACCTTCTCGCCACCAAAGTAAGACAAGGTCACCATGGCCCCGCCCTTCTCAAACAACGGTGCCGCCGCCCTGGCTACGGCGATAAAGCTGTAGACGCTGATATCCATCGCCGTGTGGAAGCCCTGGCGCGACGCTTCGAGCGTTGGACAACGAATATCTTCGAGGGGGGCAAACGCGATCGAATGGACGAGAAAATCGATGTGACCAAAGCTCTCCTGCACAGCCGCGAAAAACTCGCTGATCTGCTGGTCACTGCTCACATCGCAGGGTTTGACGAAGCTGACGCCTAGAGGCTCGGCGACGCGCTGCACGCGCTGCGCCATGCGAGTTTTGCCATCTTGATCGGGCAGGTGGCTGAAGCCGAGTTGGGCACCTTCGGCATGGAGAAACTTGGCGATGCCGGTTGCCAGAGAGAAGTCATTGACGACTCCCATGATGATGCCTTTTTTACCGCTAAAGAGTCCCATATGGTCGCCCCTAATCTGGGAATTCGTGGAGTTTCTAAAGACCCTAAGATACAGTGCCACAGGGCCGAGCGGCCAGGCAAAAAACCAGCGGTGCGGGAGAATGGCTGTGGAATGGACGATGTGGACGGCCCTAGGAGCGATTTCGGCAGGTCTATCGGTAGCCTTTGGCGCCTTTGGTGCCCATGCCCTGCGCGAGCGGATCACCCCGGAAAACCTGGCGACCTTTGAAGTCGGCGCTCGCTACCAGATGTACCATGCCCTAGCACTGATCGCGGTGGGTCTGCTGGCCGTCAAGATCGACAACCCGGCGATACGCGTCGCGGGGGGCAGCTTCGCCATTGGCACCTTGCTATTTTCGGGGAGTCTGTACGCTCTTGCCCTAACCGACATCCGTAAGCTGGGGATCGTCACGCCTTTTGGTGGCCTCGCCTTTCTCATCGGCTGGGCGGCCCTAGCCGTGGCAACGATCAAGCGCTGAACAAGCCAAGGTAGGCGTCAGTTCAGCCAGGCTAACGGGATATTTTGGTACCGCACGCCATAGCGCCGGCAGAGCTTTTATGATCAGAAGACTCTCGAATCACGATTATTGAAGGGACGAGATAAACTTCCACACGTCGGGCAAGGTGAATTCCGGCCAATGGTGATTTCCATCCCAAGGGCAAAAAATGACCGGTAGTTTATCAGGACAGCCGGTGAGCGTCTGGCAACTTCCCTTAGGGATAGACGCCATGTTCACCGGCGTGGCGCAACCATCGGCGGCGGCATAGGACTTCAGCAAGGTCGGTGCGTGGGAAGAAAAGCCAACCGTCTGATCGGCATGGCCGTGGATCACCATGGCCGGTATGGTGGCGCCACTACCGCCGCCAGCGACAGAAATGACGGCACGAATGGCGTCTTTACGGATTCCGACCAGGTCATTGACAAAAAAGGCGCCGTTGCTGAAGCCATGGACAAAGACGCGCTTGGGATCGATGCAATAGATCTCCCCAGTCGTCCTGACCATCTCGTCAAAGAATTCAAGGTCACCGGTCGAGTCGTTGGCGTCCCAGGCTCCTCCCAACGCGTTGGCATAGATAAAGATCGCTTGGTCAGCAGCCATGGCTTCGACGTCGGTCCATTTATGATCTCTGCGTGGCGAGGTTCCGTCGAGTCCGAGGCCATGATAGCCGATGATGAGAACATGCTTCGTCAGGTTACTGTATTTGCCGTTAACGACCCGGATAAAGCTCCTCTGATGATCACCGACAGCGATCGAGATCGTCTTGATGCCCGTATTGGTGCTCAGCGTCTGACATCCCGCGCTGCCACCCACCGGCTTTTGCTGGGCCGGCGCAACCGGCTGCCCCGGTGCGAGCACGGGTGGCGCCTGTATACTCTTGGGATCACCAGTGCCACCCGCAGGGGCAGACGGTTGCCGCTGATTTCTCGTCTCGACACTCATGCATGACGCTTCAAGCACCAAGACCAAAGATGCGAGTACAAGTCGACGCGATATTCTGTTCTTGGTCACATTTGACTCGATGCACAATAGAAGCGGCAGATGTCAGCACAGACCGGTCTTTAACCATGATACAACAAATGTCCACGCCCGCTGTTAACGGTAATTGATTCCATGTTACTGCAAGGCGTCGATCGGCAACAATACGGTGAACGTCGTGCCGACCCCTTGTTTTGTCTGCACCGATATCGTCCCGCCGTGCGCCTCCACCAAGCGCTTGGCGATCGCAAGCCCAAGTCCCGTGCGCTTCTCGCCTTTGGTCGGCTGCGTGCTGACGTTGCCATATTCTTGAAACAGTCCGTTCAGTTCATGCGCCGCGATTCCAGGGCCATGGTCGACGACTGAGATCTCCACCTGGGAGTGCCGGGTTGCAATGTTGACCTCGACGCTCGCACCTTCATAGGAGAATTTCAGTGCGTTGCTAATGAGATTATTGAAGACTTGCTCCAGACGCAACGGATCGGCTTTGATTTTGGGCAAGGTTGATTGAATCTTCAAACCGAGATTGATTCGCTTGGCATTGGCCGCCGGCATGAAGGCGCGGATGATTTTCCGTACTAGCTCCTCGGTATCGATGTGATCGCGGTTCAACCGCACCAGACCTGCCTTAATGCGCTGGACATCCAAGATATCGTCGATAAGCCCCATCATCATCGAACAACGGTCGTCAACGACCTCAGCGAACCCTGAACTCATATACTCCGCGGGGGTGACCTCGCCAGACGTGAGCATCACATTGGTCATCTGGATTAGGCCAATCGGGGTACGTAGATCGTGGGCGATCATGCTCATGGCGCGTTCATAATTTCGTGCCAGGCGTTTTGACTGCAGCTCCATATATTCCGCCCAGTAGCGCACTAGGTCGCGGGCGGCAAGCATGCCGATAACCACGCCGTCGTCGATCACAGGTATATGCATCAACGTGCCATTGCGCATAATGGAATAGGCGTCCTCGGTCTCGCTTTCAACAGACAAGGTCAAGAGCGCGGGGTTCATATGGAGCCCAACTCCCTGCTTAAGAACTTGAAGCCTTCCAGCTAGTCGCGGCACGTCGGCAGTGCTAAAGATCCCGAGCGGGGCTCCGCCACCGTCCGCGACGACGACGCAATCGGATTTGCGGGCAGTCATCAGCTTTAAAACATCGCTGACTGCGACATCCGGCCCAACACTTGCGAAATTCGGGTCCATCAGGTCGGTAATCTTCAGATTCAGCAAGCATGCTTCGAGGAACTCCAGATAACGCCGTTCCGCCTGCTCATGAAACTCAAGCACTTGTAGTCCAAAACCGGCAGGCCGATAAATGCTCAGGCTACGGTCCCGAACCCAGCGCACTAAGCCAACCCCAGTCACGCCTTCGTCATGTTCGTCTAAGTGCAAAGCAAAATGCAGGGCTGAACCTTCAGCAGGTCGAACGCCAGCACCGTCAGCCTCGATAAACATCCCGCTGCGACTGATATTGGCCAAGCGAAAGGTCGTCGCTGGCTTCTGGGACATCGTCATAATAGTCATTGCAGCTGCGCTTCGTTGACGATCTAGACCGACTCGCAGCTCACGCAAATCCAAACGGAGCATAGCGGTCTCCAATGGTTAGATTTTCTTTAATGATACCTGATTTTGGGGACATATGGTCCCGTGCGGCGCAGGACCGCAAAGTCCCATGACATTGGGCCAGTCACCGGTCGACATAAGATCAAGTCTTCAGGGTCGTATCACTGTGATTTTAGCAAAAAATAAAAGTTTGGAAGCAGTCTGTTCATCATTCAAAAAGCGCTCAGATCGTTCGCGCCGAAAGCACAGGCAGGGCGCCGAGCACCAAAAGCCAAGGGCGCCAACCAGCGGAGCGGCAAGCAAACAACGACACCAAGTCGCCGCGCCAAAAACTTGCAGTGTTAGGCGACCGAGATTACTTCTTGGCGCTTGGTGCTGCCGGAGCTGCTGGAGCTGCGGCAACATTCACCGCAGCATGGTCCGGGCAGGTGAACGTGTAAGTGTTGCCGTAATGCCCGCCCGAACGATTGGACGATAGGAGGCAGGTCTTTGGATCGTAAGTGACCGAACCGCCGTTGAGCGTGCTCGTACCTTTACTCGGGCCGGAGATGTTGATGGCGATATTGTTCGGTTGACCTTTGGCGTTGCATAGACCGGGAATAGATTGGGAGCCATCGGAGCCGGCGTTGAAGGTGACGATATGTGGCGCACCGGCCTGACCGTTGCTGTCAATGACGGTCACGGTCACCGCCGTGTTGGTATCGTCGAAGGGAATGACCCCAAGCTTCTTGCTGATCGTCAGTGGCGCACCGCCTTTGCTTCCTTCATCGGTGGCCGCTGAAAGGTTATTGTTGGTGGCGGCGGCAGCTGCATCGGCACTGAGGTCTGGCGTCGGGGGTGCCGCTGTGTCTGGCTGGCTGGGCGTGGTAGCCAAGTTGGCATCAGGGCTATGGGTTGGCGAGCTACCCCCGCCCATGTCGGCGCTGGAGCAGGCGGAAAGCGAGGTTGCCAACACCAGTGCGGACCAAAACACCAAACCGTTAGACTTCATTTGTGGCCTCCAGCGAATATACGCACGTATGAACTCCCTATCGGCATAACGAGCCTGAAACTTTAATTTTTTAACATAAGTTCATAAATAAAATAAAATAAACAGATAGTTATGGCCCTATTTTTCGGTGATTTTCGCGCCGCTCCGGTTGGCGCCCTTGGCTTTTGGCGCTCGGCGCCCAGCTCGCCGCCGCTGCGCTCAAGTCGGCGACGGATACTTCCGATCCAACAGCAGAGCTCTTACGGACCCTTGGCGCCTCCTGTCGCCGAGGGTCCCAAACTGAAGCAGCCCAAATCGGGGAAGTTGCCCATGCACGAAGCAAAAGCCAGCCAAACAGCGCAAATCATTGCCCTGATGCGAGCGATTGGTCAGCTTAGTCCTCAAGTGCCAGGCTTTCACGATCCTTTGGCCGCGCGCTTTCTCGTCCCGCCCTACTCCAACTTATTAAAGGCCATCCAAGCCGGAGGCCTTTACGCCCGCCTCAGGAGCCGTTTCGAGGTGCTGGGCGGCATGGCGGTGTTCAACCAATTCCGCACTGTGGTCCTTGATGCAGCCATCGCCCAAGCTCCCGCCTTCACCCAGCTGGTGATTTTGGGAGCTGGATACGACTCCCGAGCGTGGCGCCTGCCCAACCTTGCCCATGCCACTGTCTTCGAGGTTGACCATCCCTCCACACAGGCGACGAAGCGCAGACAGATTGGTGAACTGCACCCCCTATCCCGCGCTCTTCACTATGTACCGGTGGATTTTGCCGCCGACGACCTTGACGCCTGCCTGGAGCGCGCCGGCCATGACCCGCAGCAACCGACGTTCTGGCTGTGGGAGGGGGTTGTCATGTATCTCGATCAGGAAAGCGTGGCGGCAACCATGCAGGCAGCCCTGAAGCGCTCGATACAAGGCAGCTCACTGGCGCTCACCTATATGAACCAGCACCACAACCCGCTCAAGGCGCTTACCACGGGCTTTCTCGCCATGCTGGGCGAGCCGCATAAAGTATCGTTTACTGCCGATGATCTTAAAGCATTTGCCGCCACCTGTGGCTGGCAGGCATTAAGCGATACCGGCATCAAAGACTGGCGCCAAACTCTGGCGCCGGCTTTGCGGCTATCGTCTGTTAGCGTTGGTCCACAGTGGCATGAACGCATTTGGGTAGGCGCTGCCCAAGCGGCAAGCGCGCGTTTGCCCTTGAACAAGGTAGGCTAAGGAGAACGGTGTCCCATAGGGATCAGCTTTCAGCAAAACTCGCGTCGCTGCCGCAAAAATCGCCCTTAACTTTCGGGGCGACTGTTGCGGCTAAGGGTCCCGCGGCGCACAAGATCAACAGCGCCCGCGGCAGCGCGGCAGTCGCAGCCAAACAACCGATCAATACCACCAGAACATACCACTGACCTTTCAGAAAAAGGTCAAAATGTGCTGCGAGCATATTGCCAAATGACGCACTCGGCTCTTGAATGCCAAAGCCCAAGTAGCTCAGCGAGGCCTCAATCGCCACGGCTGTACGCAGATGAAAGCCTAAGCTCGTCGCTAGTGTCCGCCGCCACGAAGTCACAATCCCGTAGCTGACGAGACGAAAGAGCAAGCGGCCGCCGAGCGCAGCATGCGCGGTCCAGTAAGCCAAGGTCTCATCTTTGCGATAAAGATCTCGCACCTGGAGGTATGTCCGCAGCGTGAATACTAGGGTCAAAGAGATCAACACGGGCATTAAGCCTGCATGCTCACGCAAAGCCGCCCAAGCAAACGCAGTCAGGCACACTGGAACGCTCACCAAGACGACGGCAACCGCATCAAACGAAGCAATCAACGGCCGCCAAAGTCGGCACGTGCCTAAGCAGATCATGCCGATGCCCAGCAGCACGCCCACCAATGTCGCCACTAGGACCCCAAGCCATAGCGGCAAGACGGCTCCGAGCACAGCCTCGGCCGCTCGCACCAAAAGGTCACGACCGAGGCTATCCGCGCCCAAGGGGTGCCGTAGCGACGGGAGAGCCAGCGCATCAGCTAGATTGACCCTGGCACCAAACCAGATAGACCAAGGCACGCAGAGGAGCAATGCAAAGGCCACGACCATGAGGACGCTGCAGGCGCGTTGCCAATTAAGTCTAACCATAGGACGCCAGCCTTTGTCCCAGTCGCTTATTGCTCCAAGATGTAAATAATATGCAGATTAAATAGAGCCCCGCCAGCCAGGCGATACACCTTAGTAAGCCAGCATGATCGCGAATTCGTGCCAAGTGCCATGCTTCAAGCCCAAGGCCGGGAGCGTTAAAGATCGCTTCGACCACCACCAGCTCACCAAAGAGCCACGGCAAGACCTGCGCCCACGTCTGTCCAAGTGACCGAACCATCACCAGCTTGTAGAGGTCCCTGGGCGCGGATTTACCCAGTGACGACGACAACATGCTGAAAGGTTGATGCTGCCAGTGACGATACTCGCGCGAAATCTCACGGGCCAAGGTGGAGGCGAGACCGCTGGCACAAAACAGCACCAAAGCTGGGGCCAGGGACGCACCAACCAATTCCCCGAAATCGGCGAACAGTGTCACGGGAAAGAGCAGGTTGACCTGCAGCGAGCGAAACGCCGCCAGCAAGGTCAGCGGCGCAGCAACTAGGGCGGGCATGATCATTCCAGTGCCCAGGGTCGTCGCCGCCGTTTGCCGCCACTCTGCCGGCAAACGACCATAAGCAACGACCGCAAAGCATAGGTTGGACCAGCCCAATGACAAAACCAGGCACCAAGCAAGCACGAGGCAGGTCGTACCTAGAGGAGAGCTCATCAACGCCGCCACATGGATTTAGTTGGAGGGTACTTCAGGCTATTCCTGATTATGCCTCAAGTGACTCCCAAGCAGGGAGTAAGTGACAAGAGAATCGACCGGCGTTATTTGAGCAAAGCCTGCAAGGACCTCCGCCACAAGATTCGCACGGTGCCAACCATCCTAATGTCCGGCTATCGCGACCCCATCAATTCACAACTTACTTAATAAATACATTTCCTTATAGGATTTAACTTAACATGTATATACAGATTCCGATAAAGTGTATGTACACTTAGTCGGGGGCTTCATGCTGCAACGTGTCTTCACCATATTAGACCAGGAAATTACCGAACTTAATGTGCGCAGTCGTGCAGAGGGAATGACCGAAATCCCGCGCTTTTATATCAAGGTCGTCGGTCAAACAGCACTGCTCGAAGCGCAGATGGGCCTACCGCTTTTTGCCACTGTGGATGTGGACGCCTATGCCAACTTTGTCTGGTTGGCTCGGGAGTGTTTTTGTCGTGTCTTAGAGCGAGAAGGACGCCATTTTGATGAACTCTCTGATCAAATTTGGATGCCTCCGGAGACTCAATATCGACAGATGATCCAAGGCGTTTCCTTTGATGGCTATCTTGCAGAACCAGAGTATGTACTCATTTCGAAGGCCCTGAAAGCGCCTAAGAAAAATGGCCCTCTGATCAGAGACTATCTAGCGCTGAGGCCAAGTCCTCTCTTCTTCGCTTTGGCTGAGACTTATAAGCTGAATCTGGAGCAGTTCCTATGAGCGCGCCAGCAGACCTTCTTGCCCGCGCCCGCGCGTCCGCAGCGAAAGCTCGTTTAGAGCGAGCGTTGCCGCGCTTTCAGCGCGTCATCGGCAAACTACTTGGCGCAGGGATCCTCGTCAGTAGCGAATCGGTACCACCGTACCGTGGCCGTATCAAAATTAGCGACTATCTTTGGGCGGCAGAACTAGAACCACGGCTTTTTGAGCTTTTGCCAGCACTTGTACTGAAATGCCCGGGATATTTTTCGGACCTCAAAAGGTGTCCTAGTGAGCTGCGTGATTTGGTAAGAGCCATTAGAAGAGGCGAAGCAGAAGTGCCCTATCACGGCGTCCCGAAGGACGGCTACCTAAAGTGGATGACTCGGGTCGGACGGCGCGACAAAGAACCGACGTCGCTGAAGTCCTTTCGCTTGACGCAGCAAGACCTGCGCATCCTTCGCAGCTTGCAGGAGCTAGGTTATTCGGAGGTTGGTGCCGTTCGCCTCGGCTTACAGCTTGCACTTGCCCAGGCACGATCGGCTTCGGCTTGAGTGTCGACCACTCCACCGCCGATCACCCACTAACTGCAGATGGTTCTGGCAGGGTGCGTGTGCTAAACATGGAAAATGACAAAACAGCAACGACTGCGACCCGGACATGTTTGCCGATGCTTGGAGCAGATCTGTACGGAGAATGCAAGAAGTAGTGTGTCACTAGCATAGTTCGGGATTGGAGGACCTATGGGAGCCTACACACGGGAAAACCGGATTGAGCTTATGGTGGACGTCAACGAATTTTACGACCGGGTCAGGATCGTATTCCCACATACTGAGTTAGCACAGCTGGGTCTTCAGGCAGGCCTGCAGTGCCCTTGCTTTCAAGGCAGACATGCAGCGACCTCCACCGCACTCAATCCACGCTGCCTAAGCCGTACCCGCAAAGACTTGCACGGCACGAATCGCACGGTGCCAACCAGCTAGATGCGCCGCCACTCGAACCCCGTCTTCGGCAGACGAGGCTGGACTAAAGATCCGCTCCGTGCGCCTAACCCGACGCAGATGCTCCAGGTCCGCATACAGTCCAACTCCCAGGCCGGCGAAGAGTGCAGCGCCAAATGCCGTCGTCTCGAGGTTTGCCGGGCGATCGACGCGGACGCCACCGTAGTCGGCCTGCATTTGCATCAGCAAGCTATTGGACGCCGCGCCGCCATCGACCCTGAGCACCTGCAAGGGGGCGCCAAGATCCTGCTGCACGGCGACCGTCAGCTCGGCAACCTGCAGAGTGATGCCCTCTAGCACAGCACGAATCAGCTGCGAGCGAGTCGTCCCTCGGGTTAAGCCAAAAAAGGCGCCCTGCGCCTTGGCATCCCAATAGGGAGCACCTAGGCCAGCCAAGGCTGGCACAAAGTAGACCTCCGGGGCAGCGGTGGTACTGGCAGCCAAGGATTCCGTCTCACTCGCGTGATGGATCAAGTTTAATTGGTCGCGAAGAAACTGCACTGCGGCACCGGCGATGAAAGCCGAGCCTTCAAAAGCGTAGGTACGCTTGCCGCCAAGCGACCAAGCGACGGTCGTCAACAGGCCCGCACGTGAGGCCAGGGCCTTGCTGCCCTGCGTTGCCAAGAGAAAGGCGCCCGTGCCATAGGTGCACTTGGCCTCTCCGGGACTAAAGCAGGTCTGCCCGGCGAGAGCCGCCTGCTGATCGCCTAAGACGCCGCAGATCGGGATCCCATCAGGGAGAAAGCTTAGACCCTTGGTCCGACCGAATTCACCCGCACTGTCGGCAACCTGTGGAAATATATCGGCATTGGGAATGGCCAACAGCCGCAGCAGGTCCGGATCCCAGCTGCCGGTGTGGATGTTAAACGCCAACGTGCGCGACGCATTGCTGGCCTCGGTGACGAACGAGCGGCCTGCGGTCAGACGCGCGATCAAAAAGGTGTCGATGGTCCCGACCACGGCCTGGCCTTGACGCAGCTTGGCGGCGATCTCCGGCCGGTTTTCCAACAGCCAGGTAATCTTGGTACCGCTAAAATAAGGATCCAGAACCAAGCCGGTGCGCTCCCTGACCAGCTGTTCGTATCCCTCGGCGCGGAGGCGCGCAACGATGTCAGCACTGCGTTTGCATTGCCAAACAATGCCGCGGTGCAAGGGCCGGTAGGTGCCTCGTTCAAGCACGCAAAGGGTCTCGCGCTGATTGGTCAGGCCTAGGGCAATGATGCGATCCGGACTAAATCCTGGGTCGGACACGGAGGCATGAGCCATCGCCTGGGTTGCTGCCTCGCTGACCGAGCTCCAGATCCCCTCTAAGTCGTGTTCAACCCAGCCAGTCTGCGGATAGTACTGAGAGAACTCAATGGTATGACGACCGATAATGGAGGTCGCGTCGGGCACGGTGACATCGACCACGAGGACCGTCGAACCGGTCGTGCCTTGATCAATCGCCAAGATAAACTGTCGCGCCATCCGCTGTCTCCTTACTTGATACCGGCGTAAACCCTGTGCACGTCGTCGTTGTCATCGATCTTGCTCAGGAACTCCTCGACCTCTTTGCGTGCTTCGGCGGCCAATTCGACAAAATTCTTGGCACGGTAGCCCAGCTCGGATTTAGACACGGTCCAGCCCGCCTCGGTCAGCTGCTTGTTCACCGTGTCGAGGTCGCTCGGATCGGTGTAAAATACCGCACCGACATGGCCCGCCTCGACTTCACTTGCATGCAAGGGCTCCACATCCTGAGCACCGGCCTCAATGGCAGCGCCTTCGCTATCGATCTTGCCGTCTTTGTGGGTGGCTTCGATCTGCCCCAGGCGGTCGAACATCCAAGCCACCGAGCCGATCGCACCGAGCTGCCCCTCTTTGCGAAAAAACACCCGGACATCAGCTGCCGTGCGATTTTTGTTTTCGGTCAAGCACTCAATGATGAGCGGCACCTGATGCGGCGCAAAGCCCTCATAGGTGACCAGTTCGTAGTTAACCGTCTCATCAGTGAGACCGGCCCCCTTCTTGATGGCGCGGTCAATGGTGTCGCGCGGCACCGAAGCCTTACGTGCGGCCTCGACAGCGGCACGCAGGCGGGCGTTGTTTTCTGGGTTGGGATCACCCAGACGGGCCGCCACGGCGATCTCTTTTGCTAACTTACCAAAAACCAGGCCGCGTTTGGCTGCCGAATCGACCCGCCCCGCGTGTTTCCATTGTGCTCCGATGGCTCGTCTCCTTGCGCAAAAAGTCCCTGGAACTTACATAACAGGATGATTGGGCCGCAAGTACAAAGGACGCGGGCGAGGCAGATCAGCAGGAAATAAGAGCCCTAAGGGCCGGCCAGTCCGGAGAGCCAAACTGGCCGGCAATCTGACCTTACGAAGCTGGACCGACTTTACGCAGCAGGATCTGCGTGCTGACGGCCTCACCACAGACCTTTGCCGTGGTATTGGCGGTGTCGGCACAGAGCTTATCGCTCGTCGCTAACTTCAGGGTTCGCGAACCATCGCTGCGCTGCTTGCCGATCAGGATCTGCTCGGACTGCACCGATACCTGGCCGCCAGCCTCAATCCGCGTCAACCGGGCAAAGCGGAAGCCGCCGCCAGGGACTCGGGCCATGGCATAGGGCTCCTTCAGCTCTTTGCCTGCACCACCAGGCACAAAGGGCGAAGCCTCGGGCACAAGAAAGAAGAATCCGCCGGCACGGACGACGCTGACGTCGGTCTCACTGGCGAAGGCGCCGCCATCGATCTTCCATTTCCCGCTCAGCGGCAAGCTGCCACGCGCGGCACTAAAATGCATACCAACCTTGGTGCCGTCGCTGGACTGACCCTGCCAGTCGCCATTAAGACTACCGAGGTCTTTCTCCACACTGTTGGCAAACTCCTCCACCGCCTCTTCGGCATGGGCCAATGCCGGTGCACCCAAAGCCCACGCGGCCAAACACACACCCAAGATCCGGCTCACCTTTGCTTGCTGCATCATCTATCGCACTCCTTACGTTGAAAATAAACCGCGATCACCATGACTGCGGTGAGGCAAAAGGTAGGCAATGCAGCCGCTGAAGTCGAAGGACATGGCCCATGTCTGCGGCAGTCTTTTCGCCGCCACACCGACTTTCACTGGCTGCCGCGTCGCTGGAGCGGTAAGATTCGCAGTGATCCTGCCGAGCATCGGCACCATCGACAGCTTCAGAGCAACGACCTTGACGCCGAGCGGAGGCCCCCGTGAGCAGCAACGACATCACCAGCGTCCTCAAGGAAGACCGATCCTTTCCTCCGCCTAGCGCATTTCAGCAGCGGGCCTTGATTGGTTCGATGGAGGAATACGATCGCCTGTGGACCTACGCTGCTGAGCAACCCGAGCGCTTTTGGGCGGAGCAAGCCACGACCTGCCTCAACTGGTTCAAGCGTTGGGACCGCGTCCTCGACTGGCAGCTGCCGCACGCAAAGTGGTTTACCGGCGGCAAGTTGAACGTCAGCTACAATTGCCTCGACCGCCACTTGTTGACCTGGCGGCGCAACAAAGCCGCGATCATTTGGGAAGGCGAACCCGGTGACCGCCGAGTCTTGACCTACAACGACCTGCACCATGAAGTCTGCCGCGCCGCCAATATGCTTAAAAAGCAGGGTATCGGCAGCGGCGACCGCGTCACTATCTATATGCCTTTGGTGCCCGAGCTGGCAATCTCCATGCTCGCCTGCGCCCGCATCGGCGCCGTCCACAATGTCGTCTTTGGCGGCTTCAGCAGCGAGGCCATCGCCGATCGCAATCGCGACTCGCAGGCACGCCTGATCATCACGGCAGATGGTGGCTGGCGCCGCGGCGCGATCGTCCCACTCAAGGCCAATGTCGACGCCGCCATGGCCAAATCGCCAAGCGTCGAGCGCGTCATCGTTCTAAAGCGCACCGGCTGGGAAGTCCCCATGCAGGCGGGACGAGACCTCTGGTGGCATGATGAAATGGCCACGGTATCCGCAAACTGTCAGGCCGAGGAGTTGGACAGCGAACACCCGTTGTTCCTCCTCTACACCTCCGGTAGCACCGGCAAACCAAAGGGTATTCTCCACACCACAGCCGGTTATCTGCTGCACGCGACGCTGACCAGTCAGGTGGTTTTAGACCTCAAGGACGACGACACCTATTGGTGTACTGCGGACGTCGGCTGGATCACCGGACACAGCTACGTCGTCTACGGCCCGCTGGCTAATGGGGCCACGACCGTAATGTACGAAGGGGCGCCAAACTTCCCTGACTGGGGACGCCTTTGGGAGATCATCGAGCGCAACAAAGTCTCGGTTTTTTATACGGCACCAACCGCCATTCGCGCCTGCGCCCGCGAAGGCAGCAAATGGCCAAAGCAGCGCGATTTGACCTCGCTGCGCCTGCTCGGTTCAGTCGGCGAACCGATCAATCCCGAAGCCTGGATGTGGTACCGCGACACCATCGGCGGCGGCCGCTGCCCGATCATCGACACCTGGTGGCAGACCGAAACCGGCGGCATGATGATCACGCCTTTGCCGGGAGCCATGGCGACGGTGCCAGGCTCAGCAACGCGGCCGTTTTTCGGCGTCGTTCCAGATATCATCGACGCCAGCGGCAACAGCGTACCGCGCGGCAAGGGTGGCTTCCTGGTCATCCGCCAGCCGTGGCCAGGCATGCTGCGCACGATCTGGGGCGATGATGAGCGGTACAAAACGCAATATTGGAGCCAAGCGCCGGGCGTTTATTTCACCGGCGACGGCGCCCGGCAAGATGCGGCCGGCAACTACTGGATCCTGGGCCGTATTGACGACGTTATCAATGTCGCCGGCCATCGCCTCAGTACGATGGAGGTCGAAAGTGCCTTGGTCAGCCATCCTTCGGTCGCCGAGGCGGCCGTCGTCGGAGCACCGCATGAGTTAAAGGGTGAAGGTTTACATGCCTTCGTCTTACTCGAAGGCAGTCACCGACCAAGCGATTCGCTCATGCGCGACTTGATGGATCATGTGGTGCGCCAAATTGGCGCCCTAGCTCGCCCCGAAAGCGTGCGCTTCGCTCAGGCCCTACCAAAGACGCGCTCGGGCAAGATCATGCGCCGCCTGCTGCGAGATATCGCTGCGGGTCGCGCCAGCGTTGGTGACACAACCTCCCTTGAAGATTTCTCGGTGCTCGCGACACTGCGCGCCAATGAAGATGTTTAACCTTTAAGGAGCGGCCTTATGCCCTCGGCTCACAGCCCTCAAACCAGCAACGTGACGATTGAAAGTGGCGCCGTCAAGCCGCGCCACATGGACCAAGTGCTGACCACTGAAGCCCTGCGCTTTCTTGGCGACCTGCACCTTAAATTTAACGGCCGCCGCCTTGACCTGCTAGCCGCTCGGGAGCAGCGGCAAAAGCAGCTGCGCCAAGGGATATTGCCCGACTTCCTAGCATCGACCAAGAATGTGCGCGAAGACAGCTGGCAGGTTGCGCCGACCCCCAAGGACTTACTCGATCGACGCGTGGAGATCACCGGGCCAGCCGAAGCGAAAATGATGATCAACGCGCTAAACTGCGGCGCCAAGGCCTTCATGTGCGACTTTGAGGATTCGTTGGCGCCAACTTGGAGCAACATCATCCAAGGCCAGGTCAATGTCCAAGAGGCCGTACGTCGCACTTTATCCTTCACCAATGAGAACGGTAAGGAGTACCTTCTCAAAGACGACATTGCGACTTTGCTCGTCCGCCCGCGTGGCTGGCATTTGAGTGAAAAGCATCTAAGTTATCAAGGCGAACGCTTATCGGCGAGCCTCGTCGATTTTGGCCTAACCTTCTTTCACAATGCGAAAGAGCAGCTGGCTCGCGGCACAGGTCCATACTTCTACTTACCCAAGATGGAGAGCCACCTCGAAGCCCGACTCTGGAATGACGTCTTCAACTACGCCCAGGACGTCCTGTCGCTGCCTCGCGGCACGATCAAAGCGACGGTCCTGATCGAAACCATCCTGGCCGCCTACGAGATGGATGAGATCCTTTATGAGCTGCGCTACCACATCACTGGCTTGAATGCGGGTCGCTGGGACTACATTTTTAGCATCATCAAGAAGTTTAGCGCCGACAAAGGTCGGGACCTGCCGGACCGAACCCAGGTCGCGATGAGCGTCCCATTCATGCGCGCATACTGCGATCTCCTCGTCCAGACCTGCCACAAACGCAATGCCCACGCCATGGGTGGTATGGCGGCATTTATCCCGAGCCGCAAAGATGCCGCCGTCAACGAGGTGGCCTTGTCCAAGGTAAAAGCGGATAAGGAGCGCGAAGCAGGTCTTGGTTTTGACGGCACTTGGATCGCCCACCCAGACCTTATCGACGTGGCGCAAACCGCCTTCAACACCGTACTCGGCTCGCGCCCCAATCAAAAAGACCAGATGCGCAGCGAGGTGCGGATCAAAGGATCTGCCCTGATCGACCTAAACATACCCGGCGGCACCGTCACGCGAGCCGGCGTGCAAAGCAATATCAACGTCGCCTTGCAATATATCGAGCAATGGCTGCAAGGTAACGGCGCCGTTGCCCTACATCATTTGATGGAGGACGCCGCCACCGCCGAGATTGCCCGGGCCCAGCTATGGCAATGGGTGCATCACCGCAGCGTCATGGACGACGGTCACAATGTCACCGCCGAGCTTTATCAAGAGATGCGCGACCATGAGTTAGGCAAGCTCGGAGTCGCGGCCATGCGGCGCACCTCCGAGATTTTAGATCATTTAGTGCTGGATACTGAATTCGCTGAGTTTCTGACCATACCTGCTTATGAAATGCTGGATACTTAACATTTTTTGAGAGGGAACCTCGCACTATGAAAACAGACGTGACCGCCCAAGCCAAAACACTCGAAACGGAATGGGCCACACAACCGCGCTGGAAAGGCATTCGCCGCGACTACAGCGCCCAGGAAGTGGTCCATCTAAGACCCTCCCTGCACATCGAACACACCCTTGCCAAGCATGGCGCTGATCGCTTTTGGCGCCAGCTGTCCACCGAAGCCTTTGTCAACGCCCTCGGCGCGATGACTGGGGCGCAGGCGGTGCAGATGGTCAAGGCGGGACTGAAAGCCATCTACATGAGCGGTTGGCAGGTGGCCGCTGACGCCAATTTGTCCGGCCAAACCTATCCGGATCAAAGCCTCTATCCGTCTAACAGCGTGCCGGCATTGATTCGCCGCGTCAACGCCGCCCTGACGCGCGCCGACTTGGTCGAACGCAGCGAAGGCCAGGCCTCGGTCGAGGACTGGTATGCACCGATTCTGGCCGATGCCGAAGCCGGCTTTGGCGGCCCGCTACACGCCTTTGAACTGATGAAATCGATGATTGAAGCTGGCGCTGCCGCAGTCCATTTCGAAGACCAGCTCGCTTCGGAAAAGAAATGCGGTCACCTCGGTGGCAAAGTTCTAGTGCCCACCTCACAATTTATCCGCACCTTAACGGCCGCTCGCTTGGCGGCTGACGTCTGCGGCGTACCGACTTGCATCGTCGCTCGGACCGATGCTTTAGGTGCCACGCTGATGACTTCAGATATCGATCCTTATGACCGCCAGTTCATCACTGGAGAGCGCACCAGCGAAGGCTACTTCCGCGTTAAGACCGGCATCGAATCAGCAATTTCGCGCGCCTTGGCTTACGCGCCGTACGCGGATCTCCTGTGGTTTGAAACCTCGGTGCCAGATATCGCCGAGGCTAAGGCCTTCAGCAAGGCGGTTCATGACAAGTTCCCCGGCAAATACCTGGCCTATAACTGCTCTCCGTCCTTCAATTGGGAGAAGAAGTTGAACGCCAAACAGATCGCCAGCTTCCAAAACGATTTGGGCGAACTGGGTTATAAATTCCAGTTTATTACCTTGGCTGGCTGGCATTCGGTCAACTACCACATGTACGATTTGGCCGCGGGATACAAAGCAAGCGGCATGACCGCCTTCGTCGACCTGCAGTCGAAGGAGTTCAAAAAGGAAAGCGCCGGCTATACCGCCACCCGGCACCAACGGGAGGTGGGGACTGGTTACTTCGACAAAGTCCTGATGACGGCCACCGGCGGCAAGGCCGCCACGGGCGCCTACGCAGGGTCTACCGAAGAGGACCAGTTCCACAAATAAGCATCTGATTTTTCTGTCGATTTGCGAATAGTGCCGAAGACCACCCAACGCCCTAAAAAGCGCCGGGTGGTCTTTTTTTAGCTGGAATAATGGTAATTTAAAGGAACAGGTTTACTTCTTAGCTGCATTCTTCAATAAGCGCGCGTAGATTTGCTTCCCAAAGATGCAGGAGCTGGGCATATGGTCAGGTCGTTGGAACCCATTTTGTTGGCTTGGAGCGGTGGCAAGGAAAGCCTGATGGCTCTGCGCGAGCTACGCCGACAAAAGGAGTTCGACGTTTGTGGGTTGGTGACCACCGTCAGCGATAGTGACCAACGGGTCACGACCCACGGTGTGAGCCGCGAGGTGATTAAAGAGCAGGCGCGCGCCCTTGGCCTAACGATTGACATCGTGACCGTGCCAAAGGGTTGTTGTCTGCATACTTACAACGACAGTCTGGCAGCGGCCGCGGCCGCCAAGCGCGACCTTGGAGTGAGGAAAATAGCCTTCGGCGACCTCTACCTCGATGATGTGAGGGACTTCCGCGAGGAATGCCTTGAGATGATCGGCATGGAGGCCATCTTCCCACTGTGGCAACTGGACACCCAGGAGCTAGCGTGGGCCTACGTCCACGCGAAATATAAAGCAGTGATCACCTGCGTTGATGAGCAGAGTTTGCCGCGTTCCTTTGTCGGTCGCCTCTACGATCGCGCCTTTCTTTCGGACCTCCCCTTGGGCGTCGATCCATGCGGCGAGAATGGTGAGTTTCACACCTTCGTCTTTGATGGACCAGTCTTCGATCACCCCGTGGCGATCAAGCAAGGCACCCCGTATTCTGAAGCCAGCATGCACTATTGCGACGTCCTCGGGCAGAGCAACCACCCTAAGCAGGCCATGCGCCGAGCCCGTTGACAGGCATATTTAATCAGCACCAGCTTTTGGTTTCGCTCGGCTCAATCGCACTCGTCGTCAAGGCGCCCATGCAAAGCAGGTGGTCCTATGAAGAAAAAAGGCAATGTGACGGCGGCGACGCCTGCGGCTGACACGTCCGACCCCGAGTATGACAACTCTCCCGAAGCGGCTCAACGGCCGCGCACGGGACCAGCGATCCTTCGCTCCCCCTTGACCTTTGCCGGCGAGCAATGGGAGCGGATGCAGTCGTCGCAGCGTTTTCATCAGGGCCGCTTTCGCAACTCCGTGCCGCTTAATGAGATCGTTCGCCGCGGCGCTTTACCACTGCTGGGTGAATATTTTTTCAGCCGCACGGAACGCGTCCCAAAGCAGCCCCTGCCCTTAGAAAACCCGCTTTTAACCTGGGCCACCAAGCCGACGACTGGACTTCGCGTCACCTGGCTTGGTCACAGCACCATGCTCATCGAGCTTGGCCATCTGCGCATCCTGACCGACCCAGTCTTTGGCCTGCGTGCTTCGCCGCTGAGCTTTGCTGGCCCAAAGCGCTTCCATCCGCCACCGGTGAGCATCGCCCAGTTGCCAAAGATCGACGCCGTGCTTATTTCGCACGATCACTACGATCACCTTTGCTATTCCAGCGTTCTTGCCTTGGCACAGCGCGATGTTCCTTTTATTACATCGCTTGGCGTCGGAGCCCGCCTGACCGCGTGGGGCATCCCCGCAACTAGGATCAGCGAACTCGATTGGTGGGAAAGCCACCCTTTGCCGGGCACGGAAGTCCACTTTACCGCAGCCCCGGCCCAGCATTTTTCCGGTCGCAGCTTTGACGACCGTAACCAGACGCTATGGTCGAGCTGGGTGATTCGAGACGATAGGCATAAGGTGTTCTTCAGTGGCGATACCGGCCTGACCGATGAGTTTTTGCAGATCGGCGCCAAGTACGGCCCGTTTGATCTCACCATGCTGGAAATTGGGGCCTGGCATCCGCAATGGGGTGACATTCATCTTGGCCCTGAAAATGCGTTAAAAGCCCACGCCATGCTCGGTGGTGGCCCGCTCATGCCAGTGCACTGGGGGACCTTCAATCTGGCCCTGCACGCCTGGGACGAGCCCGCCGAAACACTGCTGAGGCTGGCCGCTGCTGACAATACACCGTTGTTTATGCCGCGCCTCGGCGGAAGCTTTGAGCCAGGCCAAGCCAGGCCTCCGGGACCAGCCTGGTGGCGACTACGCTAGGGCGCGTTGCCAAGCCAGGCCCTGCTGGCGTACTCTGCAGCCAGAGCCGTGTTCTCTAGCTCTCAAGCTATCAAGATCTCCTGCTCAATTGGGAAGGAACCACTCGATGAAGTCGCTAATTCTGATCTGCACCACCGCCCTGATGCTCACCGGCTGCGGCTGGCAAGCCATCCCCCAGGCGAAAAATGACGTCGATGCTTCGTTAGCCGAAGTCACCAACCAATATAAGCGCCGCGCCGATCTCATTCCCAATCTCGTCGCCGTCGTCAAAGGCTATGCCAAACACGAACAGGACACGCTGACTGCTGTGGTCAACGCACGCGCCAAGGCCACCAGCATCACCATCGACCCCAGCAAGGCGACACCCGAGCAGGTGCAAAAATACAGCGAAGCGCAGGGCTCCCTGTCACAAGCCCTCGGCAAGTTGCTGATGGTGAGCGAGCGCTATCCAGACTTAAAGGCCGACAGAAACTTTCGCGACCTGCAAGCGCAGCTCGAGGGTACCGAAAACCGCACGACCATCGCCCGCCAGCGCTATATTCAATCGATCAACGCCTTCAATAATCTAGTGTCAGTGCCGCCGACTAGTTGGACCAATAGCCTATTTTACCACTTCGAAAAGCTCGCCCAGTGGACCGTGACTGACGATGAGAAAAAGGCCGTTGAGCAGGCACCGAAGGTCGAGTTTTGAGTTACCTTGCGGCGCTCTTTTTAGCCCTGCTGGCGCTCCCGGCCGAAGCGGCCTTTGTCGTGCCGCAGATGACCGCGCCGGTGAATGACTACGCCCATATGCTTGCGCCCGAGGCCAGAGACGAGCTTAACCGGGCCCTACGCGACCTACTGCAAAGCGGAGGCAGTCAGATTGCCGTACTCACCGTCCCTAACCTCGGCGGCGAGGTTTTAGAACAAGCCTCAATCAAGGTGGTCGAACGGTGGAAGCTGGGCAAGGCTAAGGTCGACAATGGCGTGTTGCTGTTCGTCGCCAAGGATGAGCATAAGATCCGCATTGAGGTCGGCCAAGGGCTGGAGGGCGCTCTACCGGACGCCTATGCGCGGCGCATCGTCTCCGACACGATGGTCCCGCTATTTCGCCAAGGTAAACCCAGCGAGGGCATCATCCAGGGCGTCCTTGGCATTGCCGCCTACACCGATCCCAAAGCCGACCTGCAGCTCGGTCCTCGCCCCTCTCATGCTGATTCCCGCGGTGCGGCGGAGGATGAAAGCGGACCAGTGCCTTTTGGCATCGTCCTTACCCTGGTCATCATCGTCTTTTTGTTATCGCGTTTTGGTCGCGGCGGTCCCTGGTATTGGGGCGGTGGTGGCGGCGGCGGATTTGGCCGAGGCAGTGGCTCTGGAGGAGGATCATCCGGCGGTGGTGGTGGTTTCTCGGGCGGCGGCGCCTCAGACAGTTGGTGATCAGACAGTTGGTAAATGGAAAGTGGCATATTCTGCACGGAGCTCGTGGATGCTTAGTCGCCTGTTAGGCTTCTTGATAGTCACCTTAGCTGCACAGACCTCTCTTGGCGCCAAGGATGAGAGGCCCTTCGTCATCGCTGTGACCCAAGAGGTCGAAACACTAAACCCGATACTTATTGCAGCCTCGGCTGCGACCTATACGACGCTCTTTGTCAACCGCCCCTTAGTACTGATCGGCCCCAATTGGACATGGATCTGTGGCCTGTGCGACAAACTCCCTAGCATCGACGCTGGTAGCGCGAAAATCATCGAAGAAAAGGGGCAAAAAAAGGTCGTTGCACAGTGGCACCTACGCCCCGGCATCACCTGGGCTGACGGCACCCGTCTAACGGCAAAGGACGTCCGCCTCGGCTGGGACGTCGGTCGTTCACCGAATGTGGCAGTCGCGATCAAGGATGACTTCGACCGGATCGAAGCGATCACTCTCGACCCAAAGGATCCGCTAGCATTTACCGTGACCTTTAAAGAAGCACGCTTTGACTTCTATCAGCTGCAAACCATCTACGCTCTACCGAGCCATATCGAAGGCCCCATCTGGGAGCGGACCAAGGGCGAGAACGGCGCCTATGAAAAGCAAACCACCTACGCCACCCACCCGACCAACCCCGGACTGTACGACGGCCCTTACCACGTTACCGAATGGAGACCAGGCAACCAACTCGCAATGCAGCGTAGCAAGGGCTTTTATGGTGGGCCGGCCCATATCGAACGCATCACCCTGAAATGGATGCCGCGGCTGTCAGGGCTCGATGCGGCGCTGCTGAATGGAACCGTGGACATGATGAGCGAACTCGGGATGTCACTGGATCAGGCGATGCAATTCGACAAGCGCCTGGCCAAAGACAACGAGCAAAAAGGCCGACTCAAACTCGAGATGCGCGACGGCTTGACCTACGAACACATCGATTTAAATCTGCGCAACCCAATCCTTCGCGACAAAGGCGTGCGCCAGGCCCTCGTCTACGCCATCGACCGCAATAAATTATCCCAGGCCTTGTTCTATGGTAGGCAGGTCCCTGCGACGCAATACTTCCACCCACTAGACGTCCTTTACGCACAAGACGTCGTCAAATATGAGTACAACCCCAAAAAGGCGGGGCAGCTACTCGAAGCTGCCGGCTGGCTCGCTAAAGAAAGCGGTCCTCGCTACAAAGACGGAAAAAAGCTCGAGCTGTCGATCATGACCACGCAAGGTGACAAACTGCGCGAGCTGGTCGAGCAGTTTGTCCAAAGCGAGCTACGCAAGGTCGGCGTTTCAGTGACGATTCACAACGAGCCGCCCCGGGTATTTTTTGGCGAAACAATGACCCGCGCCAAGTTTCCTGCCATGGCCATGTATGCCTGGGTCGCGACACCGGACTTTCCGCCACGCGGCAGCATGCACTCCAAGGAGATCCCGACCCACGACAACGGATGGAACGGCCAGAACTTTCCCGGTTGGAAAAATCCCCGAGTCGATGCCATCCTCGACCAAGCCGCTAAGGAGTTTGACGCGCGCAAGCGCAAGGTCCTTATGGCCGAACTCATGCGCATCTATACCGACGAGGTACCCGCAATTCCTCTATACCTGCGCTCGGAGATTGCGATCGTCCCAACCAAATTAGAGCACTTTCGCATCACCGGGCACTCGCAGTACTCGTCGCAGGAGGCGGAGCTATGGTCGCTCGCACCATAGCGTCTTTATGCGCAGATCACTTTACAGGCTTCCAGGTCTGACCAAGCTCCTTGCACCAAGGTCAAAATTGTCGGCCTAAGGTCTTTTATAATGCGCCTGGAGCTGACTCCAGCAGGTGCGCACATAATCCTTTTGTAAAATCTCCGTATTTAGCGCATACGCTGTCGGCCGTAGCAGGCTGGCAGATTCAAACATAAACGCCATGGTATTAGCCAAATACTCCGGCCGCAGCTCGACCTTGCTGGCCTGCTCGAAGGCTAGGGCGTCAGGGCCATGCGGACTCATGCAGTTATGCAAGCTCCCACCACCAGGCACAAAGCCGCCGGACGGCTTGGCATCATAAACCCCATGGATCAGCCCCATATATTCGCTCATGACATTGCGGTGGAAATAGGGCGGCCGAAAGGTGTGCTCCGCCACCATCCAACGCGGTGGAAAGATGACGAAGTCGATGTTGGCGGTACCAGCGACCGGAGTTGGTGACGTCAACACCGTAAAGATCGATGGATCCGGATGATCATAGCTAACGCTGTTGATCGTATTAAAACGCCGCAGATCATATTTGTAAGGCGCATAGTTGCCGTGCCAGGCAACCACGTCAAAAGGCGAATGACGACAGTCGGCAACCCAAAGGTGACCATCGTATTTGGCGACAATCTGCATGGACCGAGCGCCTTGCTCGTACCAAGCCACGGGAGTCAGAAAATCGCGTGCATTAGCCAGACCGTTGGCGCCGATCGGACCGCGGTAGGGGAGGCGAAAATGCTCACCGTAATTTTCGCAGACATAGCCTCTAGCAGACCCGTCTTTTAGCTGTACCTGAAATTTGATCCCTCGTTGAATCACGGCGATTTCGTGCGGCTCGAGGTCGATTAAACCGAATTCTGTGATCAGACGTAGAGCGCCCTGTTGCGGCACCAGCAAAAGATCCCCGTCGGCGTTGTAAAAACAGCGATCGGTCATCGACTCATTGGCGTTGTAGAGGTGAACCGCGCAGCCGCTGTGCGTCGCCGCGTCGCCATTGGCACAGATCGTGGTCAAGCCAGCGATGAAATCAGTCGGCGCCGTCGGCGCCGGCTGAGCATCCCAGCGTAGCGCATCGGGAGAATGCGGCACCGCGGTGATGGGGGCCGTCACCAGCAATGGCTGCGCCAGCGGGCGATAGTTGGACTGCACGACACTGGGTAAGATCCGGTACAGCCAGGAGCGTTGATTTTCATGATTGGGAGCCGTAAAGGCCGTGCCACTCAGCTGCTCCGCATAGAGTCCGTGGGCGGCTTGCTGGGGGCTGTTTTGTCCCAGCGGCAGGCTCAATTCTTCGGCGGCCGATTCAAAGGCGTTGCCAAACCCAGATAAGTACCTTAAATCACTCATTAAAAACCCCGATGGCTTTTTCCTTGGTTGCGCGATATGTGGACTCTCTACCGGCTCTAGGGACGGCGCAACTTATTTTTTGTCGCGCAATTGGCTAGTATCAGGGACCACCCGCCAAAGGAAGGGCACCCATGACCACCTATGCTTCGATTCTTGCGGTCGGTTCCGAGCTCCTATGCGGGCAGATCAGCAATGGCAACGCCGCCTGGCTGTCGTCCAAGCTGTTCGCCATCGGCATCGACACCAAGCAACATGTGACGGTCGACGACATCGAAGGCGAGATCACGGCGGCCATCACCGCTATGACCAAGGACGTCGACCTCCTGTTGATCACTGGCGGTCTGGGCCCGACCTCCGATGATCTAACACGCAACGGAGTCGCCGCCTGGGCCGGCTTGCCGCTGCAGTTTCATCAGGCCTCCTGGGACCGCATCGAGCAGATTTTCCAGCGCCTGGGCGCACCAGCCGGCGACTCCAATCGGCAGCAGTGCTACTTTCCCCAAGGCGCCACGGTGTTGGTCAACGAAGCTGGCACGGCCAACGGCTTCATGATCCAAGCGCATGGCAAAGAGGTCTGGGTCCTTCCCGGACCGCCCAAAGAGGTCGAGGCCATCTGGCTAACTCACGCGAGACAAGCCCTCACCGCGCGCACTCCTGCAGCCGACCGCAAGGTGCAGCGCAAGTGGCGCACGATCGGCAAGGGGGAGTCGCAGCTGGCCGAGTTGGTCAGCCCCCTATTCGTCGGTCATCAGGACCTTGAAATCGCCTACCGGGTCCATGCACCATATGTCGAACTCAAGCTGCGCTTTCCCGCCCACACCGCGGCGCGTTACCAGGCCGTATGTAGCCAGATCGAGCAAGTACTGCGCCCCTGGCTGTTTGAATCCGATGAATTCAACACACCCGAGGCCCTAGTCGAGCGATTGATTCACTTTGCCTCGGTCGATATCTATGACGGCGTCACGCAAGGCCATCTTTCCGAGCTATTGGCGCCGCACCTTCGCAACGTCGGCAAGGAGCCTAGACCCATTACGCTCATGACCTCCTGGGAGGGGCATGAAGATCCTGTTGGCTTCGTCGAACAGGCCTTGACCTTCCAAATGGATACCGAAGTGGCCTTGGCGATTGCCGGCCTGAATGCACAGGGCGGCTGGGCCGTTGGTTTGCGCCTAGGCGAACAGCGCTTCATCGAAGAGCGTGCCTCGTTCTATCGTGGCGACACGCAGCGGCCGCGCAATTTAAAAGCCATTGCCTCTCTTGCCGCCAAGGCCTGGTTTGATCTTTTAACCAGCGAGCTAAACTAAGGTGTCAATCACCACACCTTTTCGCCGTGCCTACGTTGAGATCAGCAACATCTGCAATCTCAAGTGCTCGTTTTGCCCGACGGTCGAACGCGCCAACCAGATGATGAGCCCAGATCTGTTCGGCAAGGTGGCAGCGCAGCTCAGTGGCATGGTCGACGAAGTCTGCCTGCACCTCATGGGTGAGCCGCTCAATCACCCGGAGTTCAGCGCCATCCTCGAGCTATGTCGCATCCATCAGCTGCCGGTCAATCTGACGACCAATGGCCTGATGCTGACCGGCGCGCGTCGGGACTTAGCCCTTAGCCCGATTGTTCGCCAAGTTAATCTATCGCTGCAAAGCTTCGAGGCAAACTTTGTTGGCAAAGACGTCTCCGGCTATATGCAACGTATCTTTCAATTCACCCGGCTAGCCGAGGAGCGCCGCGCCGACCTGTATATCAACCTGCGCCTATGGGACCTGGAAGGAGTGCAAGCACACAGCGCCGTCAATACGGCCGTACGCACACATATCGCCGAGGAATTCGGCGTCGTTGCAGAAGATCCTGCCGTAGACATCCGCAGAAAGAAAAATCTGCTGCTACGCGGCCGCATCTATCTCAACTTCGATTCACGCTTCACCTGGCCTAGCCTCGACCTACCAAAGAAGCAACGCCCTGGCTTCTGCCACGGACTCTCCAGCCACTTCGGTGTTCACGCTGACGGCACCGTCGTACCATGCTGCTTGGATAAAGAGGCCGTCATCAACCTCGGCCAAGTGCAGGACGAGCCCCTCCAATCGATCTTGGCTAGTCCCCGCGCGGTTGCCATGCGACAAGGCTTTGCTAAAGGCGAGCTGATTGAGGATCTATGCCAGCGGTGTACATTTATCGACCGCTTCGACCGTAAAGCCCAGCGCCTCCAAGCGGGAAGGTAGAACCACCCTGATCGTTGGCATGGCAGCGTTAGTTGCATGTGCCGATTTTCACCGGCGCAGCGGTCATATTGTTGCCACCGGCTGGGCCAGACTTCCATTTATTAACAGCGATATCAAACTGAGTCTGTCCAGAGCCAGTTGACTGACCCTTCTTATCTGCTTCGTTTTTATCTGAATACATATTGCCGCCGACCCCATCGTTTTGCCAAATGCGATCGACGATGATGAATTGAGTGCCGCCAATGGTCGCGCACTTCCCACACATGCTGGTCGTCTCCCCATCCTTAGTCGTGCCCAAGGTCTGGCCATCGACGCCTGCAATCGGTTTGCCGTTGATCTCTTCGTCGTTTGTGTAAACCATGGGGCTATTATCCGGTTGCCGGCATTGCACAGGATCCCTTGTGCCCATGCTCGTGCGTCCGGTCACTTCCGCGGTGACCGCGGCATAGGTTGCTCCAGCGGCGCTGGCACCGGCCCCATTGTTGTTGTCTGAATCCGATAATCCAAATGAATTTCCACCTTTGAGACCGTCAATCACCGGGAGTTGGGTGACAAAGATGCCGGTGCGCATGACCTTGACCAGATCGACAAAGGAATATTTATTCATGACATCGTCGACGCCGCCACTGAAACCACGCATGGCGAGGAAGTCGGCGCCAAAGCGGACATAGAGTTTAAGATCCGCTTGCGTAATATGCGTGTCTTTGCCGACCTCATATTTGTTAAAGAGTTGACTCATATGCGGATGCGCCTTCGCGAAGGAAGCGAGATTTTGTTTAATACGGGGAGCATGCTGCGCACTCGCCAAGACGTTGTGGTAGATGCGACCGCCGATCGCGTAATCGCCGTCGGAGACATCACTTAACACGACGCTTGCATAGGAGGTCGGACCCACGGCGAGGCCAGCGTTGACCTTTTTAACAAAGACCGGCTGGTAGAGCTGTTCAACGACCTGGCCGTAAATCTGCTCGGCGACGCGGTCAACCACCGCGTAGTCGACACCCGCGGCGGCAAGCTCATTGGTCGCCTGCGCACAACCGAGGGCACAGGCACCATATAGGATTGCGACAGCAATGAGGATGGCTTTACGACTACCTTGCGGCAGCAATAGCGACGTTTTTATCATGGCGAATCCTTGTTCTCTAAAGGGCTTTTTTCCTTATCGGAACAATATCGCTAGGACTTGAGGTTTTTTATAATGAGCGGTAATAGTCGTCTATTTATCGATGGATAGAAAATCTGCGCACGCGGTATTAAACGCCCCCTTTTAAAACAAGGGTACCTAGAACACGATTTGATCGCAGCCATGTACTCTGCGAGCTCCCGATAAAACCGGTTAGCCGTAGGCTATTCCCGCGCGGGCTTGCCACGTGGCATTCGGTCCGCATCAGTCGCTCCCCTAGGTCGATCCTCTGGCACCGCGGCCCCGTCCGCCAACCGCTTGAGGACCAAGGTGGCCTCCTCGGCCAGTGCCGACTGAAAAGTTGCCAGCTCTAGCGAAGTGTGCCGGCTTTTAAGAAAGCTATCCGTGCGCTTAACGATATCCTCTTGGGCCTCGCGCAGCACCCGCAAGATTCCTGTCTTCTTCGAGTTTTCCAGCAGACTCAGATCCATATATTTATCCCGCTCGCCACCGTCCAGCGGCCTCAGCGCCCGTCTCAGCCTCAGACTCTGCGCCAGTAAAGGCACCACTTTGCCCTGACTCAGCGCCGCAGGGACTGCCTGGGCTTCGACCCATACGGGCACGGCGAGCGACGTCAAGGGTTCGCCAAGCATGACCCACATCGTCGCCAACTCTCCCTGATCACCTGGTCCGCGGCCCTGGAATACGATCGCCGACCGTGTGCTATCGCGGTCTATGGTGTCGACGCTGGCATACCAAAGCGGAGTAGCGGGGTCATGTCTGGCTAACTCACCTAGAGTCGGAGCGGACACCAAGGCATGGCCAAAATCACGAGCTAAGCGGTTATAGATCGATGCCACATCGATCTTGTCACCGAGATCATCGACTAACTTGGTCGCTCTGTCATAGCGCAGATACCCAGCGCCTTTGCCGAAAGCCCCCGAGCGCGAAAAGTTGGTGTTAATCATCCGTTTACCTTGCGCCTCACGGCCAGCAAACTTCTCAAACCCGTGATTATGCACCTCATAAATAAACACCTCCCCCGCCGCATCAAATACGACAAAGTTAGTCTGTGCACCCAAATCAGGGCCGAGATTCGCTGTCAAATAACGCTCGAAATCCGCCACCGAGCTGCTGGTGCGCAGTGCGTCAGCCATGATCGCACCCTCGAGGTCATGCACTTCACCGGCGACGCTCGGGAGGTTATAGGCGACCGTATTGAAGATGGCGAACCCGCGCTCGTTGATGCCGGCATAGACTATCCGCCCTGACGGCGCTGAGTCATCGACCAGGCCGACAAATTTATAGGGCTTTTCATCAACAAAGACCATGCGGCTGACTAGCGAATCGGTGTCACGGTTCTTCCAGATCAAGGGGGCCTTATGGGACGTAGCCGAAGCCTCCCAGGCCGCACTAGTGCATGCTCCGGCCCTGGTCCCAGGTATGAGGCCTAAAGCTGCTAGGAGCAGGCCTTGCTGACACCACATGCGCGCTGATTGAACCGCCATGAAAGCATTCCTCTGTGCAACATTCGAAACGACGCTGTTCTCCCTTCCTTTCTCTCCTAACCGAGGGCACAACGCAACCGCAACAGCACCATGCCCGCAGGTCTCAGTCCCATGAGCGACGACGCCTGCGTCAGGACGCTTGGCACATTCGCCAGCTCAACGCCGACCTCAGCGACCTAGATGGTAAAATCCTTCTCCATCACCGTTTTGCGTTTGTCGGCCTGAGCCCGCTCAATCGCCCGCAGGCATTCGCGCTCGACCACCTTCGTCAAGGTCTCCATAACCGCCGCCGCAGTGTTCATGCCGGCCTTGTCCTTGATCAATTTTTTTACTTTGCTAGACACAACGAGGACGTCAGTCATGGTAACCTCCAAGGGGCTATCGAAGATAGTTGCTATCAATCTCGCAACTCTACACCATCTAAAGTGCCGACATGAAAAAATTAGCCACATGGTTAGGTATCCTTGGACTCCTGGTCATCCTGCTCTTGGTCGCCGTGCGCGTAGCCGTCGGCTTTTTCGTGACAACAGACGGCGTCAGAAGCCTGGTCAATGCGCTGCTTGAGCGCGCCGCACACAGCGTCATGCCGACCCTGATGACAGAGGTTAAAAGCCTTGAACTTAGCGGCATCGCCGATCTTGAGCTGCGCCAGGTCCGGATCTTGAACAGCAACAAGCTAGATGCCGCCTTAGTGCTGGAACGAACCCGCATCTCCCCGGAATGGGCCACGATCCTTAGCGGTGGGACCTGGCAGTTCAGCACGTCGACGCTGATCGAAGGCGACGGCCGGCTAAACATCGCCGCCACCGTACCGCGCCAATTCTTCTTTGGCAGCAGGGACCCGAGTCTTTTAGATGAGGGTCGCATCCTACTCAATGGAACTATGAGCAATGTCGACGCGGTCAAACTGGCGGGACTGCTGTTTTCCGATAACGCCGCGCCGGGCTTCTATCTGAGCCAGGGCCTCATCAATGCCACAATCGAACTATCCCAACCCCTCGGCAGTCGGCATCAAAATCACCAGCGCAGGGGACACGTCATCGGCACAATCGAGTCGCCGGAATGGACCATTGACGCAGACAAGCAGAGAAAGCTGCCATCCGCACCGATTGAACTCAATCTCGAACTGGACCAGGGCAAAGTGTACTTGCGCCGGCCCGTCGTTATGACGGGACGCGGCGGTCAAGCGACCATCACCGGAGCACTCAATTTGCCACGGCAGAGCCTAGATGAAGAGGGCTGGAATTTAGAGGTTCTGGTAAGCGACGATCGCGGCTTGGTCAACTCTTTGGCGGAGCTATTCAAGTGTAAGAGTGCACCAACGTCACCACGCTTTACGATTAAAGGTGCTGTGAGTGCGACCGATTGCGGCTAGGTGAGGAGACCTAAGGTGAAGTATCCTTTTCAGTCGCTCTCCCTTATAAGAAATGCTAAGCATCGGCGTGATAATCCCTATGAACCGAGAGTGAACGCCTCGTCCGGCGCGCTTCATACTCAACGCCCTCTAAACGAGGTTCCTTTGCATGAGTCTTGGCGTTTGCGGTCAGGATGTGTTTATCGAAGGCCTAGGTGTCGATTCCGGCGCTCGTTGCCAGCATTGGTCGAGCCTGGTTGATATCGTCGCGCAGCGCTACCCATGCTGCGGGCGCTGGTTTGCCTGCTTTCAGTGCCACAAGGCGCTAGCCGGCCACGCGGCCGAGCGCTGGTCGGCAGCTGCTTTCGCTACCGAGGCCATCTACTGCGGAGCCGGAAAGCACCTACTGACGATCTCGGCCTATCTGCAGAGCCAGGATCAATGCAGCCAATGTGGAGCCGCTTTCAACCCCGGCTGCCGCGAGCATCGCGCACTTTATTTCACCGAGGCTACGCACCACGTTTAGGCCGTTACCGGCTCCAAGTGATCGACCTAGTCGTACTGCGCAGGGCCCGAATCGCTAGCCATGGGCTCACCTGATGGTGTTAGCGGCTAGTATTTTACGACCTGTAGTGGCAAGTTAGAATGAGGTGCCTTGCAACATCAGGTATTAAGGGACTTACCGGCATGAGCGACATGACTCGCCGCCTCTTTGGCAAGACTGCCGCTGCAACCGCTGCGTTAGCTTACGCCGGTACGGCCGTGCCAAAACTGGCGTTTGGCAAACCCAAACCCCGGCTTTTGCCTTTTCCGAGAGGCTTTATCTGGGGCTGCGCGACGGCTGCTTATCAGATAGAAGGCGCCACCGAGGTAGACGGCCGCGGCCCATCGATTTGGGATACATTCTCACACACCCAGGGCAAAACCAACCACGGTGACACCGGCGACATCGCCGATGACTCTTATCATCTCTACAAGGAAGACGTAGCGTCACTGAAAGCCTTGGGAGTTCATGCCTACCGCATGTCGATTTCCTGGTCGCGCATATTCCCTGAGGGGAAGGGACGGGTTAACCCGAAAGGCATCGACCACTATAAACGGGTCATCGACGAGTTATTGGCCCACCACATTAGGCCGTTCATTACCCTGTTCCACTGGGATCTGCCGCAGGGTTTAGCCGGTGGCTGGCAGTCCCGAGACACCGCCTTGGCTTTCGCAGACTATGCGGCGTTTGTTGCCAAGCAGCTTGGCGACCGCGTCGGGCATTTTATGACCACCAATGAGTTCACGTGCTTTACCGACTTGAGCTACGGCAACGGTCAGTTTGCCCCGGGCCTTAAGCTGCCACCTGGCCAGGTTAACCAAATTCGCCACCATGCTATTTTAGCGCACGGCCTAGGCGTGCAGGCGATTCGGGCCAATACCCCCCAGGGCACCGCCGTAGGTTTAGCCGAGAATGCCCATGTTTACGTCCCAGTGGCGGAAACCGCCGAGGACATCGCTGCCACCCAGCGCGCCACGCGCGACCGCAACGCCCCGTTCTTAACGGCCGTGATGGAGGGTAAATATATTGACAGTTATCTGCAGCAAGCGGGCGCTGACGCCCCAAAGGTTCAGCCGGGCGATATGCTGGCTATCGGCAGTCCCTTGGATTTTGTCGGTCTAAATATCTATACCCCTGACTACGTCAGTGCCGATCAGTCAACCAAGGGCTATAGGGTCGAAGCTGTCCCAAAATCTTACCCGAGGATGGATCAACCGTGGCTCTTGGTTGGCCCCGAGTGCATGTATTGGGGTGTCCGTAATGTCTGCGACCTATGGAATCCTAAAGGCATATATATCACTGAGAATGGCTGTTCCTGCGATGATGCCGTAACCGATGACGGCCAAGTGCACGACACCGACCGCATCATGTACCTGCGCAATCACCTGACCCATCTGCAGCGCGCAACGAGCGAAGGCTATGCCGTCAAAGGCTACTTCCACTGGAGCCTTCTCGACAACTTTGAGTGGGCCGACGGCTACAGCAAGCGCTTTGGCCTCTACCACGTTGATTACCAAACGAGAAAGCGTACCCCCAAGCTTAGTGCCTATTGGTATCGCAAGTTGATTGAGTACAACGCGGTGGTCTAGGGCTGGAACGCAATCGATGGGGACTGGTCTTTGGACAGATAGTGTTGCTCGGTCTTCAACCCTAAGAAGAGACTGAGGATTTAAAAAAATCTGCGTAGTCAAAGGCCGAGCCGAGGCTGATAGAATTTGGTTGCTCGCGGCGCAACGTAGCAACATCATGCGGGAGTTGGCGCAACAAGCGAGTTAATCACCTGCGACGTTGGGTTCGCGCGGGTGATTGCGATACACATCTTAATAGCTAGCTCACGAAAAGTTATGGGCAAACTGTCCGAGGTGGTCGCTCAAATATTCATTGCGCAGACGGTATAAACACCAGATTTTACGTTCTTGATCGTACACGAACCACTCTATGCCATGGCCGACAGCAAAGCTTAAATGCATAGTAGCTAGCACTACTACGTTAAGTATTTAAGAGGAATTTCGAAACAAACTGGGTCGCCAGATAGAATGCGCTCCGCAGTCCGTGCAGATGATCTCGCGCATGAGTTGGTTGAGCCATCTACGGATCTGCGTTAAAGGGGG
>CAIYRB010000199.1 GCA_903928445.1 uncultured Pseudomonadota bacterium | reverse complement strand
GCGTTTCGTTCAACGGGATCTTATCCGAACCGCCCACCGGTCGTAGGGGGCGCGAGAACTCGGTGTCGGGATGCCTGACAGTGCCGACTCGGGTGCGCGCCTCTGATAAGACACTCTTCTTTTTTTGAACGCTGATCGGTTCGCCCTAGCGCCGACTGGTCGGAGAGCGCTGACGGTCGGTAACCTATCGACGTCAAGAGAACCCGCCGCAAAGAAGTGGGCTGCAGAAGGGAAACTCATGATTCCAGCAGATCTGACGCAGTTACCGTGTGCGTGACTAACTGTCGTGCATATTCGTTGTCAACGAGACCGCTCGGTGAGATGAACACCAACATCACGCTGTTCTTCGTTTTGGTTTCCGCTTTGTAGGTGTTGAGCTTGTGGCGAAGATTGTCAGCGTATGACTTGGTGATCTCGAACTGTTCGTCGTAGTATTTTATTTCGCACAGCGTCGTCATACCGTCAGCCCGATCAAGCACCAGGTCGATTTGGGCGCCTCGCGCTCCCGAGATGCCTCCCTTGCTCGGCCCAGTTGTTTTTGTCGTTTTTTGCCAGACCGACGGCTTCACCAGTACGCGACTGATGCCAAGTGCGGCATTGATTTGTTCTATGTGCTTCAGGCACACGGCCTCGAAGGCATAGCCAGACCAGCTCTCGTATTCCTGAGTTTGCCTTTGCATCATGAAATGGTCCTGACCGGGCGCCGGACCGAGCGGGCCTTTACCGGCGCCCTCGATCCATCGCAGGTAAAATAGGGTGAACTCGTCAATCACCCGGTAGCATACCGTCGAGCGTCGCCCCTCCGTAACTGCAATTGGGGCGATGAAACCGGCTTCCTCGAGTTCCTTTAACCATTGCGCCACGCGGCCACCGGTTTTGATCTTCGTTGCCTTAAGAAGCTCATTGCGGGTTAATCCCCGACGTTTCGTCGCGAGTGCGCGAACGAGTTGTTCGTGGTGATCGCCGTCCTCAAAGAGCGCTTTAAATAGCTTGTCGAACTCGCCGTGCAGCGAGCCACCGGCAAAACAAAGGCGTGAAACAGCCTTCGACGGCGATTCACCGCGGCGAATGAGGTCCAGGTAGAAAGGTACACCGCCAAGCACAAGGAAGAGTTCGATGACTTGTGCGGGTGCGTATTCGATGCCACGATCGTGCAGCATATCGCGCGTCTCGCCGAGTGTGAATGGTCGCAGCTGTATCGTCTCGGTTAGGCGGTTGTGCAGACCGCCTTTGGCTTGCACGATGTTTTTGATCATCCAGGATGCGGCGCTGCCGCAGACGACGAGTTTGACCTGCTGGATTTGACTTAGTTCTGTGTTCCATGCGTGATCAAGAGCGTCGAGCAAGCCAGAGCGGCGCGTGTGTAGCCAGGGCAGTTCGTCGAGGAAGAGTAGGCACTTCACCTTCGGGTCGTTGGCGACTATTTGGCGTACGCCAGCGACGAGGAGCGCGAAGGCGTCGTCCCACGTCTTTACGTCAGGCAGACGTTGACCGCCGTAGAATGTGTCTTCGACAGCCTTTTGGAAGATGCGGAGCTGCTCGCGCATCTTGCCCCTGCTCTTGCCGGTGACCATGAATCGCTTGACGCCGATATCCTCGAAGAACCGGCGGATTAGGAAGGTCTTGCCGACGCGGCGGCGTCCGTAGATCGCCAGGAATTCAGCCCGATTTGATGCTAGTAGACGGTTTAAAGTCGCAATTTCTGGCCTGCGGCCGACAATCCGCGCGGGCGTAAGTATTACGGTCGGGGTAGTCTCCGATGTGGTTGTCGTCATTTGGGGAGCTCATATATATCAAAGAATACTGTGTGGTACATGTGTTCAGAGGTTTTGGCCGCCTATACATCGTATAAGGGGCCAAAAGTTTGGTCAAATAGATAAATCTGGCCTCATATAAATTCTATAGACGGCCAAAACCGCAGATAGTAAATATAGTCTATATATATTCAATGGTTACCATGAAGGTGGGCTTTTTGCGCAAATCCTGCCCTCCCGCTCGGCCACCGCCGCGCTACCAACAGGGGGAGTTCGACTTTGAGGATGGTCAGTATCATCCTATTGGTGATGGCTGCGACCTTGCGCATGTCACCACCACAGGCAGTGCAGATGGTGACATCGATTTTAAAGACCTGCTTCAGCATGGCTGACCAGGTATGATTTTTTAACTTAACGCCGCTCTTTCCCTTCTGATCGACTTCGTCACACGCGTGGCCAAACTGAAATCCTTCCATGATTCAACCTGGGTCGACACCTGCAATTTAGTAGCTATTTGGTGTTGCTTGTCGCGTTTGTTGATTTACAGCCCAAGGCAGCGGCGAGTGCCAGCATTGTTAGGCAAATGCTGAAAAATTGGGCTTTATTGTGCATCATGGCACAATCCTCATTGTGTTATATCTGCCTGAAATCAGATAATGAGCTGCTCATCACCAGTATGATTTTCGGGGACACCCTCCGGGCCGCAAGGTGTCCCTGGTTGATAAAGCATACCATAGCAGGCTTCAGCCATTAACAAAGCTCGCAGGAATTGCTTTGAGTGCTCGCTCTACCCAAGGTTCGCGGCAACCTTCTGAGCAGCGTTTTCTGTTTGGATGGTGTGTTGGAGGATGAAGTCCGTAATCGACAGCTCGGCGACCGCTGCCGCAGACTCGATGATGCCTTTGTTTGCGTCTGAGATTCGAAGATTGATGCGGCTCATATTATGC
Organism: uncultured Pseudomonadota bacterium; assembly: GCA_903928445.1. Lineage (GTDB taxonomy): Bacteria > Bdellovibrionota_B > Oligoflexia > Oligoflexales > CAIYRB01 > CAIYRB01. The sequence continues at coordinate 595 of CAIYRB010000199.1, read as the reverse complement.
CTCCGATCTACCTATCGACATTCTAATTCTAGAAAAATACTTGAGCCAATTGCACGTACAATTGGCTTGCATCATTAAAATCAGTGCTTTATAAAAGATGCGATGCCAGCTGTATCGAATAAATTGGCCAAACTTGCTAGCCTGGCCGACCACTAGCATCCTGACGAATCTGTGTTGCCGGATTGGCATCAGGAAACGTGCCAACGGTCCGGGAGGGTCAGCACTTTGCTGAAAAGCTACATGCCTACTGGGCGCATATCGCGCCGCGGCCTTTGGTCGTAGATCTTGCGGGGAGATGCTTATGCGACGTGCTCATATGATTGGATGTTCGTGGTTGGTGACGTCAACGATGGCGTTTGCAGACGCCTCTTTAGCCCAGGCCCCTCATGAGACGCTGCCCAGTTTCGTCGTGATGCCGGAAGATCAACTGGCCGCTTACGATGTCGACAATCCTCTGTTGAACTAAACGCGCTTCGCGCATAGGCGCCGACTCGTTACCTTTTGGGTGGCGACGGGTTTCGGCTTCGCCTCTTCGTCCGCAGGTCACCGTTGATATCGCTGCCTTAGTGCCTCGGCAAAAATTGCCCGGAGAAAT
>CAIYRB010000198.1 GCA_903928445.1 uncultured Pseudomonadota bacterium | reverse complement strand
TAACGTTGGCCCCGGGTCATCGCAACTTGTTTGCTGTCGAATGATTCGCTCACGCTCGGCCTCGCCGAAGACTCGGCTGCAAAAACAATCATTGGGCATCGCCATCAGAGTATAATCCTAGTTGCCCTCCCCCGTCCACGGACAAGTCAGAGCTTTAAGTAGGAATTCTGCATATGGTTTATAACGATGAACTGCCACCGCGTGTTCGGGTCTTAATCCTTGGTGGGGGTATTCACGTCGTGGGTGTGCTGCACGATTTAGCGAGTCGAGGGTGGATGGACATCCACCTTGTAGAAAAGAAGTCGCTCGGCCAGGGCACTAGTTCAAAATCCACTAAGCTGATCCATGGTGGACTTCGTTACCTGCGACGGTTCAGTGACTTTAGTTTGGTTGCCGAGGGACTCCGCGAACGCCGGTTGCTGATTGGTCTGGCTCCGGATTTGGTGCAACCAGTAGAATTTCTCTTTCCCGTTATAAAATCCGCCGGCATGCCAAAATTTATGGTGAAAGCCGGGCTGTCTTTATACGACAAGTTGGCCGGCCGCTACCGACTATTGCCGCATCGCCTGGTCCCTGCTGATGAGGTTACGGCCAAGGCACCGATGTTGGACCAAAGCGTCTGCAAAGGTGTCTATTCGTTTTGGGACGGTCAGACCGATGACTTGGGCTTGGTCTATCGGGTTGCGGCATCAGCGAAAAAACTAGGAGCGGGCATTAGTGAAGGCTGTGAGGTGACGAGGATTGCCCCCAGCGAGGATGGATGGACCGTAGATATTCGTGGCCCAACTGGCGCATTAAAAAAAATTAGTGCGTTGTACGTCGTCAACTGCCTTGGCCCGTGGGCGAACACTCTGCTTGAGGCCAGTGGAATAACCCCGACCCATCGCGGTATCAACAACAAAGGCTCGCATCTATTATTCGATGATATTGGGCTTAAAGCTGGTCTCTTTTTACAATCTTCAAAGGGAGACGGGAGAATTTTCTTTGTCTTGCCGTGGGCCGGCTACACCTTGGCCGGAACGACCGAGGACCTTTATTCTGGAGATCCGGACAAGGTTGGCGTCGACGATGCCGACGTCGAGTATTTGCTTGAGAACTGTAATCAGTTTCTCACCAAGAAGCTCAAGAGAGCTGATATACGCCAGGTGTTTGCTGGGCTAAGGTGGCTGGCAGTCGAGTCGGGTCACGGCTTGTCAGACACTTCGCGTCATCATGTGCTAGGGGAGCGTGTCAGCAAGCGAGGTCTTTTAATGACTCTATACGGTGGTAAGCTCACCTCATATCGGAATTTGTCAAAGTTGATTGGAGACCGGATCACCAACCATTTTGGCGAATTTGCACCGAGTACTACAGACCGGGCTGAAAGTTGGGTGGGGGCTTCAGACACGCCCGAAGTGCCGAGTGTGGCGGAAAGGTTTGTCGCATCAACGTGAAAAACACTCAGAAGGCCAAACCGCAGAGTCCAAAGCGTTCGTACCGGGCCGTCATGGAGAGTCTTAGGCAGGTGTGGACCATCGAACAGGTCCCTGATCACGAAGCTATTTGGCGGCTCGGGGACCCCGAGTTTTCTGGACTAGAGCCTACACGTATTCGATTAGCTATCTGGAACCTGTGTAAGGGTGCTGGTGGGCGCTTATTCGATCACGACTACCGCACGCTATGTTATGGCTCCGATCTGATATTGACCCAAGAAGCATTGCTCTCAAAGCATGCGCTTGGGATGTACACGGGGCCAGGGTTTGAGACCATCCATGCGGCATCTTATAAGCGCCGCGACGGCCTTCGCGACGGCGTCATGACGGTAGCCCGAGCCCCGGCTTTTGGTGAGCCCTTGCGGGTCATTTGTAAATACCCTGAGCCGATTTTTAAGACGCCCAAGGCGGCCCTTATCAAGTTATACCCGCTGCTCGGAAGCGAGCAGAAGCTGATGGTGATCAACATTCATGCCACCTTAATGCGGCGAAAGGCTGCTGCAGTTGAAGAGATGGAACATCTCTTGTCGCACCTACCAGAACACGTCGGTCCAATCGTGTTAGCCGGTGACTTCAATACATTTACACCGGGCTATCTGCGGGCGGTGTCTCAGGTGCTGCACCGCATTGGCTTGAATTACGTGGCAATACCGGGCGATCCACGGCCGAAAACCCAGGCATTAGACCAGCTGTTTTGCCGCGGACTCGAGGTGACCAATGCCCGTGTCGACACTACTTTTCGCAACTCAGATCATTTCCCGATCTTGGCTGAGCTGCGTCTGATCGCTAGTTCTTCGAGTTCCTCCGATAAAGTCATCCATTCCATTTCCTGACCTTCGAGCTGAGTCGTCAGGGCTTGCTGCTCCAAGTGCAGTGTCTTGGTCTTGGTGAAGTCCGAGCCAGGGACCAGAACCATGGCTTCATCCAGTCTGACAATAGCCGATCTTGCCTTTGCCATGTCCTGGTCTAGGGTTTTCAGGCGTGCATGGATCCTTTGTTCTTGGCGCTTTAGGTCCTTCAGATCGAGCGGGCTCAAGGCATTGCCCGGCGGAGGCTCTCGGCTCGGCGCAGGCTTAATCTCAGATGTTGTTGTTTTGAGCGATTTTGGCGCTTCGCTCTTTTGGGCGCGTAGGACGTTTGGGAACCCAGCGACTTCGGCAAGTCGTTCGTAGTCAGCCAATTTACCCGGAAACAGCATCGATCTGCCGTCTGCCAGCATGGCGAAAACGTGGGTACAGACCGAATCGATGAAGCTGCGGTCATGGCTAACAAAAAGGAGCGTACCGGTATAGTCGTCGAGGCTTGCGGCGAGGGTCTCGACGCTGGCCATGTCTAGGTGGTTGGTCGGTTCGTCGAGGAGCAAGAGGTTAGCTCTTTTTGCCAAAGAGCAGGCGAGTCCCAGGCGGCTCTGCTCGCCTCCCGACAGTACCCGCATGGGCTTGAAGACGTCGTCGCCACGGAACAAAAATCCCCCAAGGAGGCGCCTTGCATCTCGCTCGCCAAGATCACCGGCCGCGAGCAGGTTTTGCAGAACTGTGGCTTGCAGATCCAGAGTCTCGCGCTGCTCCTGGGCAAAATAGGCGATCTCGATGTCCGCACTTGGGGCAAACAGTCCACCCAGGGCTGGCTGGCGGCCGGCCACGGTGCGTAAGAAGGTTGACTTGCCGATGCCGTTGGCGCCGATAATAGCGATTTTGTGGCCACGCTCGATTTGCAAATCGAGTTTTTTTGCTAAAGGTTTTGTATAGCCGACCGAACCGCCCTCGACGCGGAAGACCAAACGCGGCGTTCGAGCTGGCAGAGGCAAGTTGATAAAGACCGTGTCTTCGGCACCCTCTGGGGCCAAAGTGTCCTCTAGTTCACGGATTCGAGAGATCATTTTAACGCGCGACTGTGCCTGTGCTGCCTTGGTCGCTTTGGCGCCAAAGCGCTCAACGAATTTTTCCATCTGCTCACGGCGCTGGCGTAACTGGCCGCGCTCGGCCTCTTCCTGATTCATGCGCTCTTCGCGCGCCTCTAAAAAGGCGTCGAAGTTGCCGCGGTAGGGTTGCAAGCGGCCGTTGGCTAAATGCAGCGTCATTGTCGACAGTCGGTTTAGCAGGGCGCGGTCATGCGATACAAACAACAGGGTGCCGCGGAAGGTTTGCAGGTACTGCTCAACCCACATCAAACTTGGAAGGTCCAAGTGGTTGGTCGGTTCATCAAGGATCAGAAAGCTCGGTTCACGCAAAAACAGTCGCGCCAATTCTAGGCGCATCCGCCAGCCGCCAGATAGGGCTAAAGGGCTCTTCGCTAGGTCTTCTTCGGTAAATCCAAGCCCATTCAAAATCCCTTGCGCCTTCGCTTCCAGCGCGTAACCGTCCTTCAGGCGAAACGCCGTTTCGGCTTCCTCGTAGGCATGCAGCGCCGCATCATCATGGACCTCCTCCAAACGTTGGATAGCTTCTTCCATGGCACGGCGCAGCTTCATTAGGGGAACTGCCCCCGCCTCGCACTCAGCAAGGACCGTGGCTTCAGGCTGAGCGTTCGGGGTCTGTGGCAGATAACCAATACTGGCGTTGCCAGGGATGAGTACCTCGCCGTCGTCAGGATGGTCGAGGCCGCACAGGATATTCAGCAGAGTTGTTTTGCCAGCGCCGTTGGCGCCAACCAAGGCGACCCGCTCCCCCTCAGGGAAGTGAAAACTGGCGCCAGCGAATAGGACTCGGGCGCCAAACGATTTCTTTAACTGATCAATACGCAACATGTGGTTCTGCTTCTAATGGACGCTAGGGTTGTCGGAGCGCTGAGACATTGGGATACTTTAGGCGGCAGGGCATGTAAAGACCAGCTGGTCAGCCCCCACATTAGTTCGTCGTTCAAAAACTATGTGAGTAGTTTATTCCGTAGGCTCGGGGGCGGTCTGCAGACTGAGCCACGGGGCCCTGGGCCTCTCCCCTTGCCGTGACGCCGATAGAGTGGCTCACACCGAGCCGCGTCGACAGATCGGCCGTGTATCGCCGCTCGATGTGCATTTGATGCACGTTTAGCGAAGGTAAATGCGGCGCGCAGAGGATTTCGTAGGCGGAGGTCTCAAGCAGCCGCAAATGGTCGTCAAAGCGCCTCCCCATTTTGAGGGTACCGACGATAGGGGCTTTTATGACATGCTCGGCGCCAATTTTTTTGCCCTTGCCCGAGGTGCGATAACTTAGGGTGTAGTAGCCGTCCTCTTGGCTTAGCTCAAATCGCAGCGACGGCAGCGCCCGGGCGTCGACCTTGGTGACATCGTCGCCACCCTCAGTAGTGGCACTGGTCGAGAAGTTTGGGCTCGGCAGTCGCAACGAGTAGGCGCTACCTTCCGCGGTTGGTTGCGGGGAATCTGAGGCCACGTCCTGAAACAGGCGTCGTCGATTGGTCTCAGTCAGTGGCTCGACGCCCCATTCAACCTTGGCGCGCCCAGCGAATCTTAGGTCATCCATGGAATCCCCAAGTGATGCCAGCGGCGGAGAGCTGGGGTCTGGGGTGATGCTATTGACCACCAAACCGTAGCGAAGTGGATCAAGTGCTGCGTTCGGAGTTGGCTCGGAGGTGAACATTGAGCCTGGTTTGATCTCGACCTTCGCCATCTTGACGACCGCGACAACCTGGGGGATGTTTTTTGCCTGTGATTTTATGACCTTTTGCACATCGAGCCCAGCGACCGAGCGCAGCGCATAAATATCAGGGGTCTCATGGCGTAGCGCAACGCTGCCGTTACGACTACGTGCCCCATAGGATTCTTTGACTGGCGCCTGACTGGACAGGTCATGGACGCGCTGGCGTCGGGCCGGGTCGGCCAAACCATTGCCTATAGTGTTCAGTAGGTACACGGTTCCAGAGAATGCCAGCATGCCTAAGTCGGGGTTGGGATTTGGCGGTGGGGAACTCCGCAGCTTGCTGTTTGTAGAGGATTTGTTTGATGGCGGTGCCAAGCGATCAACGAAGGGCTCGGCTCGGGCCAGCGGGGCCAAGGCCAGCAAACTCAAAAGTATAGAACGCTTAAAAAGCATAGTTAACCTTATGGGAACCTTGGCGCTGCTCATTTTTAGCACAGCTGACCCAGCTTGTCTCATGCAACTTTGAGTCCACCCCTTGGGGCGCTTGGGGTACACGCCTTACCTCTGGAATTTTCAGCCGAACTCAAGCTATGATCAGCGGCTTCGCGGGGGCTGTCCGAGCTGCCAAAGGGTCGAGCCCGCGGCTAATCCTTAGTCAGGTTTGAGGTAAAGATGAAAGCCGTTGCATCTGACGTGAACTTTCCGCAGATGGAGCATGAACTGTTGGCCATGTGGCAAACGCAGGGCACGTTCTATCAGTCCGTGAAACAGCGTGAAGGCGCCAGTGAGTTCACGTTTTATGATGGGCCACCGTTTGCTAATGGGCTGCCTCATTACGGACACCTACTTGCCAACACGATCAAGGATACCGTTCCCCGTTACTGGACCATGCGTGGGTACTACGTAGAGCGTCGCTTTGGCTGGGACTGCCACGGCGTACCCGTTGAATACGAGATCGAAAAGCGTGACAAACTGAAGGGGCGCGCCGATATTTTGGCAATGGGCGTGGCCAAATTCAACGAAGAGTGCCGAGCTTCCGTCCAGCACTACACAAAAGAGTGGGAGCAGACGATCACGCGGCTTGGGCGCTGGGTGGATTGGCGCAATCAGTACAGAACCATGGACAAGTCCTTTATGGAGTCCGTCTGGTGGGTCTTGTCTGAACTGTACCAGCGGGGGCTAGTGTATCGGGATTTTAAGGTGGTTCCCTATTCTCCGCGGATCACCGCGGTGTTGTCCAATTTCGAGGCCAACCAAAACTACAAAGATGTCCAGGATCCAGCCATCACGGTCAAGTTCAAGCTGAAAGACGAAGACGCCTTCGTTCTAGCCTGGACCACCACGCCGTGGACGTTGTTGTCTAACGTGGCCTTATGCATTGGCCCAAAGCTTAGCTACGTCAAGATTCGTGATGGTGAATCCGGCGAAGTATACTATCTGGCAGAGTCGCGGGTTGAAGCACTGTATAAAAAGCCCAAGCCGCATGGCCAAGGTAAGCCTTACGAAGTCCTTGCATCGGTTGCAGCAAGCGAACTCGCTGGTCGCCACTACGAGCCGCTGTTTCCCTACTATAAAGACCACGCCAATGCCTTTCGCATTTTGACCGATGATTATGTGTCGACCGATGATGGTACGGGCGTGGTGCACCAGGCTCCGGCATTCGGTGAGGACGATTTTCGCGTCTGCAAGGCGGCATCGATTGGACTGATCGACCCTGTTGATGAGGAAGGACGCTTTAAGAGCGAGATACCAGAGTATAAAGGCCTGTTCGTCAAGGATGCCGACAAAGAAATTATTAAACGGCTAAAAGACCACGGGCAGTTGCTGCGTCACGAGCAACTCCTTCACAGCTATCCATTTTGCGAGCGCACCGACACACCGCTGATCTATAAAGCGATCCAGACCTGGTACGTTGCGGTTGAGAAGATCAAAGGCCGTTTGGTCGCCAATAACCAAACCATCAATTGGGTCCCCGAGCACCTTCGTGACGGCCGTATGGGGAAGTGGCTCGAGAATGCCCGCGACTGGGCCATCAGTCGCAACCGGTTTTGGGGCACTCCAATCCCAATCTGGGTTTGCAGCGAGGATCAACAGCATATCCAGGTCATGGGTTCGGTTGCTGATCTCGAGCGCTACGCCGGTCAAAAGGTTGATGACCTGCATATGCATTTTATTGATCAGTTAACCTTTGCTTGCCCGCACTGTACTGGTGTCATGCACCGCATTCCCGAAGTGTTTGACTGTTGGTTTGAGTCGGGCTCGATGCCCTACGCGCAGCAGCACTATCCGTTTGCTCATAAAGAACGATTCAACAAGCGTTTTCCCGCGGACTTCATTGCGGAGGGTCTGGATCAAACACGAGGTTGGTTTTACACCTTAAGCGTGCTGTCTACGGCGCTGTTTGACGCGCCGGCCTTCAAAAACGTCGTCGTCAACGGCATGGTCTTGGCGGAAGACGGCAAGAAAATGTCGAAGCGTCTTAAAAACTACACAGCGCCCGAGCTCCTGCTCGACCGGTTTGGCGCGGATAGTGTTCGGCTTTATATGCTGAACTCCCCAGTGTTAAAGGCTGGCGATTTGTGTTTTACCGACCAAGGTGTGCGTGACACCACGCGGGCTTTGCTACTGCCGCTATGGAATGCGCACAGCTTTCTGTCGACGTACGCTGCGGCCGACGGGTGGCAGCCAACGTCGGTATTGGCCCTCGGGCAGGTGCCAACCGTTGCCAGCGAAATCGATCGTTGGATCATTTCGCGGTTCCAAACGCTCTGTCACGGCGTTCATGCCGAGATGCTGACATACCGATTGTATAACGTTGTACCTAAGGTCCTCGACTTTATCGAGGACCTGACGAATTGGTACATTCGACTGAGCCGCAAGCGGTTTTGGGGTACGGATGACGACGAATCCGGTGCGACGCCGGTGGTGGCCTCGAGCGATGCATCAGAGGCTTATCAGACGCTTTATTATGTACTAACCGGGTTCAGTAAAATTCTAGCGCCATTTGCGCCGTTTATTGCAGAGCGCATGTATCTGAATTTGACCGAGGGGCTCGAAGGTGTGCCTCCTTCCGTTCATTTATGTGACATACCACTTTCTGTCGAAGCACTCATTGACCCGGCGCTCGAGGCGCGGATGGAGTTGCTTCGAAGGGCAAGCAGCCTGGGCCGAAGCCTTAGGTCTAAGCACCAGATTAAGACCCGCCAAGCTCTTGCATCGATGTTGGTCATCACGCGTAAGGCTAGCGACCGCGAGGCCATAGAGGGCGGCGCACAGCTGCTAAAAAGTGAGCTCAATATCAAGGAAGTGGCTTTCACCACCGACGAGGCGTCCTTGGTCAATCTGTCGGTCAAGCCGAACCTGAAATCGCTTGGCCCAAGGATTGGCAAACAACTTAACGAGATGCGAAATCATTTGGAGGCCTTGAGCGCTCGTCCAGATGACGTGGCCAGGCTGCTTGCTCAGCTGGAGGAGCAGGGCCAGGTGACAGTGATCGGTCATGTGTTAACTGAAAGCGACTTTCTCATCAGCCGTGCGCCCAAGGATGAGAGACTGATTGCTACGGAAAAAGGCGTCACTATTCTGCTTGATACCAAGCTTACAGAGGCGCTTATTAGCGAAGGTCTGGCCCGCGAGGTGATCAATCGGGTCCAACGGTTACGCAAGGACTCAGGCTTACAGGTCTCCGACCGGATTATTCTCGAAGTGGCTGCTGATACAAAGCTTGCAGGCGCCGTCGAGGCCCATCGCGACTACATCAGCAGGGAGACCTTGGCGACAAAGTTGGTGGTACTAGTCGGTTTGGCAGAACTTGAAGCGGCGTTTGAAGTTGACGGCCAGCCTATACACCTTGCGGTGAAGCTGGCTGTGCCAAGTTGACGACCACGCGAGAGGCTCTCCGGTTGCGACCCGTCTTTTGGCTTAATTTAATCTGCGTGTGGTCTCTGGCTGGTTGCTATCTGACTAGCCAGGCACTGCATCAAAATGATTTGTTTAATGCCAGGCGCAAGGTGGACGACGTCCTTCAGTCGCCGGGCACCAAGGCGAAAACCAAGGAGCAACTAGTCAAAGTGCGCCGGGTTCTGGATTTTGCAAGAGCGCAAGGTCTGAGTACTGCCGGTGCTTACGACTACCTTATAGAAACCCAGCAGCCCGTTGTGTCCTATATTGTGCAAGCCGCAAGTGACGATCAGCTGGTATTTATCACCTGGTGGTTTCCGCTGGTCGGAGAGGTGCCCTACCTTGGGTTTTTTCGGCAGGACGAACGCGACGCCGAAGCCGCCAAGCTTAGGGCGATTGGCTACGATGTGAGTACAGGCGGCGCTGGTGCGTTTTCTAGCCTCGGTTGGTTCGATGATCCTATCTTCAGTTCGATGCTTGAACGGGGCGACGCCGATTTGGCCCACTTGTTTTTTCATGAGCTGACGCACCGAACCTTTTGGGTCCCCGGATCATCCACTTTTAATGAGAATTTAGCCGAGTATACGGCTACGCTGTTGACCCGGGAGTATTTAAGCGGTCAGGGCTCTAACCAGGATCTGGCGCTGCTTTCGCGCTATGAGCTCAAACAGCGAGATAAGGAGCTTTTTACCGCCTGGCTTCAGCGTCTCAAAGGCGACTTAATGAGCCTCTATAAAGCCGGGCCGCAGTTGGGGCGCGAACAAGTTTTGCTGCGCAAACAAGCCATATTGCAGCGTTACCAGTTGCCGCCGTTGAAACCAGCTTTCGCGGTCATCGATTATGTAGGCAAGGAAGCTTGGAACAATGCTTCGGTCCTAGGCGCGTCGATGTACGCTCCGGAGTTGGCTAGATTCGCCAGAGCGCGTCAATGTATCGGGGGGGACCAAAGCATCCAGCGTTTTCTCAAGGAATTAAAAGTTGCGACCGACCGGTCCTCGGACCCCTTTGTTGGACTGGATAGTTTATGTCTAAACCCGATGCCTATGCCCGGTGGTATCTAAAGCATGTGGATTGATGACGAGATCATGCGACGATGCCGCGAGGCAATAGCCCTAGGCATTTGGGTGCCCGATACGCCGATGGTTGTTCTTGGCAGCAGCAACCAGGAAGCCGTCGAGGCCGCGGTCGACGTCTGTGTAGCGGACGGGGTCCCGATTTTAAAGCGCTTCGGTGGCGGCGGCACGGTCGTACTTCATGGCGGCTGTGCGGTGGTCAGTATTGGCTGCTGGGTAGCCCAACATTTTCACAACAATGTCTATTTTGATGGCCTCAATCGCGCGGTGATCGGGGCACTTGGTGAACGGTGGCCGCAGCTGGCTCAGCTCCGGCAAAACGGACTAAGTGATATTACCGTCGCTTCCCATGATCGTTCAGAAGGCGATAAGAAGGTGGGTGGGACCTCGCTGTTTCGAAGTCGCAATTATCTGCTGTATCAGGCGTCAATTTTGGTCGAAAGCCGACTTCCCCTGATCGAGCGCTATTTGCGCCACCCGAGCAAGGAGCCCGACTACCGTGGTGGTCGCAGTCACGCCCAATTTGTCACGGGTCTAAGCGACATCCTGCCGGAGGTGACCGCCCAAGCCTGCGCCGAGCAACTACGGCTAAGCCTGGAAAGCTCCCTGACGGCCACCCTGGGGAGCGAACTGGTTGAGCCTAAGCCTGAGCAATGGGGCGGCCTCCTCCGCCGCGCCGGACTATAAAGTACAGGGCTGCTGTTAGTGCCGGGAGTGCGGCAAGCAGGGTCATGCTTAATCCTGACTCAATCAAGGCAACAGCCAAGTAAACCGGTCCATAGGGCTTTTCAGAAAAATTAAAGCTCCATATCAGGCGTGCGATGCCAACCTTTTCGTCCAGAAACAGCAACGCATCGGCTAACAAGCCGACGGCCGCTAGGCCAGCATAGAGGAAGGCGCTCAGGCTGATCAGATTAAAAAATACCGCCCAGGACGAAAAGCCAGTGCCTTGAACGTATTTCATGGTGATGGCGGACCACAGGGTCGACCAAGCACCATTGCGTTCGGCAATCAGTATGACCGGGATCAGGATGGCGAGTATCGCTATGACCAATGCGGGAGCTATAAACACCTGGCCAAAGATGACCAGGATGACCAGGGTCATGCCCAGAATCAGGGCTGCCGGCAGCGCCGCGCGGAGTCCCGCAACCCAGACCCGCAAACTGCCGCGGCGTGGAACCTGCCGATGGTGATCAACGGCGGTTTGCACGATCCCCAAGTAGGAGGCTAAATAAAAAAGCGATATCAGTATGATACAGAATCCGAGGCGACCAAAATAAGCCAGTGCCGGGTGTAAAAGCTCACGAAATGCGACGGGGCTTCCCGTTAAGGCCATTTTTGATGTAAAGATCGCCCGGAGTTCGGCCGCCACCTCGGCACTTTGACAGTCGAGCACCAGGTTAAGAAGGATCTGCGGCAGGATCAGACCGAAAACCAGTAGGATCAGTGTTTGCTTCCATGTTGACCGAAGCGTCGCCCAAGCTGCCTGCCAGACGTCGCGAGAGACCAGAATTTTTTTCTCGGGTGGCATAGATCCTCGATGAATAGGCCAGACTAGTTTGCATAGACCTTAAGGAAACGGCCGTGTCCCATTCCCCTACTCTGAGACTTACTGAGATCTACGCCAGCATTCAAGGAGAGTCCTCGTTTGCCGGCGTGCCCTGTACGTTTATCCGTTTAACTGGTTGTCCGCTGCGTTGTCGATGGTGCGATACGGCCTATGCGTTCGCTGGTGGCGAAGAATGGACCCTTGCAGATATTGTAACCAAGGTTCTCGCTCTTAAGGTACCCTTGGTCGAATTGACCGGCGGCGAGCCACTAGCTCAGGTAGCCGCGCCGGAATTGGTCAGGCTGTTGCAGGCCGAAGGCCTGCAGGTTTTGATTGAAACGAGCGGTGCAGAGGATATCGCCGTTTTGCCGGCCTCGACCCATGTCATTATGGACCTAAAATGCCCTGGCAGCGGTATGGAGGAGCGCAACCTTTGGCGCAATCTGGAGCACTTAAAGCCTAGTGATGAGATAAAATTCGTCCTGGCGCACCGGGCAGATTATGACTGGGCCCGTGCAGTGATCGCCCGAGAAGACCTCGCCGAGCGCTTTCAGGTCTTGTTCTCCTGCGCCTGGGGTTTATTGGCGCCGAAAGATCTTGCCGCCTGGTTGGTCGAGGATCCGGTCCGCTGTAGGATGCAGCTGCAGCAGCATAAATACATCTGGGGTCCTAGGGCCAAAGGAGTTTAAGTGCTGAAGCCGTCGAACGACGATACCTTGACTACGCTGAAGGCGATCGAATGTCCGGACGCCACGTATCCGGCTCGGGCACCTTCGTTAGTGATGCAGCGCGGGCTTGGCTCGCATGTCTTTGATGTCGAGGGCCGCGAGTTTGTCGATCTGTGCGCTGGCTTTGGTGCCCTAGCATTGGGCCACAATCCGCCAGCCCACCAAAGCGTGTTGGCCGCACGAATCGCACAGTCTGGCGATACGCGAGCACCCTTGATTACCCATGGCATGGGCGATGTTTACGCTAGTGACGCGAAGGTCGCCTTGCTGGAGTATCTCATAGGAATGTTGCCGCCCTCGCTATCCGTTGCCGCTGTTGCCCTCACCGGGGCGCAGGCCGTTGAGCTGGCGATCAAGACAGCGATCATCGCCACCCAGCGGTCCCGTTTTGTGGTGTTTAGCGGCGGTTATCATGGTCTTGACCTTGGTCTGCTTGCGCTGACGGACAGAGAGGCTTTTCGTGCGCCTTTTGCCGGTTTTTGCGTTGCGGACAAGGTGGAGACAGCCCCTTTCTTATGCGATGAGGCGACCTTAGATGCCGCGCTATGCAGTCGTCAGGTGGCGGCCGTGTTGGTCGAGCCGGTTCAGGGTCGTGCCGGAGTACGTCAAGCACCGGTGGCGTGGCTGGCCATGCTGCGCCAGGTCTGCGACCGCTACGGCACCTTATTGGTCTACGATGAGGTCTTTACAGGTCTCGGCAGGACCGGTCATATGACCTACGCGAATCAGGTGCCCTGCGATCTACTGTGCTTAGGTAAAGCCCTTGGCGGCGGCTTTCCCCTGTCGGCGTGTGTTGGAACCCGCTCTGCAATGGCGGCATGGCCGTCTAGCACGGGCGAAGCCCTGCACACAGGCACCTTCTTTGGCCATCCCTTATCTTGCGCCGTAGGGCTGGCAACTCTGCGCCAGATTGATGCGGATCAGCTTGTTGAGCGCTCGTCCAGGCTGGGTGGTAAGGCCCTAGGCTTGCTACGCGATCTCCTTGGGCAGGAACGGCGAGTGAAAGAGGTTCGGGGCACTGGACTTATGCTCGCCATTGAGTTTCGTCAACATGGGGTCGGCGCCAAACTCATGGATCTACTGCGAACTCGAGGTATTATCGCCCTCGCTAGTGGCAGATACGGCGAGACTTTAAGCATCACGCCAGCCTTAAATATTCCCGAAGAGCTTCTTTTGACCGCATGCCGAATCATTGTAGACTGCATTGCGAGCATTTGAATTAGGTAAAGCTGCGGCGCTTCTGGCTATATTCATATCCGAATCTAACTGGTGTCCTGTGGTGTTGTCCCGACGAATCACCTACACAGTAGGTTCTTTGGACCCGAGTTAAAGAATGCGCCTTACATGCTTTCGCTTACTTCTTCTTGCTTGTCTGCTACAAGGCGCTTGGGCATTTGCCGACGAAGCGGCTCTGCCGCCTTGGCTAACCGAGCGAAAAATCATCGGGCACAACGATCTAGAGCCAATTGAGAAGACTATCGGCACGCCGATTTATGTCGAATCTCGGGGTGTAGCGCGAGTCGAGTCAGTAGATGAGGGGTTGGCTTTTTGCACTGCGACTCGCGTCGGCAGAGACTTATTCATCTCCAACTTCCATTGCTACGATTTTAAGCCTTGCCCTAAGATACAGTTTCATCTGGCTTACGAACAAGGGCTGGCAAATGGCGAACAACTCGTGGTCCCGTGCAAAAACGTTCTGAGTAAAAACCTCACCTATGATTATGCGCTATTTCAAGTTGAGACCTGTGGTCATGTGCCGAGTACGTCCTGCCTGCCCCTACCTGCCCAACCACGGGCTTGGTCAGATGATTGGTTAGGTTATTTGGAAGATGAATCGGGAGCGGCGCAGCAAGCTCCGCCGGATTTGGCTGGCTTTCCGATAGCGACCCTGTGGAACGGACCAATTACGCTCGGTCAGCGCGTCTTCGCAGTCGGCTACCCTGGGGCACGGCCGAAGGAGGTCGACCGGGGGCCAGATTGCGTGCTGCGTACCGTTATTCCGCAGCTACTCGAGGAGAGACAGACGATCACTCACACCTGCGATACGGAGGGCGGGTCAAGCGGATCTCCTCTCATGGACTTCATGACGGGTTATGTCGTCGCCCTGCACTGGGGTGGTACGGACAAGTTCAACATGGCCATTCCTATGAGCGAGGTCATCGCGGATCTGAAGCTGCAGCTGCCTCCAGAGGTCTTCGCCCAATTGCAGATTACCGATCGGACGCCTTAAGCGTGATGTTGGGCGCCCCAGGCGAGGTGAGGTGGGCTGGAGCAATCTCCCTGGCCCTAGCGAGCATCAAGTCACGTCAAGGCCTCCAAGTTTGCTCTAAGGCTAGCTAGCTGCATATTTAGATTGTCGCGCTGCTGTGTTGTCTGCTCAAGCACGTCAGCTGGTGCCCTTGAAGCGAAGCTGGCGCTACCCAGCTTCGCTTCAAGCCCCTTTAAGATCTTCTCAAGCCGACCGACCTCGGTGCTTAGACGGGTTCGTTCTTTGGCGATGTCGATGAGTCCATCGGCAGGGATATACGCCTCGTAACCACGTCCAATGGCGACTAGGCACTGGCCCGGACGCGACAAATCCGGCCCGGCATTGAATTGGTCGATAACCGCCAGGCGCTTGATATCTGCGCTGGCGCCGTTGAACAGCGTGGCAAGCTCCGAGGTCGTTCGCACCCAAGTATTGAGCGGAGTCTTAGGCGGCACGCCTGCCTGGCTCCGCGCCGAGCGTACGGCGGCGACAAGGTCTTGCACGCTACGCCACTGTTCGGCCTCGGCTGGAAATTGGGGTAGTGTCTCTTGCTTCGGATACGCCGCGATCGTCAGGCTTACGGGACGGTCCCAATCCGGGTGGTGTGGGAGCTTTTGCCAGATCTCTTCGGTGACGAAGGGCATCACCGGACTTGCAAGGCGCAAAATCCCATCGAGTACATATACCAATACACTGACTACACGCTGCTTAGCCGCGGGATCTGCACCAGCTAAAGTGTTTTTTGCTGCTTCAAGCCCCCAATCACAGAAGCCTCCCCAGATCAGGTGGTAGATTTGATCGGCAGCTTCATTGAGGCGGTAAGTACTTAAGGCCTTATCGATGCGGCCAGCAGCGAGGCTAAGCTCGGTCAGCAGCCATTTACTGGCGAGGTCCAGTTCAGCATGGTTTAAAGGCTTAAGCGCCAGGTCTGCCTGCACGTGGCCAAGTAGGAAACGCGAGGCGTTCCATAGTTTGTTGACAAAGCGGCCCCCAGCTTCGAAATCCTCGACCGCCATTCTCGTACGTCCACCGATTGGCGCGAGCTGCACGGCGGTGAAGCGCATGGCATCGGTGCCATGTTCCGCAATGACAGCTAGCGGATCGATACCGTTGCCGAGTGTCTTAGAGAATTTTCGCCCTTGTTTATCACAAACAGTTGGCGTCAAAAAGACGTCCTTAAACGGCACTTCGCCCCGGACCTTAAGTCCCACCATCACCATTCTGGCGACCCAAAGAAAGATAATTTCCGGCGCCGTGACCAATGCGTCTGATGGGTAGAAGTAATCAAGATCATTGCTTTTTTCTGGCCACCCGAACGGCGAAAGGGGCCAGAGCCAACTGGAGAACCAGGTGTCCAAAACGTCTTCATCCTGATGGATCTCGCTGCTGCTGCAATGCTTGCAGACGCTCGGATCGGTCATGCCGGTCGTGTGCTCGTGACATTGGTCACAGTACCATATGGGGATTCGGTGCCCCCACCACAGTTGCCTAGAGATACACCAGTCTTGGATATTTTCCAGCCAGTGCAAATAGGTCTTTTTCCATAAGTCTGGATGGAATCGCAGAGTCCCATCATTTGCTGCGGCAACTGCTGGGGTGGCAAGCGACTTCATGCTGACGTACCACTGCTTTGATAGTCTCGGCTCGATGATTTCCTTGCTGCGCTCGGAGATTGGAACAGTCGTTTTATAGGCCTCTTCCTTGTCGAGAAGGCCGAGCTCACGCATGGCGCGCACCACCTCTTTGCGGGCGACAAATCGATCTAGGCCGCGAAATTTCTCTGGCACTAGGTCATTCATCGCCCCGGCGTCGGTCATGATGTCGATGTTGGCAAGATTGTGGCGCTTGCCCAACTCAAAATCGTTTGGATCATGCGCCGGGGTGATCTTGACAGCTCCGGTACCAAACTCGCTCTTTACATAGGTGTCGGCCACGATTGGAATGAGACGGCCGACCAGCGGCAAGCGAACTTGTTTGCCGACAAATGCCTGGTAGCGCTCGTCGTCAGGATGTACTGCGACCGCCGTGTCGCCAAACATCGTCTCAGGCCTGGTGGTCGCTACGGTAATAAAGGCATCAGTCCCTTCCACGGGATACTTAAAGTGCCAAAGGCTGCTGTGGATTTCCTTGCTTTCCAGCTCATCGTCGGACAGCGCGGTTTTCAAGACAGGATCCCAATTGACTAAGCGCTCGCCACGGTAAATTAAACCGGCTTCGAAAAGATCGACGAAGATGCGGCGCACAGCGAGTGATAGCTGCGGGTCTAGGGTGAATGATAAGCGGTCCCAGTCGCACGAAAACCCCATGCTCCGAAACTGCTCTAAGATCATCCCGCCGTATTTGTCCTTCCACTCCCAAAGCTTGATGTTGAAGCGCTCGCGGCCTAGGCTCTGGCGACTTTCCCCAGCCTCAGCCAAGGACTTTTCGACCATCATCTGCGTGGCAATGCCGGCGTGATCGGTACCCGGCAGCCACATAGCATTGAAACCCTGCATGCGTTTCCAGCGCACCAGCATATCCTGCATGGTATAGCCAGTGCCATGGCCCATATGCAGGTAGCTGGTGACGTTTGGCGGTGGCATCAAGATCGTATAGGGCTTACGCGATGGGTCTTGCTCGGCATGAAAGAGGTGATGATGGAGCCAAAAGTCATAGAGCTTAGATTCGTACAGTTTTGGGTCGTAGCTTGATGCTAAAGGCTCGGTCATCGGCGGGTTATCCTTCTTGGACTGTGGCACGGTGGGCACTAGCATCGCTTATAGCGCAGCTGCGTGGACCAGAGCAAATCAACCTCGCACACCTCCCAAGATCCTTGAATCCGCGTCAAATGGCCGGACTTCAACCAATAATTTTGAGGCATTAGGCGCGGCGCTAAAGATTTACCTGGTGCCGGACGATACGCTTTTTGGTGCTTTCGTAAACCCCGGCACAACCGCCTGCTGGGCCGATGATCTCCGCCTTATTTTCAATTACATTGGAGCAACTCATGCGTTCTGGATTTAAAGCACTGCCCTTCGGTGTCTCTCTTGCCTCGCTGTTAGCGCTCACGGCCTGCGGCCAGGGCCCATCTTTTGGCGCCAAATCCAAAGGCCTGTTTGCCACAGATAAGAACTCATCGTCCTCTCGCGACAGT
Source organism: uncultured Pseudomonadota bacterium (assembly GCA_903928445.1). Lineage (GTDB taxonomy): Bacteria > Bdellovibrionota_B > Oligoflexia > Oligoflexales > CAIYRB01 > CAIYRB01. The sequence goes on along the minus strand of CAIYRB010000198.1, from coordinate 174,889 downwards.
ACCGCACCAAATCCTGAGTCGGAGCTCCCACCAACTAACGGGTCTGGTACAGGCGGATCCGGAGATCTAGTGGTTACCCCTCCTTCTGCCGCGAAACCCACTAACCCTCCTGGCACACCGCCGGCAGCCAGTCCTGGCAATTATCCCGGCACTATGCCAACGATTCCGGGCGCGAAGCCCACCGACTTGGATGCATTGCACCATTGCCTCGCCGCGTGGCCAAACAATCCCTTTCTCGGTACTGGCAGGGTGGACCATTTCAAAGAGATCTATGCTGCTGTCTCAGTCTTGAGCAGCGGTGCGGCTATTAATGATACCGAGAACACACCGTTTCCTGAGTTGATTTTGGTCGATGCCGGTGTCAACGTTCTTGGCTCGCCGACGTACAATCTGCTAAACAAAAACGGCTACTATTGCATGCGAGTAAACGTCAACGTGATGACTAATCTGGGTGTTAACCTACATTGTAATGCCCGTTTGGCAGACTCCAAGGTCGATGTGAACGTCCTGTCGACGCAAAACGACACGACCGCTGGAGTCGGGGTCAATGTACTTTCTGGGGTGAAATTGACCACTGTTCGGCCACAAGGCGACAGCTGCGTGCGATAGGGTCCTGGCCGGAGCCTTATGCCGCTTCGCTACAGGGGTGGACCGGCCCTTTAACGCCTCGCAGTCATCGCTGTAACTATCCAAATAGACTTCCATTATCAAAAATATTATCGCAATGCTCAAGCGCTGCGCAAAATGTGTCGATAGTGGGGCATGTTCGGAAGTTCGAGCCGGGTAGTCCGACGGAGGGGAGGAATCGTTCATGCAGCACTTGGGATTTCGATATACGTCCTTATTAGCTGTGGTCATGACTTTGTTTGTCACTTTTGTCGCCTGTGGATCGCAGCTCTACCAGGTGTCCCTCCACGGGGACAGTGGGCCTAGACCATCTGTCACCCAATCTACGGCTCCAGCCTCGGGTGGTGCTTTGATGGCGTCCGGACCGGACGGCAACGCCGATCCAAGATCGCCGAACTTCGGTTTGCATGCGCCCGGTGGCTGGGATTCATTGCCTATCCATTACCGTGTTGACGCGACCATGCCGGCGGCCCAGGTAGCGCAGATCCAGCTGGCCATGCACACCTGGGAGGTAGCTACTGGAAGGTCGCTGTTCGCCTACGATGGCATGCACCAAGGTATCACCGGAGATTCATTTAAGGACCTCTATAGCTCCCTCGACGACAGTAAAAACGGTCTCTATCTCGACAACGATTGGCTAAAGACCGGCAAGCCGACGGTGGTTCTTGCGACGACGATCTGGGATAACGACGCATCGGACGTCAATAAAATCCTAACGGCGGATATTCGCTACAACGATCAGTACTACATTTTTGGCGATGCCTTGGTGATCAAGCCGGTGGATTCTCGCGAGGTCGTCGATCTTCAGACCGTTGCGACGCATGAACTCGGCCATTTTCTTGGTTTAATTCATATTGATCCTAGCATCGATGCGCATTCCATCATGGTGGCCTCGTTGTACATCGGTCAGGGCTTAACGACGCGCGCACTTTCATCGGGCGACATAAAGCGAATCCAGCGGATCTACGGCTGTGGTGGTAGCGCTTGTAATGTCGAGGCAACACAGGCACTGATTGAAAAAATGGTGCATGAAGCGCCGCCGAGCCCGGCTACTGCCAGTTTGGAAACATCTAACAAAAGCACGGTCGCGAAGTAGTCCCGCGATTGTCCAATCTGGTTAGCGTCACCGTATGTTTTTGTCCAAAATAGCCGCTCTCGTGAGCGACTTGCATTTTTGGTGTTCGCAATGCCTAAGGTAAGCGGCTGGATCCGATTTGAGCTTGTAATGCCGTGTGAGTGATCGGCGCAACGAGCTATAAAGACTCTACTTGTTCGCAGGTCTTGCGGCTAGCTAAAGATCCACCCCGGATGTGCCGATAATAAAAAATGCTGTTGGAACATCGACTGGCGCAATTCTAGAGAGGTCCTGTTTATGACGCTTCTGCACAAGGCTATGCCCCTGCTGTTGGTCGCCGCATTAGCACTGGTTGGCTGCAGTGAGAGCAGTATGACTCACGTCGCAGGCACATTTGGTCTTCAAGAAGGGGCGGATTCAAAGGGCAAATCCGCCGATGCAGATAGCGAGAAGTCTAAGGCCAATGCGCCGCAGCAGGTGTCTGGTTCCTTCTTAACCTGTGCGTATATTGGCACTGAGGCAGAGGTTGTCGCCGCGAGCAAAGCTGGCAATCCCATCGAGTTTGGCTGTGGCCTATATCGTAAATCCATGGGTTCAGTCGCCATCACCGATATCTCAGGTCTCAGTGTTGGCACTAGTATCCGCTGTTTGAACAGAGGTGCACAGAAAGCCAGAGCGGCATCTTTGCCCAAGAGCAGTACGCTGCAGTTCAAGGTTCAAGCGAGCACCGATCAATTACCGTGTGCTATTGCCATGGTCCTCAATGGAACCGACCGCAAACCGATCGCTTTTGCGCGCTCGATTCCAACGATCACCCAAGTAGGTGCCGAGCATGGCTTTTCAGTGAGTCAAGACATTCAAGATAGCGGTCTGGCCTTTAGTTCAGATGGCTCGCCTAGGTTTCCCGCTGCGCCAAATGTGTCCCAGTTCGATAGAATTCTTAGTAAACTTGACAGCTCCATTCAGCAGCTACTGATAAAGGGGGTCAAGGCAACGACATTGGTCTTAGGTGGGACTGCCCCGCTTCCAGATAGTGCCGAGGAACTAACTCCAATCCAGTCTGAGGCCCCTTCGTATCGTGCCCCGACCGGGGGGACTGCCGCCGCTGGAAAGACACCTGCGGCCAGTCCGGCGCCCGCTCCCGCTGCTCAACCAGCCGCTACAAGCAGTAGCTCAAATTCGACGGGCTCAGCGAACGGCACCAACACGCCGCCGCCTTTAGACCCTGCGGCGACGAGCCCATCGGTGCCCTGACCAATGGCTGCTCCGGGCAACTGACGTGCATTGAGCGGAAATGTGGACAGCTTCCAGGGCCGTCAGAAATGTCTGATTACCCAAGCAGCCTCGCAAAAAGCTTCTGTGCTGCAGCCAATACCAGAGGTTCCTTTTCTGGAAACTTGGAGCCCGCCTGCGCCTTGTCGGGGCGCCCGCCACCTTTGCCATCAGCGACTAAGCTTAGTTCCTTGATCACATCACCCGCTTTGACGCGGTTGCGAGCTTCGCTACCCACCGCTGCCATCAGCGATAAGGTGCCGGCCTCAACCTGGGTGAAAAACGCGACCCCATTATTCAGCTTGCTGGCAATGCTGTCCAGGAGTTGTTGGTGGGTCGAGCGTGGGAACACAGCGGCATCGAGCTTTAGGACGATCTGTCGCACCCCACCTGATGTGGACTGCGCTTGTTCCAGCAAGGTATCGATACGGCTATTGAGCTGATCCAGCTTCAGGCCGCGAAGTTCTTTGTCATAATCCTTGAGGCGCTCTGATAGCTCTAGCACCTTTGCTTCGGCCTCTTCAGGCCGAGCCTTTAGGGATCTGGCGACAGCGCTAAGGATATTTGCCTGGGTCCGGATCAGCTCTAAGGCGTAGAGCCCTGTGACAGCTTCAATGCGCCGAATCCCGGCCGCAACTGAGACCTCGCTGGTCAGACGAAACAAACCGATTTGCCCCGTTGCTTGAGCATGGGTACCGCCACAAAGTTCATAGCTGAAGGTGCCCATCTTGATCGTGCGAACTCGCTCGCCATATTTTTCGCCAAAGAGGGCCGCAGCGCCCTCACTCTTAGCCTCGGCCAAGGCCTTTTCGGCTGTGATGATTTGTTGATTAGCAAGGATCTGTGCGTTCACCAGTGTTTCCACTTTGGCGAGGTCCTCGACGCTTAGACTCTTTGGGTGAGTGAAATCAAAGCGAAGGCCTTCTGGGGCGACACGGGAGCCTTGTTGCTGCACATGCGGTCCAAGCACTTGACGCAGTGCGGCATGCAGCAGGTGTGTGGCCGAGTGGTTGCGCATCGCCGCCGCACGGGCTTCGCTGTCAACCTGTGCCCTCAGCTTTATACCGCCACTTTTGGCTAAAAGTCCGTGGATGAGGGCGCATTTATGGACTTGCATGTCGAGGATTTTGAAGGTGCCTTCGACGCGAAGCTCGAGACCGTCGCCGATTAGATTGCCGATATCTCCAACTTGGCCGCCCGACTCGGCGTAAAAGGGGCTCTGCTTGAGACAGATCAGGACGTCGTCGCCGACTTCACGGTAACGAGTGACCTCGGTGTCGGCTGTTAGGCGGTCATAACCGACAAACGCAGTGTCTTTTGCGGGGTGAAACACCACCCAGCCTTCATCGTTAGCTAGACTAGCGTCGAATTTAGCTGCGCCACGGGCGCGATCCCGCTGCTCTTCCATCGCCGCCTTAAATCCCGCAAGGTCGATGTTTAGGCCTTGCTCTTCGGCCAGCACACCGGTCAAATCGACCGGAAAGCCGTAGGTATCATAAAGCAAAAAGGCGTCGCCTCCAGCGATCAGCTGGGCTCCTTTGCTTTTTGCTTCCGCAGCGAGCTTGGCAAACCTGGACAAACCGTCGCGTAAGGTCCGCATAAAGCGTTCCTCTTCAGCGGCGATGACTTGAGTGATATAGTGTTCACGCTGAGCGATTTCTGGAAAGGCGTGCCCCATCACCGTAACCAAGGTTGGCAGCAAGCGGTAGATGAATGGCTCTTTCTGGTTGAGCTCTTGGGAAAAGCGGCTGGCGCGGCGGAGTATGCGACGTAGCACGTAGCCTCGACCTTCATTGCCTGGAGTTGCGCCGTCGGCAATGGCAAACGCTAGGGCTCTTAAGTGATCAGCGATCACCCGGTGTGGAGTGCCTTTGACACCCTGATCATAGGGCACGTTGGTGAGTTCTGCGATTTTATCGATCAGCGGGCGAAACACATCTGTTTCGTAGTTCGAGCCCGAGCCCTGAACGATTGACAGCACGCGTTCAAAACCCATTCCAGTGTCGACATGCTTGGCCACCAGAGGCTTGAGGTCGCCGTTTGCGAGCCGTTCATACTGCATGAAGACATTGTTCCAGATTTCAATATACCGCGCGTTGGTACCATTGACGCCCTGTTCAGGGTGGGCAAACGTCGCCGCTTGCGTGCTTAAATCACCCATATCGAAATGGATCTCGGTGCAGGGGCCGCATGGACCGACCTCGCCCATCTCCCAAAAGTTGGATTTAGCCCCAAAGCGCATGATCCGCTCCGGGGCGATATCGGTCTGAGTGCGCCAGATTTCGGCAGCTTCGTCATCGTCGGTATAGATGGTGGCAAAGAGACGTTCTTTTGGGAACTTCCAGACCTCAGTGAGCAGCTCCCAGGACCAACGGATAGCCTCTTTTTTATAGTAGTCACCAAACGACCAATTGCCGAGCATTTCAAAAAAAGTATGGTGATAGGTGTCGCGCCCCACCTCGTCTAGGTCGTTATGTTTGCCCGATACGCGCAGACATTTTTGCGAATTTACCGCACGTTTTAGGCCGAGGCGGTTGTCACCGAGAAAGATCGACTTAAACTGATTCATTCCTGAGTTGATGAACAAGAGGGTTGGATCGTCATGCGGTACGACTGGCGAAGATGGGACGAAAGTATGGCCGCGCTGCATGAAGAAGTCGATAAAGGACTGGCGGACTTCTTTGCCTGTGAGGGTGGGCACGCCCCATTTGTTGACTTGCTTGGTCATATACGCTCGAATCCTAAAAAATATGGCCCGGACGTACCGGGCCATGCTTGGCTGATGAGTACGACCCAGGGTCGTTGTTATTCCACTTTCAGTAGCTCGATCTCGAACAGCAGCGTTGAATTTGGCGGTATGACCCCACCGACTGAGCGGCTGCCATAGGCCAAACTAGCAGGGATGACCAGCTTGCGAGTGCCGCCTTCCTTCATGCCCTTAACGCCCTGGTCCCAACCGGCGATCACCATACCGGAACCAAGCACAAAACTGAACGGCGTGTTGCGGTCTTTCGTGCTGTCAAACTTGGTGCCATTGGTCAGTGTGCCGGTATAAAATACCGAGACTTTCTTGCCTTCCTTGGCCACGGCGCCTTTACCGATCTTGACGTCGGTGATTTTAAGCTTGCCATCGCTCACTTCTTCTTTGCTGTCGGCGACCTTTTCGGTCGGCGTGTCGCTCGTTGGAGTCTCAGGTGCTGGAGCTGGCGCAGGATCAGCTGCCACCGGCTGCGTGGCCGCTGCCGGATCGGTTGCGGTCGGTTGCGGTTGGTCTATGGCTGCCGTGGTTGCGGCCGGCTCGTCTTTTTTTGAGCAGCGATCGCAGCCAGCTAAAACCACACAGGCTACGGCGATGAGGCTATACGGGATAGATTTTTTCATACTCGTTAGTTCCCAGTGGTGGTTGACGATTTCGGGGGTATGCCTACGAAAATGTTAATAGTTTGCCGGCGCGAGGTCAATCTTTTGGGGTCGCCTTGTCGAGGATTACAGCTCTAGACGGTGCAGGCCCCTTGTTGGGCGTGCTGATGAGAGGAACAGCCGGGACCTTGGCCTTTGCCTGCGCTGGGGAAAGGATCACCTTCGGAGGTTCACTTGGCTGCCCAGGGGTAAAAACATATATTTTGCCGCCGTCAGGCCCCTCATTTTTGCTACCCTTGGCAATAGCTGACCCAGCAGCCATGTAACTTGCGAACGCTAGGCTTAAGTGCAAAATCACAGGTCGAATCATCATGGGTTGCTCCAATTAGGAGGTCGGCACGGAGTCGAACTCGCTTGACCTCTGGCACAACAAAACATGTAAAAACAGCAAGCTAAAGAACTAAGAGCCGCGGATCGCATCGATCGGTACAGTCCGAGCCGCGGTGACAGCGGGATATAACGCCGCGGCCAGGTTCATTAAGAGTAGCAGCCCCCCGATCATCGCGACCTCTCCAACGGTAAGCCGGCATCCTAAGAAGTCTTCCACTCCCTTGGGTCCCATCGAGCTTTCGCCGGATAGAAAGATTGTCAGGTCAAGTCCAACATGGTGCAGGTAGAGGTATAGTGGAGCTGCCATCAGCGTGCCTATGCACAGTCCAAGCAGTCCAATCATCAGCGCTTCTATCAAGACCATCGCGACGAGGGTGCTTGGCGTCATCCCTAGGGCCAGCAAAACGCCAAATTCTCGACGTCTTTCTAGGATATTAAGCATCATAGTGGTCAAAATGCCGATGGATACAATGATGCCAGCAAAAAAGAACAACAGATTGTAGAGCGAGGCATCGAGGTCGATAGCCTGGGCCACGTCAGGAAGACTCTTGCGCCAGGAGGACAGCTCGAGTGGTGTACCAGCCAGACGCGTTTTAAGAGCCGTTTCGATTTTAGCGAGGTCGGCTTCAGGCGGGACGAAAAACGCAAGAAATGAGATGGCATGTTCGGGATAGTCTAAGACTTGCCGCATGAAGGTCAAAGGGAGCATGACTAAGTGCCCATCGAGCTCCAGGCTTCCGGTCTCAAAGGTGCCGCGCAAGTAAGCTATATTAGAGACGATTTGACCTTGCCGATCGGTTGTTGTGAAAGTGATCTTTTGACCGATTTCGACACCCAAATGCTCAGCCATGGCACGACCAACCAAACAGCCTTGTGGATCGCTCGAAGTCAGCGATGCACCGCTCTTCAAGTTTGCCAGCATGAGGTTGATGTCCTTGCTGTCTAGGCCTGGGTCGATCCCCAGAAGCGCGGCACCCGTGCTGCTTTTGCTGGTTGCAACGACCGCCATTGCACTGATGCGCGGCGCAACCAGGCGGACCCCAGGGACTGCAGCTGTCAGCTGCTGCAGCTGCTCGTTCCACGCAAACTGACTGGAGGGTGTCGGTTCGGCAATGAAACCCGGCTGGCTCAAACTGAACACACCGTAGCCGCCCATAGCACCAGACTCGATGAGGCGGTCGTACATGCTTTGCCTGGTGCCGATAAACACCACCGCCACACAAACCCCAAACGCCACGGACAATGCGGTGATGATGGCGCGGCGAGGGTTGCGAAAGAGATTACGGGCACCGAAAAGTATCGCCATAGACTGCAAGGTCGACCCTCTTTGATCAGTGTGGTGATAAGGCTTCGACTGGAACCATGGCGGAGATTTCCATGCCTGGGAAAATGGCAAATAGAAGCTGCGAAGACATCATAAAGGCGATCGGTTTGATGACATTTATCACAGTTATCTGTGGGTAGATGATTGGTTCCAAGTTGATTCCCGACACCGAAAGGTGATCCACCATAAGCGAGAGATCAAGGCCGGTACGCGCCAGGTAAAATGCTAGTGGCAGCCCTAGAAGCGTTGCGACACCAGCGGAAAGCAGACTCTTCCAGCCTGCTTCGGCTAGGATCAGCAGGACCATTTGACCTGGCCCCATGCCTAGTGCTTGCATCGTGCCGAACTCCCGGCGTCGATCATAAATGCTCATAAAGGTCATGTTTAAGATCAGGCCACCAAGGGCGAGGTAAATAAATATAAAGATAAAATTTGCAGAGACCGCCAGAAGATCGATGATTTTTGCAAGGAGAGGCTTCAGCTGTCGCCAGGATTTCAGCTCATTGCCTAGGTCTGGCTTGGCAACTAGCTGCCTGAGTCGAAGCTCCGCAGTGGTGAAGGGTTGGTCTTGATCGACTCGCGATATAGCCAACTCATGAATGCCCTTCTCGATCAGAAAGAACTCGCGAAAGGCGGCCTCTTGGATGTAGACCGCGCGGTTGTCGATCTCGCTGTTGACCGATTTCAAGATCCCAACCACCTGGAACACCGTATTGGCAAATGAGCCATCGGCGGCCTGGGCGAGAAGGACCATCTCTTGACCGGGCTGCAAATGCAGGTGACGAGCGAGCAGCTTGCCGATGACGACCCCATTGGGTGTGGTCTTGGTGAGCCAGTTCCCGCTGTCGATAAAACGCCCGATTCGTGTCACATGTGCTTCACGTTCCAGATCGAGTCCGCGGACCTGGACGCCGGCTGAAAGGCTGCTGGCGGCGGCAAGTGCGGAGCCGTAGAGTCTCGGTGCGCTCAAAAAGCCGTCGTTTAAAAGGGCTTCTTGCCATGCTTCGGCATGATCTAGGGTGGCATAGATATCGGGATTTCTAAGGTAGCCCGGCGCATGAAGTTGAAATTCGCCGATTTCGAACGATGTTGCGGTTGCTTGCAGCAAGTTACTCAAGCCCGCATTGAGACACCCCCAAACCAACATAATCGCTGTGATGGCGCCAATACTGATAGCCTTGAAGGCGGTACGAACGGGTGAGCGCCCAAGACTTTTCCAGGCGAAGATACCTAGGTTCATGAGGCCCTCGCACGGCGACCCTTAGTGAGACTTCAGGTTGTCGACGTTAAAAAAATCTGGATCAAGCTTGATATCGTGGCGCAACGAGACATAGACAAGGTCGGTGCGCTCGCCGGGTAGGTCAGCAGGGGTGACCGAAATCTTTGTCGGCGCCTGGCGGCCGCCGAGCTCTTTCACATCGCTGAAAATGATGGTGCGAATCTTACCTCCATGTTCATTGTAAAAGGTTTGGGAGATGGGGATCGTCCGCTCCTTTTCGACGACCAGACGCAGCTTTGACCAAGTTAGATTGGTGCCGGACTTCGGAATCATATCAACGGTCCACACAGTGGTTTTGCCGCGTTTGTTTGCCTCGACCAAGGTCGCATCGTAGTCCTTTGCCAGGTGGCCCGAACCGACGAGATCGTCATTCGAGAAATGGCTGCCCATCCAACTGCTGTTGCGCATGGCCGCGCTGACCTTGACGGTGCGATCGATTTTCGGCAGGAAGTTGTAGATGTCGTGCCCAAGGCGTAGGGTCATCGTGCCCTTTTCCTTGGCCGGTGCGTTAATCTTGACTAGAGCCTGGGTGTCACCCTCGGCCCAGAGGGTTAGCTTTAGCGCTCTCTCGTAGTGCGATGTCTTGACCGTCATGGTCATCTCTGCTTCAGATTTTTTTGAAGACCACAGCTTGTCAACGCCACTTAGAACTTTTTTCAGCTCTTGCGCATCGACTTGCGGAGCCTCCTTTGCGACGGCAAGAGGAGCTAAGGCAATGGTCAGGTGTATAAGTAAAAGCGCGCCTAACCTGCGGGCGCCTAATAGGATTGAACTCGTGAATTGTGGTACCATAGATCCACCATTATAAATTGTTTACGCTCATTGTACTCAATTCGCCAGGACATCACAACTTTGAGCCAGTTCGGGCGGTTGCTCCGCGGCTGGCCTTGTGCAGCGGAATGACTATAGAAGATCGTTGATTTTTTAACCTGGAGTTGCAATGCGGCGTGAAACTTCTGGTCCCGCTATTGTGCGGGTGGAAGATGTCTATAAGTCTTACGGTGTGGGGGCGGGCCGTGTCGAGGCATTGACGGCAGTGTCCCTATGGGTAGAGGCGGGTGAATTCCTCGCGCTAAGCGGCCCGTCTGGATCAGGTAAAAGTACCTTGCTCAATCTGATTGGGGCGCTCGACACGCCGACTTCAGGTAGCATCTTTCTCGAAGGGGCAGTACTGGGTGGACTCAGTCGCACGGCTCTTGCACGTCTTCGCCGCGACCGTCTAGGCTTTATTTTTCAAGCATACAACTTAATACCGATCATGACCGCGCTTGAAAACACCGAGTTCACTCTGGCGTTGCAGGGGCGACCGAAGCAGCAGCGCCGCGAGTTGGCCCTAGAGGCTCTGGCGCAGGTGGGACTTGCCCACTTGGCGCTCCGCCTGCCTGGGGAGCTGTCTGGCGGCCAACAGCAGCGAGTGGCCATCGCCAGGGCGATTGCACCTAGTCCTGCAGTGATCCTGGCGGATGAGCCGACGGCGAATCTGGATTCCGCTTCCAGTGGAGCCCTGCTTGATCTTATGCAAGACCTCAATGATCGGCTCAATGTCACCTTTGTCTTTTCGACGCACGACCCTCGAGTGCTCGAGCGCGCGAAACGTATCGTTGGATTGGTCGATGGGCGTTGCACTGATCACTAATTGGAAAATGGCGCGGCGCGACGTCTTTGTATCGACCGTGGGGATGCTTTGTATTGGCGTCGCAGTTCCGGTCGCTCGGGCTAAAGGTCGGTTGGAGCGGGAGGGTACAGCCCGCCTGTCGGCGACCTACGATAAGAATCCAGATGATGTCGACCTGTACCCAAACCGTTACGAAAGTTCTGACCAGTTGCTAGTGCGCGAAAGCCTCAAGTTTAGAGGCCCCCGGTCCTTACGGTTTGAGTTCAATGCTTATATGCTGGCGATCAATTCATCTGACCGCACTTCTTTGGCGCAGACGGTGCTCAATACCACCGATGAAGCCAACCGGGCGTCAACCCTTGACCTTCACTGGTATCGCGGCAGCAAGATCGATGGCTACTTGACGATTGACCGCATCAACATGCGCGGCAAACTCGCCGGCGCCGAGGTTACTGTCGGACGATTTCCCGTCAACCTGACGACTATGGCGATTTTTACTCCAAATGACTTTTTCGCTCCTTATCGCCCGACGGATTTTTTTCGTGACTATAAACCCGGGGTGGACGCCGTCCGCGTGGATCACAGTCTAGGGAAAAAGGGGCAGATTTCGGCGATCGGTGTCGTTGGATATGCCGTGCCGCCGCTGGTCAGTCGGGTTGGGGCGACAAATCACGGATCAAATCGCTTTTCTGCAGGCAACTCCTCGGCATTGGTGCGGGCCTCGAGAACTTGGCGAGGGTTTGAAGCCGCGGCATTCATGGGTAAACTTGCGACTAATAATGTCGTTGGTGCGACTGTGCAGGGTGAGGTGGGGCCGGTAGGATTGCGCGGCGAGATGAATCAAAGATTCAGTCGCGAGACGACCGGACTAAACCGGGCTGCTGGCGCGATTGGTGCCGATTACCGCCTGAACCCAAAGCTTGTCATTACTGTGGAGCAGTTTTACAACCAAGCGGGCTATGCCGATGCAAGTGGCTATGCGCACCTAGCGGAATCTCCGCCGGGGTCCCCGATATTGGGGCAGCTGTATACCGGGCTCGCAGGGCTTTACGACATCACTCCGCTCATCCATTTGCGTTCGTTGCTTGTTGCAAATGACGGCGATCAGTCGTTTATCGGAGTCTTCCAGCTGACTTATTCAGTGACCGAGCGAATTGAGCTTGGATTGTCGGCCTTGGCCCCCCATGGGCCGCCGCCGACTCAGTTTCTGCCCAAAAGTGAGTTCGGCTCATATCCTGCAGTGATTTCGGTTCAAGCCAGTCGGTTTTTCTAGTGGTCATGTGTCACGATGACTACCGCGTCCAGCCGACTTCCCCTTTGCCTCGGCAATGTCAGCCTCCATCTGCCCTGCCAGCACTGCATAATAGTTGGTGCGGTCGTCAGCGGCTTGTAGGAGTCGAGGGCTTGTCAGGTTGATTTCCGAGACATATCCGCCGATGAGGTCGAAGCCGGTGAGGAAGACTCCTTGTGAATGCAAGGCGTGAGCCACAGAGGTGACGCGCGTCGATTCGATGGTAGTTGGTTTATAGGCTTCAAGAGTGGCTCCGGCACGGGTGTTAGCCAAGAACTCACCGGGTGCTGGGCGTTTGAGGCACCACGCTAGAGGGCGACCGAAGCCAGTGAATACTCGGACCTCACCGCTGTAGATTGCAGTGTTGAAGGGTTGGATCAGTCTGATACTAGCGCCGTCGCCAGTGGCAGATCTGAGCTTGGCGAGGACTTGTGCCCGGCCATCGCTCTTGAGCTGTAAGCGTTCGACACCTCTGCCACCAAACAGCGTCAGGGGTTTTAGTATCGCGTCACCGTTAGCCTGATTCTCGACAAAGGCCAACAGGGCTTCACTGTCACTGCTGGCTAGCGCAGCTTGACATGCTTCTGGAAACAATAGGATAGCCAATTTTTCATTAAAACGGCGCAACGCGGCCGGGTCATTGTACACCCGAACCCCGGCGCTACTCGCCGACTCAAGTAACCAGGTGGTGGCGATATAGTCCATGTCGTATGGCGGATCCTTGCGCATATGGACCGCATCGAAGCTCAGAAGGCTGATGGTTTCAGAACTCCCGGTGGAAAACGTCTGGGGACTGCCTGCGAACACCAGGCGCTGGCAGCGTGCTACAGCAGCCTTGTCGCCACCGCTCCAGGCCAGATGCTTTGGCTCGCAGACCCGTATGCCGTGGCCTTTGGCAGCCAGTTCAAACAGCATCCGTAGGCTGGAATCTAGCGGCCGGTTCAGTGAGGCCAGTGGATCCATGACGAAAAGGTGTTCATAAACCATGAGACGGCTACCCCTACTTGCGAGACCCGGACATCCGATGCTATGACCCGGTGGAGACGTACCTGCTACTGTTGTAGCCAAAATAACCGCCGGGGTCCCCGATGAACTTGCGCATGCTCGACGACTTAGATCTTAACGGCAAAAAGGTATTTCTTCGGCTTGATCTGAACGTGCCGATCAAAGACGGTCGCATAACCGATGAAACGCGACTCCTTGAGGCGATTCCGACCATTCGGTACATCCTGGAACGGACCCACAAAGTGGCCATCGGCAGTCATCTTGGTCGGCCTGATGGGGCCGTCGACCTAAAGTACTCCCTTGAGCCAGTTGGCGTGCGCTTGGCGGAGCTGCTGGACCGGGAGGTCTGCTTTGTCAGCGATTACATGCAGGAACCCTACGACCAGACCCTCGGCCAACTTAGCCCCAACCAACTGGTGCTTTTGGAGAATTTGCGGTTTCATGCTGGTGAGACTAGCAACGACCCAGACTTCTGCCGGCACATGGCGCGTGGCATCGAGGTTTACGTCGATGATGCTTTTGGTACAGCGCACCGCGCTCACGCGTCGACGGTCGGCATTCCAGAGCTGATTCCGTCCCAACGTCGGGGGGCGGGACTGCTCATCGACAAGGAGCTAAAGGCACTCGGCGGTATTCTTGAGCGGCCGGAAGCCCCATTCACGGTGATCATGGGGGGGGCCAAGGTGTCGGATAAGATTGCTGTGATGCTTAGTCTGATCAACCACTGCAACCATCTGCTGATCGGCGGCGCAATGGCCTACACCTTCCTGAAGTTTAAGGGGGTGGCGGTTGGTAAGTCGCGGGTCGAAGTCGATCGAATGGACCTAGTAGAATCAATCTTTCGTAGCGCCGAAGCCCGGCGCGTACAGATCCACCTGCCAGTCGACCACGGCGCAGCCAGTGCCTTTTCGGAGCAAGCCAAGCGCGAGGAAGTCGATAGCGCTTCGCTGCCTGCGGGCTTGATGGGCCTTGATATCGGCCCTAAAACCGTTGCCGCCTATAGCTCGGTCGTGAGCCGTTCTCGAACGGTGTTTTGGAACGGGCCGATGGGAGTGTTTGAGTGGCCGGCTTTTGCCAGCGGGACCATGGCCATGGCCCAGGCGGTTGCTGCGTGCAGCGGGCGAACGGTCGTCGGCGGAGGTGATTCGGTCGCTGCCTTGAACAAAGCTGGCGTCGCGTCTAAGGTGACCCACGTGTCGACCGGCGGCGGCGCCTCGTTAGAGTATCTCGAGGGGCGGACCTTGCCTGGTCTAAAGGTGCTGATGCGCTAACATCTTTTTAAGGGCCTAGATCGATGACTGTCGCACGTGTGAAGATGCTGGCCGGTAATTGGAAGATGCATAAACTCAACTCCGAGGTTGAGGCGTTTTTTGCAGCCTTTGTGCAGTCCTTAGGCCTGTCTCCAGAGCAAAGACTGGCGGGTCGACTAGACCTGCTGTTTGCCGTGCCGGCGACGATCCTGGCGCAGGCGGCGAAGACCTGCAAACCACTCGGTATTAGCGTCGCGGCACAGAATGTCCATTGGGAGGCTAGTGGCGCCTACACTGGTGAAATTTCCTTGCCGATGCTGCGGGAGGTAGGCGTCACAGCGACACTGATTGGCCATAGCGAGCGGCGGCAATACTTTGCTGAGACCGATGCCACGGTGGCTAAAAAGACCAAGGCCTGCCTGCAAGATGGGGTCTTGCCCCTGGTCTGTGTTGGTGAAACCTTAGCAGAGCGCGACGGTGGTCTGGTGGAGTCCGTGATTTCCAGGCAAATGCAAAGTATTTTGGCTGCCGTAGGCTCTGGGGCTGGGTTAAGCGACTTGGTCGTCGCCTACGAGCCGGTGTGGGCCATTGGCACCGGCCGGACGGCAACTGCAGCTCAGGCCCAGTCAGTCCACGCATTGATACGCTCTCTCGTCACTGACGCTTTCGGTGCCTCAGCGGCCTCGGCCCTGCGTATCGTTTATGGTGGAAGCGCCAACCCTTCAAATATTAAGGAGCTTTTGGCTGAAAAGGATATCGATGGGGCCTTGGTCGGGGGCGCCTCCTTGAAGCCAGAGGAGTTCGCCAAGATGGCGCGAGCTGCGCTGGCCGTATAGCCTTGTCACTTAATATTTAACCACCTGTATTTACGATAGATTTTGGATCGTGAAGAGGTTGCTTGCCTCTTTCCCGACGGGCGACAAGGTGATGGCGACGAAGATGACGGCATCACCAGCTTTCAACCAGCTGTCGCGCACCAGCTGGTCATTTACGATGGGTAACACTTGATCGATATTTGGGTCGATATCAAGTAGCAGGGTTTGAACACCTCGAACCATTGCCAGTCGGCGCTTCACCGCAGCCGAAAAGGTCACGGCGATAATCGGTACTGGAGCGCGGAAGCTCGCCAGTTTTAACGGCGTGTTACCAGCTTTGGTGATGGTAACAATAGCCTTGGCACCAATACGCTCAGCCGTTCGCAGAGCATGATAGGCGATTGCATCCATTTCATTTGCAACCGTTGGCGTGTGCTTGATCCAGTTGGGCTGGACGTTGATGTTGGCACCTTCGATGTCGGTAATGATTCGGGCCATAACCTCGACGGCCTTGGTTCCAAATCGTCCGTTGGCGACTTCCTCTGACAGCAGTACCGCGTCGGTACCATCGATGACGGCATTGGCAACATCGGAAACCTCTGCCCGAGTTGGAGTGACGTTGTGCCGCATCGAAGCGAGCATTTCGCTAGCCGTCAACACGATCTTAGCGTGGTCATTACAGCGCTGGATGATTTCTTTGGTGATCATCGGCACTGTAACTGGATTGAGTGTCAGCGCCATTTCACGCCGCGAAATGACCACTCCTTCGAGGTGAGCGAGCAATTCGGGTAGGCGCTCATAGACCTCTCCCGAGTCCACTTTAACCAGCAGCCACGGCGTGTTGTCGCCATGTTGAGCGGCCAGCTTGCGGCGAAAGTCGAGTAGGTATGGTAGGGTCCACTGGCCCGAGACAATCAGGTAGTCCACACCTTCTTCGATGAGGCCTCTGAGATCGGAGACATCAATTTTGAATCGTTCTGGGTCACGCCGTGTGTCTGGGATCGTGACGTCCATCTCTGGATAGATGACTCCCCCTTGGGTAACCTCCAGTTCGGCTTGATCTTTGCTACAGCGAATGGTCCGTAGGACGACGTTTCCCGCGCCAATGAAGACTTTTGCGTCTGCCTTGAACAGCTGGTCCCAACCTGCAGATTTGAGCCTGATCGTCGAGGGCAGCTCGGCCGAAGAAACAGTCAGCCGCTCACCAAAGCTCACTTCCCTTGGTGCCGCCAGGTTGCTGACGACAGCCTGTGTCCAGCTGGCCAAGTCGAGCATCACCGTGCTGTTCTCACCCTTTTGGCCTTTGGCGCGAAGGGCCTTGATAAAGCCTTGGATTGGACCGATGAGCGGCGCTTCATAGACTAAACGAAAGACGTCGACGTCCTGGTTTCTGACCTCGCTGGCGTCTTGAGCCAGCAGGGCTTTGCCCTCAAAGGAATTTACGATCTTTGTCCGCCGGGAATGCTGCTCAATCATGACTGCCTCGTGCACAGGGTCTGACCCATGAGTATAGGCCTATTATCCTGGGCCCGTAGCAGGTTGATACCACTGATAGCGGCATGGTCATAGACGATCACTACGGTCGAGCCGAGCATAAACGTGCCGATTTCATCGCCTATAGCTACGTCTCGCGCCGGTTCGAAGGTGGTAAAGGAAGGCTGCTCATTGCCTTGGCGCCGACCGTTGTTGGTCACCACATCAGGGGCCAAGGGCGTCACCATGCGTCCGACGTTAAAGGCCCCGACCATGACCACGTAGGCTTTGCCCCCGAGCGATAAATCAAAGCTAAAGACTAGGCGCTCATTGCGAGAAAAAAGTCGTGGCACCCGGGCGACAAATGGCCCATTGACCGGCCAAAGCTCGCCAGGAAAGTGGGTCACTTTCGTGACTCGACCGCTAAACGGAGCGTGAACCCGGTGGTAGTTGTGAGGGGCCAAATAGATGGTCTGATACCAGGCGAAATCTTGTGCTTTGACCGTTTCCGGTGCGGTAGCACCAAAGATCAGGTCGGCAGCAGCGTATGGTAGCCCCTTCGCCTGAATGGCCTCTCCCGCCTGGATGGGGCCGGAGCGCGCCAGGAAACCGTCGGCAGGCGAGCATATTGGCGAGCTGATTGGGCGTAGGCCAGGCTTTAGGGAGCGAGTAAAGAGGTCCTCGATGGTGGCATAAGCGCTAAGGGGAGCCGAGGCCTCATCCATATTGAGCCGAAAAACCGCAGCGAAACCACGACAACTGAGGTCTGCCAATGGTTTTGGCAGCTTAAGTCGAGCAGCCTGGCCCGTAGCGAAACTTAAGGCATTTTTCGGGGCTAGCGTAAACAAGCGGACCGCTAACGAGTACATAAAAGCACCTTAGGAAGTTTGCACCTTTGACAGTATTACCACAGGCTGAGGGTCTGCTGTCACCAGAAGGTGACTGGGGTGAACGCATAGACATGGTCGATGCCGGCGACAATAGCCTCTGGTTGGCGCTGTTGTGGCCATTAAAATACCTTAAAATTACATAGGTTTGCTTGACAAATATCAGGCGCTTAGCCTGGACTTGGCCTTGTTGGCATCAATGTTGTAGAGTTAGGGATTAAGGTCGATGCGGTCATTGGATCGTTTGCCCCAAAAGTGCACTACCTACAAGACGCGTTGAAAAGGAGCGGTATGACAACTTCATCAAATGTAGCCTCTCAAACGATAGCGAAACAATCAGTCAACGATAGGGCCGTACGGCTACTCGCCAGTTCGATCTATCGTCAGCTCCAGGACGAAGGCTGTGAAGCCCGTGACATCATCTCGGTATCCTCGCAACTTATCGATTTAGTCACCACCGAACTGCAGAAGATCGATCATCATCAGCCGTGAATTTTGCCGCGGCATTTTCTTCCTAGCGCCGGATTTGCTATCATATTTCTATGAAAGCAAAATCAACTAGAGGAGCTTCAACGCGGCATCGGATTCTGTCCGTAGCGGCGGGGCTCATGTATAAAAATGGCGTGAATGGCACCAGTGTCGATGACGTATTAAACGCATCTGGGACCGGTAAGAGCCAATTCTATCACTACTTTACCAGTAAAGACGCCCTGGTGAAGGAGCTGATTAGCTACCACCTGGCGGCGTTACCGGCAGCCCAGGAGGCGCTCCTTGCAAACCTCGGCACGTTAGGTGGCCTAGAGGCTTGGCTAGACCAAATCCTCGCTGACTATGACCTTGGTGTTTACGCCGAAGGTTGTCCGATTGGCAATTTAGCCAGCGAGATGTCCGGCCACAGTGAGGAGCTCAGGGTTAATTTGCAGGCGACCTTTGGCTATTGGGAGTCGTGTTTGACGCACGGACTGACGCAGCTGAAGGTCAACGGATCCCTACGTGCGGACGTCATTCCAGCGGAGTTAGCCACTTTTTGGGTGGCGGCTATTGAGGGCGCGCTGCTGCTGGCCAAGACGGAAAGATCGTCAGGCCCTCTGACATCGACGATTCGTCAGATTAAGGGATTCCTTCGCGCTTCCGCCGTAGGCGGCAGTGCCAAGGTTAGGCCTAAGCGGCATGGGCTGTTAACGTTTTGTCCTTAGCGCCGCCGTTGCTTGCCAACCAGTATGCATTGACAAAACTACGCACTTGCTCGACCTGGTCGACGTCCAGGTCCTGAGCCAGGATCAGAGTGATTTCGGTGTTGCGGCGGTTGGTCTGACGCTTTTTCATCGCTTGTAGCAGTTCAGCGGCGCCGCCTTCGCAGCAGCAGAGTATCTGATGCGGAGCGAACTCAACCGTGCGGCGAGCGAGCTCCTTGGTCGATGCGACGTCGACAAGCCTAACGGCCATGCGAAGTGTGGCTTCGAGGAGTTGTTTGGTGGCGAAAGCCTTGTAGGCGCTAT
The DNA here is from genome assembly GCA_903928445.1 of uncultured Pseudomonadota bacterium. Classification (GTDB taxonomy): domain Bacteria; phylum Bdellovibrionota_B; class Oligoflexia; order Oligoflexales; family CAIYRB01; genus CAIYRB01. The sequence continues at coordinate 155,727 of CAIYRB010000198.1, read as the reverse complement.
CTTCGATGATCAGAATTTTTGTCTTCATGTTAGCCCCTCCCCTGCTGCACAGGTGATTTGTACCTTTCTCTAATACAAAATCGGCTCCAATTTTTAAGCATCTAGTAACATTACATAAATTTAATTGCTGGACCAATTAGCCACAGCATGTGCTACCTCTGGGCCCCGAATTTCGACTCACATGTGCTCAAAAGAGCATACCAAGAGAATAGCGATGCATATTCATATCGTTGGCGGCGGGTTAGCTGGTTCCGAGGCCGCTTGGCAGGTCCTAAGTGCTGGGTTTCCCGTGACTTTGCATGAGATGCGGCCGACTCAGATGACGCCAGCCCATAAGACTGGCCGCTTAGCTGAGTTGGTTTGCTCGAATTCATTGAAGTCGATGTCTGCGACGTCAGCCCCTGGATTACTCAAGGCTGAAATGGTGGCGTTTGGCTCTCTCGTGCTGCGTGCGGCAAACGCGGCAAAGGTTCCTGCTGGCCAGGCCTTGGCCGTAGATCGCGAGATCTTTTCAAAATTTATCGAGGAGGCCTTGGCCGGCCATGCAAATTTTACGCGTTTGGATCATGAGGTCGTGGCATTGCCCACTTCGGCGGAAATGACCGCTCGAGACGAGATCTGGATTGTGGCAACCGGCCCCCTGACCTCAGCGCCCCTAGCGGCAGAGCTGCAGCGCCTCACCGGTGATCAGGATCGGTTGTATTTCTACGATGCGATTGCGCCGGTGATTGCGGCGGACTCGATCGATCTTCAGCACGCCTTTGCCGCCAGCCGCTATGATCATGAAAGTGATGCAGAAAGTGCTGGAGATTACCTCAATTTGCCGCTTAATAAAGCGGAGTACGAGGCTTTTATCGATGCTCTGGCGGCGGCAGACTATATGCCTTTACACGCTTTTGAGAGCACTAAGTATTTCGAGTCTTGCTTACCGGTGGAGGTCATGGTCGAGCGCGGGCGGGAAACTTTGCGCTTTGGTCCGATGAAGCCAGTTGGGCTGATCAACCCCAAGACCGGTCACCGGCCATGGGCTAACGTCCAACTACGCTTGGAAAACACGGCAGGGACCATGTACAGCATGGTCGGCTTCCAGACCAAAATGAAATGGCCTGAGCAGCAACGTGTTTTCGCGTTGATCCCGGCGTTGCGCAACGCTGAGTTTTTGCGCTTTGGCTCGGTCCATCGCAATACCTACCTAAAAAGTCCCGAGGTACTAAATCCGGACCTGTCCGTTAGGGGTGCGCCCGGATTGTTTGTTGCAGGGCAGATCACGGGAGTTGAAGGCTACACCGAGTCCGCTGCCATAGGTTTGTTGGCGGCTCGAGCAGCAGTGGCTAAGGCGCAGGGGCTTAGTTTTGAAATGCCTCCGCGCGACTCGATGATTGGTGCTTTGGTTCACTATGTGACTCATGGTGGGCTTGGTGATTTCCAGCCAATGAACGCAAATCTTGGGCTCTTGCCCCACCTCGAACGCCAAAGAGGAGAGAGCAAGGCCGACAAAAAGGGGCGCCAGTGTCTGGCTGCCCATGAGCGGTTTCAGCTTTATGCCATGGACCATCATCCCGGGTTGTAAGGTCAGCCGCTCAACATTATAAAATTATTAGTAAAAGCGGCGCCATCAGCCACCAGGCAGAAGTGCGCTTAGTGCTGACTGAGGATGCGATCGTGCCGCAGCCAGGTTTTACTCGGCTTAGGTTGGGTTCATGAGGCTGACCGATAGAAGTGGTTCCGAGGATCGCACCGCTCGTGTTTAGCAGGCCCCGTCCGAGCAGTGGGACAGGGTCTGGCTGCCCTTTGATGTGTGGAAAATAGTTGGTGTAATTAAAGCCGCCGGCAACCATGGGATCATAAAGCCCCGGGTCGGCGCTGGAAAGCAGCGCCTCGCGCAACGCGTCGAAGCTCAATGTGGGGTGTCGGACTAGTAACAGTCCGGCAGTTCCCGCAACCAGTGGTGAGGCCATGGAGGTACCGGACTTTGTTTCGAGCGTGCCACCAGGCACCGTGGATAGGATATTGTCTCCGGGCGCAGCCAAGCTGATCCACGGCCCGAAGTTAGAGAACTCAAGCTTGCGCAGATTACTGCCAACAGCGGCGACACCCATGGCGTCGTGAAATGCCGCAGGATACTCAGGAGTCGATGAGTCTTCATTGCCGGCTGCGGCGATCACCAGCGTCCCATCTTGCTCCTTGACGGCTTGAAGCATGATGTTGACTGCGCGTGATCTGACGAACTTACCAAATGATGCGTTGACTACTCTAACGGCGGGCTGGTCGTTGCGGCGAAACAATGAAATGTACTTGAAAGCGGCCACGATTGAGCTGTCAAGGATGCCAGACGTGGTACCGACTTTGCCGACAATTCGTAAAATCATGATCTGGCAGACCGGGCAAACTCCTGCGGCGAAGTCATCGGTAAACGGGTCGGTCCATGCGGCATCGCCAGCGATGATTCCTGCGACATGGGTGCCATGCGCACAGTTTGGGTCTCGGCCCTCGCATGAGGAGCCGGGGCCATCGGCGTCGAAGGGCCAGACATCGCCGTTGCCCAGTTGGTCGCGAGATGTCGCTGCTGTATTGCAGCCATGAATATCGTCGGTGCAGCCCGATACATTGGGATCGTTGTTGGTCCAAATGTGATTGGCTAGCCCAGGATGCAGGTAGTCGACACCACTGTCAAAGACGGCGATGATCGGCCTGTGGTCGAGGATCTGTTGGTCAGTTGGAGTGTTGGGTTGCTGTAGGTCTCGTTCGCCAATGGCATTGAAGGCTGCTGGCAGGCCGATTCGGTTGGTCCACCAATACGAGTGGCTTTTATATTTTGTTGCATAGGCAGCGAATATATTACTCGCCGGACTGCTAGCTGCTTCGCTGAGATGGCTGATGTAGTTGGGTTCTGCAAACCATAAGCTGCCATTCCCCTCCCACTCCTGCAGAATCTCGACTGCCGCCGCCGGAGAAGAAAAATCGACTTGCGCCAAGCTGCCGACTTGCGGCGCCGGGCTTAGGTTGTCAGTGGTCAGTTTGCTAAGGTAGCGCGGCATGCCGATGGCGTCGGGGCTGACGGGCTTTCCGGCCATCACCCGGTGCAGGTCGACCGCGCCCAAGAAGCGCAGCTGTTTGACTCTCGGATCTCCAGAATATCCCCTGTCGAGATAGGCCAAGTGCGCCGACTGTTCGGCGGCGAACCCGACGAATCCTTGATGTCGACGATCGATCTCGCCGAGGCTTGGGCGAAAGGTGACAAGGTAGCTACCTGCAAGAGCTTGCCCCTGTTGTATCTGACCTGGCGATGGGTGGACAACCCTGGGTACTGCTGCGGTCTGGTGCGCAAGCTCCCCCATCACAAACGAGCCGCAGCCGGCGACGGACAAGGTGAGTGCCAACAGGATAGCAGCGCGGGAATTTATCGGGGTTGCTTGCAAAAGCCTTTGGTCCTCAATTGTCTCCACCGCGACAATCGACTAGAGTGGGTATCTTTCATGCTCCGGCCACTTGGACGGGAGGTTACAATTGTCGCTAAAAGAACGCATCAACGAAGATTTAAAGAAGGCGATGAAAGCCAGGGACAAAGAGCGAACCAGCGTGCTTCGGATGCTGCTAAGTGAAATTAAATACACCCAGGCTGCTGTGAACGTTCATGCAGAGCTACCTGAGGCTGAGGTCCTGAAGGTGGTCGGGCTTTATCACAAGCGGATGCTTAAATCGCTTGATGATTACCCGGAGGGTGAAAAACGGGACCAGATCCGCTCCGAGCTGGGGATCGTCGACGAATACTTGCCCAAACGAGCAAGTCGTGCCGAGGTTGAGCAGGTCGTGGATGAGATTTTGCGTGGCACCGAAGTTCGAGAGTTTGGAACGCTCATGAAGCAGGTTCTGGCCCGCCTTGGGACAGCGGCCGACGGCAAGATCGTCAGTGAGGTCCTCAAGCCGCGACTTTCCAAGCCCTGAGTCTGTTGTCCAGTTGCGGCTTGATAAAATCACATGAAATGGCAGAAAATCTATAAAATTTGGTTTGGTCGACGAAGATCGAAGTCGCCGCTGGAGGGTGGCCCGTTGTCTAAAGGGTGGCTTAAGGGATAACATGGAGGAAGGGTCCGCTCGGTTTCCCCGCTTCTTGCCTCTTCTTCCGCAACGAATTCTTGTGCTCCCTCATGTTTTGCATATCTGCGCCGATATATAAGGTGCCGTCGTCTGGCGGTCTGTAAATCTTCATGACAAGTGCTCTGGAGCCCATGGACTACATCCGCGACATCAAGTTGTTCGCACCCCTGCTGGTGATGTCATTATTGACCTCGACAGCGGCGAAGTCGCAGACTGTGCTGGCGACGGACGGTGCTGAGATGACCGGTCAACTTATGCAGTGGACCACGGCGAAGTTCGAACCACCAACGGTACCAGCGGGTGCCCCCAAGCGAAAAACAGCGGCCAAGCTTCAGAGTAATGTTAACGTCATTCGCGTCGATGATTTAATCGCTGAGGGCTCGATCACTGTGGACTCGCTGACCGAAGCCCCAGCCATGGCCCCGGCTCAGCTGAAACCCAGCCATCGCCAAGAAGCGGAGCCGGCCGGGTCAAGTTTAGATTCTCCGGCAGGCCCCGTAAACGCGGTGTTGACGATCTCCGCTACGGCCGGTGGTCTGGTCTTAAGTCCGGAGTCACTGACCTTTGCCAAAGCGGGGGACAAGGTGACGGTGCGTCTGCCTGCTTCTGAGGCACCTGGCTTGCAGCTGTTCGTCCGCGACCAAAAGATCGCCGAACTAGGCGCCGGGGCAACGGAACTCACCGCCCGCAAGGCTGGCAGCACAGAGCTCTACGCTGTCGCCAACGGTCGGATGTATATTATTCAAGTACGAGTCGAGTCGGTGACATCCAGAGGCCCGGCTCTGACGGTTCCGAAGGCACTGGTGAGCCTCAAGGGCGTCGTTAAAGACACTGGGGCGAGCGCGACTTATCCGGGCCTCGAGCAGGCCACGCAGGCGGATCCTGCACCTGGTCCGGTTAGTGCAGGCGACGTTTCGGGCGACGAGGTGAATCCGGCTGCGCCGTCCCTGAAGGCGAGCATTGCCGAGACCGCTCGCTCCCTGCTGCGCCAGGCAAGTGATGGTCGCCGCTTCTACAATGCAAAAGATAAGATAGGCTATACGACCGCTCAAGTGCAATTAATCGACGACCGCTCGAATCCTAGCGCAGGCCTAATTTATCCGGTTGCTGGGGTTTCGGTTCGAGTTTTAGGAACTGAATTTATTTCTAAAACAGATGCTGCGGGGCATTTGACCATCCGCGATATGCCGCGCCAGGCGCGGTTTATGCTGCGTATCGATGATCCAAGTGGCCAGTACCGGCCGGCCATCGCCGAGATCTCGACCGCAGATTTGGTGGGTGGGGTCACGAGGTTACGGGTGATGCGTAACTTCGCTTTCGATGCACTGACGACGATTGCATCTAGCGTCCAGCAATCAACCCATGGCTCGTATTGTTCGATGGTAAGTGACCGAGATGGTGAGGATCACTTGGGTCCCGCAGCCGACATTGCAGTTCAGATCGATGTGGCTGCCGAGGGCCCGTTTTATTTCAACAAGTTCGGGTTCCTCGATCGCAGCATGAGCGCAACGGGAGCGGATGGCCGATTCTGCTATTTCAACGTGGCTCCTGGTCCGATGGCGATAAGTCTATTCAAGCGAGGCGATTGGGTCGCAACATTGCCGCTTTCCGTGTTCGCCAATCGGCATCTCGAGGACCACCTCGATCTAAGTGCCGTGACTGCCTTTGCAACGCAGTTTGCCAGCATGGCGACCGCCCAGGAGCAACTGAGCAGTGACGTATCGATTGCCGCCCATTACCAGCAGGTAGACATGATTGATCTATTGCCTTTAGGCAGCGACGCTCCCCTACCCCAAGTGGCTCCTGGGCGAGTTGCCAATGCCGACGGCTTGGTGAGTCATCAAGGGAAGGTACGTGCCTTTGCCCGAGCCGCCGAGTTTGAGCCGGTGGTTTACACCTACCCGGCGGGCGATGAGCAAACCGTAACGCCGCTCATTCCTCGCGGTTTTATCGACGATATGTCGCTAAATGCCCAAGTAGTCCATGACCCTGAGCTGGGCTCGGTATTGGCTGAGTTCGCCGCGCCTGAGGGGGCCACTCAAGAAACAATCTCGATGCGTTTGGTTGATCAGGATGGGCACGATGTCGGGGACGGCTGGTACTTTAGCGACGCGCCTTTGACCAAAGCAATATTCTTTAACGTTCCAGCAGGCACATACAGCCTTCAGGTACAGACTAAAGGTGGTTATTGGCTCAATTCCGACACTGTCTTGGTCTACAACGAGACGACGTCTTATATGCGTCTTGGTAACATGTTGCGGTATCATGTTCCGAACTGAGGTTCATTGAGTGGACATCCTCCTAAAAAACGGCGTTTATCATCTTTCCGGAAGGATGGACGAGTTTTCGGAGTTTGACAGTTTAAAGCATTCCACAAGTCCACTACGGATAAATATCGGTAAAATCGATTCGATCAACAGTATCGGCGTGCGGAAACTACTGGCGTTTGCTTTGGCGTGGAGTCCGCGCAAAGTCGAGTTTTTTGAAGCCACGCCGGAGTTTATTGGCAACGTCAATGTAATCCCGCAGCTGGTCGGCAAGGAGCCGACAGGCGACGCTATTAGGACATTCTACGTCCCCTACTATTGCAACTCTTGTAAGCGGACCGAGTCTGAGCTTTGGGATAGCACCAAGGTCGCTTTGGATGAGCATGGTGATATCTTGGTGCACGAGAGAGTCTGTAGCAAGTGCGGCGAGTCGATGGAGCTGGACGCAGAGCCGAGCGAGTATTTCATCTTTCTCAAGCGCGGCTAGGACGTCGTTCGAGCCCCAGCACCTATGAACGACTAGTGCACACCGAGGTCTTTTAGGTTGACGTCTAGAATGCCGTAGGCGCCTGGTGGTTGGCGCAGAAGCCATTGCCCAAGGACCAGCGCGCCCTGGGCAAACAGGCCACGCGAGAACGCACGATGCGTGATGGCGATCTCTTCGCTATCACCGATCATGCGGATCGTGTGCTCACCGAAGACTCCGCCGCCACGGATAGCATGGACTCCAAGCTCACCGGCTTTGCGCGCGTCGCTCCGGTTGGTGATGACTTCTAGCCCGCCAACTCCTTCAGCGATGGTGTCCGCAAGAAACTTAGCCGTGCCGCTGGGAGCATCCTTCTTTAGTCGGTGGTGGGTCTCGACGATTTCAATATCAAAACCCAATCGGCTAAGTGGGCCAGCGGCCAATAACGCGGCCTTTACCGACAGCAGGATCCCCACGCTGGTATTTGGGGCAAACAGAAGGCGCAAGTGGTGATCCGCGGCGACTGTTCGCCACTGGCCTAGATCTGTCCGGCTTAACCCAGTCGTCCCAATGACTATGGCCTGGCCCTTGAGTGGTGCAGTCTGGGCCAATGCTTCAAGCAGTAAGTGGTTGCCAGCTAAGGTCGAGAAGTCGAGTAATAGGTCCCATTCGACCTGGCGCAAAGAGTGCCCGAGGTTTGGTGCTGTGACCACCAGCCCGCCGTGGACCTTGCCGGTACCGCAGAAATCTTCAAACCTTCGGCTGCTGCCACCAATTAAATGCAGGCCGGAGTGCTGCTCGCCAGCACAGGCCTTACGGATTTCTTGTCCCATGCGGCCAGTCGAGCCATGGAGCCAAAGACTAGGCTTCCGCGCATGTAGGTCAGGCATCGGCGAGGATCCTTTTAAGGGTTGCCTGCGTTGCGCCAATCACTGCCCTGACGTGGACATTGTTGGCTTCGCTGATCGGCGCAAGCGGTAGGCGTAGAATATTTTTGCACAGATTAAGACCAGCCAGGGCCGCCTTTAGCGGACACGGATTGACCTCGCAAAACAGGACATCGATGGCTGGAAGCAGAGTTTGGAAAATAGCTTGGGAGCGCTCAATATCACCATGAAAAAAAGCGTTTGTGAGGGCTACAAAGGCGCGCGGGAAGATATTTGAGGCAACGCTAATAATCCCTTTGCCGCCAACGGCAAGGCTGGCGAGATAGGTGGGATCGTCACCGGAAAGAAAAGTGCCTTTCGTTCGCATTTGGCTACGAGCAAAAAAAGCCAGGTCACCGCTAGCTTCTTTCACCGCCTTGATGCCCGCGGCTTCACATACTTCCGCCAACTGTTCGACTTGCAGCATATGTGCGGTACGACCGGGCACGTGGTAGAGGCACAAGGGAATGTCTACTGCTTGGGCAATAGCCTTATAGTGCTGGACCAAGCCGGCGGTCGATGGCTTATTGTAGGGTGGTGTGACCACCAATAGGCTATCGGCGCCACTGTCTTGTGCGAGGCGCGACAGCTCAATGCTTTGCTGGGTATTGTTGTCGCCAGTACCAGCCATGAGCCGGGTGCGAGGACTCAAAAAAGCCCTCGCTTTGCGGATTAAGGACAGTTTTTCCTGCACGCTCAAAGTTGGCGACTCGCCCGTCGTGCCAGCGATGACGACTCCTGTGACGCCGGCCTCGTCCTGCAGGGCAAGGAGCTTTTCGAAGGCATCCCAGTCGATTTGTTGATCGGCGCGGAACGGGGTGACTAAGGCGGTCCAGACACCATGCATATCGTCAAGGTTGGACCTGTGTGGAGTGGTCATTTGGGGAATCTCCCAGCCCTGGTTGGGTTGTGCCTCGAGTGTCCTTACCGGACTTCGTGGCATCAATAGGTTTGCCTGGAGCGGCGGTCCGAAAGGGTATATCGGGGCGCATCTCCGTAATACTGCTCTCTAGCTTAGTTTTTAGACCACAGGAACTGAGAATAAGCAAAATCATTAGCAGTGAAGCCGTGGCGGCGGCCTGGCTTGCTGCCCTTTGAAAGCTTTTACTGAGGCGCACCACGCGCTCCATCGTCAGCTTCTTGTCACGGCCTGCTCCAGCCATGAGCGCTGCATCAGCCTTGAATGCCTTTAGGCTATCCAGGGTTTGTGGGAGTAATTGCTGATGGATGCGGTGTAGTTCGGCGGGCAGAAGGGTGTGCGGTTCGACTTTGTTCGCGCCTAGGTAGGTGAGCAAGTCCTCGACGGCTTCGGCTGCCGCAGCCGGAGTCACACCTGTGACCATCAAGTCGTAGGTCAGCCGGCGCTTTGCCGATTCCGGCAGCGGGCCCACGGTGTTGGTCAGGTCAGGACCGATGGCCGCCAAACTAGCCCTGGATACCTCGGCCAAGGCCGCATTGAGCGACGTGATGCAGCTGATCAGATGACGTCGTCGCACCTCCCAGACCAGTAGGCTGTCGCTGCGGGGGAACTCCAGGAGGTTGAGACGCTGGCATTCAGCGAGCAAACCCTCACAGGCAGCTAGCACGTCATGGGCTAGCACTTCACCGGTATTCGCGGCGAGCTGCTCCGCCAAGTGGGTGGCGGCCTCGGCGACCATTTCCAGGGATTGAGCAATCTTGTGCTTTGCTTCAGTCTCGCTTTGCACCGGTAGAGTCAAGCGGAGCAAGCCGCGAAAGCCAAGCGCTTGAGCGATCGCCTCATCCAAGGCGACATCGGTGTCGTTAGCTCCCGCAAGATCGTTGGGATTCATGGTTCCCAGGTCTTGCAGCGCTGTGCCAAGAAGCACGCTCGCCTGTTCTAGGGTTTCGCCGAAATCAACGAGCACTGAGGAAAACAGTGTTTGGCGCACGCAGAGTACGCCACGGTAGATGCGAAACGGGCGATTGAACATGAGCTCGGCTTTTTTCACTAAAGCTTGGCCGAAGTTCAATAGGATTTTGGCTGTCTCCTCCAGCGGTGAGCGCAGTGTATGCCGAAGCAGGTTTAGACAAACCCCGACGGTGCCAAAACGAACCGTGAGCAAGGCAAGAAAGTCGGCGTTTTGCAGGCCCAACTCGACCAAAAGTGAGCGCTCGCTTGGAGCGTTGGTGATACCGCTAAGTGCGAGTCGAAGATTGTCCGTATCCTTGGAGCTAATCACACCAAAGTCGCACAAGGCGCCTGCGGTCGATGTCAGAAAATCGACTACGGACGCCTGGTCGAGGCGCTGATTTGCCGCATTGTCGGAACCGGACAGCATAAAACGACTCCGTCCCTGGAAGTGGGGCTATGGTCGGTCACTAAAAGTGAAATATCGCCGAGGTTTGCAGCAACAAGTCGGTCGCAGGCGTAGAGCCGGTGCGGACCTGCCAGGCCTTCCCAGGCAAGGCCACTGCTCCGGCGACACCCAGCTCGACCTCGCGCCCAAACTTGTAGGCGTAGGAAATATCTAGTTCGTAGCCGAGACTGCGGCCGTAGAATCCAGCTGGGCGCTGCCCGTTGTTGTCGAGGTCTGCCTTCGAATCCTTGATGGCATTATAGTAATCGCGTATCTCACGGGGTGGCCCCTCATTCAGCGAGGCTGTTAATAGCTTCGCTTCAAAATTGCCGGTTTCCATGCTCTCGTAGCGGTAGCCTGCGCCAAACAAGGTGGCATTGACCATACGCGAGGGATTAAACGAGCCGTCCACGACCATGTAGTCCGCATCGGGATGGGCATTGAACAGCAGCAGCGCTGGTTTAAAATTGCGGTTAAGCTCGATGGCCTTGACGGATGTGCTGCGCTTGTCACGGGTCAGGCTGTCGGTCACGGACTTGTCAAGTGAGGCGGGGGTGGCCGGGGCATTTTCGAAGCTGCGATAGCCGTCGCCGTCGCCTGGCGCATAGGCATAGTTGACGAACAAGACGTGGCGCTTCATGTCGCCCTTGTTAAACTCCGCCGGACCGAGGGCCGCACCGGAGTGTGCGATAGTCCATTCGAAATTGCCGGCCAGCGCGACCGAATCAAGCTTGTTTGAAGCCGGGTCGCTGGTTGAAGCGTTAAAGTTAGCCCCTCCGAGCCTAGTCCAGTTGGGATCTGACGACTTACCCATGCGGAAGAGGATCTCGTTTTTGATCGCCAAGTCACCAACATAAAAGCCAGTATAGAGATCGAGAAATTTCAAGTCGGTGCCGTCACCGCCGGTTTCTTTATAGATCGTACCTTTCGTTGGGTCATTGGGATCCCTTTGTGGATTTATGACTTTATAATCGGCGCCTTTGACTTGGGCGAAATACAGTCCAATCTGTTTGGTAAAAAAGGAGCCTGCGTTGGCTTTGCGGTCATCGTACTCGACGGTGAAAAAATATTGGTCGAGATCATCGAACTGATCATTCGGCCCAAATCCGCGCGACGCTGTCCCAGGCTCGTTCTGCCTCCAGTTGGGATCGACTGGAGTACCGGTTTCAGCGAGCTTATCGTAGCCAATGCTAAAGCCTAATGTTTGGGATTTTTGCAGGTTGACGTTGCAGGTCACCCCGTCGAACACCGACGCTGAGGTGGCGAATGGTTTGGACCCATCATCTAGGAACATGCCTAGGCCCCAATTGCGTCCCCGTCGACCAGCGTCGAGGATACAGTAGTCAAATGCATAACGGACGAAAGCCTTGTTGATCCGAGGTGCATAGGCTTTATAACCGGGCTCCCCAGTATTTTGATGCTGGCCCGAACAAGGATTGGCGGTGGTGCCGGTGGTATTGTTTGGGCACTCCTGAGGCTGGCCGACATCGCCCAAGTACGCGCGACGGGGGTCGTCAAAGATGCCGAGTTCGAGAAACATGCTCAGCTGGTCGTTAAAACGCGCCTCCCCAGTCAGGCGAAACGATTGCTCTACCGCCTGGTAAATTCCGCTGCCGTGCTGAAACGCCGGATGTTGCTCCGTGGCGCCGCGCAGGGCATAGTGGCCGTCGCCGTCAGCCCAGAATGCCGTGGCAACAGTGGCGCCTAACAATAATCCGAGGGCCGGTGCAACTAGCAGCTTCAGCTTTGTAAGCTTCATCAAGATCTTTCCTCAGCAGGGTCGGTTGCCGCCCCATGGGCATGCCTTCGCGTTACACGTATATGGATAGGCAGATTGCCACAGGCCCATCCTCCCAGCAAGCAGCTGCGGGTTCCAGGCAATTCCACAGGTTAATAGGGCGGTGACCTCTGATGGGTTTAAGCATTGGCGCGGTCCATTTCGAGACGCAGCCGTTTGACCGCTGTGCAATGCCCAGTCGCTTCGTCGATATCTGCCACCAGGCCGCATAGCCATGGATCGCCTGTCGCGGGTTCAAATTTCTTCTTCTCACCAGTCATCATCCGCAGCATAGCGGCCTCTTTGCGGATGCCGATGACCGAGTCATAGGCACCCGTCATACCTAGGTCGGTGACGAACCCAGTCTTGCCGTCAAGGATCCGTTCGTCGGCTGTTGGGACATGGGAGTGGGTGCCATATACGAGTGAAACCTTGCCGCACAAATACCAGGCGAGGCATTGCTTCTCACTGGTCGCCTCGGCGTGAATATCGACGATACGCAGCCGCACTGCGGACGGAATCTGCTGTATCATTTTATCTAGGGCCTTGAAGATGTCTCGATTGCCTTCGACCATAAAGGCTCGGCCGATCACATTCATCACGGCGAAACGCACGCCGCTCTTTGCGGTGATGATCTTTAGGCCCATGTCTTCACGTTCGACATTGCCCATATTTGCTGGAAGCACCAAACGGTCGGCTCTAGGGAAGTAATCGTAGATTTCGCGTTTGTCATGCCAATGGTTGCCCATGGTCACGGCATCGATGCCGTTGCCCTCGATAAAGCCTTTGTAGACCTTTTCGGTCAGGCCAAAACCACCCGCAGCATTCTCTCCGTTGACCAGCACGATGTCTGGAGCGTGCTCTAAGCGCAGGCGAGGTAACATGGCATCCAGGCAGAGGCGGCCTGCTTTGCCCATGATATCGCCCATCGCTAGGATACGGGTCATTTAGCGAAATCCGTCACTCGGCTCTCGCGAACAACAGTGACTCGGACCTGCCCGGGAAAGGTAATCTCCTGCCTCAGCTTGGCGGCTATGTCATTGGCAAGGTCGGTGCAGTCGTGGTCAGAGACGCCCGAAGGCTTGACCATGGCACGGACTTCGTTGCCGGCTTGCATGACATAAGCATCTTCAATGCCCTCGAAGCCCTTAATTAATTTCTCCATGTCGCCAAGGCGAGTCAGGTAGGTTTCCATCACTTCACGGCGCGCACCCGGCCGCTTGGAAGACAGCACATTGGCTGTGTGCAGGACGACTGCATAAGGACTGGCTTGGTTGATATCATCATCGTGATGTAGGCGAATGGCGTCGACGACGACGGCTGACTCGTCACAGCGAGCACAAAGGTCGGCGCCGATCTGAGCATGGTGCCCTTCAGTGTCCTGATCAACCGCCTTGCCAATGTCATGCAACAAGCCGCAGCGCTTGGCCCGCTTGACGTTTAGTCCCATCTCAGAAGCCATAATACCGCACAACTGTGCTGTTTCGACTGCGTGCTGCAAGATCGTCTGGACACCAACGGTACGATACTTGAGTCGTCCGAGGTGCTTGATGAGCTCGGGGTGCAGGTCGGTAATACCAATATCAAAAGCAGCCTGCTCGCCAGCCTCGCGGATGATCTGATCGAACTCCGTGGTCACTCGCTTTGCCGTTTCCTCGATGCGCGCGGGGTGAATGCGCCCGTCGGCTACCAGCCTTTCAAGCGAGATCTTTGCGATTTCGCGACGAATCGGATTGAAGCACGAAAGGATTACAGCCTCAGGGGTGTCATCGATAATCAAATCGACCCCGGTCGCCTGTTCAAGCGCACGGATGTTGCGGCCTTCGCGCCCGATTATGCGGCCCTTCATGTCATCGCTTGGCAGCGACACGACGGAGATCGTGGCATCGCTGACGAATTCGCCGGCAACGCGCTGAACCGCTAGGCTGACGACGCTGCGCGCGCGCTCCTCGGCGTCTTTGCGTGCTTGCTCTTCAATCTGTTGCAGCCGTCCGCGCGCCTCTTTACGGGCTTCGTCCTCAAGCGTTCGAATGAGCTCGCGCTTGGCCTCCTCGGCCGACATCTTCGCCACGTTCTGTAAAGTCTGCCGAGCATTTTCAAGCGTCTCGCCGCACTCTGCATTCATCTTTTGGAAATGCTGCTCTTCCTGACTCAGGCGCTGCTCGGTGGTCGTCAGGTCGCTTTCGCGTTTCTCGACCAGTTCGAGCTTCTTCTCAAGCTGCTGTTCTCGCTGCTTAATCTTTGCCTCGAGCTTGTTGATCTCGCCGCGTCTGTTCTTCTGCTCATCCTCGAACTGCTGACGCCTAGTTCGAGCCTCGTCTTTGGCGTCCTTGAGCGCTTGTTTGACGATCGTATCTGCTTCCTTGCGGGCTTCCTCGCGTAGCTGTTTAGCTTCGTCTTCCGCTTTCTTGAAGGCGACCGTCAGCTGTTTTTTGTGCAAAAACACGCCGACCACGAACAGGCCAAACAAAACTCCGACGACAGCCACCAAACTCCCGATGGCGATGTCCACGGACCAACTCCTTTGCAACGACCCGAGCAGGGGTCTTTAAATGGCACTAACTCACCCCGTGCGAGGGGCGGTCAACTTAGTAATAAGATGAAAAGAATAGCCCCGTCATGGCTAAAATGCAAGCCTCTCTCAGAGGATTCAATAAGAAAAGCCAGAGGTTGCGAGCAACCTCTGGCTTTTCTTGCGAGTTCAGAACCAATTATTGATTGGTGATCGTGAATTCAGCGCGGCGATTTTTCGCCCAAGCAGCTTCGTCGTGGCCTTCTACGGCGGGCTTTTCTTCACCGTAGCTGATCGTTGAGAGGCGGGCGCCATCAACGCCGAGCTGCGTTAGGTAGTTTTTGACCGATTGGGCGCGACGCTCACCAAGAGCCAAGTTGTACTCAACAGAGCCGCGCTCATCGCAGTGACCTTCGACCTGAACGACCGAAGTTTGCGCCTTTTTCAGGTGGTCAGCTAGGGCCTGCAGGTTGCCTTGGGCGTCTGCGTTCAGCGTGTAGTCATCGAAGGCGAAGTACACGGTTTTTGGGCCAAAAGCTTCTGCAGCCGGCGCCGGCTCAGGCTTCTTGGCGGTGTCGACCTGAGCAGCAGGCTGCACGGGCTCCTCTGGCTTCTTGTCATCGTCGGTGCAACCGAAGGTGCCGATGCCGAATAGCATGGTGGCGATGGCAAGAACTTGTTTCGTCTTCTTCAACAACATGTGAGTCTTCTCCTAAAACCGAGCAGTCCTTTGGGAATTCACCTTTATCCCCACGGAACATTCCGCGGTGAAATGATACAGGCTCAAACAGCTTGACCAGCACTCTGCCTCTAAGTAATTCGAAATGCAAGTTTGCATTTCTTAATATCGCAGGTCTGGGCTCATGCAGCAAGCATCTGGCGCAATTTAGGTATGCGATCCACGTTCTGTTGGCTACTACTTTCGCATAATCAGCCCAAGTCTTTTGCCAGGCGATGCTGGACTCCGGAAAAGCTACCGCTGGACATGAAAATGACCGCGTCCCCTGGGGTCAGCTTGGCCTTCAGGCCGGCGAGTAGGGCGTCGTTGGTCGCGAAGCTTTGAGCCCTAGGACCCGCCTGTTGTGCCAGCTGTTCGGTGTTCATGCGCAGCGATGCCGGGATGCGCTGGTCCTGCACGCATTCGCCGATAAAGACTTGGTCGGCAAGTCCAAGTGCCGCGGCGAAGGCCTGTTGGAAGACATTCCGGCGTTGGCTAGCGCTGCGCGGCTCGAACGCCACCAGCAAGCGCTTTTTGGGGTATGCGGCGCGAAATCCCTCGATCACCAAGCGAACCGCGGTTGGATGGTGGGCGAAGTCTTCATAGATGTCGATGCCGCCGCGACTAGCCAGGAGGTCGAGGCGTCGTTGGACGTTTTGGAAGGACTTGATGGCGGCAGCCAGACTCGGGGCGGCCAGGCGCTGCTTCAGCTCTCCGGAGTCCTCCAGGCTGATTAGGCAGGCGATGACCTGGGCAATGTTGGCTAGGTTGTGGCGGCCTGATAGGTGCGTCGAAATGGTGAGCTCACCGAGCTTAGGCGTATCGATTTGCGCGGTCCATAGTTGCGTTCCCGCGTCCAAGGCCTGTGCTTTGTATGACTTGACAGAAACGTCGGCGCCTGGCGATGCGCCCAGCGTCGCCACGCGCATCACTTCGTGGTGTAGCCCCATGCGGTCGATCAGACCGGATATGCCGGGGTCATCGACGTTGGCGATGACCTGGCGCTTGTTTGGTACCAGGTTGACTACATGTTCGAACTGGGCGGCAATCGCTTCGAGGTTGGGGTAGATATCTGCGTGATCGTATTCGAGGTTGTTTAAGATTAAGTGTTTCGGGTGGTAGTGGAGGAATTTTGGTCCTTTGTCAAAGAAGGCCGTGTCATATTCGTCACCCTCGATCACAAACAGGCGGCTTTGGCCAAGGCGCATGCTTCTGGGAAAGTTACGGGGGATGCCGCCTATGATGAAGCTCGGGTCTTCGCCGAGCTCGAATAGCACGTGGCTGAGGAGCGAAGTTGTTGTGGTTTTGCCATGCGTTCCGGCAACGACGCAGCTGGTGCGCTCAGCCAGAAAAACGTCACCCAGTAGCTGCGGAAAGCTGGTGTAGGGAAGGCCCGAGTTGAGCATCGCCTCAAGCTCGGGGTGGCCACGCGACAGGGCATTGGCGACGACGACGAGGTCGGGGTGCAGGTCGCTCAGGTTACTGGGCGCATAGGGAGTTCGCACTGGGATCTTTAGGTCTGCGAGCATGGTAGACATCGGTGGATAGAGCGCTCCATCGCTGCCGCTGACGACAAAGCCGGCCTCTTGGCACAAACCAGCGACTGAGGCCATGCCGGTTCCGCCGATACCCAGAAAGTAGATCTTGGCGCCCTGCTTAAGTTGAATACTCATGTCTTGGGATCCTGGTTAGAGCTGGGCCTGCGGCTCGCTTGGTCGAGATGCCAGGAGAGCCGCCCCGCGTGGATGCTCGCATTGGCGCCAATCGCCAGCGGAAAGTTTGGACTCGTGTGACCGAAGTTCGGACTGTGGAAGACGGGGAGGTTTGAGCGGCTGGCGAACTGGGCCAGCATGAAGGCAGCACTGTCCGGAATGTTTGGCCCCAGGTTGCGCAAGTGACCAATCACTAGTGCACGCACGCCTGTTAACAACCCAGCTTGCAGCCATTGATTAAAGGCCCTAGTCAGGCGTCCGGGATGCTCATCAGTATCTTCGAGAAACAGGATGTGATCTGCGAGAGAACCCGGGAAAAACGGGGTGCCAATGAGATTGGTCAAGACCGTAAAGCAACCTCCGAATAAGCGCCCCTGTATGGGCCCATGAGGTGCATGCGCGACTGGGCTGATAGGCAATGAGCCGGTCATTGATTTGCCATCGACCCATTGCCGCAGGTTAAGCAGCAAGGCCTGGGTATCACTTGTGACGTCGTCTTTGCCCCATAGTACCGTTGCGGGCATCGGCCCATGGAGCCCAGGCCAGCCTAAGCGAGCATAAAATGCTCCATGGAGCGCGGAAACATCGGAAAAGCCAACGATCATCTTTGGCCGCTGATTTTTTAAAGTGTCCCACGGCAGCAACGGCAGCAGGTCGCTAGCCCCATATCCACCTCTGGCGCAGACGATGACGTCGGAGTCGACTTCTGCCAAAGCTGTGGTCAGTGCCAGGCCTCGATCAGCGGCTGTTGCGGCCGTGTAGGCCCAGTTGGGGTCTTTAGGCAAATCTTCGTACAAAACAATAAACCCGAGCTGACGCAGGGTTACCAGTCGCTCGGAAAGCAGGTCCGTGGCCTCGCGACTGGAAGGTCGGATGATGCGCAGCTTTGGAATCAATGCGGCACGCCTTATTTGCTAAGCAACCGGGTTTTCGTCATTATATCAGGATCCATGGTCATGGATGCATTGGTTTTTGTTCTAGCGTGAGGTCTCCATTAAAATGAGCGAAGTGTTGGTGCCGATTTCGGTTGGCGAACTTGTCGACAAGGTCACCATCCTTAATATTAAGCAGCGAGAGATTAAAGACGCCTCGAAGCTAGTCAATATCAGAACGGAATTAGCGGCACTCAACCAAGTTTGTATCGCCGCGCGTATCGATCTTGGCAGCCCAGAGGCTCTTGATCTGGAACGAGTAAATGCGGAACTTTGGCGGATTGAGGATGACATTCGCGACAAGGAACGGGCAAAAGCCTTCGACGCTGAGTTTATCGCTCTAGCCCGCGCCGTTTACGTTACCAACGACCGGCGCGCAGCGATCAAAGCACGGATTAACGCTAAGGCCGGTTCGCTGCTGCGAGAAGAAAAAAGCTACCGTCAATACTAGATAATTTTTATCGTTATTTCAGGCGGTTATCGCGCAGCCTCTGGCGCCTTTGATTTTCTTGCTAACGTTTGCGTCGCGATGACCGATAGGTCCATTGCGATTGATCGCAGGGGGGGGCACCATGGGCAAGAAAGTTCTTATAGTTGACGACTCGCGGACGATCCGTCAGCAGGTTAATTTTACCCTGAGCAAGGGCGGCTTCGAAGTTGTTGAGGCTGAAGACGGCAAAGATGGCATCGTCAAGCTTAGGGCTCATCCCGAGGTCGCGATGATTATCAGCGACGTCAACATGCCGAATATGAACGGCCTGGAAATGGTTGAGGCAATCAAGGGTGACGCGACTCTGACTCACCCACCTATTGTCATGTTAACCACAGAAGGCGCGGGTGAGTTAGTGGAGCGAGCAAAGGCTGCTGGCGCAAAGGGCTGGCTTGTCAAGCCGTTTAAACCAGAGCAACTCGTGGCCGTTGTTAATAAGCTAGTTGGTTGAGCCTAAAACCCCACCAAGGAATTGCCATTATGACTTCTTCGATCGACAAACATGCGACGAGAAACCTCATCGCCTTCGTTCGTAATTTTACCGACCTGCTGGAAAAAAGCCTGCAGAGTATCCAGGGCACCATGCGCGAGACGGTCGATGGGGTGATGCAGGGCATTAATGAAATCAGTGAGAAAACGTCGGCGAAAAAGCGTGAGGCTAATGAAGTGCTGGTCGCGACTTATACCAATCCGGACGCTGAAGCTTCAAAGATCATGGACTCGGTTCAGAACGAAGTGAATGAGATTATGGAGATGGCCGCCTCGGGTGGGACAGCTGCGGTACCGACCCTAGCTGCAGTGCCGACCAAGACAGGATCGTCGACGGTATTCACTGCAGTCAACGGCAATGAAGGGGGTGACAAACTACGTCGCGGCTCGGGCTTGTTCTCCAAGCACATGGAGGCGATGGAGACGCTCGACGGTGACCTTCAGGGTATGTTGATCAGCATGATGGGGGCGCTATCGAGGGACGATGTGATCGCCCAAAAGATTGAACATGTGGTCACCGCGCTTAACGCTATGCAGACTAGCTTGACTTACCTTTTGACTGACTTCGAAGAGCGTTGCAAGGAGTCAAATGTTGAGCGCTTTACCAAGGAACTTAAAACCTTTGTCTTTCGCTCTTACACCATGGAAGACGAGAAGAAGATTTTCTACAATGTGTTTCCCGAGGAACGTCCGGCAAAGAGCGCTAAAAAGGTGTCCTAGCGCGGTTGATAGATATACTGAAGAAAGCTTTGGTAAAAAAGCAAAGCCTTGCGTTCGTCCGGCTTCAGGGCGTGAGCGCTGATCTCGGCCGTGGTGACGTCGCTGCTGCTAAATGCCCGGCCCGACTCATGGTCAAACAAGTCCTGTTCCAAATCGGACAGAACTGGGAGGTGGCGCTCTGGCAACAGCGGGTCCTCTGCCATAAAACGTCCTGAAATCGATAACACGTCGGCTATGAGCGGCGCGATATCGGCCTGGCTGACGAGGCGGTCGATGCGAAGATTGGCGAGGCCCTGGGTCTGGAGTGCGCGGTGCATGAGGCCTCCGCTGAGTAGCAGATTGATGTGCGATGCCAACTGAAGGTCCGGGTGGTTCTGTCCCTGATAGAGATCAAAGAGCGGCGGCAATAGGGTGCCGTGGTCGCTAGCCAGGATGATCAGGGTGTGGTTCCACAACCCGGAGCTGTGCAGTGTGGCGACCAATTCGCCCAGCGCGGCGTCGGCATAAGCCGTAGTGGCATAGCTGGGGTGCCCCATAGCGCGAGGCAGGTGGCTTTCGTCTCCCGCGTCCGAAGGCAAGGCCCACGGGATGTGGTTTGAAACCGACAGCGCCATGCCGAGAACATAGGCTGCCTCCGTCCTTTGTCTCAGCGCGATGAGCCTGGCGGCAGCAGCCCTGAAGAATGTTTTGTCGCCGATGCCCCAGCCGTTGCGGGGAGCCGCGCTAGGAAAATCGTCCAATGACATAAACTCAGTGATGCCATGGCTGCGCCAAAACTCAACCTGGCCGTCAAAGCGCTGGTCGCCACCATGTAGCCAAGCTACGACGCCCTCCTTAGGGAGGCCTGGTCCCGCGCCGATCAAGTCCGGCAAGCAGACCATGCGAGCTGAGGCTTCTCCTCGCATCAGCGACGTGCTTCGACTACCTAGATAGCCACAGAAGGTTGCTTCTTGGGCGCCTCTGGTGACTGAACCAGTGGAATAGGCATGCGTGAATGCCACGCCTTCGCTAGCAAGTGTATCGAGCGTAGGGGTTAAACTGGGGCCCGCCTGCGGCGCAAAGTAGCCAGTCTCCGCCGGACGCATCGACTCCATCAAGACGACCAGGATGATCGGCTTTTGTCCGGCACTCTTATCGGCGGCAAAAGCGCGCTGCAATGCCTGGAGCAACGGTGCCGATGCAAGGTCCCCGGTCGGTTTTGTGATTAATTGTAATAACTGCGCGGCAATCGGGTCAGCCGCCACAGGGGGGCTAGAGGCCACGTTTAATGCCACCTCCTCGAGCTGTGATGGCACCAGTGGAGGTGGGATTCGAGTCGTATCAAGGTGGCGGTAAAGCCGCTCAAGGGCATTGACCTGAAGGTTAAACGGAACGAACCACTGCTCTCGGAAGTTGATATTTCGGTTGTGAGCGATGGCCGCCGCTACGGTCAGTATGAAAAAGGCGACGCCCGTTTGTGGCTTGGACCAGCTCTGAAACAGGCGCATGCGACGGATGCTCAACCAGGTCAGCGGGAAGACGAGCAGCGACAGACCGACATTCCACCCCGCCAGCGAGCTGCTGTTCGCTTTGATAAACTCTGGGTCGGACAGATAGCGCAGGTGAAAGGGAATGATTTGCATATGGAAATAGTCAACGTAGACCGAATGCAGTGCTCCAGACACGGCGACGCTACCAAGGAGGGCGAATTGGCAGGCGCGGGCCAGTTTCGGTAGCGCTAGCAGCAAACAGGCGCTGGAGGTGGTTAAAATGATGAGGGCGCCGAGGTATGAGATCCACACATCGCTTAGAGTCCCGACTAGCCAGGAGTCGAAGCCCTCGCGACTGAATAGGGTAATGGTACCCGCCAATGCAGAAAAGGTGAGCAGGCGGTGGACCAGCGTCATGGCAAACATTATGACGAAAGTTTCCCAAGCAGCGGTTAAGCTTCGTGGTTTGCTCATAGAAATGTAAGCCTCCCCTTTCTCGCTGCGAAATGACTTGGTTGCTGTACACTATCCATACGTCGCCCCAAGTTCATGCAATGATTGATAGGAGGCATGTCCTATGCCTGAGGCTAAGCACGAAGTTCTAGTGCTTTACGGAGGTCGTTCGACCGAACACGAAGTCTCCTGCCGTAGCGCCAATTTTATTCTACGCAATTTGGATCCGAAGCGCTTCGATGTCAAAGCGATAGGCATTGATAAGGAGGGCAGTTGGTGGCCGCAAGATACCGCCAAACTTCTTGCCGCAGTGCCTGGTCCGGTTGCCATTGTCCGCCAAGCTAGCGGGCCGGTCCCGCCGGGGTCCTTGGGTTTCCAGGCGGCCGCATCTCCACCAGTAGTCTTTCCTGTGCTGCACGGGAGCTTTGGCGAAGACGGCACCATGCAAGGGCTGTTAGAGCTTTCAGGGGTACCCTTTGTTGGGCCTGACACCTTGGGCTCGGCGATTGGCATGGACAAAGTTGTGTCGAAACGGTTGGCGCAAGCCGCCGGGGTGCCTGTGGTGCCTTGGCTTGATGTGCGGGCTCAGCACTGGACGAAGCGGGGTGAGGCACTATGCGCCCGGGCTCTCACGGAGCTAGGTTTGCCGCTATTTGTGAAGCCCGCTAGGTTAGGCAGTTCGGTTGGTGTCAGCAAGGTGAAGACGGCAGCCGAATTGATCCCTGCATGCATAGAGGCACTGGCCTTCGACGATCGGATCATGATCGAAAAAGGCCTCAACGTCCGTGAGATCGAGGTGGCATGTCTGGGTGATTACGATCCCGCCCTTTCCGTTCCTGGTGAGGTCATCGCCCACGCGGACTTCTACAGCTACGATGCCAAGTATCTAGATGCTGCCGGTTCCAGTGTCCAAGTTCCTGCCCACCTGGAGTCGAGTCAGGTCAAAGTCGCCCAGCAGATGGCGCGCCAGGTCTTCGTTGGTTTAGAACTGTATGGGATGGCTCGAGTTGATCTCTTTTTGGAGAAGGGTAGTGGTGATTTTTACTTCAACGAGGTGAATACGATCCCGGGATTTACCGAGATCTCTCAGTACCCGCAATTGTGGGCGGCAAGCGGTGTTGACGCCCAAGTATTGTTGACCCGATTAGTCGACCTAGCGTTGCAGCGTCACCTGACGAAGCGGTCTCTGAGACGCAGTAAGTAGGCTGCTACCCCCCGGCTATCCAGTCCTGGCTTAGGGCCTCGCCTAGGTCGGTGCAGACGGAGGCAGCTCCTGCCGCTAGCAGCTTGGCTGGTGGCTGGTTGCTGCTTATGCCGACGGGGATCATGCCGGCGCTGATGGCAGCTCTGATGCCATGGAGACTATCCTCAAAGACCAAAATCCGAGACCGGTCTTTTGGCGAAACACCAAGTTTATTTGAGCACTCCCAAAAGATATCCGGTGCTGGCTTGGGCCGACTGACCTCGCTGCTTGTCAGTACAACGGGTATGTTCAGCCCGTGAAACGCCAATGCTCCGCGGACGAAAACTCCAGACGAGTTGCTGGCAATCCCGAAGGGCAACCCCGATTTGGCGAGGGCGCGAAGAAAGTCGGCGCTACCTGGTAATAAGGGCAGCTGCTCAAAGCGGTTCTTAATCCAATCCTCCTTGGCAGCGATCAGAGATGAGCTTAGCAAGGGCGCACCGTAGCGCTTGCACAGGATATGGGCAATGGTCCTGGTCGCATGTCCTGCAAGCGACCCTTGGTCGTTGAGCGCGACCCCAAACAGCGCCTCCACGGCGGCGTGCCATGCTGCAAGGTGCAAATTCAAACTATCGACAACAACGCCATCAAAATCGAGGATCACTGCGGCCGGCAGCATGTTCGTTTCCTTCCACCGGACAGGCTGCTATGATCAGCAGACTTTAATACCGTGTCGCAGCTTACAATGTGAGGGATGAAGTGGCTTCCGCCGAAAATACCCAGCCTGTTCTAACTCCAGAGGCCAGGCGCGCCAAGCGCATGTCGATCATTTGCTTATTGCTGATGGTTCTAGGCAGCATCGGATTAGATCAGATCAGCAAAACCCATGCGCAGAAGAGTCTTATGGTTTGGTCGGACCCGAAGGATCTGGCGGGTTATCAGGGACAACGTTTCCCGCTTTGGTCGTCAAATGTTGTCGCCGAGCAGACAGGAGAGGAACAAAGCTTTGTCTCCATCGGCACAAACTACGTTCGCAATTTAGGCGCTGCTTGGGGTGCACTGGCATCACTACCCAATGGCGTGAGGGTGCCGTTCTTTTACTTTGTGACCTTTTTGGCTGTGGTGATTATTCTTATGTATATGCGTTCAACGCCCGTGCACCACCGGCTAGCAATCTTCGCTTTGGCTTTGATCTTGTCAGGTGCGGTGGGAAATTTCATTGATCGCTTTCGATTTGGCTACGTCATTGACTGGATCGACGTGCGCTGGAGCGTGCTCGGGTGGCGCTACGATTTTCCTAACTTCAATATTGCCGATAGCTCCATCTCTGTTGGTGTGGCACTGCTGCTAGTGGACATGGCGTTCTTCGAGCGAGGTAGGGCCGAGCGTAACGTTCGGGCGGCTACGGCCACTACTGCTTAGTGCGACTCCGGTTTTTTCTGGCGTCGCTTCAGAGCGGCGCCCGGCAATTGCTGTCAGCTTTCTCGCCTTCCTACCTGCAAGAGCCTTTCTTCAAGCCACTGCCTGAGGCACGTCCTGAGATAATCGCCCAGTTTAACTGGGCTATTTTTATTTCATCAGATCCGTCTAAAGTTTTGCTTGGTGATTGACGAACACTCCCCTGGAGC
This sequence comes from uncultured Pseudomonadota bacterium, assembly GCA_903928445.1. Classification (GTDB taxonomy): domain Bacteria; phylum Bdellovibrionota_B; class Oligoflexia; order Oligoflexales; family CAIYRB01; genus CAIYRB01. Next base: position 131,569 of record CAIYRB010000198.1, on the reverse strand, counting down.
TTCGATAAGCGATTGACCTGAAACGGGTCAGGGGGCGGCGGTGAACACTTTTTGGCGGCTGCTGGCGGTAGCCTTGGTCTGTTGCCACATGGCATCCGGTATGGTCCTAGCTGGGGAGCGAGAAGAGACCATGCGAGCTCTTATCGACGGGGTTCGTGGAGCTGACAGGGCCACAACGGCGGCTCAGGTAAGCGACCTACATAAGCTCTATGAGGGCGCGAAGACCCTTGCCGAAAGGCAGCTCTTGGGCTTGGCGCTCGGAGTGAGATACCTAGACCCCAGTCCTCGCCTGGCTCTGCAGTACTTGTCATCTGCTGAGCAAGCGAGTTCGCCCACTGATCCGCTATTGCCAATGATTCGATATTATCTTGCCTTTGCCTTGTTCCAAGGTGGTGCCTACCAAACCTCCGCGCAGATGGCGAAGTCGTTGCTTGCCGGGGCTCAGGGAGATGTTTGGGTCAAACGCACCCACAGTCTGTTGATTGAGAACCTCCATGCAATGGGTGACTACGCGAGAATTACCGAGGAGTTTAAGAGTTTCAGTCGACGTTTCAGCTTCAGCAGGCGGCAAGAGATCCTGGCTAGAATCGCCGTCGAGGCCTTTATCAAACAGGGCGATCACAGATCAGCCCGAGATTTGCTTGAGGAGTTGGCGCGTAACTATCCTGCGACTCAGGAATCGCGTTGGGCTTTTCATCAACTTGAGGCGGCGGCCTGCCTTCCAGCAACTGCTGGCCGCTACCTGTACTCCGAGCGTTTGCTCTTGGCGCTCAGCGGCAATGCCTTGCTGGACGCAGGAGTCGAAGAGTTCGTGGCTGCGGCCGTGGATCAGCCGGTGATCTCCGCAGATGGTAAATCTCACTTGATGACTCTTGGGGAAAAGGTCGATTTCTTCGTTCGCGCCCGTTTGTACAGAAGGGCTCTGACCGTTGTCGAAGGCCAGTATCAGGATGCGCTGAAGAGGCCAGATCCCGGACTGAAGGCGGCTTTGATGTATGAATTAGGTAGGCTGCGTTTGCGGTTGTTTGAGCCGCAGACCGCAGCCCACAGTTTCGCCGATTTCCTCGCTGAATTTCCTAGACACCCGCTGGTGCATCGGGTGCAAGAATCCCTCGGTGATGCCTTGCGTTATAGTGGCGAGCCGCTTGCTGCCTCAGAATACTATGGCGCAGCGTTGGCGGCCCGGCCGACGCCGGTGTTGCGTTGGATGTATTTTTGGACATTACTACGGGGGAAGGACTTTAGAAAAGCGCTGGCCCTTCTCAATAAGCCCGGCTTCATCACGCCACGAGAAGGCGATGATCCTCTAGTCGTGCGCTATTGGCAGGCAAGGCTGCTGGATCAGGTCGGGCGCAGCAGTGAGGCGATGGCGATCTACCGCGATATCCTTCACCACCATGCTCAATCATTCTATGCGATGGCCATTGTCACGCGCTATCCTGCCTTGGCGCAGCCTGCACCAGAAGCCACTAAGGGACCGGTATCAAGCCCTCCAGGCACGACAAACGGATTGTTCACGGTGGCGCTCGCCGCGAAGGTTGGGCCGCCCTCACCCGTTGCAGAAGCCGAGACGGCTTGGTTACCCAAAGCCGCTCTCGCCACAGAGGAAGCATCCGATACCGGGCCTGAGCGCAGCGATGTTAAATTGGTTCAGGATTTAATGCGCGTTGGCCTCATGGACGCAGCCTCGGCCCAATTAGCATCGATGAAATGGGCAGGATTTAATGGGCTTGCGGCGTTTCGAGGTATTGCGAAAATGTCGTCGCAGCTCGACGACTATAGGCCGTCGCGAAACATACGCTACACGGGCTTCACGTCGCTACGTAGTTTGCCCACCAGCTGGCAAGATATGATGCAAGCACAAGCACTCAATGGCGAGGAATGGCGCGCCTACTATCCCCTCGCCTTTGAACGACTTGTACTGCCCTTTAGCTCTGGGCTGCGTCTGAGTCCCTTCCTTGCTTTGAGCATTATGCGCACTGAAAGCTTCTACAATAAGGAAGCCCGTTCAGGGGTTGGCGCCCAAGGTCTGATGCAGCTGATGCCATACACCGCCATGAAGATTGCAACTCTACTGCATGATGAGTCTTTTGATGTTCGCGAAGTCGGGAATCCAGCGGTCAACATCGGCTACGGTATATACTATATCGATCGCTTGCTGCGCCTTTATAGCGACAATCCAGTCCTGGCAGCCGCCGCCTACAATGGCGGTCCTGTGGTTGTAAACCAGTGGTTGGGTACTTGTGGTGGATGCGAGGCTGATGAGTTTGTCGATTCCATTCCTTACCTTGAAACCCGAAGGTATGTCCGCGAGGTCTTGCGAAGTATGGATCTGTACAGCCGGATCTACACGGGCAAGCCCGGGCTTTCAAGCCTTCCCCTGATGCCGCTAACAGTACCTTCTGAGCACGAGATTTTCTAACCTACTGGGCATGTATTGCCCGCTAGTCAATAGCTTGACGGCCTTTAGTCGGGATTCAGCGGCGTGTTAGACTTATCAAAGTTGGTGACTTTTGAGACTCGCCGATTGCTTCGCGCTGCTACTCGACCCACCTTGGGGAAGACCGATGACGGAACAATGGTTATCGATCGTTGAATACGCCCGGACCTACCAGGTTTCGGACATGACCGTTCGTCGCCGTATCAAGACCGGCAAGTTGCACGCGATTTTGCAAGATGGGAAATATTTTATCCCTACCCCTACCCCTACCCCTACCCCTGGCCATGAAGGTCGGGGTTCTTCGGTCAACCCCAGTGCCGAATCCAGGGAGGGCGTGGCGAACGTCCAGCCGATGGTGACACCTAGGCACCAATCCCAACACCTAGCTTATCATCAGGCGCCGACCCGGCCGAAAAACCACGAGATCACTGCGGCTAAGAATCACCCCCAGGTTCATGCTGGCTTTCAAGCGTCCAAGCCGTCGCCAACACGTGCCTCTAGTCTGCCTGAAGCCGGTGACGGGGTGATTCCTAATAGTTTGCGGCGCGCCTTAAGCGCCGAGGACCTGTCCTTGGTTGATAGTCGTGCCTTACTTGCCTATTGCGAGGCGTCGCTGCGTAAACTTGCCGAAGGTGAGCGTCGCACCGTCGAGCGGTTCAAAAGTAAATTAGAAGCACTAGAGGCAGCCCTAGCCCAACGTGACTTCGAAATCAAAACTTTGCGCCAACAGGCTGAAGATCTGCAGCTATTGGTTAAAATTTTAGAAAAACGAAAATAGCTTCAAAGCCACAGCAAGCTGGCGTCGCCGTAGCTGTAGAGTCGGTACTCTCGTTCGATGGCCGTCTTGTATAGCTGTTTTGCTCGTTCTAGTCCAAGTAGCGCACATACCAGCATGAAGAGAGTTGAACAAGGCTGATGGAAGTTGGTAAGCAGGCCGTCGATCACCCAAGGCTTGTAGGTTTCTTGTGCCGTTCGTGGGTGGATATAAAGGTTGGTATGGTGCCAATAGTCGGCCTGCGCAATAAAAGCCGCCGGATCGTGGTCTGCTCGTCGGTACAGATCTTCGAGGCTGCGCAACGTCGTCGTTCCGACGGCGACGACGGGCCGCCCCTCTGCTCGCGCACGGCATAAGGCATTTGCGGTAGCAGCTCCGACGCGGTACCGCTCCGCATGCATCACATGGGCTGAAGGGTCTTCGGTCTTAACGGGTAGGAAGGTGCCTGCGCCGACGTGTAACGACACGAAGTGGACGTGAATTCCGCGCGTTCGGCATGCATCCAAAAGCGCTTCCGTAAAATGCAGCCCAGCGGTTGGGGCAGCCACCGAACCGACTTCTTTGGCGTACACCGTTTGGTAGCGATCTCTATCCGATGAGAGAGGGGCGGCCAATGGCTGATCGCGTTTGATATAAGGTGGCAGAGGGATTAAACCATGCTGCTCCAACCAATGAGCAAAAGCCGTGCTTGAGCGATTAAAGCGTAGCTGGACAAAGGCATTCCCTTGGCTGTCATCGGTCTTTCCGGTGACCTCTGCCACGACGTCGCCGGCGAGGCGTATGCGACTGCCGGCGACCAATTTTTTCAACGGCCTTCCCATAGCTTGCCAATGGCATGTGATGCTAGCGTCGTCTTGAGTGAGTGGAGCGAGGAGAAAAAGCTCCACCTGTCCTCCGGTCGGCAGACTTCCGCGCAAGCGGCTCGGAAAGACCCGCGATGCATTTAGAATGAGCTCAGTACCAGCCGTCAATTCCGTCATGAGGTCCGCCATATGCGCATCCCGCAATTCACCCTGAGCGCTTCTTATCAGCAGGCGGGCCTGATCCCTTTGGCTCGTCGGCGCTTGCGCAACCAGGTGGGGTGGAAACGGATAGTCAAAGTCGCTAAGGCGAAGTTGGGGCTGGCACGGATTCGCGTCTGGCATGGTTTTTGGGCCTCCGGGTGCTCATATAGCTGCCCACACGGTGGCTTGTCGAGCCTCTCTTCGACACGCTGGGTCTGCTGCTTTGCCTTGATACTTTTCGCGCAGGAGGCTCAGGCTTGTCCTGGGGTGGTCTCGTTTCACGACCTTGAAGGCTTTTCGGGAGGTCTCCGGAAGGATCTGCGGTTGTTCGCCCTGACGTCGCCGCCTGTTGGCCACAAGCTATGGAAGCAACTGGCTTTTCAGGTTGATCCCTTGACGCCCGATGGGCGCCTGGTTTTTGCTCCAGGGGAAGATCTCAGCCTAAAGAGTATTGAGCCATCGGATCTCCTGACGTTTCAGGTCGAAGACTTTGACCGGCCCATGGGGCCAGGATCTCCTCCCCTGCCCTGTCGGTCCTCGAGCGTATACGAAATTAGTTTAGAAGGTCGAGCCGCCTATCTGACCAGCTGTGACCCTTCTAGACAGCCCCCAGTGCGGTTTTCCGCCCAGGTGACCTTTGATCCAGAACAAAACACACTTGAAAGCGCCATGTACCGCTACCGCTTTCATTCCGATAACTATATGCAGTTTGCAAATATTGCCTTTCGCCGTCCAAGCGGCGGCTGGGACGATGTGGCGCACGATTCGAGGCTACTGATTCGTGCAGATATCAAAAATTTCTTTACCATGCGTTTTGATTCGCAGCAGATTGTCTCACGGCTAGAGGCCAGTCGCCTTAGTCCGGTTGGCAATCTAGCGCGCCTGTCGTTTTATCTGCGCATTTTACTCTTTAAAATTCGCATGAGCCTAGCGACAGATGTTGGATTTTATAGTGATTCTGGGCACATACCCATGCAGGTCGACCTGCCGGTCAACGCCTATGAACGACTCCGCGCGGGGAGCGGAATCCTCTATAGCTGGCGGCTAGCAGAGGGCGCAGGCAATGAAGCGTCGACACTGCATATGCCTCGACTCGATCCAGATCAAGTTCACCTAGGGTTTAAGGACCTCGCAAAGCTTGGCCTTGGCTACTGTCACGGCGACCATTGCCTATTTCGCTATTCTGTAACCGTGCATGGCCGCCAGTTGTCAATGGATATGGACCTGCGCCGCGCTTTGGTCGAGAGGGGATTCTTCCCGATGTATGTCGCGAACACGCGCATGCCGTCTAAGGCTATGGGCTGGGGCCTTGATGATGAAGAGGAGGTAAACCGTATGGGCATGTACTTTGAGGTCTCTGGCCTTCCCGAGGGCGGCCACCCATGGGATTTTTGGTTACGTCTTGGGGCACCTGAGACGAGTCAACTTATTTGTCCAAGGCCCGTCGTACTACGAGCAGTCAAATAGTCTTCTTGCCAATTTTTTGCGGGTATTGGGTTGAAAATGGAGTGGCGTTGTCGATTTCGTTTGGCAGGTCTAGAGCCGGTGTTCGTACAAACGGATAGCGGATAGTTTGGCTAATCCCTGGTTCGAATTGCTGCCAATAGGCTTCGCATTTACGTGGGTCGGTGGTTTGCAATTCAAGGGTGACTGTGGGTATATGCCGTTCATTTCCGGCATAGTTACCGAGTGAGCCGGGATAAAAGGTGTAGTCGACGACTTTGTAATTCTGTGAGCTCTCAGAGATCGCTTTGACCAGTCGCTTGGCTTTGGCCTCAGTTGAAGTGAGAGGGCGAAGCACACCGGATCCAGGCCCATCGTAGTCGAGAAAGCCAAGTGGAGCGTGGATGGAGAGGATCTTGTCGGGACGATAGCGATCGATGAGCTCGATTTGAAACAGGGTTTCGATCTCGGTATTCGGGAAATAACCGGGGAAATGGGCGAGAACGCGCCGACGGTTTTGCTGCCAAATCTTTTGCGCTTTGTCGTACCAATCGGCGGTGAAGAAGTTGCGATTTAGGTCGATACCGTTGGCGTTTGTTCGGGTGGGATGCTGGCGTAGAAAACCGTCGGGACTTACCAAGGGTGCGATGATCACATGCGCCTGGGCACCTGCGATCCCAGGATGCTCATCTAAATAACGGGCAAAGCGAAACGCCAGGTTGATTGGCGTGAGTTCGTCAGCGTGAACCCCGCCAAGAAGAAGGGTGGTTTCCGTGCTCACGGTGCCGAATTCGGCGTATATCAACGGTCGACCAAGCCGAGTGTGGAGATCAGCGCGCCATTTCACGTTGCCACAGGGATTTTCAAGCCATTTGTAGCGCTGATACTGGACTTTCACCTGTTGGCAAAAGTCGCGTACAGCACCAGTCTGGCGCGCTTGCTCGATGAGCGAATCGGAGAAGTTGGTCGGCGAGACAAAAGGCAATTGGCTAAAGCTTTGTCCCAAGCCGTTTTCGATAAGTTTCATTTGCCCGAATGCCGGTCCGCTCAGCCAGGCGAAAGTACCGAGCATCAGCAGTCGGCCTAGGCCCGTTGCCGCGCCGCTGTAAGAGGTCACCCGAAGCTTCAACTCTATTCCTCGTGGTTGCGGCCGGTTGCGAATCTCTGAACCTACGCTGCTGTATCGTTGGTATTAAGGTCAGGGGTGGGCCGTTCGCTCTGCAACGGCTTGGCGAAGTACTCAACACCGTCCTTGTCAAAACAGTGACCGCAATAAATGGCATATCCTAGGCGGTCACGAAGGTACCAGCGATTATTGCAGTTGGGACAGCTGTACACGAATTTGCCTTCGGCAGCGATTCGGGTATGGACATGCACATCTGGGTCGATGGCAAACCCTGTAGCAGTGAATTCTGCCATCTTTTTGTAAAAGCGTCGAGTGTGTCCGGGGTCTAACATGCAGTCATAGAGCCACAGGTGAGTCATTTCATGGAATAGGGTGTACGGCATGAGCGACGCTTCACTGGCGAAATAAGTCTGGTTGAGCCGGATTCGATGCTCAAACAAGTAGGCAAGTCCAAGTTTTTGCCGCATGCGCGGAGTAAATTCGATCTCAACCTTACCGCTGATCGACCCTTCGGGTTGATCGCGAAAATAGGGCAGGAACTGATAATAGCAGTCATAAGCCATGCGGATAAGTTCAGGGACCGTGAGCGGTGCGCTCGAGACGGCCAAGTTGGTGTTCTGCATCATCCTCGACTTTGCTCCGGTGAGCTCCGGGCATGGTTTATGAACTTGGGCTACGGCGCTGGGCGATGCGCTGGAAACATACGGCTGGTAATGGTCGCTTTGGTCATCATAGCATGGAGCAAAATGGCGTAAAAGCGACTATGGGACCCTGGCGGACTCAACGACAAAAAGTGGCTTATTTTCATGACATCCACTCCAGAATGGTCGGTTGGCGGTGCCAAGATCCAGTATTTGACAACCGCTCTGGAGAAGGGGGGGCAGTTTGTAGCCTTGCCGCACAGCTAGAGAGGTCGTGATTGTTCCAAGCGATCGACATCGACTTAAATAGTCGACAACGCGCATCAGGCCAGTCTGCCCGTCCATTTGGGCTAATGAGAGTATTGTGACTGTGAATGGGGTCCGTGCGATCATGCTCTCGATGAGCTGGTCGTCAAGTTCGAACCCGGCTGGGACTTGGTGCATCGCGACCAAAGGTCTTCCGGGGTGTCGCGGCGGTATGATGAAAGCGCCGCTTTCTGCCAGCCGAACGGCCTCGAAATCTAGGGCAACGAGGTCGCTCCAAGGAATGGGAGCAGCCCAAAAGTCTTGGCAGCATGCTGCCAGGAGTTCTGCTATGGCTGTTGCCGCCCGGTTTTGATCGTCGATCATCACGATTAAGCGCGTTGCCATGCAGCCGGATTGTCCAAGGCTGAGTAGGTCCCTTGCAAGCAGCGGCCCCCCTGCAGCCAGATCACTGCTGGCGATCATACTGATCCCGACACGTCCGCCAAACCCTTGGAGTGGGGCCTCTGCTTGCAGGCGAAGCTGCGCCATCGTCTCGTCGCTGCCGTAGGCTAGTAGGGCGTCACAGGGAATTGCGGCCAAGCCGCCGCCGAGGCGCAGGCTAGGCGCTGCGAGGGTCACCGCTGCGCCCGGCAGTGCCTGAATTAGTGCAATGAAAGCCGTAATCAAATGGTCTGCTGCGGCGAACCTTTGGGGTAAACGCACGGTGATTTGCAGGCCGAGGAGATATCCGAGTGCGAGCGGGTAAAGTCCAACCATGGAATGGTTGGCAGGAAGAATAAACAGCCAGTGACGAGGTGCGGGCGCCCCCTGGGTGGCCACTTGGGCGGCGTCCACCCAGTCCTGTAAGGACAAGGGCAGTCCTTCAAGCAAGTCCTGCAAGGCTGCGACTGCGGCAGCGTCGGAGCCCAGTTCCAACCGAAGTAGGCGTCTGGCATCCGGCCCGGAGGCAAACGTCTGCATGGCTATGGCCAAGGGCGCGGCTCGTCGCTTGATCTGTTCTGGATCAGGAGTGACTATGGATTGGCGCATAGGACCAGAAGATGGTTGAGAGACTGTCACTTGAGGCAATGCGGATAACTCGTCCGCTTGTAAGGAGCATCCCTTAAGCGGCTGAGTTGGAGCGCGTCCAATGAGCCGAAAGGTTTGCCCATCAAGCTCCGCGAGGTCTTCGGTACGCACGGGCCATGGGGCATCTAAGCGGAAGGGATCATGGACCATCAATGCCCCGCGGCCGACCGTGGCCGAGCACCCAGGTGCCGTGATGACAGCCAGTTTGACCGAATCCGGAAAACGGAACCTGCGCTCCTCTAGGGGTAATACTTGGCCCTGAGGCAGGAAGTCGTAGGCTTGGCAGGCCAGCTCGCACATGCCGTATTCGCTAATGATCGAGGCTTCTGGAATGCCAAAGGCTGTGCTTAGGTCGTGGTATAATTCAGTCCGACTTAGCTCGCGGGATTTACCCTTGGTTCCTCCGGTTTCAATGATGACGCTGCCGTCGGGCAATGGCTTGGCGTGGCCACCGTCGATGGCATTAATGAGGTGGAAGGCCGTGGCGAAGAGCCAAATCGGCTTATGACTCCCTTGACCATTGATCGCCGCGGCTAGACCATTGTCGTCGCTGTAGGTTAAGGGCAGGACTTCGCCGATCCATGCCACCATCTGGGCTAGACTGCTCTCGGGCCAGGCTTCGACCGTTGGGACCAAACTGATGCCATGGGTTTGTACTAATGGGCTTTCTGAGTCGGACTGCGGCAACACTTGGGCAAGCATATCGAGGAAACTGGTGACGCTTTGGGCCTTGTATGCGGCGAGGCCATGGCTTGAAAAGCGGGAGACTGACCTTGCCGCGGCGGTCGTACCACTGGAACGGAAGCGGCGCGCCTCACCTCCGGCGCAAAACAAGGGCCAAGCTTGGAGGCGTCGCATAAACTCAAGCGGCAAATAGCGACGGCCTGACCACGGCCCCTGGCTTATGATAGGCAGCGAGCTTGGAAAAGCATGGCTTGGCTTTGGTTTGGTGGGGTCCATGGGCTCGAATTGATTACTTGGATTGATTAGAAGGTCATGGTCGGCAAAGAACTTGGCCGCAGATATAGAAGCAAGGTATAACATCAAGTCCGAAACATGGGCCATTTTTAAGCTAATTCGTCGGCGCCTTTCGGCGCTGTGGCGATCCAGCATCGGACGGTACCCCCTTACCAGGCGCAGGCATGAGTTCCGAGTACTTTGTTCGAACCAATCAGTTTGAGGGGCCGCTCGACCTCCTCCTGCACCTGATACGGGTGCACGAGATCGACATTTTCGCCATTGATGTCCTGCGGTTGACCCAGGAGTACCTGCAGTTTCTCCGGCTGTTGCAGTTTGAAGACCTGCAGCAGGCGGGTGAGTTTGTCGAGATGGCGGCAACCTTGATCGAAATCAAGGCGAGGATGCTGCTGCCAACGGATGAGAAGCAGGCAGCCGATGATGGTCCGGCCGACGAAGACCCGGTCAGGTCGCTGCAAGAGCGCCTGCTCCAGTATGAGATGTTTCGCAACGCAGCCGAGCATTTTAGCCAAATGCCACAGATGGGCGTTGAGATTCAGCCCAACAACGAGTGGCAGAGGCTCCTGCCGCTGTATGAGCATATCGAGGCACCACTTAGTGGCGATGCTCCAACTTTAGTCGTACTTTATGAGCAGTTACTTCGGGGTTTATCCGAGAGGCGCAAAACTAAGCACACGGCTAAGCTGCATCGGATCACCGTCGAGGACACCATTGAGAAGCTTGGTAAAGAGATTGACCAAGCTCGTTTCGCCCTTTTTCAGGGCATCTATAACCGACTGCAATCACGGGATGAATTGGTGGTCCACGTGATGGCGATGCTGGAGCTGGCAAAAATGAAGCGACTGCAAGTCTATCAACAGGATTTGATGGGACCAATTTGGTTATATCGTATGGACTGTGATGAGTCTGTGCTGCCGCTAGCGCATACGGCCATACCGCAATTTGCCGTCCACGATGATGTGGAAGTCGTCGTGGTAACCCCGCCACCCGCAGCTGCGACCCCTACATCGGAGCAAGGTTCAACATGACAACATCTGATAATGACGACTTACCGCAAGGCGCAGCGAATCAGGCGGCTAAGATGGCAGAGGTTGAAACCGCGCAGCCTGAGTTGCAGGGGGCGTCTGCCGAGCTGCCTGATGATCCTGAAATGTCGGCAGCAGCTGCCGATGAGTTCGCTCATTATGAGGAGCTGGATGAGGAGCTAGCGGGAGATGTTGCCTCGCCACCCAAGGCTCGTCGCGCTGCGGCCATGCCTCTGAGTGCCAAGGTCGAAGCCGTGGTCTTTGCTGCCCAGAAGCCGTTAAAAACCAGCGAGATTCACGCGATCATCGGCGATGAAGGACTTACCGAAGCGCAAGTCCAAGCCAGCCTAGATGAGCTAGTCAGTTACTATCAGGAGCGAGACGGGGGGTTTCGCCTGCATTACCTGCGGCGGCTTGGCTACCAGTTTCAAACTGCGGAGTCGGCTGGAGCCATCATGGAGCGGATGTTTGCTTCGCGCCCCCGTCCGATTAGTCGAGCAGCCCTGGAAACCTTGTCGATCATTGCTTACCGCCAGCCTGTCACCCGTGCTGAGGTTGAATTCATCCGCGGAGTCGACGCCGGCAGCATCTTCAAAACCCTATTGGAGCGTGAGCTGATCAAGTGTGTCGGACGCAAAGAGATCGTTGGTCGGCCGATGCTATTTGGTACCGCTGAACAGTTTCTTACGGTATTTAATCTAAGTAGTATCAAAGACTTGCCTCCTCTGGAGGCGTTTCAGCCAGCCCGCGAGATGGTCCAGGGTGCGATGTCGCGCCTTGCCGAGGGCAGCGAAGACGAGTTGATCGACGTCGAAGAATATATTGCGGACAGCACACGCGGCGAGTATGAGGGTGACGATCGGGCGCTCACCGCCGAAGGCGATGTCGCCAAGGAAGAGCTTGCCGGCAACCCCGGGGAAGAGCATGGAACCAATGCGGATTCAGAAGTGGCTGTCACAGCTGGGAATAGCCTCCCGGCGGGAAGCCGAGACCTGGATCAGTGAAGGTCGCATCGCCGTGAATGGTCAGGTGGTGACCGAACTGGGTCGTAAGATTGATCCACAGCAAGATCAGGTCACCGTCAACGGCAAGCTTGTTGGCAGCAGCGTGCCCCCGCGCGTCTATTGGCTCCTCAACAAGCCAGACGAAGTGTTGACGGCGCGCAGCGATGAGTTCCAGCGGCAGACCATCTATGACCTGCCCAAGATCAGCAAGGTTCCCTTTTTGGTGTCGCCGGTTGGTCGTCTCGATTACCGAACGGAAGGTCTGCTCTTACTGACCAATGATGGCGAGCTAGCCAGCCGCCTAACCCATCCCCGCTTTGAGATTCCGCGGCAGTATCACGTGCTGATTATCGGTCGCTTGTCGCATGAAGAAGAGCAGGCGATTATTCACGGCGTTGAGTTGGAGGATGGCAAAAGCGGTCGTGCCGAGGTGCGCTATGCGCATGGTAAAAACCTTGGCGCATCGCGTGGGAGCTGGTACGCCATCACGGTCTTTGAAGGCCGCAATCGCTTGGTAAGACGCCTATTCGAACACCTAAATCACAAGGTGGTGCGGTTGATACGTGTCGCCTATGGAGAGGTCCGGCTACCTGAGGATCTAGAGCCGGGCGACTACCGGCAACTGACCTCGGCCGAGATCAAAGCATTGAAGCACGCCACCGGTCTATAAGCGACCAATGGAGCCCCGATGAAGCTGGCAACCCTGCACGGTATCGGCCGCGACGGCCGTTTAGTCATAGTGAGTCGCAATTTGAAGGCCTATGCGGAGGCTGGAGATATAGCTCCGACCCTGCAGGCTGCTTTGGACCGCTGGGATGAGGTCAAGCCGGCATTAGAGGCCCGGTATGCTGCTTTGCAGCGCGGCGAGTTTGTGGCTGGGCCATTTATCGAGGGTCAGGCCTTGGCGCCACTGCCCCGTGCTTATGAGTGGATCGACGGTTCTGCTTATATCAATCACGTGATTCTTGTCCGCCGGGCCCGCAACGCTGAGCCACCGGCCACGTTGCGCACGGATCCGCTGGTTTACCAGGGTGGAAGCGGCTATTGCATCGCGCCAACCGCGCCGATTCCGTTGGCCGACCCGGCTTGGGGGCTCGATTTTGAATCCGAAGTTTGCGTGATCCTCGGCGATACCCCGCAGGGCACGAAGAAGGGTCAAGCCGAGAGGTATATTCGCTTGGTCTTGCTGGCTAATGATGTGTCGCTACGCAACTTGATCCCGGTTGAGCTCGAGAAGGGCTTTGGCTTCTTTAACTCCAAGCCCGCCACCGCCTTCTCGCCCGTCGCCGTGACGCCCGACGAGTTAGGGGCGGCTTGGCACGAGGGGCGCGTGCATTTGCCTTTGCGCACCGATTACAACGAAGAGTTGTTTGGCGATCCAGAGGCGGGACCGGAGATGCACTTTTCCTTTCACGATTTGATCCAGCATATCTGTAAAACCAGGGCGTTTATTGCTGGCACTATCTTGGGCAGCGGGACCGTTTCCAATGCCGACCGGGCACGTGGGTCCTCGTGCCTAGCTGAAAAACGAATGATTGAGAAGATTGATTCCGGTACCATAACAACTCCGTTCATGCAGGTTGGGGACCGAGTGCGCATCGTGATGCATGACGCGCAGGGGCAAAGCATTTTCGGACAGATCGATCAAACGGTCGTCGCGGCACCGGGATCTTAAGGCCCCGCCTCGCGACGCCAAAGCGAGGAACGATGCGGTCTATTTTGCTGGTGGCTACCTTTGGACTTGCCGTGCTGGCGGCGCCTCTAGCCAGGGCCGACACCTTCTTGGGTGAGGATGGCGAGGCCCAGGACAAGGGTGGAGGTGAGGCCGGTCCTGCCTCAAAGAAGAAGAAAAAGAAGAAAAAGGCCAAGCCGCAGCCGGTGGCCGCCACAGCGGAAGAGGAGACCACCGTGCCCCACTCGGAGGCTGCATCTGAGGGTGGCGAAGACGCTGGCGCTCAAGCGATGCCCTTGGTGTTTTCCGGAGCTCTGGGTTCAGGGGCTGGCTACATCAGTGGCCAAATCACCGTTGGTTACTATTTTAACAAGTTTATCGGGATCGATACCTCTTACTACTACTACCGCTTTGACAACCACGATAGTTCCGGCCAGCAGTATGGTCCGGAGGTTGATCTCGTGATTCGGGCTGCGAACCCGACCATCGTGACTCCCTATGCCGGGGTTGGTCCCGGTCATAGCAAATGGCAGCGCACCGCATCAGGCAAGGTATTCGATGCCAGCAGCTCATGGACATTCAACGAGTTCGTTGGCGTCGACGTGCGTTTGACCTCGCACTTTGGTATCGGGATCACGCGTAAGCAGCAAACCTATCTAAACGATCCGCCTAAGGGTTTTGACGATCACAACGCCGCAGAGGCGAAGTCTTCGTGGGCGACGAATATCGGGTTTCGCATGGCATTCTAATGGGCCCAGCCACCACCTGTGTGGGGTCTTGGTACTCCGGTATTGGACATGCCATCAGCGGGCACATACATCCCTGTTGTGATTTTCAGCCAGCCATTTTCCTCCCAGGTGATGGGGTGCTCGCCTTGCTCTAAGGTCGCGACGGGGCTCCCGTTCGGAGCACTGACGGCTTGGACTCCGCCGTCTTTGACGTAGCGCACCCGCCCGCCTGTCGTCGGGCTGCTCGGCCCGGTGGCTGCTGCAGTGGCTGCACTCGGCGCGTCGCTTGGTGCAGCTGGGGGTGGAGCTGCTGCAGCAGGGGCGCTGGCCTTGGCTACGTTTACCGGCGGCGCACCTGCCGCAAGATTCCCGGCCGCGGCGTTCAGTGGTGCCGCATTGAGCGGGCCGGCTCCACCTGCTGCAGTGTTACCAGGAGGCATGTTACCGGCGCCTGCTTCGCCAAGCAGGTTGCCGCTACCGCCACCATCGCCACCGTCTGCGGTGGCACTGTTAACATCGGCTCCGCCTTTGCCGCCCTTGCCTTCGTCGGTGTCGACATAATTTTCCTGGCCGTTGCCCTCTTTGGCATCGTCGCCACCCAGGTCGCCCTTGTTCGAATTGTCAGACGTCTCTAGGTTTTCATCGTCGCTTTCTAAATCGGAGCACCCAAAGGCTCCGGTGAGGCAGAGGCTGAAGAGCAAAACCTTTAGGCCATGGTGTATCTGTTTACGATGCATCTTGCAGGGCATGGCGAAACCTCCATGTTTCGCGCGGGTCTATCCAATCGCTACTGCATGAAGGTTCGGCATCGGAGGTAGAAACTTTAGCTCTGCAGGGACGAACTAGGCAAAAAAACATCGCCTGACGTTTGGCAGACTCGCGAAGCTTGAGACGAGTCCCAGACTTTCAGGTGGGTTCCCGATGGGTCTTATAGACCGAAGCCTGGGCCGTCGGCATAACAAGGATGTGGTCGATATTGACGTGGGCTGGCCTGGTTGCTGCGAACAGCACACAATCAGCGATATCGTCCGGGCTGAGCGGAGTCATGCCGCTGTAAACGGCCTTGGCTTTGGCCTTATCCTGGAGCCGCACCAGACTAAACTCTGTTTCCACCATCCCGGGGTCGATTTCGCTGACGCGAATGGCAGTGCCGTTTAGTTCGAGACGCAGCGCGCCACTGATGGCTCTCACGGCGTGTTTAGTCGCAGCATAGACCGCGCCGTTGGCGTAGGTTTGAAAGCCGGCAACAGAACCCATATTGATGATGTGCCCTTGGCCGCGCTTAAGCATGCCGGTAAGAAAGCGGCGTGTCACGCGTAGCAGACCGTAAAGATTTGTATCGATCATCGCTTGCCAGTCGACGTCCTGGCCGGAAGCGACCGAAGACAACCCTGAGGCTAAGCCTGCGTTGTTTAGCAGAAGGTCGACATGGATGAAGCGCCCTTCTACAGCGGCCGCAAAAGCCTCGATCGAGGCCTCGGAACGTACATCCAGCGCTACGCACAGGACTTCCGGTGCGCCGAGTTGCGCCAAGGTGCTACGGACCTCCTCAAGCCGCTCAAGTCGCCTCGCTCCAAGGGCCAGCCGATAACCGGCGCGAGCAAAAGCCTCGGCGCAGGCTTTGCCGATACCGGCGCTGGCCCCCGTGATGACGACAACTTTAGCCTTTGCGCCCACGCCTCACGGATCCTTGCGCGAGATCTGTACCGCGCGGTCTGGTCCGTCGCCAACAGAGTTTGAGTTGAAGCCCGCATCGACGATCTTTTGGTGCTGCAGGCGCCGGTAAAAGCTATTGGTCGGCTTAAGCGTGAGGTCTTGCCTGGAGCCATCGCTTTGCAGTTCGGCAATGGCTTGGTCGACTTCGGCGAGAGCGACGACGGTGAGGCGAGCTGTCTGTTCTTCGCCTTCAGGATGAGCTGAGCGCGGGGGCCTACCACCTTCGCGGCGCGGCGGCCTTCCGCCCCGGTCGGATGGTGTTGGTCGGCCGCCTCGGTCGGACGGTGTTGGTCGGCCGCCCCGGTCTTGGTTATTGCCGCCATGGGGGGCAGGTTCGCGTCCCTTGGGTTCGGCGGTGTCCTGAGCGACATGGGCACGCGGTGCATCGCTGCGTGGTCCGCGGTCAGGTCTGCCTCCACGATCTGGTCTTCCTCCATCGCGGTTACCCAAGGTCCGGGGTAATGGAGGCGGGGCAAAGCGGCCGACCGGAGGGCGGCTGCCGGGCTCAAAGACTTCTTTGACCTCTGCCGCATGGGTCCACTGAATGTAGCGCAAGATCATATGCTGGATTTTTGGGAAGAACTGCTTCAGTGCGCTTTCAATATCGCCCCAAACAGCTTCGGGTTGAGCGCGTTTGTCGAATGCAGGCAGCTTCGCCTTGGTCTTTTCTAGATAAAGTCGTGCTAGGTCGCGCGCGAGTCCAACCACCGGTGGAGCGACCTTTAGTAGATGCTCGTGGTCTACGGCCTTGTCTTCGGAGAGCTCAGGAAAAGTCTCTTGGTACCAGGTCAGCAGGCTCTTCGTTAGGGCGCCCAAGTCAGGCCCCTCCAGGGCCGCCACAGGCCCCCCCTCGCCGACCTTGGGCAGAAGCGGCCAGGCAATGTGCGGCTGGCTGTCACCTATGGTGGCTTTTTCCAGGCGCTCGCGCTCCAGGCAAGAATAAAGGAAATAGTCGAGGGGCACCTCTTGGCCGCGGGCCTGCAAGACCCTTTGCTTGGTGGTAATCACTGATGGGAGATCGATGTTGACTTGGTCTTCTTCCAATGGCTTATCCGTCCGCTGTCGTCAAACGATGATGGCTTCGACCCGTGTCTAAGCCGGAATTTGTCTAGAATCCTAGTGGAACTTCCGGGGCGCTAAATGTTTTGGATGGCCCGTCAAATGATCACCCGTCCCTGTCCCACGTGACCGCTATGCATGGCCCTCCACTGTTTCACTATGGTGATCGTGGCTAAAACGCAGTCCTTTGAGCGCAAGAGGTAGTACATCACCGACGATGCCAAGGTACTCAACCGCAGCCTTAGCGCTTCCCGGTATGGCGAGGAGCAGCGTGCCATCTTTAACCCAACCGCCGCTTCGGCTCAGGTAGGAGCTCAGGGAGTATTTCAAACTCTCGCGGCGCCATAATTCGCCTAAACCAGGAATGGCGTAGTCACTCATCTTCTCTACGACCTGGGGGGAGATATCCTTGACCCCCAGCCCGACACCCCCGCAGATGGTCACTAAGTGTTGGCCATTCGCTACTGCCCGGGTCAATGCCGCACTTAAGTCGGACCACTCGGACGCGACGACCTCGATGGGACCGACGGCAAAACCATGGGCCGACAGCCAACTTGCGGCGGCTGGGCCGCAGGTGTCGGTCAGGGCTTCGATACCTGCTCGGTCCCAGGTCACGATCACACTGGCTTTACTGGTCTGGGTCATTGGCCCTCTCGCGGGTTTCTGCTCCGGCAAGTCCCCAACTCTTGAGGGACAGGTCCGGGGCCTGATTGGCCTTCGCTCAGATAGAGCCGCTTCGGCTTTCTATCAATTAGCTGGCCGACATTCAAGGCGGCACCATTGAGTCAGGGGTAAACCTTGGCTATTCTTCGATGCTGCTCAGGGCCCGCACCGATGAGCACGTGCCGCGAAAATGTAACTAGCTGTATTTGATGGCCATAGTTACAGCATGGGCGCGAGCAAGCTAGCGGCATTACCACGCAGCGTCTCGAGATAGCGGCGAAAACGGCCGGTTTTGCGCGTTAGGGGGCGGCAGGTTGAGAAATCGGTCTGCAGCATCTCCGCCACCTGCTGATTGAAGGCTTCGTCGTGGATCAGGACCATCATCTCAAAGTTAAGGAACATGGCCCGGTTGTCGACGTTCATCGTGCCGATGGCTGCGAGTCCGTGATCGACTAGGAACACCTTCTGATGCATGAAGCCTTTGACATACAACAGAATTTGAATGCCGCGGCTCTTCATTTCTTTGGCGTAGGAGATCGATACCCATTGCATCACCAAGCTGTCAGAGGTACGCGGAATCATCAGTCGAACGTCGACTCCGCGCAGCGCCGCCAATTCCAAGGCGCGGATCAGTGACGAGTCCGGCACCAGATACGGGGTGGCTATCCACAGGCGCACCTTGGCGGCATTGATCATCTGGATGACGAACAGCAGGCTAATCACGGTGGCGTCAGTAGGACCAGTGGGAATCAGCTGCAGCACCTTTCTGGGTGGCCGGGCAGCAACAGGTTGCTGCGACGGCTTAGCCATTGCTAGCTTTGGCCTTTTGCCAGAAGTCGTATCGAGTTGAGCAAGATCGATGAGTTCTTTGGTCGAGAAATACCAATCTTCGAAAAAGACGTCCTCCATCTGCGCTACGAGCCCACCCGTCAGCCGCAGATGGGTGTCACGCCAGTAACGCTGGCGCAATTTGATCGAACGCTTGGCCGCGTACTCTTCGCCGATATTGAGGCCCCCGGTAAAGGCGACTTGACCATCGACCACCACTAACTTGCGATGATTGCGAAAGTTGACCTGAAAGGCCCGCTTGAAGCCGGTAATCGGCAGGAAGCGCTCCACTTTGACGCCGGCTTTGCGCAGATCGCGGATATATTTGCGCGATAACCAAAACGAGCCCATATCGTCATAGAGCATGTAGACGGTGATGCCTTGCTTTGCCCGTTCGCTAAGCAGTCGCTTGAGCTCAAGGCCTAAGCGATCCGACCGGACGATGTAGTATTGGACGATGATGTAACTCTTGGCCGAACTAATAGCGGCAAAGATCGCTTTAAAGGTCGCCTGGCCATCGACCAGCAGCTCGACGTCGCCGTGCTGTGGCACGAAGGCCGAGCCAAATTGCCGAAACACATGGTGAAAAGAGTGGTAGTTGGTCTGAAGTGACGGCGCTAAGTCGGACGTTTTTGGCGCTGCCTCAAGCAGCGGAGAGACTCCAGTGTCATCGATCCGCTGCTGTGCGGCTCGGTGCCGCCTAACGTAGCCGCGAATGCGAAAGTCGCCGAGTAAGTAGTAGAGCGGCACGGCGACATACGGCACCGTCAAGTGCAGCAAGATCCATGCGATCGACGCACCGGCCGAGGTGCGGTTGCCCAGGACCTTGATGCAATTATAGACGGCAAGTGCATAAATCGAGATCAGCGCATAAAAAACCGGATCGCTCCAATGCACGTGCATTGAGGTCTTACTGCATGCGTCGAGCTAGGCTGATGACGCGCGAGCTTGCTTGCGACAACTCTTCAACCTCGGTCCACTGATGTCCGCCCTCGTTGCGCTGAAACGTATAGGAGATCAGCTCGTGGTCCCCTTCGAATGCATCGACGATGGCGTTAACGGCCGCCTTGTGGCCATCGCTGAGGGCCTTGGAGCTCTTGAGTGCGGCGGCGGCGGCCACGAGGGCATCGGCGGCCTCTGCTTCCTTTTGATCGCGCAGCAAGGGCACGAGCGCATCAATGGCTGCAATGAGGTCGGCACTGGAATCTTGGCGGCTACGCTTGATGACAGTCATGGCTCGTGCGTCCGAATCGAAGCAAATGAAAGCGCTGGCTGAAAGAACTTAGCATCCTTTCAGGACCGGGGCAGTCTAGGCCAGGAGATTTAAAAAAGCAATTCACGAGCAGACGAAGAAGGGGTCACCATTGGCGGCAGAAAGTGCGAGATAAAATGTTGACACCTAGGGGGGGTCACTGTACAACGAGTCCTCCCTTGGTCGAACCGTAGTGACAAAGCGAAAGTTTTGGCAGTATTACGGGCCGTTAGCTCAGTTGGTAGAGCAGTACACTTTTAATGTACGGGTCGATGGTTCGAATCCATCACGGCTCACCAGACCAAGTTTGTTTCTATAGACGTCCCCATCGTCTAGCCTGGCCCAGGACACTGCCCTTTCACGGCAGCGACGGGGGTTCAAATCCCCCTGGGGACGCCATAATCACCGGTGTAGAACCGTTTTTTGAGTTCTGCATGAAGATAGCGAAGAGGCTTCCGAGAGGGGGCCTCTTGGCGTTTGGGGGACTGCGATTGGATGGTGGGCTGACCTAGGTAGGATATCATGGTACATCTACTGTCCAGCGGGAGATGTCCAGGAGGCTCTGATTGCCAATTATATCTGTATTTTATGGCATCATCATTCGCCTGAACTTTGGCGACCACAACCCGCCGCATTTCCACGCTGAGTATCAGGGGTTCCAGGCCGCGTTTGAAATTGGTACTGGAAAGTTATTAGCTGGTGAGCTGCCGCACAGTGCGAAAAAGCTCGTGCAGGCATGGGAAAAGAAAAATCGGAGTGCCTTGCGACGCAATTGGGACCGTGCGGCGGCGCACCAACCGCTTCAGCGGATTCCAGGAATGGAGTAAGCAAAATGAGCACAGCTAAGTGGGAATTACGGAAGATTAAAAAGGTAGTGCCGACGTCGACGTTTGAGCTCGTCTGCACCTTTGATAATGATGTCGTGAAGCAGTATGACCTCAAGCCACTCTTCGACATGAGTGGACCCATGCTTGAACCGCTGCGGAAGATTACTTTCTTCAAGAAAGTATTCCTGGAGATGGGCGTTCCTACGTGGCCCAATGGCTTCGACATTTGCGCTGACCTAATCTACCTGGAAGCCAAAGATGTCAAGCGCATCAAAAAGTCGGCGGCTTAAGAACTGCTGCTTACTACCACCGGCGACGCCACTTGTCGCGGTAGGATGGTGGTTCGGGAATGGCAGTGGCTGGCGGCGGCGCTCTTTCTGCGACAAAGGTACTGCTGTCGCCGTTCTTAATCTTGATAGTCCCTTTCAACCGGCCGTCCTTGCCAAGTCTGACGCGCCCGCTGCCAGTCATTTGGTCGAACTCCCATGCTCCACTCCAGGTGAAAGACACGCCGGTCTTTGTTTGATGAGCCTCAAGCTCAGCTAGCAGGCAGTGCATGCGAAGGCGGTCGTCGTCACCAGTCAAAGAGAGGAGAGCCAGACCAAGGATATCAAGCCCATCATCACTCCAGGTTTCGGTGCTGGTGATGCGCCACCAGCCGTAATAGTTGTCCGGAATGCTTGTCACCGTCACCCCCCTGCCAAAAATTATTCGGGCAGGGAGGTATCACTGCAGGACCAGTAAACCAAGGAAAATGCGCTTGTTCAAAGCTGCGTCTCCTGCAAGTGCCGCAGAGAACCGAATGACCGTAATTAGGCCAATTACGGTCGCCGCCAATCAAGGTAACGGCAATACCTTGCCAATATTTTGTGTCCGTCGCGAATGGCTGGGGGCGTAGTCCCCCAAGTACCCTGCTAAAGCTGCCAAGGCCAATCCGCAGATCAAGCCTGATGTAACACTGCTATCGTGTCGGCGCCAAATCATGGCGTCCAGTCCGGTGATAGCAGCAGCATGATTAGACGTTCTGCGACACCGCCTGGGCTTGGCCGACAGAGTTAGTAAAGCGGACTTTGCCCGCCAACCGCCGCAGCTCGATCACCTGTGTGACTAGAAGGTCCTCATCGCGACTAATCAGCGGCGGCTTACACAGGCTACCAGCCCTCCCTGGCCAGATGCTGAATGACGAATTGCTGCCCCCTGATCGTTACCGGCTTCCTTCAAAGGGAAGCCAGGGCAGCCAAGCCGATCGGGTCCTTACCGATCGCTCGGTCGATGGCCCCCGCCAGCTTTGCCATGGCGCGCCCCTCCCCCATTGGGGGCCACTATACCAAACATGGAGGCATCACTCAACAATTTCTCTTTTCTTTCAGTGGGTTGGGTTCTAAGGGGTTGTTTCAAAAGCAACTTTGCAACGGACGAGCAGCGCTCACTAACCAAGAGTGGGTTCGCATTCCGGCTGGGTCCTGGCCGACAGTGCGAAAAAGCTTGTGCAGGCGTGGGAAAAGAAAAATCGGAGTGCCTTACGACGTAATTGGGACCATGCGACGGCGCACGAACCTCTTCAGCGGATTCCAGGAATGGAGTGACAAAATGAGTGATGCTAAATGGGAATTACGGAAGATTAAAAAGGTCGTGCCGACGCCGACGTTTGAGCTCGTCTACACCTTTGATCATGATGTCGTGAAGCAGTATGACCTCAAGCCACTCTTCGACATGAGTGGGCCCATTCTGCATACGAGGCATTAGAAGTAGAAGCCTACATAAGGATTTAGCGACAGCTGCTGATTCGACCTCGTCTGGTTGGGTAGATCCTCGTTTTTGAAGTTGAACTTTAGATCCACCCCAAAAGACATGCAAGACTTGCCGCTGCAGTTGATTAAACCAACGCGGTCGGAAAGAAAGCCAAAACCATGTCCACAGTGATGGTCGCATTCGTAGCCGCCGCCGATGTGGAACAAGAATCCCGACGCTTTTTGTGCGCCAAAAAATGCGACTAGTTCTGAACGCGTCTGGGAAGTCTTGCCATGGCCATCTTCGCTCCTAGCGCCGAGCTCTACTCCGTAGACACCTTTGCTATCCGGCAGCTGCTCGTAATCAAGTAACCTCTCGTAGCTGGCTCTCACATCGGAAACACCGTCGATCGAGTAGACCTGGACACCAAATCGGTTGCTCGACTCTGCACTATAAGACGGGGCAGCATACAAAACTAATAATAGTATCAATGTGCTAAGACGTTTCATTGAGTTGTCCTTTATATCTTGCAGGTCTTCAGAGCCGTTACCAGGGAAGCCGCCGTGACGCCACAGGGCTCTGCACACAAAACCGCGGTCATGCCCGCGCTCAGTGTAGAACCGCCTATGCAACCACCGCAGACCATGCCACCAGCTACAGTGCCCCCAACGCCCGCTGCACAAGCTGAGTCCATCAACCAGTCTTGGCTTTCGCCCGCGGTCGATAGCGCCGCGCCGACTTGCTCATAAGTCATGAGCGCGCCGTCGGGCATATAAACGCCGGATCCGGCGCTAATCGTACCAGAAGAGACAGCACCCGATACGTCGTGATAGACGCCGGCCGCCATACCGCCAGCTTCATGGGCTGCATCTGACAACACACCGCCAGCTTCATGGACCGCATCGGCAATGACTCCCCCAGCGTGCCCAATAAATCCCCCTATTGCGGCCGCTGGTCTAGTCACTGCGAGAAGCCCTGCAACTAAAACCGTCATCTTGAAAACCTGATTCATGCCTTCCTCCGTTAGTTTAATAAACAGACTCGAGCGGCAATGCAGGATTTGCGCCAATGTGATTACGGAAGACCGCTCGGGAATAGCTGGGATATTTTAACCGAACTAGGGAATCCAACAAACATTCGTCCGGACGGAAGGCCAGATGGACTAGGACCTGGCCGCAGTTTGCACCAGCCAGATGCGGCTGTTATTCTGCCGAGCGCAACGCGATGGCCTTGTCAGCTCCTGGGGATAACCAGTAGCGAAGGAGGTAGAGGGGTTGTTCATTGCGAATCGCCGTAGCTACGAAAGTAGGGACACAAACGCCGCCTTTTTTTCGCGCCGACGGGGCGAGAAGGAAGCCAACCCCGGCGTTGAGTAGCCAACGACCTAGCTCGCGACAACGCGAATAATCGTCCTCGGTCAGCCAAGAATTCAAGGACGCGATGGAGCAAAGGTCGAGCACCTCTTTGCTCTCAAGCTGGGCCTTGAACATCTTGCGGTCTGTTGATATCGGGTCAGGGGTATTCGCTCGGTCGGGCGTCACCCGCTTCATCCAGTGGTAGAGAGAACGTTCTACACATTGCGATTAACGCAGTTCAACTCGCGAAACGCCTGCTCTAGCCGCTTACTAAACTCCTGCTCACCTTGGCGCAGCCACACCCGCGGATCATAATGCTTTTTGTTCGGCTGATCACTGCCGTCGGGGTTGCCAATCTGTGACTGCAGGTAGGCGCTCTTGCCTGTGTAGTAGTTTTTGATCCCGTCCCAAAACGCCCATTGCAGATCGGTGTCGATGTTCATTTTGACGACTCCGTAAGAGATCGCCTCTTTGATTTCAGCGGCGGTCGAGCCTGAGCCGCCGTGAAAGACGAAGTCCACGGGCCTTGGGCCGGTGCGCCTTTCGCCAGCGATATAATCCTGCGAATTTTTTAAAATGACTGGAGTCAGCTGCACGTTGCCCGGTTTGTAGACACCGTGGACATTGCCGAAGGAGGCCGCGACGGTGAAGTGGCTGCTGACTTTTGACAGCTCATCATAGGCAAAGCATACGTCTTGAGGTTGCGTATATAGGCGCGAACTGTCGATCCCGGAGTGGTCAACACCATCCTCCTCGCCGCCGGTGACGCCAAGTTCGATCTCGATCGAGGTGCCGATCTTGTCCATGCGTTTTAGATAGCTCGCACAGGTACTGATATTATCCTTTAGATCATCTTCAGATAGATCGAGCATATGCGAGCTAAACAGCGGTTTGCCATGAACGCGGTGGTATTTTTCGCCGGCGTCGAGGAGGCCGTCGATCCACGGCAGTAGTTTGCGCGCGGCGTGGTCCGTGTGCAAGACGACGCTGACACCGTAGTGTTCAGCAAGCAGATGGACGTGCTGAGCGCCTGAGATAGCGCCGAGGATGGCCGCTTGTTGACCATCGTTTGGCAGGCCTTTACCAGCGTAGAATTGTGAACCACCATGGGAAAACTGAATGACGATCGGTGATTGTAAGCGCCTTGCCGTTTCAAGCGCGCTGTTGGCGGTGTTAGTTCCCGTTACGTTGGCTGCCGGGAGTGCGTAGCGATGCTCTTTGGCATGTTGGTAGAGGCGTTTGAGATCATCGCCATAGAGCACGCCAGGTTTGAATACGGTCATGGTTAAGAATCCTATTGGAGAGCGTTTGCAAGCTAGCCATCGTCTTTTATCCTCTTTATTCGATGCATACAACCCTTCGGAGGGCGAGATGAAGGCGGATTCGGACCTTTCGGGATTGGACCGTAGGGTCCAGTCGCTGTGCTGGTGCCGCCCGCGGGCGGTGTTTGCAAATGACTTTGGTCTAGATCATAATTACGAATGTGTTCAATATTTTACCCCGGCTGCCACGCTCCTTTGTCGGACTGTTTCTGGAAGGAAGGGTAATGACCATGAGGTCTCGCATGAAAAGTTTGGTTCTATGTGCTTTTCTTGGGCCTGTCTTGATGACGGGCGCATGCAAAACGACGGCCCAAAGCAGCGCCCAAAGCGTTCCCTTCGACGCGGCGGCGATGATGACCTTGCAGGAATGGACTGCGGCTTGCCAAAAAGAGCTGAACGATCCGAAGACAGGCAAAGTGTCCAAGGCAGAGTTGCTGAAAGTGGCTAATACGGTCGATTGCGCCGCCGCCTATCCAACGGTTCGACAGATCCTCGAGAGGTCCTATAAGCAACCACATTAGCTCGACATGCGCAGTCCCTGATGTCCATGAACGCAAAGATCAACCTCGAGGAGCGCGGTATCATGATAAGGATGACCCTGATAGTAGGCGGTTTGTGGTTTAGTTTAGTCGGTGGCCGCGCCTCGGCTGCTCAATTGCCTTTGACCCCATGGGAAAGCTTGGCCACGGACGAAGTCGGCGAAGCAAACCGATCGGGGGACGATTTATTAGAGTTGATGAAACGCGAATTTACCGACAAAGGCAAAAGGGTTTTTCGCGACGCCCATCCACGCGGCATCGGCTGTGTGGCGGCAACATTTACCGTGGATCCCAATCTGCCTGCGATCTACCGAACCGGCGTATTCACGGAGCCAGGTAAAAAGTATGACGCTATTATTCGCTTCTCTAGTTCTCTCGGGCCCGTTGGCGATCACACCCCAGACGCTCGTGGTATGGCTATTAAGATCTTTGGTGTCGGGGGCACGAAGTTGCTCGACGATCAGCCTAATGCCGTGACACATGATTTCCTGCAAATCGATGGTCGAACCTTTCCGGCCAAGGATACTCATGACTTTGCTGGGATCGCCAGGATTAAGCTTAACCCATTAAGCATATTCGGTTTTCTGCGAGAATCGCCGATTACTCATGCCTTGGAGCTCAAAGCGGTACTCGACTTAAGTAGTGGTAATCCGGACAATGGCAAGGGCCTGCCCGAAATGCAGTTTTTCAGCATGGTGCCATATCTGCTAAAAGGAAAGAACATCAACACTCCGGTGAAGTTTAGCAGTCGTCCTTGCTCCGCTGTCGGACACACGCCGCTCGATGGCGGCGAATCCGAGCTCCGCAACGACCTCCAGCAGCGACTGAACAAAGGTGATCTCTGTTTTGAATTTTTGTACCAGTTCTATCGTGATGGCGCCGGCTACGAAGTAGAAAACGGCATGAGCGATTGGGGTGGTGACCCAAATCTTTTCACCAAATTTGCGACGATTGTTATTCCAAAGCAGACCTTTCTCACTGATGAGAAGCTCAACTATTGCGACAACCTGTCGTTTCAACCTTGGCATGCAATAGCCGAGCATCAGCCGCTTGGAAATATCAATCGAGCGCGTAAAATCATCTACGAAAAGATCTCGAAATCGCGTCATGCGTCCAACAACGACACCAGCAAGTACTTGGAGCCAACGAGTATCAGCGCCTTTAACGCATTGACTAATCCGACCTACAGCGTCTGGGACGCGGTTACGGTCCCAGAGTCGAACTAGGCGGCGGCTTCGGCCGCGCCGTTTGGTTTGGAGCCTCTTGAGTCGAGCCAATGCTGCATGCTGGATGGAACGGGCGGCACTGGCTTTGCTGGTGTCTTTAGCGTTCTTTACGGCGTGGCCCGTCCTGCATGGTCAGTTTATTTGGGACGACCTGACTTTTGTCCGTGATCACCCCTTGGTCAATAGTCCCGGTGGTCTGAGGGCCATTTGGCTTTCTTTTGCGGCAGAGGACTATTGGCCCCTTTCCTATAGTCTCTATTGGCTTGAACGGCTCTGCTTTGGCAATGAGACCCTTGGCTATCATGTCGTCGCAGTGGCGTTACATACTGCGACTGGCTTCGGTATATGGCGTTGCCTCAAGCTTCTTGGTGCGGGGGGTCGTGGTACCTTCGGACCCGCCTGGGTAGCCGCAGCAGTATTTATCGTGCACCCGGTAAATACGGAGGTGGCGGCATGGATCTTTCAACAAAAGACCAGTCTTTGTGCTTGCCTGATGTTTGCAAGTCTTTATGCCTTGCTGCGCGCCATTGCGCGGGGTGAGCGACATCCACGATGCTTTATAGCAATATCTTGGCTTTTGTTCGGCTTGTCGATGACCGCTAAATCAAGCGCCGTGCTACTGCCCGTCGCATTGGTGGGCGGGTTATGGCTTGCCCCACAGGATAGCTTCTCCCGGCTTCGTGCGGCATATGCGGTGGCTGGATTGGCCGGGCTAGCGGGTTTTTTTGGCGGCTTAAGCTTCTGGGCCAAGCTACTGCATACCGGAGCACGTGCTGCGGCTCGTACGGACGGCATGGCCAGTCGACTATGGGTCGCGGCGAAGGCGCTGGGCTTTTATCTGGGCAAGGCTGTGCTTCCGACCGACTTGAGCGTCATTTACGCGAGGTGGAATGCGCCATCATCTGGGATAGAGTTTTGGCTGCCTTTTTTATCCATGGCACTCGTTGCAGTGTGTCTTGCCGCCTCATGGCGCTGGTGGGGCAGTCGACTGATCGCCGCTTGTCTCGGCTATATGGTGATCATGCTGGTGCCGTGCTTAGGATTTGTCGACATTTCGTTCATGCGTTATGCATTTGTTGCGGATCATTGGCAGTATTTATCGATCATCGGACCAATCTTAGGGGTGGTCCTAGGTCTGGATCATCTCTTATCCTTAGGCGGGCAAAGCGCGCCAATGAAGGTCCTGAGGTTTGCTGTGGTGACCTTGGGTCTTGCGACTCTTTCCTCTCTGTCGTGGCAAAGAGCCATGATATTCACCTCTGAAGAGGCGATGTGGCGGGCGACGATCTCGACGAATCCGACGGCATTTCTTGCGCAAAACAATTTAGGAATGATTGAGCACGATCGGGGCAAACTTGAGCTTGCGGCGCAGCACTACGAAAGCGCTCTTAGAGACGCCGGTCTGCAGAAGGCGAATGCCGACGTCCTTGGCGGCATTGCCTACAATCTCGCTCAGGTGTTCGCGTCTCTATCGCGGCGGGATGAAGCGTTGGTCCAAGTCCAGGCGGCGATCCATTGGCTACCAGGCTTCGCTCAAGGGCATTGGCTCAAGGCGGACCTTTTGCGGGCGCAGGGCGATGCTCCGGGGGCCATTGTTGAGTACCGCATTGCCAGCGAGCTAGCGCCACAGCTGACGGCGGTACATGGTGGGTTGGGCGAGGCCTTGAGAGTAAGCGGGCAACTCGAAGCGGCGCTGGTCGAACTTGAGCTTGCGGTGCGGCAGCAACCGGAAAAGCCGGAGTGGCGTCAGAGTCTAGGCTTGGCCTATAGCGATCTAGGGCGACATAGCGACTCAGTCGAACAGTTTAAGGTCGCGGTGGAAAAGGCCCCGCATGATTTTTCCCACCGGATGAATCTGGGGTTTGCTTATGCTTCTTTAGGCGACTGGGACCAAGCCATTGCCGCCTATCAGGCGGCCGTAGTGGCGGCGCCTGAGCGGCTCGACGGACGCATAGCGCTGGTTAAGGTGTTGGCGCACCGAGGCCTCAAAGCGCAGGCACTTAGCGAGTTGGAATCCATTCGCGATTGGCGGAGTCAGGAACAGCTACGTCAACTGCATCAGGCCATTACAGGGCCCTGAGCAGGGTGCAGGTTAACCTGGCTATGGCGAAGACTGGATGATTTCCAGAAACGAGGCGCCGTACTTTTCGAGCTTGACGTCGCCGATGCCGGGAATATTACGAAGCTGCGCCAGGGTTTGGGGGCGTTGGCGGGCCATGGCGTCAAGGGTTGCGTTCTGCAATATGCAATACGATGGCAGGTTTTTGCTGCGGGCTAGCTCGCGGCGGTGGCTCGCCAATGCCTCCCTAAGTCGGTCCATGCTCGGTGTGCCAGTGGCGTCGCGTGTCGGCGTGCTAGCATGATTTGTAGCCGTCGCCCCAGCTCGCTTCACCCGCTTGGCTTTGCGCTTGACCGTCGGCAGGTCAGGTTCAAAGCGTAGGTGCAGGGTTTGTTGGCCGCGAAGTAGAGGCCCAGAAGTGGGGTCGAGCAGAATCGACCCGTGCTCGTCGACTCGGGCTAGTCCTGTGGCGATGAGCTGGCGAAAGATCGAGCGCCACAGCGTTTCGCTGTGCATTTGACCTATGCCGTAGGTCGATAGGCGGTCGTGCCCGAGAGCTAAAAGGCGCGGGTTGGTGGCACCGAGCAGCACATCGATGACATGGTTGACGCCAAAGCGCTGGCCGGTGCGGTAAACACAAGACAGTGCCATTTGCGCTGGGACCGAGGCATCCCAAGTTGCCACCGGTGTTAAACAGGAGTCGCAATTGCCACAAGGGGTGGGCATGATCTCGCCGAAATAGCGTAGCAAGGCCTGGCGCCGACAGCCCGTGCCCTCACAGTAGCCGAGCATGGCCTGGATTTTTTGCTTCTCGATGCGCTTGAACTCTTCGCCCCCGTCGCCACCATCGAGCAGTTGGCGCAGCAAGATGACGTCCCGCACTCCATAGATCATCCAGGCATTGGCCGGGAGGCCATCGCGCCCAGCGCGGCCGGTTTCTTGGTAGTAGGCTTCGAGATTTTTCGGTAGGCCCATGTGCGCCACAAAGCGCACGTCGGGCTTGTCGATGCCCATGCCAAAGGCGATGGTTGCTACGACAATGACACCCTCTTCGCGAAGGAAGCACTCAAGGTTTCGCTGCCTGGTCAGGACCGGTAGACCGGCGTGGTAAGGGATAGCGGGACGTCCGTGGCTGCTTAACCAGGACGCGGTGGCTTCCACTTCGTTACGTGTCGATGCGTAGACTATGCCGGCGTCTGCGGGGTGCTCCTGGTTTAGAAACTCAAGGAGCTGTTCCTTGGGTTGGCGCTTCTCGGCGATGCGGTAGTGGATATTGGGTCGGTTGAAGCTGCTGACGAAGGTTTTGCAATGACGAAGGCGAAGCCGTGCCACGATCTCTTGGCGTGTGCGTTCGTCAGCAGTCGCCGTTAACGCCACCCGTGGGACTGCCGGAAATTCTTCGGCTAGACTGCCTAAACCAAGGTAATCTTTGCGAAAATCGTGGCCCCATTGGGAGATGCAATGGGCTTCATCGACAGCAAATAGAGACACCTCAATGCGGTGCAGCAAGGCCAGGGTGTCGGGCATCAGCAGGCGTTCGGGTGCGACGTATAGCAGATCGATATCGCCCGCGATCAGGCGACGTTGAACCTGGGCCGAGGCGGCGACGCTAAGGGTCGAATTGAGAAACTCTGCGCGCAGCCCAACCTCGCGCAAACGATCGACCTGATTTTGCATCAGGGCGATCAGAGGAGATACGATCACGCCGGTACCATGTCGCACCAGTGCAGGGATCTGGTAGCAAAGAGACTTGCCGCCCCCTGTAGGCATGAGCACCAAGGCATCGTGGCCACCGACGAGGTGCTCGATCACTTCCGCTTGGGCACCGCGAAAGGCTGGATAGCCAAAGGTGGAACGCAGAATGCGCAGGGCCTGTTGGTTTTGCTCGGTCAGGTCCAAAGACATCATCCACGGGAGATTTGGGCGCATAGAATCGGCAACATCAGACTTCTAGCACGGCTTTCCAGTTCGCGGCAGGGTCATGTTCGCTTCTCAGGCGGACATTGGATCAGGGTGTGCGTCGCCCCATCAACGTCACTTCCCGCCGATCATGATAGAGATGCTTGATTTTCATGACCGGCCAGTCGTGCTGCTGCAGCAGGGCCAGAGCCTCCTTGAGGATAGGCCATGGTTTTGCCTGCGGTAATTTGACATTGACGACAAAACATTGCATTAGCTGCTGCTCCAGCCACTCACCGAGGATGCGCAAGGTTTCGCGCGAGCCGACCAGCATGTCGCAGCAGAGCCAGTCCACCGGCTGTACTGGTTTGTAGGTCAGGCCGTCCTTGTGCAGATGCGTGATGCGGGCGCTGATCGCGGGGTTCTTCGGTAAATCTAGGGCTCCATGGTCCACGGCTGTGACTAGCGCACCGTGCCTTGCAAGGGTAAAGGTCCAGCCACCGGGCGCGGCGCCAAGATCGACGGCAAGTTCGTCTGGTGCGGGGCTTCGACCGAGCACGACGAATGCCTCTTCCAGCTTCCGGGCGCTGCGTGAGGGGGCGCCACTGCGTTCGCGCATGCGTAGATTGCCGCCGATATAAGGCGATACCTTGCTGGCAAAGCTAGCTAATGACAGCCAGAGCTCTTCCTCTGAAGCGACAAACACCTGGACCAGGATGTCATCACTCTTTGGCGCTTCCTTGGCGAGATCAGCCGCGGCGATATGGCGTTGATAAAACGTCGGCAACGTCGCTTTAATGGCCGTTAGCAGGGCCTTCTCTAGTGCGATCGCGCGCTGTGTCGCGGCATCATCATCTAAGGCGAAGGTGTGGAGCGTCCAGCGACCGCTCTGGCGATTGGTGCGCTTGCTCATCACGGCGATTTTTTTAACCAGGAAATCAACCGTCGGCTGCAGGGCGCTGCCATGAAAAAAGCTCGGCATGGGTAGGTACTGCCTGGCAAAAATCGACTCGTCCAATGCCGGCATGGGGGTCTTGCAAGTGAAGGTCACAGCCGCCTTCCCTACTGCGGTACCGCTTAGTTGCCAGCGATCTTGAAACTCTTCAATGAGGAGGTTGGCATAACCTGGCCGAGTCAGGACCAAATGGGTGGGTTGCGTTAGCGGCATGTCCGAGTCTCACCTTTTACCTAGTCGCCGAACAAGACGGCTTTGGCCGCCACCTATACCAGTTTTTCGCAGCTTCCACGGTAAAAAGTTCTGACTTCAGGCGTGAGCCTAAATCTCCGGCATTGCAGGATCTTAAGTGCTACTGGGACGCTGCGAGGTTGCTTTGAGGGCGGCGCCGCGGGTATGGTCGAAGTCCGTTGTAACCCAGCGTTTTTACCCCGAAGGAGCGATACACAATGCCTAGCACAACAAAATTCTACGAGCTGTCGGCAGAGTCGGTTGACCACAAGGTGGTCCCAATGTCGACCTACCAAGGTAAAGTGGTTCTAGTCGTCAACGTGGCAAGCAAATGCGGCTACACGTCTCAGTATACTGGTCTTGAAAAGTTATATAAAGATTTTGCTGAGCGTGGATTGGTGATCCTAGGCTTTCCTTGCAACCAGTTTGGTGGCCAGGAGCCAGGGACTGAAGCCGAAATTAAGACGTTTTGTAGCGTCAACTATCCAGTGAGCTTTCCGCTGTTTAGCAAGATTGACGTCAATGGCGCAAAAACCCACCCAGTCTATCAATTTCTCAAGCAAGCCCACGGCTCATTGCCCGCACTTGAGGCGGTGAAATGGAACTTTGCCAAAGTGCTGGTCAACCGCCAAGGGGAAGTGGTCGAGCGCTTCCAGTCTGCTGATAAGCCCGAGGATCTTGCTGCAAAGATCGAGAAGCTGCTAGGTTAAGGGTCTTGAACCAATGGTTCCCAATCATTTATGGCGGTGAGGCACAAGCCGGTGCCTCGCCGGTGGGCCTGACGTGAATATTCTCATTTTAAACTGCGGTAGTTCGTCTCTAAAGTTTCAACTCATCGATACCGATTTGGCGCGGATCGATGCCGACACGGACCTTTTGCTAGCCAGGGGAGTGATAGAGCGGATCGGCAGCCAAAGCTTAATTAGCCTTATTCGACAGGGCGGCGCCGTCACTAAGTTGGCGCTCCCCCTGCGAGATCACCGAGGTGCCATAGAGTGGCTTTGCCAATGGTTGATCGCGCCGGATAGTGACATCCCCACGATTAATAGTCGCGCTGATATCCATGCCGTCGGTCACCGTGTGGTGCACGGCGGCGAGAAATTGACACAATCGTTGCTACTAGATACGGCGGGTATCAAAGCCATCGAGGACTGTATCGAGCTGGCGCCGCTGCATAATCCCGCCAATTTGGACGGCATTCGGGCAGCCACCGCGATTCTGGGTCCATCGGTGCCTCAGGTAGCCGTCTTTGACACCGCATTCCACGCCACCATGCCAGAGAAGAACTTTCTCTATGCTCTCCCCTATCAGTACTATCGCCGCTACGGCGTCCGCCGTTACGGCTTTCACGGCACCTCGCACCGCTTTGTCGCCTATCGCTACCGCCTTTTAACAGGGCTAGCCCGGCAAGACGTCCGCATCGTGACCTTGCACCTTGGAAATGGATGCTCGGCCTGTGCGATCGATGGCGGCGTTTCAGTCGACACGTCTATGGGCATGACCCCCCTAGAGGGACTTGTGATGGGGACGCGGTCGGGAGATCTAGACCCGGCGATTCTCGAATATTTGTCGCATAAGGAGGGCATGCCACTCGAGCAGCTGCTCGGTGTTTTAAACAAACAATCGGGACTTCTTGGTGTGTCAGGACTTACCAATGACATGCGCGAACTGCTGGCGGAAGAGCGCGATCATAAAGACCGGCGCTCGACCTTGGCCATCGAGTTGTTCTGCGGTCGTGTGCGCCGCTATATTGGCGCATACCTAGCCGAACTCAACGGCGCAAACTCTATCGTGTTTACTGGGGGAATCGGCGAAAATTCGGCCGAAATCAGAGCGCGTATCTGCGACGGGCTGCGCTGGATTGGTGTAGAGCTAGATCCTGCGTTG
The DNA here is from genome assembly GCA_903928445.1 of uncultured Pseudomonadota bacterium. Lineage (GTDB taxonomy): Bacteria > Bdellovibrionota_B > Oligoflexia > Oligoflexales > CAIYRB01 > CAIYRB01. The sequence continues at coordinate 97,849 of CAIYRB010000198.1, read as the reverse complement.
AACGCCCAGGCAATCGGACGGGAGGCATTGATCAGCACTGCTTCGAGTCGTCTGGCGGTCTACGTCATCCCGACCAACGAGGAGTTACTGATTGCCCGCGACACGTTCCGCTGTATATGGGCCCGCGATCACGAAGCAGTGTAGTGCACAAGGAGTGGTTGTATGATTGTACCGCATACCATGCTTGAAGCGCCGACTCTGCGCAATCTGATCGAAAGTTTTGTGACCCGCGAGGGCACCGACTACGGGGAGCAGGAGTATTCGTTAGAGGCAAAGATCGAGCAAGTCCTTCGCCTGCTTGAGTCAGGTGAAGCTCTGGTCGCCTTCGACGAAGAGTCAGAAAGCTGCACCATCATCCGCTCCCAGTAGAAGCAGCAGCTTGTTAGCGATAAATGCTGTTGATCAGGTCCTCGTGGCCAGCCGTGATGATGCGTCGTTTTAAGCTTAGTTTTGGCGTCAGTTCGCCGCTGATGACCGACCATTCTGTAGCCAGAAGACGAAACTCCTTAATTTGCTCCCAGTGACCAAAGTGCTGATTTAGTCGGCGGATCTCGGCGGCGAAAAAGCTCAAGACGTCAGGATGACGCGTCATGTCCTCATGGGTTGAATAGTCGATGGCATTCTCTCGGCACCATTCACGCAGGGACGGGAAGTCAGGGACAATCAATGCTGCCGGGAATTTACGGTTTTCACCGACGACGAGCATTTGGTTGATAAAGGGGGATTCCTTGAACTTACTCTCGAGGGCTAAGGGCGCAATGTATTTGCCGCCAGATGTTTTAAACATCTCCTTTTTGCGGTCGGTGATCCTGAGGAAGCCGCCTTGTTCAAAGATGCCGATGTCTCCTGTGTGTAGCCAGCCATCGGCGTCGATGGTGTTGGCCGTTGCCTCTTCATCGAGGTAGTAGCCAAGCATGACAGTCGGGGCCTTGACAAGGATCTCGCCCTCGCCGGGGCGAAAGTCCGGCTCCTGGTGGATCCTTACATTCATCCCAGGTAAGGGCACTCCGACGGTTCCGAGGCGATGCTGGGCTGGGGTATTCGAGGTGATGACCGGTGAGTTCTCGGTCAGGCCATATCCCTCTAGGACCTCGATGCCGGCCGCCCAGAAGAAGCGCCCGATGTGAGGGGGCAGCGTCGAACCACCAACTGTGGCCAAGGAAATCTGTCCGCCTAAGTCGTTTAACCAATGGCGAAACACGTGGCGCCTGGCCATGCTCAGCTGCAGCAGCGTGTAGTCCGTGCGCCGTTTGTCGGGATGGTAAGCTTGCGCAAAGGCCAGTGCCCAGTCGTAAAGGCGGCGCTTTGCACCTGTTTGCGTGCTGACTTTAGTAAGGAAGTGTTCGTAGAGCTTTTCTAACAGGCGGGGCACTGAAACCATGACCTGTGGCTGCACCTCGCGCAGATTGGCTATGATCGTCTCTAGGCTTTCGGCGAAATAAACTCCGACACCCCTGTATTGATAGAAGTATAGAGTGCTGCGCTCGAGGATGTGTGAGAGCGGCAAAAAGCTCAAAGCACGGTGCAGTCCATGGCGTGGCATCACCTCGGATACTGATAGGAGGCTGGCGAGAATATTGCCGTGGCTCAACATGACACCCTTCGGCCTGCCGGTCGTGCCTGACGTATAGATCAGCGTCGCTAGGTCCGATGAGGCGACCGCAGCTTTTGCCGCCTCCAGAGCCGCTTTGCCGCTTTGCCGCAAAAGCTGGCCGCGCGCTGCAAGCTCGCGCCAGTGCTGGATGCTCCCAGTGCTTGATCCTTGGTCAAAGGAGAACACCTGGGTCAGGTGTGACAACTCATCTCTCACCGTCGCGAACTTAGCGTGGACCTGTGCGCCTAGAATAAAAGCGACCTTGGTCGCCGAGTGATTGAGGGCGTAGGTGTAGTCGCCAGCGGTAGCAGTCGGATAGACCGGCACAACCACAGCGCCAAGCTGAAGGATGGCGAGGTCTACCAGCGCCCATTCCGGGCAGTTGGTGGCGATGATCGCCACGCGGTCGCCGTGACCTATGCCGAGGCTCATTAGGCCCAAGCTGAGGTCGTCAGCGATCTCGACAACCTGTTGGCTTGAATAGCGACGCCACTGTCCGTCAACTTTTGCCGCAAGAGAATCATGGAGTGGTCGTGCCGTCGCCTGATTTGCCATGATATCAAAAAGTCGATTAGGCTTAGAGGACCTATCCATAATCTGCCCCATGCAGTCGGTGATGTTGGATCTGCCCGAAGCATAACTTATAATTACAATGTATCAAATATTATTTGGCCTTTTTACGCCGGGGGCAGTTTGTGACCGAAGCACTTAAGAATCTTTTGAAAATTCTTGATCTTGAGCTGCTTGAACAGCAGGTCTACCTTGGCCAGAGTTTAGATCTCGGCTTTCATATTCTTTTTGGCGGGCAGGTTCTTGGTCAGGCGCTGGTCGCCGCAAGTCGAACGGTGGCGCCCGATAAGTCGATCCACTCGCTGCACGCATACTTCCTACGAGCTGGGAATGCGACTCAGCCGCTATATTATGAGGTGGACCTCATTCGCACCGGCAAGAGCTTCGCGACGCGGCGGGTGGTGGCCAAGCAAGGTGGACTGGCGATCTTTAGTATGTCGGCCTCGTTTCATCACGTGGAGGTTGGGCTCGAGCACCAAGTCGCACCGATGCCCGTGGTGCCGGGACCTGACGGCCTGGCTAGTGATCAGCAGTTGATGCAGGCCTATCAGCAGCAGTTGCCGTCGTCGCGGCGCGAGAAGTTGACCGCAGACCGGGCCATCGAGGTCCGTGTGGTAGATCCCGTGCTGCCCAGTAATCTGGCGCCTAGGGCCCCCGTCCGCTACGCTTGGATTAAGGCCGCGGGCAAGCTACCGGCAGACCCGATGATTCACCAAGCGGTTCTGGCTTATGCGTCGGACTTTGGCCTAGCAATGACGGCACTGCAGCCGCATGGTCGGATGTTCATGGATCCGACGCTGCAGCTTGCGAGTTTAGATCATTCGATGTGGTTCCATCGTCCGCTTCGTGCCGACGAATGGTTCCTACATGCGATGGAGAGCCCCATCGCCGGCAGCGGCCGAGGCTTTAACCGTGGTCAAGTTTTCACTCCGAACGGGGTCTTGATTGCATCCACGGCCCAAGAGGGGCTGCTTCGAACTAAGTCGCCAAAGTCCTAGATCACAGTTCCACGGCGTAGCTTGCCGTGACCTCCCGCTGAAACGGTTGCAGCTTTGGAAACGCATAGTAGTCGAAGGTATATTCAGCCATGAAGTACATCCAGGGGGTAAATCTGATACCCGCTCCGACGCCGGCGTAGGGCTTGTAGAACGGTCCAAAGGTGTGGGTTTCCTTCGGCTGGGCGGTGACTTCAGAGACTAGGATACGTTGCGTGGCGCCGACGCCGGCCTTAGCTCTCAGCACAAAAATGCTGAAACTTGGGTCGATACTGACTCCCACCTTGGCCACGCGTTGGGTCTCGGTGATTTTGATCTCTGTGGCAGCGTCATTGGTCGACATGTTTAGGTCTTTTTGATAGTTGATCTGCGCATACTCATCGGTGGCTACCTGAGTCTTTTGCGTCGTTGTCAGAACGCTTTGGCCGACGCTCAGCTGCAGGCTAAACAGCCGAAAAAAGGTCAGGGATCCGCGTACCCCCATCTCCTGGCGCTGCTTGACCTTGGAGTTCTCCTGGGTCGAGTCCTTGGCGTTCGGCGAGATGCTCTTAGTTGACTTAATGCTCACATACGGTGAGACGGTGATGCCGGCCACGGCCCGCTGCTCAGGTAAAAGCAGCATGGTGAGGCAGCAAAACCAGCCAAGGCGTAAAATCGGTTTAGACATAACGTTCCTCCTGCCCTGCTATCGGGGGGAGGACAGCATGTCTTAACGTTGCCCGGGTTGATCAACTGCCAAATGCAGCGCCCTTTTGCTGGGCGGCCGCAGCCTTAAGGAGCGTGCATCGATATTTCGGTCACAGCTTTAATCGATTACAGCCAATGGTCACCACTTGGTAGGTAGTGCTTGGGTAGATCTGTATCGAGGAAGGTCCGGGTCGGCGAGAAAAAGTTGAAGTATACGATGTGGCGCAAAGCCGCGAGGCCGTCTTTCCATGAGATCTTTTTTCCCTGCAGATAGTTGCGGGGATAGTAGGAAATAGGAAGTTCGACTATCCGCAGCTTTAATCTGGCGATTTTGGCGGTGATTTCAGGTTCAAAGCCGAAGCGGCGAGATTCCAGACGAATGTTGGTAAGCACGTCGCGGCGAAAGAACTTATAGCAGGTCTCCATATCCGTCAAATAGAGGCCACAGCAAAGATTGCTAAGAAGCGTGAGCAGCCGATTGATGAGGTAGTGAAAGGTGCGGTGGACTTGCTCGCTCGATTTTTTAAATCGCGAACCGTAGACGACGTCAGCGCGGTCTTCGATAAAGGGCTTCAGGAGCGCACTAATGTCGCGCATGTCATATTCAAAGTCAGCATCCTGCACACCCATGATATCTCCAGTGGCGGCTTTAATGCCGAGCTGGATGGCCGCTCCTTTCCCTTGATTGGAGGGTTGATGGATGATTCGGCAGGCGGTCTGAAACGGATAGGCGTCTAGGATTTGGCTAGAGCCATCGGTGGAGCAGTCATCAACGAGGACTAATTCCTTGTCGATCGGCAGGATGAGCGTGTCAACCTTGAGAAGAAACTCGGCCAGATGCTGCCGCTCATTGTAGATCGGGACGATCAGGCTAACCTTCATGGTTCATGCTCATCCATTGGTTCGAAATTCCACCGTGGACCCTGATCGTTTAGCTCATCAGCTCATTTGACAAGACGCTGCTGGTCACGTCCCCGGACTTAGCCCAACTGTGGCGCGTCGATGGAACAGGGGGCGCGGCTGGAACACTAGCCGTTGCGCTGGCGATCTTCTCGGCAACATACAGGCGAATATCACCAAAGCTGAAAGGCAGCTTCACGTCCCTCAGCGGCGTCAGAGCAACCAAGCGGCGAAGTGGCCGCGTCAGCGGTACGCCAAGCGAATCAAGTTTGAGCAGGAAGTAGTCAACGGTGATGATGTGACAGTAGGTGTCCCGCAGAATCAGTTTAAATCCGGTCCGTTGAAGCATATCCTCAATGATTGAGTCGCTGAAATAATAAAGATGCATATCCATCAGCCATGGCCATCTTTCACCGAGTAATTTTGGATACCAATTGCTGATATTGAGTGTCGAAAAAGCGAAGGTGCCGTGCAACCTGAGGCGATCGTTGATGAGCCGCATCTCCTTCATCGGCGACGTAAAGTGCTCCAATACGTCCCATGAAGTGACGATATCATAGGGGGTTTTATCTAGAGGCGCTGTTTCCAGGACGCCGATATGCACGGGTACATGATAGGTGTCGATGGCGTAGTTTCCCGCACTTTGCGATGGCTCGATACCCGTCACATCAAAGCCTTCGCCCTTGGCGACATTGAGAAACACGCCGTAGTATGAGCCTACATCTAGCAAGCGTCCGCGCTTCGGTAACATGGACTTAATACGCGCTAAATTGAAGGAAAAAGTCTTGACCCGGGCAGGGATATTGGCGACGTAGGTCGTGTCGACTACGTCGGTATATAGCTTCGCGATCTGGTCATCTTTTAGGCGCGGGCTCGTAAACACCAGGCCGCAGCCCAGGCACTGGACGATGCGGCCATGCGAAGCGTGCTGCGCGCTGGTGCAATTGTACTGCTCGCTGGAATGATCCTTGGCAGTGGCCGCATACACCTCGGAATGGTACGGGCTATAGCAAACATCGCAAGACTCCTCTGGAAATTCAGGGGCATGAAACGTTGTTTTACCCAGTAACCGACGGCTAAATATTCTTCCTAGGTTAACCGCGGCACGACAGATTTCTCGCTTTGAGATCTTCGACGTGCCAGCGCGGCGATCTTCGAAATGAATCGGCACTTCGGCCAGGCGCTGCGTCGATTGCGCGATAAAGAACAGACTTTCAAAAAAGAAGGAGTAACCCTCTGAACGAATCGCGTCGACTGGCAGACTCTGCAACAGTCGGCGTGAAAAAGCACGATAGGATGTCGTAGTCTCGTGAAGGCGAAGGCCGAGAAGCAGTTTGGCGAAGAAATTGGCGCTTTTGCTTATTAACGTTCTGGTGAAACCATAATCGCAGTGCCCGCCTTCAGCATATCGAGAGCCGATGACAAAATCGTTCGCCTCCAGGCCACGGATTAATCGCGGAAGATATGAAGGTTTGTGAGAAAAATCGGCGTCCATGGTCACCAAGGCGGCATAGTTGTGTCGCCGAGCATATTTGAGGGCCAATTTGTGGGCTGTGCCGAGACCAAGCTTACGCGGGCGGTGGACGACGGTGAGGCGGCCATTGTAGCGCTCAGCAAGGTCGTCAAGAATCTGACCTGTGCCATCTGGCGAATGGTCATCGACAACCAGCATGTCAGCCGTAGGGATCTCTGTTAGGCATTCGTTGACCAAGGCGGTGATGTTTTCCGCCTCGTTGTAGGTGGCCGTGAAGATGAGCACGTTTTCCAAAGTCCGCCTCGCAAGAGTCGTGGTTTGACGATCGGTTGATTGGGGCAAAAGCAGGTGCACTAGATCATATCCGAGTCTTGAAGAAATCCATACGAAATCCCAGTGAAGCTGCATCTGCAATGCGCCTAAGCTACCGTCGTAAAGAAGTTTTGTCTTTATTCAATAGGCGATTCCTCGTATTCTCGCCGCCTTGTGTTCGCTAGTTGGTCGGGGCCGCCAAGCTGAGGCTAGGCGCCACATAGGCCGCGAGGATTTGCGATAACTACTTGATATTGTAGAGTATCGGGGTGTTTCAGGGTGTCATTTTTGTAAAGTCGTAAAAGGGAGCTGGGTATGAGCGAGCAGCGGCAGAGAGACGGTATGTTTGCTGCGAGGCTTCGTGGGTGGTGGCGGCAGGTAGTTGCCCGAGAAGTGGGAGCCTTTAGGCTTTATACCCTTTTGGCCACGATCATCGGGCTTAGCTTCAGCTTGTACGTGTTGCACAGGATGTATCTCGCCCAAGTCTTTGCTTTTCATGACCTTGGACTCATTGACGACATCTTGGGCAGCTGGTGGAATCACGGTCGGATGTTTTATATTTTCGACTACGGCATCAATCACCTCAGCCTGCATTTCACCCCAAGTTTATTTCTTTGGCTGCCGCTGTTTGGCATCGTTCAGTCGCAATTTTTACTTGTCGCTCTCAATGCGGTGGTGTTGTCGGCTGCTTTTGCTCTAGCACTCTTGAGCTTAAGGCGTATCCTTCGCCCTCTGTTTACTCCGGGTGAATTGGCGCTTGCCGCCATCCTCTTTACGGTCGTGACGTGGAAAAACACTTTTTTCTGGAACGCATTGACGGCGGCGCACTATGAGGAGTTTTACGCCTTTTATGCCGTTGGACTGCTTTACTTGCTGCTCATAGAGGCGAGACTCTGGCTGGTGGTAGGCGCCTATTTGCTGTGTCTGGGGTCGCGCCAAGACGCGGGTTTCTTCCTGTTCTTTCAGCTCTTCAGCCTGCTGTTCGCCCCGCGCGTTATATTTCAGAACTACCCTAGACTAGTGCGCCGCATCACGCCGATGGCCCTGCTTGGACTCGTGTACACCGTGTTCGTATCCAAGGTCGTCTTTCCACTTTTTGGCACCGATCAGACCTGGCATGCAAAGCGTCTTTGGGGGCAGTTCGGCAATTCATTCGAAGAAATCGCCCTCAACATGGCAAAGGACCCACTCCGAGTGGCGATGGAAATCTACAACAGCGCTGCTCCAGACTTGAATGCCTCTTTTCTATTGGTGCACTTTTTTAATCCGATGATGGCCCTGATAAATAATATCCCAGGCGTCCTTTTCTACACGACTAGTACAGAGAGTCGTAAGTTTCTTCACTACTATAATAGCTCCTTTCTGTTTCCAGGGTTTTTCGTCAGTTTCATCTTCGGTCTGTATGGACTAAAGCGTCTTTGCCAACATTGGTCTGTGCGACCAAAGGCATTGCCAGCGACTTTGGCGGTCTTGGCGTTGGCATTGGCACTGCTGCCATCGATTGGTCGGCGCTACAAGTCATACCCTGGCTTGAATCCGGCCGCAGAGGTGGAGGGGGTGAACCGCCTGGCATTTATCCAATCGGCGCTGGGCGATTGTCCCATTCCTGTAACGGTCGCGACCGACTTTAGCTCGGTCGTCTATTTACCTAATCGCGTCGGCAAGTATTTACCCAATCATTATTCGAGCGCTGACGCGGTATTTGTCTTTCGCGGCGGCAACACTTTTGCTTCTGATTTTTCCACCTCCGCCGCCTTCCTCGCCAAAGTCGATGCGGACAAGGACTTCGTTCGGATACGAGGTGATGCCGATGCAGCGTTTTATGTTAAGCGCAGCGTAGACTGTCATGCTTAATTTACCTGAGCAGACAGATCCGCTTGTCGCCCAGGCCCTGATGGTTCGCCCAGTTACCTAAGGCCTCAGCCGTCAGGTCTGCCGGATGGTCAAGCCCCAGCGGTCTAATTTGCTCTGGATAAGCACCGGTGTACCCGTTGATCGTCGGAATATGTGTCAATAGTGAGGACCACATCGCGTCGATATTAACGACATGTTGGGGGCCGCTGGCAGCGAGAAAGAAGGCCTGGCATGGTGGCTGCTGTGCCTGAATAGTATGGACTAGTTCGGCCATCCGCTCCTTTTGGCCAACGACAGGAAACGCCCAATCACTATCCGCTAAGTTTTCTGCCACGACGATGACAAGTGCTGCAAATGCCAAAACCTGACCCCAAGGTCGCCGCCAGCGCGATAACAGGGTGAGAACGATAGCAAGGCAGCTTAATTTGGCGATAAGGCTGATATGAACGATACGGCCAACCGCCCGAATCCCTTTGGCGCCGGGGAGAAGATAGGTAGGGAAAATCCACAGCGAAGTGCTCCCAGGGAAGCGCAGGCTAAGCATGGTTAGTCCAAACCATAGTGCTAGAAGCAGGCTAATCGTTCGCCCATTGATGCCGGGCAGAGAGTGGAAGGTTGCCGGTCGCCAGCGGCGTAGGCCTAACAAAATAAAGGGTGCAAGCAAAGCGATGACACCGACAAACTCGACCTTCTCGGTATAAAATTGAGTGCCTCCCTGGAGCATGGGGAAGTACTTCCCGTAGAGAAGGCCGTCTGGGATAGGCAGGATTAAACTTCGCCAATCCGGCAGGTACGGCATCATATCACCAGGCCAGACGCGAACCCCAGACTGCTGCGCAATCTTTAAGTACTGGAAGGCAAGGGGCGCCACCAGTAGCGCGCACACGCAGGCCGCGGTGGCGATGATCGCCCACCTTTGACGGATAAAGGCGGCAATGTCCTGTCGTCTCGGCTTGCTTGTACTCCACGCCATGACTCCGACGATCAAGGCTAGAACGGTGAACCAACCCAGGTAAAAGCTGGCCCAAAGCTGCAATGCCAGAAGAGCTGCAGCCAGGATTGCCAGGGTCTTTTGACGCTGCGGCAAGACCTCGCGGACAAAAGCGTCGACACAAAGGATAAACAGGGGGGTATAGAAGCTAGCGGTCAACTGTGGGTGACTATCAAATGCTATGCGATATAAGCCGTAGGCATAGATAAACGCAGCAGCCAATCGGCCCGCCAGCCCCAATTGCCAACGGCGCAGCAGCCAATAGAGTGCCAAGAAATTAAAGATCGAGCAGGTGATCAGCCAACTTTGAAACGCGAGATAAGCATCTGCACCGATCAGCCGAAAAATCCCGTACAACCAAGCTGAGCCTGTCATGACGTCGGAGGTGGCAAGGCCATCGGCAAGGGGATAGAAAATCCACGTAGGACTCCAGAATGACAGAGACTCTGATGTGAAAAAATAGCGGTAGTTGTGCTCGAGAAATAAATGCACAAATCTAGCGTCGCCGAGATCACCTGGGATTTTGCCAAATCCAGTCTTGACGATTGGACCGTAAAGTGACCAAGTACCGATAGCGATGAGCAGACAGCAGAGGATCGGCTCCAAGAGAATTTTTAAGCGGTGCGTCATCCCCGCTAGTCTAGCGGATAATCACTAAGGATGTCAAAGAGATGTCGGTGATGTGAGCGAGCCGAGATGCAACCTGGAGATGCCCTTCTTGGCGCAGATCGATCAACATTACTCCAAGTCGACCGCCGCAATATAGAGGTTCTGCTGGATCATGACGACCACTGCGAGTCACCAACCTCTGATCTTGATTGTCGGCGCGACCGGACAAGTCGGTAGATCTTTGCTCACTGAAGTCGTGGGGCTGGGAAGAGTCCTGGCTGCGGCGCGCACTGGAGCGGCGTCAGGCTTTGAGCATGCTGACCTGGCTGAACCTAGTACCCTAGTGCAGCTGGTGCGTCGCGTTAAACCTCAAGTCATCATCAATGCCGCCGCTTACACGGCGGTCGACAAAGCGGAGCAAGATGAGTCTGCCGCCTTGCAGGCTAATGGGGTGGCCCCTGCCGTGCTTGCAGATGAGGCCAAGCGACTTGGGGCTCTTTTCATCCACTACTCGAGCGATTACGTCTTCGCTGGGTCTGGGGTGAGCAAGCGCCGCGAAGAGGGCGTGGCCGCGCCGCTCAATGCCTACGGGCGAAGCAAGCTGGCCGGGGAGCAGGCGATCGCCGCTGTCGGTGGACGGGCTGTCATTCTTCGGACCTCTTGGGTCTTTAGCGCGTTCGGCCATAACTTTGTGAAGACCATGCTGCGCTTGGGCGGAGAGCGAGAGCGCATCCAGGTCGTCTCTGACCAGATCGGGTCCCCGACCTCGGCGTCCTATATTGCCAGAAGCACGGCTCACGTGGTGCGCACCATGCTGGGTTGCAAGGACCCTCTGCGTTACACCGGGACCTATCATCTGGCGTGCGATGGTGAAACCAGTTGGTACGGCTTTGCCCTGGAGATTTTTGCCGAAGCCCGCCGGCTTGGTGCGGCTTTGAAGGTTCGCGAAGTAGTACCCATCCACACTGCCGACTACCCTTTGCCGGCCTTGCGTCCTCTAAACTCGCGTTTGGATACGGGCAAATTTGCAACGACCTTCGCGGCGCGCCCCGCATCTTGGCAGGACGAACTGCGGGCGGTCATCGAGCAATTGCTGGCACCGGGTTAACAGCTGCGCTGGGTTAGTGTCTAAAGGTAGCGCGGGCCTCGGAGGCACCGTCTTTGGTGCATTCATTCCCTTGTCGCTGTGCAAAAAAGCGGCTATGAAGGCTCGGTTGGCGGCTTGCGGCGACTGTGTCCTTTATGGGCCTATTAGTGGGAGGTTGTCCTTATGGTGCATTTTTTACTCGTGTGGCTGATTTCGGCTCTGGCTTTTGTGGTGACAGCCTATTTAGTCCCTGGTTTGACCCTTACGGGCTTTTTGCCCGCTATGGCCGCAGCCGCGGTCCTCGGCTTTGTTAATGCTTTGGTCCGGCCGATTCTCGTGCTGTTGACGCTGCCGATCACGGTGGTGACGCTGGGCTTGTTTCTCTTCGTCATCAACGCACTGTGCCTCATGCTGGCAGGTGCGCTAACCCCTGGTTTTGAAGTTAAGAGCTTTGGTTGGGCGCTGGTTGGCGCTGTTGTGTTGTCGATTGTATCGTGGATTTTACACCGGGCTTTGCCGGTAGTGTAATCAGTTACAGGATTAGACGGGAGTGGGGGGCGGTGTGTCAAGGTCGCTGACCTTGTCACACCGGTGCAGAGCTTAGGCGCCTTTTTCGAGCTTTTCGCCGGCCTCTTTCCAGCCTTTGATGCCACCTTTGAAGTGCTTCACGTTGTGATAGCCGAGAGCCTTGACGGCTTTTGCCGCATCTTCCCACGCGGTGCACATTGGCCCACCGCAGTAGGCGACAATTTCGGCGTTCTTATCGGTTGGTAGGATGGTGGCGAGTTTAGTCCCGTCCTTAGCGTAGCTGACGGCACCTGGAATGTGCCCGTCTTTGTACATGTCGATGCCATTTGCGTCGATGATCGTCGCCTTTTTGTTCGTCACGACTTGCTTCAGGTCCTTCAAACTAATCTGTGGTGCCTGTTCCACATCGGCAGCATGGGCGCTGGAGGCAAGCATGGTCATTGCCGGCGTAAATGACAGAGCGAACACAAGAGCAAACTTTTTCATGGGCGACTCCTAAAAGTAAGTTCATGCAGATTCTAGCATGCCTGGCTAACTGCGCCAGCTCTCGCGGTGATCAGCCCGGTCTTAATAAAAACTTAGTAAGATTAGGATTTTTCTTCAAAGCGGCCAAGCGAGCGGTTCTTGCGTACTTTGTTCCAATGAAAGTAGCGACCGTTCATGGCCACGTAAGTGCCGGCAGGAAGGGTCTGGACGAAGGCTAAGGCGCATCCCATGTTGAACAGTCCGTCGGAGCTGCCAAAGGTAAATGGAATCATGGCGCCAGTTAGGACGATGGTCTTATCAGCCACCTGCTCGCCGAGAAGTTTCGCCGTTTCCACCATGGTATCGGTGCCGTGGGTGATGACGATGCGCTGTGCTTTGGTCGCCAAGCATTGCTCTAAGATCTGCTGGCGATGACTCGGGGTCATGTCGAGGCTGTCGACCATCATGAGGGTTTTGATGTCCAGCTGCAACTGGCACCTGCCGAGCTGAAGCAACTCGGTGATATGGCTCTGACCAAAGGCCAGGGTACCGTCGATCTCATTGTATTTCTTGTCGAAGGTGCCACCGGTCACGAAGATTTGCAGGCTCATCGGATCCCCTAGGCTTAGTGCTGCTAGGTGCCGAGGTTATGCACCTCTAAAGCCAGCGTCAAGCCAGGATGTTACATGATTACCGTTGCATAGCTGGGGCAAATCCACTACGACTCGCGTCCGATAAGCTCCAGGAGTCTACCATGTCTCGTCCCCGCCAAGGCAGCACACAGGTCAAAACCGCAAAGACCAGAGAGCTGGAAACGCAGTCTAAAATCAAACGGCTTCGCGCGAGGCTCGATGAGATTGCGGAGTATAAGAAGGTCTTGGCAACCGACGGTAGCAAGCCGGACATCGATGATAAGCGGCTCGAAAGCGAGCTGATTGTCCGTCTCCTATATCTTGAGAAGGAGCTGAAAAATATGGCTCCCGAGGCACTTGCCCTAAAGGCCCGGATGCGGGAAGAGGAGGCCGCCCGAGGGACCCCGGTCGATGCTCCGGCCACGTTAAAGCGCCGAGTTAAAGCCAACACCGGTCGTCGCCAGATCAGCCCCAAGCCATCGGTCGTGGACCTTGGAGGCAGCACGCGTTCTCCACGCGCCGAGGGTGCAGCGGTTAAAAAAGCGGCTCCTCGTGGCGAGCCTTGGCGCAGCCCCTACGGGGAGAAGAAGGGTGGAGACCGGGCTTCGAGTCGCCGCAGGGAGGGCCCGACCGATGGTGCTCGCCAGTCACGAGCGGCAAAAGGCCCAAAGGCCGATGATTTTGCCCGCGCGGCGGCTAGCGGTGCAGCCCGTCACGGCGGCAAGAAGCGTCCGAGCCCTTATGCTGCTCGCCCAGGTGCCAAGAAGGAGGCTGGGCCTCAAGGTGGCAAGAGGCCGACTCCGGCAAGTACTCGGACATCGAAGCCGGCAAAGGACCAGCCCCGTGATGAGGGTGGCGCACCAAAGTCGACCAGCGAGAAGAAAAAAGGCTACTGGTCGCGCGATGATCGGCGGGTCAGGTCGGCCAAGTCTGGGCGCGCACCAGCTCCGCGGCGTTAAAGTTCTGGTATGTCGCTTGCGGGAGCTGCTGCGACCTGCGATCTTCAGGACTCAGCTCGGTTGCGGGCTGTTTCCCAAGGAGATATGAACCGTGCTAACGCAGCTGCATATCCAAGGCCTGGCCATCATCGATAGCCTGACGATTCATTTCGTTCCTGGCTTTAATGTCATTACGGGCGAAACCGGTGCAGGGAAGTCGATCCTTATCAAGGCGTTGGGTTTACTCTTGGGCGCCAAGGCTAGCGCTGAGACCGTGCGACGAGGGCGCAGCAATGCCACCGTCAGTGGCTTTTTCGATATTCCCGCAGATCACCCGTATGCTGGGGTGCTAGAGCACTACGGCATTGGTGTCGAGTCTGCGGACGGGGTGATGCAGGTCCTCGTGCGGCGCACGGTCACCGACAAAGGGCGCTCCTTAGCTTGGATCAACGACACGCCTGTTACTGTGACAGTACTGCGGGAGCTGGCTCTGTCTCTTATCGATGTATTTGGCCAGCATGACAATCTGCGCTTGCTCGATGCCGTGCAGCATGTGACTTACCTCGATCAATTTCTCATTGATAAGTCTTTGCCGCGGCGCTTCTCGGCCGCCTACCAGCTGATCCTGGAAGAGTTGCATGTCCTGAGCGCCATGGCGTCGGATTTCAGCGCCAAACGTCGCGACTGCGATTATTTAAACTACCGCTGCGAAGAGTTGGCAGCTTTTGCTCCGAGCCAAGAAGACTTTGACCGCGTTCAAGATCTCTGCCGTCGCGGTCATCACATGATGGCCCTGATTAAGGGCCTGGAAGAGGCTCAGGGTGCGGTTGATCAGGGCGCAGGTGGTGACACCCTAGCGCGCTCGGTGTGGGACGCCGGCAGGATACTTGGACGGCTTGCCACCTTGTCGCCAGTGCTTGCCGAGCTCAGCGACCAAGCCCAATCTGTCGCCGCCCAAATCGAAGAGCTAAGCTTTGGCATCGGTAAGGCCCTGTCTGAGGTTGAAGTCGACGATCAGGACCTAGAGCAGGCCCAGGAGCGCTTGGCAGGTTACCAAGAGTTGCTGCGCAAGCTATCGCTGCAGCAAGTGTCTGAGCTGCTCTCAGAGCAGCTCAGACTCAGTTCTGAGCTTGGCTTCCTCCAGTCAGCGGCAGCCGAGGTTGGTGCCCGCCTGAAACAGCTTAAGGCGGGAGTGGTGGGTCTTGCGGCCGCCGCGGCACAGTTGAGCGAAGCCAGGCGACAGGCGCAGGGTATCGTGAAAATGCGGATTGAAAAGGAAATGCATGAATTAGCGATGCCCGGCGCCACCATGGAAGTGGAACTGATTCCCCTGCGCCGTACCATCAGTGATTTCGGTTTTGCCGTCTTTGGCACTGAGGCTGCCGAGGCGTGGGCTGAGATTGCGGATATTTTGACCGGTTTAGGCGAGCAGGGTGCCGAAAAGGCTCAGTTCATGCTCGCCGCTAATGAGGGCGAAGCCATGCTGCCTTTGCATAAAATTGCCTCGGGAGGTGAAATATCTCGAGTCATGCTGGCACTTAAAAAGGCCCTGGCCGTCGGAGCGGACACCTGTATTTTGGTCTTTGATGAGATTGATGCTGGGATTTCAGGGCGGGTTGCTGATGTCGTCGGGCGTAAAATGCAGGAACTTGCGACTGACTTTCAAGTCATTTGTATCTCCCACCTGGCACAGGTGGCTGCCTATGGCGATGCGCATTTTTTCGTGCATAAGTTGAGCAAAGACCAGCGCACCGAGTCAACCATCACAAAGCTCAGCCTAAAAGCAAGCGAGGAAGAGATCGCACGTCTGCTTTCCGGGGCCGAGGTCACGGCCTCAAGTCTGGCAAATGCCCGCGGACTTCTTAAAAAGGCGCGCCTCAAGCAAAATGCCCTTTGACGCTAAAGCATGCGCATCGGCTTGTCGTGCTTGTATCCTCCGACATCGCCTGGCTTGCCCTCGCCGCCATGCGGGTGCTTCTTCTTCATCGTTGAGAATTTTTTCTCGGACCAGGACACAGGAAATTCGATTTCAATGGTTTTGCCAGTCTCGATTGTGAAGCTACGCGAGGTATTCTGGCGCGAGCTGTTCTCGCCAGACGTTACCGAGAGAAACTGATCTAGTTTGTAGTTGCCAGCAAAAAGCGGCATGACGGTATTGCGCTCGAGATTGATGTCTAGGGTATGGCCGGAAACTGGAACGCCGGTGCTATCGACCCGGACTAAATCGGTGATTTGGCCGGGTCGGTGTTGCGCTACGGGAATCATTTTGGCGTAACCAACGGTCAGAGTCTTGTCTCGGACCGTGGCTGGCACTTCGTAGACAATATCGCGCGAACCTTCGATCCCAACCAGAACCGGTGTGTCTTCGGCGATGAATAAAATAGGAATATCGGTGACACTTTCGATGAATGGGTAGGGCTCTTCGGGAACATAAAGCGACACACCCTTTTCGCCCAAACAAGAGTTAGCCTCGCCGGGGTGGACTTTGGCGCATCCGCTGTCAACGGTTACGCTGCGTGCTTGTAGTTCTTTAGTCTCGCCCTCGACTAATTCAATGTCGACGGACTCAGTCGAGCCGCTGATCGATATCGTAGCTTCCCCCGGTAGCATCGGGTAGGTCTCGTTGAAACTGAGCCAGTGGCCGTTGTTTATTTCTACCAACCATGGACTTCCCTTGATGCGCGCAGGCAAGTCGAGGTCAATGTCTTGCGACGTGGCTACCCGCAACAATGCGGGCTTGATAGTGCGTTCTTGGCCCTCTGGCATGGTGACTTGCATCTTGGTGCCATTGACTTCAATCGCGTAGCGGCCTGGCAGGAGAAACTCCCAGCGACCGAACTGTTGATATTTAGTGGCCGCAATCAGCTCGTCGGCCGGTGAAATAAAGTAGTCTACTTCTTGGCGATTGCCGGGAAAGTCGGCAACCTGCAGTCCGGAAAGCTTGTAGGACAAGACCTTTGGTTGGTGCGGCCCGGTCATGGTGGTGAAGTCGACATGCATGGGGACCATGCCGACGAGTAAATCACGCTTGCCGTCGAGGATATTGAGCTCGTAGCAACCAGAGATCAGTTGCCTAGACTTGGTGTGGTCAGAACGACTGCATTGGATGGAAAAACCATCCTTAGCGTCGGGCTTGTGCGGCGGGATAAACTCAACGCGGTGGGCGACGAGTGTCGCCTGCTGATCGGGATAGATAATGATCGTTTCACTCGAGCAGTCAGCGAGGACCAGGTAGCTGCCTGGCGCCAAGGGGACTTCAGCATTGAAGTGGCCGGCCTCTTCGGAGACAAACTGCAGCGGCGACTCGTTGGCAATACGGTAGATATCAAAGCTGCCTTCCGAGCGCGGCGCCAGCACTTTTAGATAGCCGACGCGAGCCTTCGTTTCGCAACCCATGCCGCATAGAACCAGCAGCAGGCTGCCGATGAACCTGGCCAGGCGGTAGTCGTGGTGGGCGCATCTTGGTGCGCTCTTAAGCTTGAGCATCATGATTCTAGGCATAGCACAATCACGCCGTCGCTGCCGATTTCAGAATGACAGGCCGACAGAGACTGCGATTTGCCTGGTCGTTGCAACCCCGTAGGAGCCGCAGAGGCGAGGTCCTACCGCCAAGACACCACCGTCCAACAGCAGGTAGTCAGCGCCGACGCCGAAGGCGGCTACAGCCCCGCTTCGGGCTGCCGAGTTCTCACCCGGTAGGCCATCGGTCCGACGCAGAGCGGCATGGAGGTAGCCAAGCTCACCGCTGGCAACAAGGCGCACCGAGGTCGCCAGGTTGGTGTCGGCGCGAGCACCAAGGTAGTGAGTTTCCCACACTCCACGGTAGGAGTGACCATTGACCTGACCGCTCAAGGCAACGGGCGCGTAGCGATAGGTTGCGGCGATGTTGAACGCCGACTTTATTGGCAGGACCCGGTAGCCGACGGCGAAATCGCTCATTCCACTTGCCTTCCAACTACCGCCACCTGGGCGACTGGCCCTGACCCAGCCGTAGCTCGTGGCCAAATAGAGTCTTTGTGTTAGGGCATTGCTTGGCGGGTTGGCAGGCACTCCGCCAGCTTCACTGGCTTCGGTCGCCTCCGCTGCATCGCCTTCCTTGTCAGGTCCAAAGGCCGGGTCCTCCTCGCCTTTGGACGAATCTTTATCCTCTTGCTGTTCGGCAGCCTCAGGACTTTTATCGGAAAGTGCGTCGAGGCCTTTGGCCCAGACAGGCGCGCTTGGGAGTCCGACCATGAGGTAGACGAGCACTAGACGTGCAGTTAGCTTCATCAATGGAGTCTCCACTTTAGATCAGGAGTTTTACCTGTAAGGCGTAGCGGCGGTCGCCAAGATTGGTGTCCTGGCCTGCGATTGTACCCAATTGCTCGGTATAAGTGGCGAATCGCACGGTTAATAAAAAGACGTCGAACTGGAATCCTCCAGTAATTTGTCCCTGATGGAGGCCGGTGTCGAATTTGATGATCGATCCGTAGCCCCATTCCGCTCCAACATTGAATTTATTCGAATAGTGGATCGGTTGGTTGATCGAGTGGGCGTCGACGGCGGTGAGGAGGTACATGCCATGTGCTTCCCATGGTCTAAAGCTGAAGCCAACGTTGACCGAAGGCAGCCTGGTACGCGGAGCCGCCAGCGCCTGTCCACTGACATCGGTTTTAGTGAAGGGGGTGCCGCCTAGGTCGGTGACGCTGAGGCCTAGGGTCGGCTGCATCCGCCGGACCGGAGTAAATAGCACGCCCACATCTGCCCCCACTCCGTAGCCGCCTTCGACGTAATCGTCCAGCTTGGGCCCCGCGGTGGCTCCGGTGGTGTCCGTTTGAGATTTCGATAGAGCGTTGATATCATTGATACTGAACTGGTGGTTCACACCGCCTTCGGCGACCGCCTTGACTCCCGCGCCGATGCTAAGGCGTTGATCAAAAAAGTTCCGAGCATAGGCGATCGGCAGAATGGCGCGAGGACCAAGATCAACATCGACACTGATTTCGCGGTGAATCGTCAGGTCAGCGCCGACGTCGACGCCGAGGCCCAGACCAAACCCCGGGAACACTAAGTGAGGTGTTAACCCGATGTCGAAGTAGTTGTTTTTCCCAGTGTTGCTCTGCAGGAAATCCAGCATCTTATCGGTGTCGCCAGTCGAGCCAGCGAGGAGCTTTTGGACGCCCTGGATGGCCGCAATGGTATTGGTCGAGATGGCCACCTTGGGGTTGATCAGTTCTCCGGACCAGGTTTTTAGACGCGCCAGTCCCGCAGGATTGTAAAAGAGCGCATTGTAGTCGTCGGCGACCGCGACATAGGCGTTGCCCATGGCTAGCGGCCGGACACCAAAATGGGTCCATCGCTGCTCACCGGCCATGGCCGGTGAGGCGACTGCTGGCAGCAATGCGATGCAAAAAATGACTCGAGTCCAAGCGGTTTGACCCATGAAAACTCTCCACACATAGCGGCGAAGCGAGCGGGCAATCGAACGATTTTAAAAGGATGCAGTTGCAAGCGTACCACAGGCCCCTTTCTTCACCAACCGATTGCCCTACTTTAACTCTGGTGCTACGATAAATTTTGCTTTTGGTTACGAGGGCTTCACTAAGAGCTCAGAATAGTATAGCGGTCGGTTTGGTTAGACTAACGGAGACAGGTATGTCCAAAGCGGACGTAGCGGCAGAGCGCAAAGATCAAATTGTGCGCGCGACAGTCGATTGTATTACAAAGTACGGGTATCACAACTTCTCGATGCAGGACGTGGCGCGGACGGCCGGGGTCAGCAAAGGCATCATTCATTATTATTTTCTAAATAAAGATGAGTTGATGATGTCTGTGCTGGATAGGGTTGCGGGCGACATCGAGCGGGTGTTGGCCTCAGAAATGAGTTCGATTACCGACGCTCGGCGCAAGCTAGAGGTATTCATCGACGTTTGCTTCGACATCGTCCGAAGTACCAAGGAGTATTACCAGGTTAACATGGACTTCTGGACGCAGATCAACCAGAAGGAAGAGGTTCGCAAGGTCATTGCTCGTCACTACACAAAGTTTCGCGAGGCAGCAGCGACTGTCATCCGCGCCGGGATTACGGCTCAGGCTTTTCGTGCTGTTGATCCGTACGAATATGCGTCTTATGTGATTGCGGTGATCGATGGCCTCAGCTTGCAATGGTTGTTCGATGAATCGACCTTTGATTACGATAGTATCGTGAAAAAGGCGGGTCAACTTCTCGTCGATGGGTTAGTTCCTAGGTAATTAGGTGTTTAGGTAATAACGTAAAGCGCAACACAGCAGGCTACGGTATGGCTTTTCCGCTCCCTTGGGACGTCGACAACGTCCGTAGCATTGTCGCTCAGGTCGACAGTGGCGCAGCGATCAGCGATCAGCTCGCTGCTGATATGCTCGACCTGTTAGAGCAGCATGAGTGCTGGGGGCCGTTCTTTCGTCTGCTCAAACGAGGACTTGAAGGCGGCGCACCAGAGCGTGAACGCAACTACGTGCGCTTGGCCAGAGTGCAAAATATCTATCTTGAAGATACCTTCGCTGCAGCTGAAACCTGCGCTTCATTGGTGTCCCACCTGCGGCCAGGGTATCTCAAGTTTAGTGAGCAGATGCTGCCGCATATTATTGAATTCGAAGACTTTACGGCAGAGGCGACGCTGCTTTCTGCAATCAGTGATCACCTGGAGATACAGGACGATCATATCGCCTGCCTCGAGCGATTATGCATGCTTTTCGAAAAGAAGACTCATAACGAAGCCCAGCTTAGCCAGACCTATGAGCGTCTTCTCGAGGTTGACCCGAGAAACGTTAAGGCGCTGCGCTATTTCAAATTGCTGTTCACTCAAAATAATGAGTGGGATCAGGTAGTTGACGCGCTGACCAAGCTACTCTCTGCGGTGCGCCATCCGCAGGAACTCTACCGCGTGGCGCAGGAGCTAGCCGGGATTTATCTTTACCAATTAGATATGCCTGAAGCCGCTATTGCGGTCTTGGCGGCTCATTGCGACGGTAGTCCACTCGACACATCGACCATCCTCTATGATGCGCATGAGCGTTTGAATGATTGGCAGGGATGCCTGCAAGTGCTTAGGCAATGCCTCCTAAACGTTGAGTCCGAAGCTGGGCGAGCCACCTTGCATTTTAAGATGGGTGGTTTGCACATGCTGCTCAGCGACCTAGGCCAAGCGCATGAAAACTTCCAAAAGGCGGCAAAACAACCGGCCTTCCAGCTTGATGCGATCGAAGGCCTCATCAATATTGGTGTCGCCTTGCAGGACTGGGCGATGATTGAGAAGGAGCTAATCCGCCTGCAGGAGATCATCCTCGATGAGCGCCTGCGTGGTCAGGTGAAGCAGGCCCAAAGCCGTCTTCATGATGGGCTAGCACATGCTGCTAAGCGGTCCTGACTATATCCTGCTGCGTCAGGATGGTCCGACGCGCTTCTCTATGGAAAGCCGCAACAGCGTCCTACATCGTGGCTTAAACGAATTGCGTCCACATCGTTTCAGTATGCCCAAACTTGTTGCGAGTGTGGCGCGCCAGCTGGCCTATCGCAGCGCCGAGCCGGTTACTGGTGTATCGGTTCTCATGCCACTTTCCAACCAGGTTGATGCCGAGGAGATGACGAGTGCTCTAATTGGGCTGCCCAACGTGGATATCTTTCCGGCACTTATACCAAATCTTTTTCAGCAGCTAGGTCAAGTCAAAGGGCGTCGTTTGGTGGTCGTCGTTGGCGATGGCGACCTGCCGCCTGCGGCGCCATTTCTTCACCTTTCGCATTCACTAGCGCTGCAGAGTCCTCAGCTGGAACAACGATTTTGTCAGGAGCTGGCCGCAACCTTTGGCAAGGCACATGGTGAATTGGTGCCCATTGGATTCGAGCGTAGTCGTCTGATCGTTGAGGAGCGCCCTGGTAAAGCTGTGCCGCTGCACGTAGCCGAGCCAACGCTAAGGGCACTCGCAAAATCTTGGCAGGCATTGGCACAGCGGCACAGTGGCGAGGTGCCCCCTCAGCCTCTCTCGGCCCCCTCTGGTTGGGGAATTGGCGGCGCTTTGTTAGTTGAAGATCAAGGCCAGAGCAAGCCGAAGACGCCGCTCAGAGCGGCTGAGTCGTTTGCTTCGCTAAGCGTTCGCATGGCGAACAATGAGGTACAGCTCGACACCGGCCGCATCCTACGTGAGCTGGCGGCAGCCTGGCTTGCAGAGACGGCTGACTTTGACGTCTCAACTTTGCGACGCTTGATTATCAGCGTGCCTTGGATGGCAGCGGCAGCTACGATTGGTAGTGGCTTTGCCATGAAAGGTAGTCCGTTCCCAGCTCTATGCTATCCTGATTTTTTGCACGGGTGGCAGCCGCTTTTGACGGCGTTTGAACTGCTCTCGCCGTGTGACGGGCCCGCGCTTTTGCTGCACCTGGGTCGCTACCCAGAAGTGCATATGGCGGCGAAATGGACCTAAATGTGCAGCGCCACGGCGACTGTGTCGTCATTAGCTTGCGGCCAACAGCATGCTTTTATGAAAGTAGGGCGGAGGCTGCGATTGAGGATTTGGGTAAGATCGCCGAGGAGCTGCATCGCCAAACTCGACTGACGACGAAAGGTGTCATGATCCTGCAGCAGGGCGCCGCTGACGATCGTCATGTGTCTTGGGCCCAGGAACTAACAACCACGTGCTTATTCAATGACCTGGTACATCGTATCGATACTTGGCGCTGGCTATTATCTTTGATTCGTAATTCGCCGGTGCCTTGGGTTTATGCTGCGGCTAGTTCTTGCCAGGGCAGTGCTTGGGAGCTAGCTCTCTCTTGCCAGCGGCGCTATTGGTATAGCTGTCAGGCCATGGTTGGATTTCCTGAGATCGACGCTGGCGCATTTCCGCCTGGGGGAGTGCTGGAGTCCCTCAATAAGCGCACGGGTAGAACCCGGGAACGTTGGCAGGCTCAGTCGGTTTTTCGCGCGCCAGAGGCTCTTGCCGACGGTTTGCTGGATTTCTGCTCGGACGCTCAAGATTGGATGATACGAGCGTCAAACATGTTTGGCGACATGTTGCGGGTCAGTCCCAGCTCTGGTGTGCGCGAGCTGCGGCGGCAGCGTGGTAGAGATGACCAAGTCAAGGTCGATCAGCAGTCGAGTCGGACGGCTTTCGAGCAAATTGAAAGCGTCTGGCGTCATGAGCGGGTGGGATCGGCGACAGTGCCTCTCGCTTGGGATTACTGCTGGCAGCTTATTGGTGAGCGCGGCAGGCTCAAGCAGGCCGGTGATCTTGGCAGGCTGATCTGCCTCATTGCTTCGCAGCATCTTTTGTCTTCGGGTTACGCACTTTGGCTGCGGGCCTCGCTAGTCGCAACTCGGGGCTCAGAGCTCCTTCCTGACTCGATGCAGGCCCTGCCGCCGGTACTCATCGACCTCAATACGGTGGCTCCGCCGACTGCGGTGATGATGCGTTTGCTGCGGGCTTCCGTGCCGGTGATTCTTTCGGCTAGCGACAGCCGTGATTTAATGATTGCACTGAACCTGCTATTTAGCCGCCTGGAGCGTTCGATCGGATTGGCCAAAGCCTATGACCTTTGGGAACATCAGGTGACTTGGTATATTGGGCCCTCCGTCCCCGCTATACATCCTGTCCTGCGCTGGACTATTGACGATGCTTTCCATGTTCTCATTGGACAAGATGAATGGCGCTTCTTGCGTATTGACGGCAATGCCGGATCGGCCGCCGGCGGTGCTATGGAATGGGCGGAGCCGTCCGACCAAACCCTACCGTCTTTGGTGCAAAGTATCCTCTCCCTGACGAGTGATGCGGTTATTCATGTTAAATATAGACCCAAATCATTACCGGCATCGGTCCATATCAGGTCGTTGTTTTTTGAGGAAATGCTTCACGTCAGTCGCCATGCCGACGGCGACCTTAGTTTGATCGTGAGTCAGCTGAAAGCGGCCGGTTGGGGATTTGCCGGCGATGAAGATTGCTGGGACCGTTTCTTGCGCATGCGGCTTGACGCCTACCGCTATGATGCCGACGCGACCCGCCTTGGCGAACGATCGATTGCTCGTGGCCACTGGGAGATGGGTGGTTGGAAGCAAGCAAAGGGTGCCGCGAAGCGAGCCGGGGCGATGGACACCAGGTGGAACACGACGGCGCTTAGCCAGCATATGGCGCTGTTTCTCGGGCTTCTTGCCGAACTTTTAGCGAGCAGTCAGCGGGTAGCTCAGTCCGAGGTTGCCGATTATCTTTGCAAACTAGCGCTCGGTATGCCGATAACTTTGGGCAGTCCGTTGACCTTTCTTCGCCAGCGAGGCAGAAGGCGGGTAGAGCATTATGCTGCGGTCCATTGGCCCAGGCTGCCTTTCACTGAAAGAATTACTGGAATAGTCGATGGAACTTCAGTCTAGCCCACCCATCCAGGGATTTCGCCAGCGTCTTAAAGAACACATCGCTACGGTTGGCACCAGCCTGTGCGTCGGGGTCGATCCGCACATGGCCAAGATGCCAAGCTTTTTTGCGAGGTTTCTTGAGGCCGCGGGTGCGGCAGCATTTTTGACACGTTTTTCTCAGTGTCTTATTGAAGCCAGCGTCGGTCAGGTGGCGGCTATCAAATTTCAAAGCGCATTCTTTGAGGCGCATGGAGCGCCCGGTCTCACGGCGCTGGAGGCGGCGATAGCGCAGGCTAAAGCCAGTGGACTGATCACGATCCTGGATGCCAAGCGTGGCGATATCGCTTCCACCATGACCGCATATGGGCAAATGGCCTTTGCGGCCCTGGGGGCGGATGCGTTGACCGTCATGCCATATATGGGGATGGATACGATTGAGCCTTTGGTCCCTTGGCTGGCTGCTGGCCGAGGGATCTACGTCGTCTGGGTAAGTTCCAATCCCAGCGGCGGTTTAATTCAAGATGCGGCGGCTGAGCCGCTCCTTGAGGCACTGGTTCAATATTGCTCTGGTGCTTCAGTCATGGATGGACTTGGACTTGTGCTTGGAGCCACCAAGGTCGAACAACTCCCAAACATACTGCTCGAACGCATCCAGGGTACTTGTCTACTCATGCCCGGTCTTGGAGCTCAGGGCGGCACTTTGACGCCTAGAATACAGCGTCTTATCCGCACTGGGGGGGCGGCGTTGTTGCCCCAGTCGCGCTCGATCAGCGCATTTGAAGGTGTTTCGGATAGCTGGTCGCAGTATCAAGATCTTGTCGCGCAACGCGTTCGCTCGGCGGCTCGGCAGTTGCGCTTGTAGAATCCGCTAGCTGGCTAGCTTTTGCGGCATCATTGCATTCAGTAAATTCGCCGCCAGATCCATCCATCCCGTTGTGTTTAAGGCTCGAAGAACTGGCGGCAGTTGCCGCACAGTCTCGGTCCCGCGCATGCTGTTTTGCCAGGCGATGGCGTTGATGACCTGTTCGGCTTGTTCTTTATCGCCGTGGCGACAGGCTAATCTAACTAGGGTAAAAACGATGACAGGATGGTCAGCAAAACGAGCCATCAGCGGTTTTAAAGCCGTCAATGCCTCGCCAGTATAGCTTGGCGATGCGTTCGGGTCCAACGCGACCAATCCCATATACAAGCAGACTTCATCGCTTTGTGGCGAAAGCGCGCGGCAGCGCCGAAGTGCATCAAAAGCCTGGTCATATTCATCGATCAAGTGGTGGGCCTTAGCAGCTTGGAACCAGGCGAGTACTTCCTGCGGTGCCAGTTTCACCGCAATGGCTAGCACCTCGAGGGCATCGCGTGGCTTCCCGAGCTCTAGCAGCGCTTGTCCTTGCACAGTAAAAATGGCGGCAAATGGCTCATCGACTTTTTCACATTCGGCGATGCATTGCTCAAGGCGGCCAATATTTAGTGCTGCCCAAGCGGCAAGGAAGCGAAGCACGACGAGGCCTGTGGCATCGGCTAAGGATTGCATGGCTTGTAGAAAGCTATCCGCGTATTCGCTACGCACGGCCGCTTCGCCAAGTCCGCCGATAAGCTCCAGGAGTTTTGCGTCGCATCCGTGGCAGACATCTTCTGCTTGGAGGAAGTCCTGCAGTGGTGCAGAAGACGTGGTCATGAAGACCCGCAAACCATCGACTAAGCGCCGTACCGACGACGTTGGTCCGGTACACATGGCTTCGCAAAGCCTCCAGACCAAGAGTTGGGCTGGCTGATCGACACCTGGCGGGGTTGCGCTGTGGGCGCGGTACCAGGTCGCTAATCCAGGGTGATCCTGGAGGGTCAAACCATCAGGCATGAGATAGAGCCTTTTGCGGAGGAGGGAAGGACGTGAGGATGCAGACCCTTGCTATTTTATCATGTCTTGCCAGGTCGTTGGTGCGAGTCTGCTCCTGTACTGTAGAAGCTGTTGTTATGTTGAAGCTGTGGGTCGCTTTATTTATATTGGGCAACTTGGTTGGCCGGGCGCTTGGCTCATGGGAGCTTATCTACTGGATGGAGCATCCGGCTGCTCGCCGCCTCTGTGTCGGCATGGCGCTAGGTCTTAGCCGGGTATGGCAGGTATCCTGGGTGAAACCTTGGTGCGGTATATGTCTCGGGACTCTGGCGTTCACTTGGGGGTTTGCGCATGCTGGTCCAGTGCTGTCTTGGAGTCTGCCCGAAGCGCAGATCGTCATGGTGTCGGTCAACGACGGCAGTCCGGGGCCAGTGTTGCTGCGTTCAGGGGACCTGGTTTTCGAAAGCTATGGTCGGCGCGTCCATGGTGCCGTCGGCCGTGGCGTCTTGGTCGCGCCTGATGCACCTCGACTCTTTTCGCGGTTGAGCTCACATTTTAGTCTGGTGAGTGGGCAACTTGGGGAGCTCGGCCCGGCGCTGGCTCTGGCCGCTAAGGGACGGGAGTCTTTGCGCAAGGTCCGAAAATGGCGCGAGCCAATGCCTAGAGGTTGGCTCGGGGCGATTTTGTTAGGTGACAAGCGGGATTTGTCGCCGCCTACTAAAGCAGCGTTTAAATCGATTGGCGTTTATCACTTGCTGATCGTCAGCGGACTCCACGTGACTTTGATGGTGTTTCTTTGGTCCTTGCTGTTTCGAGTCCCGCTGCATGTGGCCTATGCTATAAGGCTGATTCCCAATTCGGCGTGGCCGGAGGTCACAGCGGTTGCCCGCATTGTGACGGCAGCTGTCAGCTTGATCTACCTGGTGATGGCCGGTATGCCTGCCGCTGCCCAGCGCGCGACTCTATTATTTGTCTGGTATCAATGCGGCTGCGTGTTTATCGGTGCCATGCCCTTGCCGACCCGCATGCTGCTCGGAGCCTCCCTGCAAACCCTGATCTTCCCCATTGGCTTTGTCAGCGAGGCGACGTTGGTGACTTGGGGAGCCTATTTGCTGGTGGTCCACGTCGGTCACGCGCAGTGGAAGCGGGGCTTTGTTCGCGGCCTGAGGCTGACCCTGGGTTTGCAGCTTAGGCTGATGCTTTTGGTCTTGGGGGTCTTTGGTCAGGTCAGTTTTATCGGGTTGGTTGCTAACCTCTGTTTGGTACCGCTCCTTGGACTGCTCCTTGCGACTGGTTTATTAGTGGTCTTTTTACCAGGCCTGCCTGGACGTGCGTTGCTCTTGGCATTTCATGCAACTTTCTCCGAATGCGTTCGGCATGTAGCTGCCCTAACCGTGCGCTTCCCGTGGCTGGCGCCTGAAGCCGCAGCCCTTCCCGGGTGGCTTCGTCCACTCGCCTTGCTGATTAGCGCAATGTTGCTACTCAACGCCTGTCGAGATTTGTCGATAAGGCATTATGATCTGCAATGAGAGCGGAGGACGTTCATCGTGACGAATAAACCCTGGGTCGGAAAAAGCGTACTCATCATCGATGACTCAAGCGGGGTGCGCGATGAGTTAACCAAGGTCTTTACTGATGTAGGTCTAGTCGTCAAGGGCACGGCGGCCAACGGCGTCATCGGACTTGAGATGATGCGTACGCTCAAGCCGGCGATTGTCAGTATCGATATCATCATGCCAGAAATGGATGGAATTGAGTGCTATAGAAAGATTCAGCAGCTTGCTCCCGAAACCGTTTGCGTTATCATCTCTTGGCTGGCCGGGGACCCGAGGATTCTGGACAACTTAAAGGCTGTGATTCCAACGCATCTATTTCAGGCGAAACCGGTGACTCCATACACTCTCGAAGCGAGATTGAAGAAAATTTATTTTCCTGAACAGCTCGACAAGCCGCCACAGCGGCTTGTCGAGAAAGCCGAAGAGGAAGATGCTTTTGACGATTTAGGAGTCAAGGTATCCTAGTGCCGGCCGAGTGATCATTTATGCCTGCGCTGTACGCTCAACCACGGGTGCTTGTTCGTTGGCCTCTGCTGCACGGGTTAAGGCGACATATGCGCTTGCTGCGGTAACAATGACTCCAAACAAGGCGACCACAAAGAAGGCGCTGTGCCACGCCAGGCCAAGAAGAAACAGGATGACAGATGCGGCACCGCAAATCAGTGCGTTGACCCACAACTTGTCCTTATGCCTGATCGGAAGTTCTCCGGCGAGCACTCCATTGTTGTAGCCCTCGAGGATCACGTTTTTCTCTTTGGGCCGGTAAAAGTGGCGCAGTATGGTTCGCGGCCGATAAACGTAGGTCGCATACCAAAACGGTAGATGGACCAATTGAACTCCGGCAACTTCGACTTCGGTACGAAAATCAGTGAGGTAGTCAACATTTAGCTTAGATAGCTCCAGATGGTACTGTTCGACATGAAGTCTGGCTCGCCTTAACGCTTCGTCTTCATCGACTTGAACACCGATGATGGCTAGGCCATTGCTAAATTTGAATTCGAAGAATTCGCGCGAATCATAAGCACTTTTTTCCGTTTTTGGCTCTTGCAGCTGGCCCCGAGAAAAGGTGGAGTCCAGGGGGAAGCCGTCCCAAGCCACCTCTATCGGTTCCTTTGGTTCGTGGAGGCGCGTCATGCCCCACGACTCACAGATGTTGTTGCGACCTGAGATGGCCCAACGATAGTTGCGCTTGAATTGACCGTGTTCGATCAGATAGTCGGTGCCGGGGTAGGAGTCTAGGCGGACCCGGTGCTGACGTTGCACGAGTCCTTTCCAAACGGTGTAAACCTCCAGGGAGACCACCCAATAGGGGCGGCTTAGGCCGCTGATATTTGTAATAAAGTATTCTTTCGCCGTGGCGTTCGGTTTGTGGTTGAGGCGGGCCAACCATTCCAGTACAAGCGACTTGACCTGGACCGGATTAGACGTGTTGGCAATGATGTAGTGGTCGTTAAAGATTTCCTTCTGGCCCGATTCTTTGTCGAGTCGGAAGGTTGCCGAGCAAAACGGGCACATCAGAAGGTAGTCGCTGATGTCGTATTGAGATGGCGAGTTACATGCTGGACACGCTAATTCGTACATCGGTGGGACCTCCAGCAAATATGGTACCACGATAGCCCTTGACAGTCGGCGTAGCGGCATTAGGTTTATGAGAGACTGATGGGCTGGGTACTTTAAATTCAAAGTCAAATATATCGGCAAGATAGGAGATAGCATGGGTAAGATTATCGGCATCGACCTCGGCACCACCAACTCGGTCGTGGCGATCATGGAGGGGAATCAGCCCAAGGTTATTGCTAACGCCGAGGGGCAAAGGACGACTCCTAGCGTTGTCGCGTTCACCAAGGAGGGCGAGGTGCTGGTGGGGGCTGCGGCTCGTCGCCAGGCGGTTACCAATCCCCAGCGCACGGTGTTCTCGGCGAAGCGTTTCATTGGCTGTACCTTTGACGAGCGCAGTGACGAGGCTGCACGGATGCCGTTCAAGGTCGGCAAAGGCAAAAATGGCTTGGCCGTCATCGATATCGATGCGAAGCAGTACACTCCGCAGGAGATCGCCGCCAAGGTGCTCGGCAAGCTGAAGCAAGCTGCCGAAGATTATCTCGGTGAGAAGGTCACGGAGGCCGTGATCACAGTGCCTGCTTACTTCAATGATAGTCAGCGTCAAGCCACCAAGGATGCCGGCAAGATCGCTGGGTTAGATGTCAAACGCATCGTCGCTGAGCCGACTGCCGCGGCTCTGGCCTACGGCTTGGACAAGAAGAAGAGCGAGAAGATTGCCGTCTATGACTTTGGTGGCGGTACGTTCGATGTGTCGATCCTCGAGGTCGGTGACAACGTGGTCGAAGTACTGGCGACTAACGGTGATACCCATTTAGGTGGCGATAACATTGATGAACTTCTGATCGATTGGTTGGTTAAGCGGTTCAAAAGCGACACCGGGATCGATGTCTCCAAGGACCCGATGGCCATGCAACGTTTGAAGGAAGCGGCCGAGAAGGCAAAGATCGAGCTGTCTTCGGCGCAGGCGACCGAGATCAACCTGCCGTTCCTCACTGCCGACCAAAGCGGTCCCAAGCACTTGACTGTCAACATCAGCCGCTCGGACTTTGAAAAGCTGGTCCATGATGTGATTGATAGAACCATGGTGCCCGTGCAAAAAGTGATGGCTGACTCTGGCCTGACGGTGGCTGACATCGATGAGGTTCTTCTGGTCGGTGGTTCGACTCGGATACCGCTGGTGCAAAAGCGGGTGAAGGATTTTTTCAACAAAGAACCGAACAAGTCGGTGAACCCCGATGAAGTCGTTGCGATCGGTGCAGCCGTTCAGGCCGGCATCCTTGGCGGCGAAGTTAAGGACGTTCTCCTGCTGGATGTCACCCCTCTGTCCTTGGGCATTGAGACCCTGGGCGGTGTGATGACCAAGTTGATCGAGCGCAATACGACGATCCCGACTCGTAAGAGCCAGGTCTTCTCAACTGCGGCCGACAACCAAAGCTCGGTGCAGATCCATGTGCTCCAGGGTGAGCGCGAGATCGCTAAAGGTAACCGCCAGATGGCGATGTTTAGCCTGGACAACCTGCCGCCAGCCCCACGTGGTGTGCCGCAGATCGAGGTGACTTTTGATATCGACGCCAACGGCATCGTATCGGTCTTCGCCAAGGATCTAGGCACAGGTCGCGAGCAAAAGGTGACCATCCAGGCCTCGACTCGGCTCAATGAGGATGAAATCAAGAACATGGTGCGCGACGCTGAGCTTCATGCCGACGAAGATAAGAAGCGTCGTGAATCCGTCGAAGCTAAGAACGGTTTAGATTCGTTGATCTTCCAGTGCGAAAAGATGATCAAAGAAAGTGGCGACAAGGTTCCGGCAGCTGTGAAGACCGACATCGAAGCGGCCATTGTCACAGCCAAAGGCAAACTGGATAGCGAAGATAAGGATGTCTTGACGGCGGCTCGTGAGGAGCTGGAAAAGCGCTTCCACAAGTTGGCGGAAGAGCTTTACAAAAATACCGGCGCTCAGCCAGGGGCCACAGCTGCCGACGGTTCTGCTGGTGCGGCAGGCCCGGGTGGCAAAGCAGCTGGCAAGGACGATGTGGTCGATGCCGAGTACGAGGAAGGCTCCCCGTCTTAATCGATCAGAGCTTCTGTTGGTAGACCCGACTCTCTGCTGGCGCCCTCAAGGCCCAGCAGGGAGTTTCCGCTTTCTGAGGCAGGTGCGTTATCTTCGACCGTCTTGAGCTTACGGCTGATGACACGGGTTCTGGTCTGTGCGGCCCCGATGGATTTGCCGGCCTCGTCGAGCTTCTTTTGGACCTTGTCGAGCGTATCCGCAAAGGTACTGAACTCCGCCTTCACCGCTCCGAGGATTCCCCACACCTGGCTGGAGCGTTGCTGGATGGCCAGGGTGCGAAAGCCCATCTGCAGACTATTGAGCAGGGCTGCGAGTGTGGTGGGGCCGGCGATGACCACCCGGTGATCACGCTGGATCACTTCGACCAAAGCTGGCCGACGCGCGACCTCGGCAAATAATCCTTCGGTGGGCAAATACATAATCGCAAAGTCGGTCGTTTCAGGTGGACCGACGTACTTGTCAGAGATGTCTTTGGCTGATTGCTTGATAAACGACTCAAGCTGGCGAAAGGCTTGCTCGCAGGCCTCGGCGTCAGCACGGTCCTGGGCGTCAACCAGGCGGTGGTAGGTGTCCATAGGGAATTTCGCATCGATCGGCAGCCAGATAAAGCCACTCTCCTGGCCGTCTCGCCCAGGCATTTTGATGGCGAACTCGACTCGGCCGGTACCGTCTTTTTTGGTGAGGACGTTGGTACTGAATTGTTCTGGCGATAAGATCTGCTCAAGGAGGGCTCCAAGCTGGATCTCGCCCCAGATCCCTCTGGTCTTAACATTGGCCATCACTCGCTTGAGGTCACCGACGCCGACAGCCAGGGTCTGCATTTCTCCGAGCCCCCTATGGACCTCCTCAAGGCGGTCGCTTACCTGTTTGAACGATGCGCCAAGGCGTCGTTCTAAGGTGCCCTCTAGTTTTTCTTCGACCGTTTGGCGCATCTTTTCTAGCTTTTGGCTGTTGTCGTTTTGCATCGCTGCGAGCTGGCGCTCGACCGTGAGGCGGAGCTCGCCCATTCGGGTGCCGCCTTCTTGCCTTGAGCTTTGTGCGTCACCGGCGACTTGAACGCGAATGGCGTCAAGCTGGGACCTAAGTTCCGCTAAGCTTGCGCTTGTTTCACGCCGAGATAGGGCAGCATCGCCGGCAATTTGCGCGCGGATGGCGTCGAGCCTTAGAGCAAGCTCCTGCCGGCTGTCGCGGGCCGCCTCAAGTCCCTCACGGCGGGCCGTGGCCAGATCTTCGCGGAGGGGGTTGTTTCGCGAGCGAAGCAACAATGCGATGAGGATGCCCAAAGAGGCAATGACCAGGACCAGCTGCGAGACCAACAATAGTTCCATGAGTCGACCGTTTCGTAATTAAGAGTGATGGGTGGCAAGCCCGAGGCAGCGCATTCCCAGTTGCAGATCGACCCAAGCCTGCCGTTTATCCGTCGGCTGGCGAATCAAGTCCCTTGGATGGGAGATTGGTAAAAGGCCGAGGCTGACCTTAGGATGCGTGATGATCGTACCCCTGGAGCTCACCCATGCGGCAGGGTCCAAGCCCAGAGCCTGCCCGGCTCCCGCACCAAGGACGAGTACCAGTTCGGCGGCGATCTGCGCCCACGTCGCCGCAGCAAGCTTGCCTTCGACAATGAGGCATTGCTCTTGGGCAAGTCCCATGGCGGCGAGCATTTTGTCCAAAAGGCCGCGTTCCTCATTGGCTAGGACGGTATCACTGACGGCAAGCAGGCGCACCGGGCTTGGCGGCCGGCGTGTTTGCTCGTCAGGTGTGACCGACGAACTTGCCCACGGATAAGCGAAACCCCGCTCCTCCAGCCAGATGAAATAGCTCTGCCAAGACTCGTTATTCCGCATCTCTACCTTTGCACCGCTAGGTTCCCTTTTTGCTTCGGCTATGTTGAAAAATTCCGCTCCTCCCTGCCTCCGCTCCTCCGCGGTTTAAAGCAGGCCTTCGCTTTGACCACGGAAAAAGGGAGTGGGGGACAAAGGGAGAGGTATTTATTCAACAACGCCTTTTGCTTGTATAGCAAAAGGAGCGCGGAGCGGCGATAGGTGACGACCTTATGATGCCAGGCGGGGGCGGTGTCTGCGGTTCATGACTTCCTGCGTACATTGGTGCGCCTCGGTGGCACACTTTTCAGCTGGTGCACCCAGTTGACCAGCGCGTCGGTAGAGGAGGGCTGCTTTGACCCACTGGTTGGATTTCGCATAGGCCTGGGCCAGGAGCAGGATCGACTGGGCATTCATGCCATCATGGGACAGGGCCTTGCCCAGGGCCTGAATCGCTTCGGCAATCTGTCCCAGCGCAATGAAGGTTTCGCCAATATTATTAAAAGCGTCAACCGTCGGTGCGACGATCGCAATGCGTTCGAGGACGGCGAGCGCGCCGGTCATATCCTTGCGCTTAACCATGATTGAGGCGCGAATGCGCAAGGCATGAAGAAGGTTAGGGTCTACAGCAAGAAGCTCGTCCGCAACGGCAAGGGCCTCGTCATCCCGAGCCTGTTTGACGTAAAAAATTGCCAGCAAGATCACCGCGTCGAGCCGATCCGGGTGGGCCGTGCGTTCATCTTTGAGCAGTAGTTCGATTTTACGGGCTTCGTTTGCCGCGAGAGCATAGCGCATCGCTGACTCGAGGGCTTTGGTAGCCGTCGGATGATAGCGCCTAACACGCTTGAAATAGTACAGCGCCTTGTCGAGGTTGCCCGCCGAAGCATAGGCGTGGCCCATGCCCATCAGGGCTTCCAGGTGTTTAGCGTTTTCTTGCAGTGCCACGCGGTAGTGGGCCACGGCTTCCATCGGCTGGCCCTCCTTGAGCAAGAGTTTAGCAATGTGGATCTGCCGATTTGGCTGCTTTGGGTTGATTTCTAGCTCATGCTGCATGGCATCGATCGCCTCGACCGGACGGTTGTGCTTGATGAAGATGTCAGCGATGGCGCCAAAGCTTTTATGATAGCTGCTATTATTTTTGATCGACTCGCTAAGAGTTGCTATCGCCTCTTCGTGCCGATTTAACTTGTCGAGGCTGAGGGATTTACCGTGAACAGCTCTAGCGCTCAGGGCATCCAGGGCCAAGGCCGCGTCAAAACCTTTTAAGGCGTCGCCATAGTTGTCCTCAAGGTAAAGGCGCTCAGCTTTGCGCAGGGTTTTTAGCAGCGGGGTGGGCGAGTAGTATTTATTCAGCGTCCTAATCACTTTCTTTTCTAGGTCATTGGCTTGAAAGGGCTTTAACAGGTAGTCCTCAGCGCCCATATCAGCAGCCTTGACGATCTCTTCTTTACTTGCTTCTCCGGTGACGACAATCACGGGAATGTCAGCCGCAATGGCCCGGTTGCGGATATGCTCGAGAACGTCAAATCCCGAGTAATGACGCATATATAGGTCTAGAATCATCAGGTCTATGGGGCGCTTGTTCAGAATCTTAAGGGCCTCTTCACCATCGAAGCACTCGATGATTTCCGTAAAACCCATAGCTGCGACGATCCGCTTGATCCCCTTGCGGATCGGATCGTGGTCATCGACGATCATGATTGTCAGGCTGGCTGGATTAAAAAGAAACTCGTTGCTCACGAATCGGTTACCCCCAGCCCTTGGCATCGGCAGATGCGGCCGTGGAGTTTAGCTATTGTGATTTTTCGCGGCTCGTCCGGGCTGCTTCCCCCGGTGGCCAAGCCCGGGCAAGCTTCAAGTAGGCCCGAGATGCCAGGTCATCAGGGGATAATTGCTGGGCTTTTTCCCAGTGTTTGCGAGCGAGCTCGCGGCGCCCTAACTTGTAGTAAAGGATCCCCAGCCACGTGTGGCCACTGGCCAAGTCCGGGCAAATCTTGACGATGTCCTCGCACTCCTGCTTGGCTTTATCGGTTTGCCCGGTGCGGACGTAGAGCTTCACTAAGGCGAGTTTGATGTCGGGCATGCGTTCGAACAGCGATAGCGCCTTGCGGTACTCAAGAATAGCCTCGCTGAGCATGCCACTTTCTTCGTAGGACTGGCCGCTTTGGGCGTGATGATTGGCGAGCCGACCAAGGACCAGGCCGGGTTGCTTTTTCTTGCCACCGACCTGTTGGTCAAGCTTGGTAAAGATGGCTTGGGCTTCCTCGTAGCGGCTGAGGTCACACAAAGTGGCGGCTAAGTTGAGCGCTGCCTCGACATACTCCCCGTTGAGGCTGAGTGCTTTATGGAACTCTTTGAGGGCTTCAACAAACTTTGACTGTTGGTGGAAGGTCACGCCAAGCAAGTTGTGTATATTCGCCAGTGGGCCATGATCGGCTAGTGTGGCGCGCAACAACTTTTCGGCGGCATCGTAGCGATGCACACTTAGGTAGAGGTCGACCTTTTTACGAATCTCGCTAAGTTCGGCGCGGTTGGGTTGACTCATGCGACGGCTGTAGCCTCAAAGCGCCGTGAGACAAGGATCTTGATCTCCCCAGGGAAAGCGACCTCTTCCTGGATTTTTTTGGCGATGCTTTGTGATAACAGCTCCATATCGTTCTCCTGCACCCGTTTGTGGCTGACCTCGACGTGGACCTCTCGGGCGCCGTTCATGATGGAAAGACTGACGATTCCAGGAAAACTGCGGACGCAATGTTCGATCCCTGACATCCGAGTTTGATAGCCCTCCTCAAGGTTCACTCGAGCTCCCGGGCGAGCCCCTGATAGGGTATCTGCTGAGCGCAGCACATAGGCTAAGGGGGTCTCAACGAGCAGGTCGCTATGGTGAGACATGACTGTGTCGCAAATCATGCGCCGCTCGCCAAAGCGATCAGCATAGTCGCCGCTGATGACGGCATGACTACCTTCAATCCGGTAGTCGATGGCCTTGCCGATATCGTGAAGTAGTCCGACGCGCTTGGCCGC
Source organism: uncultured Pseudomonadota bacterium (assembly GCA_903928445.1). Taxonomy (GTDB): domain Bacteria; phylum Bdellovibrionota_B; class Oligoflexia; order Oligoflexales; family CAIYRB01; genus CAIYRB01. Next base: position 61,999 of record CAIYRB010000198.1, on the reverse strand, counting down.
ATCGGCATCGACGCCGAGCTCACTGGCGATGATGCCGGCTAGCTTGGCAACTTCGACGGTATGGTACCACTGGTTTTGCCGGTAGCTGGTCCGCCAGTTGAGGTAGCCGACGAGGCGTTGGATTTCCGGATGGATGCCTTCTAATTGAACTTCCCGAACCGCTTGACGACCCAATTTAACCGCTTGTTGTTCCAGCAAAGCTCGATGTTTATCATAAGTAGTCGCAGCCTTGCCCCAGCCACTAGGCCCTTTGGGTAGTAAGTCGTTAAAGGCAAGCCGTACCGCTTCGCGATTGATACCGGCACCTCCGGCCAATTTTACGATGGCCATCTGCATCGACGGATCGTTCAAAACTTCGATTTCAATCTCTGCCTTTTCCTTCAAGTCGGCGATGAGGCCGACGCCGTCTTCAAGCAACTTCTCCGCCATCTGCCGATCGGCGAGTTCGACAAAGTTTATCGACTTGGGCCAGTAGAACTCTGGTGCGTACCTTGCCATCACCCGAGTCATCGTGCGTTGAGCCAGGCGTTTGTGTGAGGAAGCTAGCTCGTCGTCGAGATTTTTCAGCTGCTTTTGGCACTCGCGCTGCCGCGATTCGATCAGGTTCGTCTGTATGCTCTTGCTAACCGCGACGGCGTCGACGCTGGCCAGACTTTCTAACTTTTGCTTCAGCTGGGAGCGTAGGTCCTGGACCTCTGCTAGTTTTGCTTCGTGAGCCTGACGCAGTAGGCTGACTTTTTGCTCGTGGACTTCCATCTCTTTGGTGAGCTTTTGCAGGTGGGTTTCTTCGAGCGCTAGCGAGCGCTCCTGGGCAATATGGTCTTCTTCGGTGATCTTCATGTCTTCTTGCCGCTCTTTGATGTCGGCATCGAGTTGTTCAATCATCAGCTGATGCTCGTCCTCCAGCCGTTCCGCTTCATTCTTGCGACGCTCAACGGCCTGACTGCGTGCGTCTGCTAAAATGTCATCGTGCTGGCGTTGGTGATCGGTGCGAAGCCGCTTTGGCAGTGCGTGGTAAACGACGAAAAACAGCAGGTAGCCAACACCGATAGCGGCAATTGCTAGCAACAAATAGGGCATAGGCGGAGACTCCTTGAAGGCTTGTCGAGCTGGTGTCCCAAGCGTCGTGTGCTCTGGGTGGCAGCCCGTATCGTACCGTAATACAATATACTGCGGTTACTTGTCCTGGGGATGTCATTTGACGCCCCGCTTTCAGCTTTGTGGGGACCTCATGGTACTTGATAAGAGGATCAGCTCCGAAATCTACCATTTCTTATCCGAGACGATGGGTCTTGCGGCCAAGGAGCTGGAATCGCGGCGGGGTAGCACCCTGCAGATCTCGCTCAAGCCTGACACCAGCTTGGTCACAGCTGCCGACCTGGCCAGTGAAAAGGTGATTATCGACCGCATCAAGCGGCAGTTTCCTGGCGATGATATCTATTCCGAGGAGGCAGGGCGCTCATCAGCCGCGGCTACGCCTGGTACCTTCGTGTGGGTGATCGACCCGCTCGATGGCACCACCAACTACGCCAACGGCTATCCATTTTATTGCATTTCGATTGGCCGTGGGCGATTTCGCGCTGATAGTTCGATCGAAATGCTGCATGGCGCAGTATTTGACGCTCCTCGGCAGCGTTTCTTCTATGCTGGCCTTGGCGAAGGTGCCTATGTGGATGGACGGCCGATCCGAGTTGCCGCCAGCCGCCCCTTTAGTCAATGTTTTTTGGTCGCGGGCTTCTATTACATGCAGGGCAAGTCATTGCAGACCGAGATCGAACGCTTTGCCAAGGTGTCCACCCACTGTCAAAGCATCCGCCGTGATGGGGCGGCGGCACTCGACTTGGCCATGGTCGCAGAGGGGGTCTACGATGCTTTTTGGGAGGCTGGCCTGCAGCCCTGGGACGTTGCCGCCGGCTCGCTTTTAGTCGCCGAGGCTGGGGGCGCCGTTGGCAACTATGTGCCGCCTGACGGAAAGCCTTACGATATCCAGGGCGCAGGCATCATCGCCGGGTCGCCTATGGCGACCCAATCGATCATCCAGCTTCTATGGTAAGATAAATGCGTCCCAATCCATGCTCCGAAGTTTGCTCTAGAGATGCGAATTAGTCCCGTGAGGAGGAGCCTATGCGCCGTTTCGCTCAGGCATGGTTAGTCGTCTGCTATATATTTCTCGGGTTCGCTTCAGCTGCGTCCTCTGCCCCTTTGATTGAGGCGGACGACCGCCTTGAGGTCAACTGGAGTACGCTTCGCTTACGGTTTTTCGGTCAAGCAGCCGTTGGGTCCGGGGCCGAGGGCTTTAAACAGGCGGAGAAAGATGCCTGGCATGAGGGCATGGCCTACGCTAGTGAGGCAGTGCGGAGTCTCAATATGACTCTGGTTGCTGCTACCGGCACAGGTGCCGATGAATCGTCCGAAGATGCGGCCAAGGCCCTTAAGCAGATAGCTAGTTCTACTCATTCCTATAACACGACCTATGTTGCCGACGGCACGGTACGCGTGCATCTGGAAAGCGCTTTGCCCAAGGCGCTGTCTCTGTCTGGCTTGCATTTTCGCCAGCGTGAAGCCGCCGAGCTCGTTCCTGCCCAGTACACCGGAGTGGTGCTGCGCGCCAATGCCTCGACCAAACCCAGAGCGTTGTATTCCATCGTCGATGAGCACGGTGACGTGGTCTTTGACGTCCGCGACATGGCCCAGGAGTCCTACAAGAAGAACCTGATGGGGCGCTGGTTTAGGCACCCTACCGGAGACGAGTTGGAAGGGGCGGTCGGGAAAAACCCACTGGCCATCGCTGTCGTCCCCAAGGATGGCCGCTTTGTCGTCAGGCGCCAGGAATGGGACGAGGCCATTCATGGCCACAAGTCACTCTTGATCAATGGCACGATTGCCGTTGCCTTGCCCTAAAAGCTTGTGCTACATCCATCGATTCTTGGTTGGGCCGCCGCAATAAGGCGGTGTGAATCGTAGGTCTGCTGTTTTTTGAGGCAGTTGCAATGGCATACAAAGTTAAGACGAGGAAAGCGGCCGCTAAGCGCTTCAAGATCAAGCCATCTGGCAAGATTAAGCGTGCTCAAGCCGGTAAGCGCCACATTCTGACAAAGAAGGCGCGTAATCGCAAAAATAAACTGAAAAAAGGGGCATACGTCCACCCGTCTAATATTAGTCGTGTGCTCCCCTGTCTGCCGAACGGTTAAGTTGGAAGGATACTCGTAAGCTATGACCCGCGCCAAACGGGGCTTTAAAGCCCGCCGCAGAAGAAAAAAGATCCTTGCCCTAGCCAGCGGCTTCCGTGGCTCGCGCAAAAACCGCTACCGTACAGCCATTCATGTGGTTCGCCGGGCGCTAAAATTCTCGTACCGCGACCGTAGGACCCGTAAGCGGGACTTCCGTAAGCTGTGGATCGTCCGCATTAATGCGGCGGCACGTGCTGGCGGCCTGCGCTACTCGGAGTTTATCCATGGTCTGAAGATCAAAGGCATCAGCTTGGACCGAAGTGTCCTTGCCGAGCTTGCGCTTCATGATCAGCCTGCATTTAGCCAACTCGTTGGCCAGGCTAAGTCTGCACTAGCGCAATAAGCTAAAAAAGCTTCTTTGACAAAGAAGGATCGGGCCTTGCTGGCCTCGGTCTTTCTTTGTCTTTGTCCTGTGCGGTATTCGCCTAGAATGAATATTCATCGCCTGCATGCATGTAGCATGTGCGGGCAATAGAAGCAGACACGGATAAAGCGCTGTCGCCGCCGAAGTAGCCGCGTAGCGTGCGCCGTCTGAGTTTTAGAGCAAATTTCTAGATGCATATTTTTTGCATTAGATCTAGCATTCGCACACTTGGGTATTTTCGACTTCCTGAACTGGTAGCTGACATAAAAGGGCAAGCAATGAAATGGCCGGTAATTATCGGGCTAGGCATAGCTCTTCCTGCGCTTGGGGCAAGCGAGTCATCGCCGAGTGCTGAAGAGGTGGTGGTGATTGGCAAGCGCCATATCAACTCAGCACCAGCTAGTGTCAAACAGATGAATAGAGAGGCAATTGAAAGCATGCCCCAAGGCGGCGATATAGCGCTGCCAAAGCTGCTAGCAGCGACGACGCCTGGAATCGTCGAAGGGCCTTTTGGCCAGACTTTTGTGCGTGGCAATCACGCGAATATCCAGTACCAGATCGACGGGGTGCAGCTACCCGACTCACCATCGAATACCTTTGGCCAGTCGTTCAGTCCGCGTAACATCGACCACATGGAAGTGATCACGGGCGGCATCCCTGCCGAGTACGGTGAACGCCTTTCCGCCGTGATCAACGTCGTAAGTAAAAGTGGGACGGAGGAACCAGGGGCGACGGTTGGGCTGTCCTACGGCTCCTATCGCACCTTTACCCCTAACCTTGAAGTCAGCGGCTCGACCAAGGACGGAGTATTCAAGTATTACCTGTCCGGCAGTTACACTAAGACCGACCGCGGCCTGGACACGCCGCAGCCTGAAAGCCCGACACAGCAGTTGCAAGGAGGCCGCCAGGCGGTCCATGACGCAGCGACTTCGGACAATGAGTTCGCCAAATTCGATCTGATTCAGGCTAATGATACGCTCTCGCTCATCGCCTTCAACTCCCGTAGTCACTACCAGATCCCGAATTATCCCAGTTCGTTTAGTCCAACGAGCCCATTTTTTGCTGGCGACTTCGTTGATCATTGGGGCAATCAAGGGGGCTTCAAATATGCTCCACCGGCGACCGGGGATGACCAGTCGGAGCGCAATCGTTATACTCAGCTGGTCTGGAAGCATAGCTTTTCTGCGGATACTTATATTCAAGTAGCACCGTACTGGAAAGGCTCCGACATCGTCATTGGCAACGATTTAGCTGCTGATTTGACGGCTGCCTCGGTGATTCCGGGCGCGACGGCATCCTCCTTTACGGAAGATCGCACGACCAATAATTACGGCCTAAAAACGGACTTCAGCACTCATCTTGGCCAATCGAACCGGATCAAAGCTGGCTTTCAGGGGCAACGTTCACGGACCACCGGATCGATTGACGTGTTTACTGCGACGGCTACTGCGGCAGGAAGCGTGGCGCCAACGGTGATTGAAAGCAAGGACGACGGTACCGATCAAGGAGAGTTTGGTGCGGTTTACCTCCAAGACGAGATCGCTGCAAGCCATTGGCTGAGGCTAAACATTGGTGTGCGCTACGATTACACAAAATTTGAATTCGAAGATGAGAAGCCCCAGGATCAGGCTTTACAGCCGCGAGTGGGCGCCACCTTCACTGTCAGTGAGACGACTCGGCTGCACCTGTTCTACGGCAAATTATTCCAACCGGCGGCTGTGGAGAACCTGCGGAAAACCTTTGCGGCAGTCGCTGGGGGGCAGCTGCTTCCCTACGATATTAAAGCGGAAAAGGACGACTACTACGAAGCGGGATTGGCTCAGGTGTTAGGCGATCAGACCTTGGTGGTGAACACCTGGTACAAGAAAGCCAAAAATATGATCGACGATGCGCAGCTGCTCAACACCTCAGTCGCACAGCCGTACAATTTCAAAGAAGGCTTCGCTTATGGCACCGAGGTCTCGCTTGCCGGGCAGTTAACGAGCCATTGGTCGGACTTTTTTAATTACTCCTATGAAATCGCGCAAGGGCGCGGCCTTTCTGGTGGCTTGTTCATCTTTCCGTCAGGTGGTGGACCCGGTGATTCCTACACCTATCTAGATCACCTACAGATGAATACTGCGAATGCAGGCGTCACTTACAAACACACAGGCTTTTGGTGGACGACTCAGGCGCTTTACGGCGGTGGTTTAAGGACTGGAGCCAATAATAGAAGGTCCTTGCCACCGCACACGACCGCCGATACGACGGTGGGTTATGCCTTCGCCAAGTCCGAGGAGTTGACCTCCGGTATAAAAGTGTCCGCCGATATTTTAAACATCTCAGACGATCGCTATCCCATTACCGTGGCCAACGGCTTCAACGGGTCTCACTATGCGGCAGGTCGAGAGTATTTTGTTCATCTGAGTAAGGAGTTTTAGCGCCTTACCACGATGAGCGAAGCGGCGGCTTGGCTGCCATTGTCGCCATCGCAAAGGGCCACCGACATAGTCGATGGCCCCAAGACGGTTAAAGCTTGTTAGTTCGATCAGCTAGGGACATCAACGAGATCGAAGTGGAGTTTTTTTGCTGCTTCGATGTGTGCCACGACGACCGAGCGTAGGTCGGTAAGAAATGCCTTCAGCTTATCGCTCTGAGCCGCTGGCACTAACTCCCCGTCGATCAGGCCGAGCAGCTCTTCGTGGCGCTCGATTGTTTGGCCGAGAAACATCTTGTCAAATTCAATCCCCTGCGCCGCATTAAGGATCGCAAGATTGAGGATCGATGAGGCCTTTAGCTGCATGCTCTTCATAGTTTCGCGTGGTTCTTGACCAAGCTGCGAGTTGACCTCGCCCGCCCTCCTGGTGACATCGCTATGGTCTTTTACCAAGGTCACGGCAAACTCTTTGATCTCCTTGCCGGTGGCCCGCGACACAGCCAGCTTGGCGATCTCTAAAACTCCGTTGTTTGCCGATGCAAGTATCCCAGCAACCTCCGGCTCACTGAGTTTGTCGGCATAATCTTCGTCCTCTTCGCCACCGAAAGGGCGCTGAGCTCCCTGCCTAACCTGTTGGACTTGGCCATGACCATGCCCGTGACCACGACCAAGTCGACCAGGTTGCTCGCTGGCATCGCCTCCAGGGGCGGGCGCGCTCAAACCAAGGCTGGGTACGGAAAGGGTGGCCGTCAACATAACGATGCGGAAGTTGCCGTGAATCATGAGGATCTCCTTTAAAAGTTAGAAGAGTAACCCTAGTCACCTGGCGAGCTTAGGCATCTGACTTAGATGTGCAAGTATAAATATTACTTAGTTTAATCTCATGTTCTCATAATTTCTGACAACTTACATCTAGTGAGGACCTAGGATAGTGGCCGGGGCGTATCGCGCGTGGACCAACGGACCAACCAAACCGCCGCATCCAAAGCTGCATGGCTAAAAACTCAAGGTAATTGCAACTAAAGATACCCTCTCGCATATTTTGCCTAAATAAATTTTGAATTTGACCGATGGGCCTTTGTGAACCTGGTTTAAGGGCAGAGGGGACGTGGACGAATTACAGCAACAGCTTAGGGCTACTTTCCTTGAAGAAGCGGTCGATACGCTTGAGACGCTGGAACACGCGTTTTTGGCTTGGGAAAACGATCGAACGAATACCCAACTAATCGATCAAATCTTTCGTTCAGCCCATAACCTAAAGGGCAGTTCGAAGGCTGTGGGCTTGGCAGAGATTGGCGCATTTACCCACGATCTCGAGTCCCTGATGCTGAAGATTAAAAATCAGGAAATTCCTGTGTCACAGCAGGTCTTTGACTTGCTCTTACGATGCAATGACGAACTTAGGCGTATGGTACTCGGTCAACGCGGCGGTGACGCAGTGGCCACCGATCCAGAGCTTGCTGAACGGCTAAAGGCGGCGATCAATGGCCAGCTAGCGAACCCAAGTAGCGTTGCTGAGGTTGGCTTTGAGATATTTACGGATCCCGCGCCACCTGTAGAGCCTGAGCAGGCTGCTGTAGCCTCCATGCTGCACCCACCTGTTGATCAACCCTTACCTCCCCCGGCAGCTAACCTTGCCAAGGCGCAGGTTGAAGCCGCTGCGGCTAAGAAAGCCGTGTCTTCCGTCGTAGACGACAGTATTCGCGTCAGCCTTGGGCGGGTTGACAGCCTCGTCACCATGATCGGTGAGCTGGTCATTTTGCAGACTGTTTTAAGTCAGCAGCGGCATCAGATTGAATCACCGCTGTTGCAGAAGACTGTGGTTCAACTAGCAAAAATTACAAAGGAAATCCAGGACAATTCAATGAGTCTGCGGATGATGCCGCTGCGCCAGACCTTTCAAAAAATGCAGCGCATTGTCCGCGACACCGCAAAAAGCCTCGGTAAGGAAATCGAGCTAGAGCTCAATGGTGAAGATACCGAATTGGACAAGACGGTCGTGGACCTGCTTGGCGATCCCTTGGTGCATCTCATCCGCAATGCCTCTGATCACGGCATTGAAACACCTGGTGAACGCGCGGCGGCTGGTAAGTCTGCCAAAGGTCGCATCCGCCTTTCGGCGGGGCATGAGGGTGGAAAAATCATGTTGGAAATATCCGACGATGGGAAGGGCCTAAACGCCCAGGTTTTGCGGCAGAAGGCCGTCGAGAAAGGTCTGATTCGAACCGACCAGTCTTTGACCCAAGAGGAGTGTCAAAACCTGATTTTCATCGCAGGGTTTTCCACCAAGGCATCCGCATCAGATATCTCCGGACGTGGGGTTGGCATGGATGTGGTGAAGACCAACGTCGAAACAGTGCTGAAGGGTGAGATCCAAATGGTGACAGAGCTAGGAAAGGGCACGACTTTTCGCATCTACCTGCCGTTGACCCTAGCGATTATCGATGGCCTCGTGGTGCGGTCGGGTAGTGAGCGCTACGTGATTCCTTTGACGCAGGTGCATGAGTCCATTCGCGCACGCCGCGAGGATGTTCACAACGTCGTCGGGCTGGGCGCCATTTTGAGCCTGCGCGGAGAGCATATTCCGATGCATTCACTCGCCACACAGTTGGGCCAGCGCGGACTGAAGAATCAGCCACCAGACGAAACCGCGATGATCATTCGCGATAAGGGTCAACCATTTGCCATCACGGTTGATGAAATCGTGTCGAGGCAACAGGTGGTGATCAAGCGACTCGGCAGTGAAGTCAGGCAATCGCGTGGCGTGACCGGAGGAGCCGTTCTCGGCGATGGTACCGCGGCGCTGATTCTTGATCTCAAGGAGCTAGTTAAAAAGGACAAAAGATCCAGGGGTGCCGCATGAACGAAAGAACACATCAGGGACTAGCACTCGTCAAAGGTGCTGCATCAAGTCATCACAGTCGCTACCTTCGCTTCCGCCTTGCCGAGGAGGACTTCGCAATACCGCTGCTATCGATTCGGGAAGTAGTTGCCATGCCCGAGACGACGCGAGTCCCGCATACACCAGCACACTTTCTCGGCATCATGAACCTACGTGGTCAGATCATTTCTATCTTTGATTTGCGAGCCAAGCTTGGCTTCAAATCAGAGCGGAGTAGTGAAACTGCGGTGGTCATCTGTGACTTTGAACCACTCAGGTTTGGCGTCGTCGTTGATTCCGTGGAGGCCGTGATGACCTTGGATGATGCGGATATTGCTCCTCGGCCAGACGTCGATACTCGAGTTAATGCCGAATATATCCAGGGTGTGGCTAGACGGGATCAACGCTTGGTGCTGGTGCTTGACCTGCCAAAGGCCCTCTCTCTGGAGGATTTAATCGCGATGAAAAAGTTGGCCGCAGCATCGTAAATATTTTTTCAAAGAAATTAAACGAACAACATAGGGGTATCATATGCAGCATCGATCACTCAAATTTCGCCTCCTGGCACTGACTCTGGTACTTGGGATCATCGGCGTTTCATCGACGCTCATCAATATTTGGAGCGAGATTCGAACGATTGATAGGGGTCGAGGTATTGTATCTGAAACGGCGGCAAAGACCATTGCTGATATTCTCGACCGTAACTTGTTTGAGCGCTACGGCGATGTTCAAGCATTTGCTTCGTCTGAAGCAGCAATAAGCGGAGATGCGCAGAAAATCCGCGACTTCATGGATGTCATGATCAAGATCTATGCTCCGATCTACGATCTTATGACGGTCTATGATGCGAAGGGGATACTTGTCGCGGTGAATGGCGGGTCAAAGACTGGTCAACCGTTACAAATGCAAAGGTTTATCGGCCAATCTGCGGCAGACGCGGAATGGTTTAAAGCGAACACCAGCGGCGCGGTTAAGCCTGGAACCTCATTTATTGAAGACCTGTATTTTGATGCAATGAGTGGCCAAACATTCTCCAGCGATGGCGCAGCAATGGCGTTCTCAGCGCCGATTCATGGAAAAAACGGTGAGCTTATCGGAGTGTGGCGAAATGTCGTGTCATGGAAGGATGTCGTTCAAGCCGTTCTAGCCGAGTCAGCAAATACAGCGAAAAGCGAGTCGGTGCAGCAAGTTGAGACGATTTTGATGCGCCAAGATGGAACCACGCTGTCGGATTCGAGCAAAGAGACCGCAGTGTTAAAGGAAAAGTTCCTAAGCTCGGAGGCCGCAACAGCGACCACGACGCCGCGCAATTTTGTCAGGGACACGCGGGTTGCTGGGTTGTCTGGGTCGGCCCATATCGGCGTTGCCCCGTCCAAGGGCTATTCCTCTTATCCAGGTCTAAATTGGCGCGTTGGTGTCATGATATCCAAGCATGATCCAGCCGAGGGCGATGTATTGGTGATGGCTGTGATTTCGATTTTGCTTATCTTTGCGACCATGGTGTTGGTCTACGTCGCGATAAATCGCACCACCGCCAAGCTGACAAGGGTAAATGCAGCTCTAGTGCAAGCGACTGACGAGACGAGGCAGGCTGCCGATGCCATTTCAACGACGTCTAGTGAACTAGCTTCGGCGGTTACCGAACAGGCGGCGGCGGTGCAAGAAACCGCGGCGTCGGTCGAAGAAATGAATGCAATGGTCCGCAAAAGTGCTGAGAATGCCGAGCAGTCTCGGCGAGTCGCCGCATCAAGCCAAGATGCCGCTGGGCGTAGTCGTGCCGCTGTACAGAGCATGATTGGTGCTATGGATGAAATCAATGCTAGCAATTCTGAGGTCGCCCACCAGGTTGAGGAATCGAATCGTCAACTGGTCGAAATTACGCGAGTGATCAATGAAATTGGCGGCAAAACCAAAGTCATCAACGAGATCGTCTTCCAAACAAAACTACTGTCGTTTAACGCCTCGGTAGAGGCAGCCCGTGCGGGAGAGCACGGTAAGGGATTCGCCGTCGTTGCCGAAGAGGTTGGCAATTTGGCGCAGATGAGTGGCAAAGCCGCTAGGGAAATTTCTGACATGCTCGACGGATCGATTCGGCGAGTCGAGCAGATCGTAAGCGATACGAAAACCAGGGTGGAGCAAGCTGTACGCAGTGGCCGCGCCCGGGTTGAAACCGGGGTCGGTCTGGCCCGTCAATGTGATGTAGCGCTTGAGGAAGTAGTGCAAAACGTGACCAGTGTTGGCGCCATGGTCGGCGAAATATCGAATGCAACGGCCGAGACATCGACCGGACTTGCAGAAATCACCAAGGCGATTAATCAGATCGATCAGGTCACTCATGCTAACTCTAGTGCTTCAAGGTCAACTGCTGAAGAAGCGGAACGGATCGCTGAGCGAGTTTCGACGCTGGCTCACAACACCCAGGAGCTGCGGCAGATCGTACAAGGAAGTGCGGCTTCTCCTGCGTCCCGCACTCCACAGCAGGGGCATCCGTTGGTGCCAAGCACTAGGCCTACGTCTCCTTCGCACCGCTCGACCGAATCCGTTCGTTCCGCTCAGGTACACGAATTAAGGCGCCCCAGTCCATCGCTTGCTGTAGCTAACGACCGCGCCGCAAATGCGGCGGCTGGGGGCCGCCCACGCGCAGCTAAAGCCGTCGGTGGTGACAGCGTGCCGATGGCCGATGACCCCCGCTTTGAGGACCTTTAGATGTCCACAGTTGCGCCGTTGCTCCCAGCACCTGAGCTTGGCCAGCGCTTGATCGACCGAGTCTCGGGTTTGGTTCACGAAATTACCGGCGTTCAGCTTGGCGAGCGCCAGCGTTCGATGGTCGAAGCGCGCATTTCGCGGCGTATGATCGACCTGGGAATGTCTGATCCACGTGCTTATGAGCGCTACCTCGAGGCACATCTGACCGCTGAAACCGCTGCTTTGGTTTCTCTACTGACGACGCATCATACCTTTTTCTTTCGCGAATTCGAGCACTTTGAGTTTCTACGGGAGCATGGCCTTGGCCGGATTGCGGTAGCTCTCAAGGCCTTAGGTAAAAGGCATCTGCGAGTTTGGACTATGGCTTGCAGCCGCGGCCAGGAAACCTATTCATTGGCCATGTTTTTATCGCAGCATTGGCCGCAACATATGCCTGGCGGTACCTTCGAAATCTATGCCACCGATGTTGACCCTGAATCCGTGGCGATTGCCAAGAATGGCGTCTATCGGATGGATGAGATCAAGTCTGCTCCGGCGGTCTATACCAGTGGTTGCTGGGCGCGCGGGACTGGTGATATTGCGAACTTTGTTCGCGCTAAGGATGTTCTGCGTCAGGTTTGTCGCTTTGATGTCGGCAACTTGATGGCGATATCAGCGCCCAAGCCGGGAGAGGCCTACGATCTGGTCTTCTGTCGGAACGTTTTTATTTATTTTACGCCGATACAGATACGCGAAGTTACTGCGCGTATTATGGCATTTCTATCCTCTCATGCATATTTCGTCATTGGCACGACAGAAAGCCTCAGTGGCTTAAAGCTGCCTATTGCTAATCTTGGTACCTCTGTCTACCAGCTTGCTCCCAAGCCAGATGTGTTATCCAGCCCAATGACAGGTCATGTCCCAGGAAGTGGCGCTGGGGTGACCAAGTCCACTGTAAGCACGGTAGAGACGAAGACGCTGCCACAGTCGCGCATTCGTGTTTTGGCGGTCGATGATTCGCCGACGATACTGGCAATTCTTAAGAGTATTCTGACGAAGGACGCGGGTTTTGACATCGTTGGTACCGCAGCCAATGGCGAGGAAGCCTTACAGCTGGCGTCGCGCCTAAGTTTTGACGTTATGGCGCTAGACATACACATGCCAGTGAAAAGCGGGGTTGACTACCTGCAGCAGCGACGAGTGCTTGGGCACCCGCCGATCGTCATGCTCAGTTCGATTTCTCGCGAGGAAACGACGCTAGGCGTGAAAACCCTTGAACTAGGTGCCGTCGACTATGTGGAGAAGCCCTCTTTGGGTAACATGGCGGAGCGCGGCGATGAATTAAAGATGAAGCTTAGGTGTGCGGTGGCAACCCATGCGGTCGGTACCGCAGCTGCCCCTACGCAGGGTGTCTTGGAGCGTAAATCTCAAGTGCAGGCGAGTAAGCCGTTGGTGGCTTCAAGGGAGATGCCGCCTGGCGAATCCCGTGCTTTTAAAAATCCAATCGGTGCTTTGCTGCCTATTGAACGAAATCAACACGATTCCTACGGAAAGACTCGGGTGTTGATTGTCGACGACTCGAAAACGATCCGACAGGTGTTGCGTAATATCTTTGCTCGGGACCCAGACATTGAAGTGGTCGGCGAGTGCCAAAACCCTTTGGATGTTGAAAAGCAGATCGCGCGACTTAGACCAACCGTACTGTCATTGGATGTCAATATGCCGGAGGTGGACGGTGTGACCTTAGTACGCCTTCTTGTGCCAAAATTGCGCTTGCCGATCGTGATGGTCACGTCCTTGAGCATGGATCAGGGTGATCAAGTGATGCAAGCCTTAGCGGCGGGTGCCGTCGACTACATTCAGAAGCCGTCACTAAGTGAGATCGATGCGTCCGCGAGCGAGATTTGCCAGCGCTTTAGGAGTGCTAGTCGGGCTAAGGTACGCGTCGAGCCAGCTAGAATTACGCCGATTCGGCGTCGGATCCAGGCGAGTGGGATTCGCCCGATTATATTGATTGGATCATCGACCGGAGGAATTGAAGCTGTGCGCGAGATTCTTCGGGAAATGCCAGCAAATATTCCGCCAATCGTCATCGTGCAGCATATTCCCGCACAATTCTCCAAAGCCTTCGCCGCGAGCCTGGCCGCGACTATGCCGTTTGAAGTTAAAGAGGCGGCTGACGGCGACGATGTTAAAGATGGTCGGGTATTGATAGCACCTGGTGGCTATCAAATGGATCTCAGGCAAACGACGTCTGCACTTAAGGTGCGCGTCTTTGCTGGATCAACGGTGAGTGGGCACATGCCTTCGGTCGACGTGCTGTTTCGCTCGGGGGCGCAGGTTTTGGGTGCGGGCGCCGTGGGCGTGATTCTCACCGGGATGGGAAAAGATGGGGCGGATGGATTGCTCCGCATGCGGGAGTCTGGGGCCTACACATTGGGCCAGAACGAGGCGACCTGCGTTGTCTATGGCATGCCTGGTGCGGCAATGCGGAATGGTGCTGTCGAAGTCGAACTGCCCATTCAAGAAATGGCGCAAAAATTAATCGACGTCACTGACCAGTGGTCGACACGGCGAGCAAGGAAGGCTGGCAATCGCTGAGGTAATCGGCGCTACCTGGCTGGGCCGTGGTCATAGCCATTCGCTCTTGCCAATTTTAACCAGCGATGATCACCGGGAAAGTGACTGGCAGATTGAGGATATCCGAGTTTACCCTGGACATTGCCCAGCCTTCATCGCAATAAGCCTTTGTTGCACTAGAACGGGAACACGAGCTAATGGACTCAGGGCTGTTTAAAGAAATTCTCAAAGCTCGCGTCTATGAAGTAGCACGGCGCACGCCCCTAGATTTGGCGCCAACGCTGAGCGCTGCCAGCGGCAATAAGGTCTACATCAAGCGAGAAGATCTACAGCCGATCTTTTCCTTCAAAATTCGCGGTGCCTATAACAAGATTGCGGCTTTGAGTGCTGAGCAGCTGGCCAAAGGAGTGATCTGCGCATCGGCAGGCAACCATGGTCAGGGTGTAGCGCTTTCGGCAAAGATGCTAGGAATTCCGGCCTGGGTCGTGATGCCGACGACGACTCCGGAGATTAAGGTCCAGGCGGTCGCAAGCTATGGAGCGAAGGTTATATTGGTCGGTGATCATTACTCTCAGGCCTACGAGCACAGCCTGCAGCTAGCCCAAGATACCGGGGCCACCATGATTCATCCCTTTGACGATCCGCTCGTCATTGCCGGCCAGGGGACCATTGGCAAAGAAATCGTCGAGGATTGCCCCCAGCTAGACTGCATCTTCGTTCCAGTCGGTGGCGGTGGACTTTTAGCCGGGGTAGCGATTTACATCAAGGCTCTCTATCCGAACGTCCGCATCTACGGCGTTGAACCCGTCGACAGCGATGCCATGGCTCGGTCGGTCGCGGCACACGAGCGTGTTGTGCTCAAGAATGTCGGGGTATTTGCCGATGGTGTAGCGGTTAAGCAGGTTGGGCACCATTCTTTTGCCATCTGTCAGACCTTGGTCGAGGGCTTCATTCGAGTCTCGACGGACGAAATTTGCTCAGCGATTCATGACATCTACCGCGAGACCCGCACTGTGGTGGAGCCTGCTGGAGCGCTGTCTTGGGCAGGTGCTAAAGCCTACATTAAATCCACTGGAGCGAAGGGTCAGCATATTGTGACCATCAGCTCGGGCGCCAACATGAACTTCGAAAGGCTGCAATTTGTCGCCGAGCGGGCCACCGTTGGTGCAGGGCGTGAATGTCTGCTGGCGATCAAGCTGGCGGAGAGGCCGGGTTCGCTCAAAGATTTTTGTACAACGATTCTGCAGGGCGTCAGTATCACCGAGTTCAATTATCGCACAAGTGGAGCAACCGAGGCCTATATTCTCCTTGGGATCTCCCTACAGCACAGTGCGATGCATGGACGGTTTATCGAGAGCTTGCAGCAAAATGGATATGAATTTCATGATTTAACGGCCAATGAATTGGCGAAGGAGCATGTTCGTCATATGGTGGGCGGGCGGGCGCCACAGGCCATTGAAGAGGAACTTTATAGCTTTGTCTTTCCGGAGAGGCCGGGTGCTCTGGCCGATTTTTTGGCGGTGATCAGCCATCGCTGGAATATTTCACTTTTTCACTACCGTTCCCATGGCGCTGACTATGGCCGGGTATTGATCGCCTTCGAGATAAGCCCCGAAGAAAGGCTGGATTTTGAGCGGCATCTGCAGCAAATCGGCTATCCTTTCAGCTGGGAGAGCGAAAATCCCGCCTATACTTTGCTGCTGTGACTAATGCGAGAATACTTAGTTGACAGTCGTCCTTCGATGAGATTAGAGTCCGGCCCACGCCACGGCTGGTATCAGTTCCACTTTGGCAAGAGTTGAGCCACCGATACTTATCCGCCGAGTTTGAGCATCATGATGCCCCTGACACCAGCCAACATTTTGATTATTGCGATTATTCTAGACCCACTTAGGACCTAGGAACGCAAGCTTTTAGCTTAATTTGCAACCCGGGTCTCAACCAAGACCCGGGTTTTTTGTTGTAACTCGAACCAGCACGCAAGGCCCCCCATCATGGCACCGATCGTCAGCAGACCACTTCTCCCGCTAGCCCCGCACCTGAAGCAAGCTGTGGCATCTTATCAGCGCCAAGAGCCACTTGGATTTGGCCAGGTTATGGCTCCCGTGATGGTGCGCGCAGACTATAGCAACGGCGAATGGTCGATGCCCGAGCTGGTGCCGTACCAAGGGCTGACCTTGGATCCGGCTTGCAAGTCGCTGCACTACGGCCAGCAGGTCTTTGAGGGGATGAAGGCGTTTGCCTTAGAGACAGGTGAAGGTGCCTTGTTTAGGCCCCAGATGAATCTGGCGAGGCTCAATGACTCGGCCGCAAGAATGGCCATGCCTGCGGTCCCTTCCGAGTTGTTTATGCAGTCACTGGAGAGCTTGGTCTGGCACCTTCAGCCGATGATTCCGCGGGGACCAAATGAGTCTTTATACCTGCGCCCTTTGATGCTAGCGACCGATGTCGGACTCAGCTTAAAGCCCTCGACATCCTATGTGTTCCTGGTCATAGCAAGTCCATCGGGTGGGTATTTTGCGGCAGGAAAAGTCACCGCCCTGATTGAGCGGCGTGATTGCCGTGCGGCACCTGGCGGCACAGGCGCTTATAAAGTCGCAGGTAACTACGGCGCCGGGATACGTGCCGACATCAAGGCGACGCAGCGCGGATGTCAGCAAACGCTCTGGCTAGACGCCGTTCACAAGTCCTACATCGAAGAGTTCTCGGGAATGAATTTCTTTGCCGTAGTCGATGGTGAACTCTGTACGCCAAGCGTCAGCGACTCAGTCTTACGTGGTGTTACGCGCGACAGTGTCATTCAGTTGGCACGCGGTAGAAACATACCGGTGGCTGAGAAGCCGCTGCATATCGACGAGCTTTTGGCGGCGATTAAGCGTGGACTGTGCGCGGAAATGTTTGCCTGTGGTACGGCTGCGGTGATTACACCAGTCGACGCGCTCGCGGAGATCGATGGAACGACCTATGAAGTGCCGCCCTCGACGCCGTCGTCTCTAAGTCTAATACTAAGGGATCAACTCATGGCCATGCAAACAGGCAGGCAGGTTGCCCCAGATGGGTGGTTGCACCGTGTCGGTCACACCTAAAGAGAGGGGAAGAAGGCCATGACTTTGCGCAGCGGTGCGGAAATCCTTGTCAAAGAACTAGAGCAGCTTGGGGTGACCCATATCTTTGGCTACCCAGGTGGTGCTGCAATCAATATCTTTGATGCGCTCTATGACTCGCCAATTAAGCTGATCCTCGCTCGTCATGAGCAGGGCGCAACCCATATGGCGGATGGCTACGCTAGAGCCAGCGGCAAAATTGGCGTGGTGTTAGTGACGAGTGGCCCCGGAGCGCTGAACACGGTCACTGGACTTTTGACCGCTAAGATGGACTCGGTGCCTTTGCTGGTGATTTCTGGGCAGACCAACAGCGGTAATCTCGGCAAGGATGCGTTTCAGGAAGCCGATGTTTTTGGCGTTACCTTGCCATTGGTGAAGCATAGCCGCCTCATCTTGAGTGTTGACGACATTGCCCCAGCGGTGCGCAGGGCGTTTCAGATTGCGACAAGTCTTCGCCCTGGACCGGTGTTGCTGGATCTTCCTAAGGATATTTCGGCTACTAAGATCGACTATGAGCCGTCGTTCCCGGCAAAGGAAGACGCTGCTGTAGCGGCAGAACTGTCGCCACAGCAAATCCTCGCGTGTCAAAAGATCGCCAGACTGATCATGGCTAGTCAGCGCCCGCTGCTGCTTGTAGGCCACGGTGCTATTATCTCAGGTGCCTCGCCTGAAGTGGGGAGGCTAGCCGAAACCTTGCAATCCCCGGTCACTAATACCCTGCTTGGCAAAGGGGGCTTCCCAGAGCAACACCCATTGTCGCTTGGAATGCTAGGGATGCATGGCAATGCCTATGCCAACTACGCCACAACCCGGTGCGACTTAATTCTGTCGATCGGTAGTCGCTTTGACGACCGCATCAATGGCTGCAACGAGAGGTTTTGCTCCCTAGCAAAGAAGCTGCATATCGATATCGATCCGGGCGAAATAGGCCGGGTCGTCCAGCCCGACGCCGCAGTATGTGCGGATGCAAAGGTTGCGCTGCGCGAAATCCTGCGACATATCGGCCCGCTCCCTACCGCTGAATGGTTGCGGGAACTGCGCGACTACCGCGAGAGCCATCCGCTGCGGTGCGACAGTGGTTATTTTTCAGCCGTCGGTACTCCCGCTGTGGGTCTTCCAGTTCGGGCGGCCCAGGTCATGCAGGCGATGTACGAAGCTGCGCCTCGCGAGGCCGTCGTCACCACGGACGTAGGTCAGCATCAGATGTGGGCAGCGCAGTTCATGTTGACCAAGGCGCCACGCACCTGGTTGTCATCAGGCGGCGCTGGAACCATGGGCTTCGGCCTGCCGGCCGCAATCGGCGTGCAGTTTGCTAGGCCTGAGGCGACGGTGATTGCCGTGGTTGGTGACGGTGGTTTCCAGATGGTTCAAGCCGAGTTAGCGACCGCGGCGATTCATCGGTTACCCATCAAAATTTTGATTATCGACAATCAATGCCTTGGCATGGTGCGGCAGTGGCAAGAGCTGTTTTATCACAACCGGCTTAGCAGCGTCCTGTTGGAGGGGAATCCTGACTTTCTGGCATTGGGCGCGGCCTACGGCATAAAGGGATTCTACATCGAGCAGCAAGACCAGATGCAGCCAATGTTGCAGGAGGCCTTGGCCTATGACGCAGGGCCTTGTCTGATTCACGCCAGAGTCGTTAGCGAGGATAATGTTTGGCCGATGATTCCAGCGGGCAGGTCGGCAGAGGATATTGTCTTGTCGCCGCCAGCGGTTGCTCTGCCGATGCCCACGGGGAGTACCTAACATGATGACCAAAGTGACAGGTTCGCCTTTTCTGAATGTCAGGGAGAAGCTATTTTCCCTGCATCTCAGTGTTCGTAGGGAGCTCGGCATCATTGCTCGGGTCGCGATTATTTTCTCGCGTCGAGGTCTAGATATCGCGTCCTTTTCTTTGGCAGAGGCCGGCCAGGAGGAGGGTGCTCAAATTAGGCTTCGCTTTCATGGCAATAGCTCCCAGTTGGATTCCGTATGTCGTGACCTAGTGAAGCTCGTGGATGTAGAACGCCTGGCTGTTGCCGAGTGGAACGAAAGTGACGTCTCTTCACAATTTGAATATGGCCAGAGAGCCCTCACATAACTTAATTGTCCCATGGAGAACCTATGACGAGTGTCGATAATTTTAAGGTCTTTTACGATGAAGATGCGGATCTAAAGTGGCTGCGCGGTAAAAAGGTCGCGGTGATTGGCTACGGCAGCCAGGGTCATGCCCATGCCCTCAATCTGCGTGATAGTGAGGTGGCGGTGACCGTCGGCTTGCCTCTCCACAGCGCCTCTAAGGCTCGGGCCGAGGCTGAGGGTTTACGGGTGCTTACCCCGGCCCAGGCAGCTTCTGGGGCTGACGTGGTGATGATGCTTGTGCCCGATGAAGTCGCTGCTGAAGTCTTCCAGCAAGACATTGCGCCCAACCTGAAGCCCGGTGATTTTCTCGCTTTTGCCCACGGCTTTAACGTTCACTTTGGTAAGATCGTTCCGCCAGCAGGCGTCGAAGTCTTTCTTGCCGCGCCTAAAGGTCCGGGTCGTACCGTCCGTCAGCAATTCGTGCAGGGAAAAGGGGTTCCATGTCTGGTCGGTGTTCTTAACGAAGAGCATCCAGATACACTGCGCCTTGCCTTGTCCTATGCTAAGGCTATTGGCGGCACCAGAGCGGGAGTGTTCCAGACGACGTTCAAAGAAGAAACGGAAACCGATCTGTTTGGCGAGCAGGCCGTATTATGCGGTGGCTTGACTAGTCTGATGAAGATGGGTTTTGAGACCTTGGTCGAGAATGGTTATAGCCCGGTTATGGCCTATTTCGAATGTGTCCACGAGATGAAGTTGATTGTTGATTTGATTTACGAAGGTGGGCTCTCCCACATGCGTGCATCGATCTCGAATACCGCTGAGTTTGGCGATTATTTGGTTGGACCTAAAGTCGTGACTGCTCAGACGCGTGAACGTATGCAGGAGGTATTGGGTCACATCAAGGCTGGAGAGTTCGCCAACCAGTGGCTCGCGGAACATCAAAGTGGCGGAGCGACGTTTAAAAAGCTGCGGCATTTGGAGCAAGGCCATCTGATGGAGAAGATTGGCGCTTCGCTTCGCTCACGGATGTCCTTTACCAAGCCCACTTAGTTGCGACGGTTTTCGATGGTCCGCCTTTGATTGCACGGAGTGTCTTGTTGATGTCTTTACTCAATCGTTTTAGCGCACAGCTGACCCAGAGCAGAGCCCATGGCGCGGCACAGGCCATGCTGTACGCGACGGGCATTACGCCTGAGCAAATGAACTCAGCGCAGGTGGGGATTGTCGCCAACTGGTTCGATGGCAACCCCTGTAATATGCATTTGGGCGATCTGGCTGCCGTAGTGAAGGAGTCGGTCGCCGAAGCCGGGCTTTTGGGCATGCGCTTTCACACTATTGGTGTCAGCGATGGGATCTCGATGGGCACTCGGGGCATGAGTTATTCGCTGCCTTCGCGAGATATTATTGCCGATTCCATTGAGGCGGTGATGCAGGCGCAGTGGTACGACGCCTGTGTGGCCATCCCTGGATGCGATAAAAACATGCCAGGGGCATTGATGGCTTTGGGCCGCGTCAATCGACCGGGTCTGATGATCTACGGCGGTTCAACCCTGCCCGGGTCCCGTGTTGCTGGTGAGCGCCTGGATGTCGTATCGGCTTTTCAAAGCTACGGCCAAGCCTTGAGTGGTGCCATCGACGAAACGGAAAGGCAGTCCATCGTTCGTCACAGCTGTCCGGGCAAAGGTGCTTGCGGCGGTATGTATACGGCAAATACGATGGCCTGTGCGATCGAGGCGATGGGTATGACCCTACCCTATTCTTCGTCCACGCCTGCTGCCGATCCTCGTAAAATCGCCGAATGTCGATCGGCAGGGTCGGCCATGCTGCGGCTTTTGCAAGCACAGATCTGTCCGCGCGATATCATGACTTTTAAAGCGTTTGAAAATGCCGTTGCCATCACCATGGCTTTGGGTGGCTCAACGAATGCGGTGCTGCATCTGATAGCCATGGCCAAGGCGGTTGGTGTCGAGTTTGGTTTGGACGATTTTGCTCGGATCAGCGCCAGGGTTCCCTATATTGCGGACCTGAAGCCCAGTGGACGGTTTGTGATGAGCGATTTACATGCCGTGGGTGGCACTCCAGCGGTGCTGAAGCACCTCCTCGAGCGAGGAATGATCCATGGCGACATCCTTACCGTGACCGGTCAGACTTTGGCAGAGAATCTGGCACCATTATCTGGCCTAAGTCCGAAGCAAGAGGTCATCCAAGTCAGTTCCCCCGGGGATACACAGGGTCATCTAAAGATCCTGCGCGGCAATCTTGCGCCCGAGGGTGCAGTGGCAAAGATAACGGGAAAAGAAGGTCACTCGTTTACCGGACCAGCTAGAGTGTTTGACTCCGAGGAGGCGATGCTTCGGGCCTTGACCGAAGGGACGATCGTCAAAGGTGAAGTGATTATTATTCGATATGAGGGGCCAAAGGGCGGTCCCGGGATGCCGGAGATGCTCACGCCGACCTCGGCGATTGTCGGTGCTGGCTTGCACAACGATGTCGCGTTGATCACGGATGGTCGATTTTCTGGTGGGTCGCATGGCTTTATCGTTGGCCATGTCTGTCCCGAAGCGCAGGTGGGAGGCCCTATCGCATTGGTCGCCGATGGTGACGTCGTGACCATCGATGCGAGGACGCTGACCATGAGCTGGGATGTGAGCGAGAGTGAGGCTCTGGCGCGGCGCCAGCGCTGGACGGCGCCTGAATTGAAGGTGACTCAGGGGCTTCTGTTTAAGTACATAAAGACGGTTGGCTCTGCGGCGCACGGATGCGTCACCGACGAATAAAGGCGTTTTTTGTGCCCGAAGGCCTGCTTTAGACCACGGAGTCGCGGAGTCGCGGAGGCAGGGAGGATCGGAATTTTTTAACAAAGCCCCCACCCACGCCTAACTCCATGGTACCATTGAGGTACCATGGAGTTAGGGCGTTTTGATGATGCGCGCTGGAAGCCCGCGAGATACAAACCGGGGCCTGCTCCTCGGCCTAGTTGCTGCTGCGGTAGTCGCGGTGTTGCCCTATGTGCAAACGGCAACGTTTGGCTTTCTGTCTTGGGATGACGACATCCACATCTATGCCAATCCGTGGCTGCTCGCGGCGCAGTGGTGGCGGTTTTGGTTGCAGCCTTATACCGGACTCTATGTTCCGGTGCCGTACACCATTTGGACGATGATTCATCTGGTGTCGCCGCACCCTAGCATGTTTCACATGGCCAATATCGTCATGCACGCCATCAATACGGCATTAGTCGTTGTGCTGGTGCGCCGTGTTTTGATGAAGGGCCCAGGCGTCGAGAGTCGCCGGTCAGATCTTATGTCAGTCCTCGTGGGCGGTTTGTCCTTCGGCCTGCATCCTGTGCAGACGGAAGCGGTCGCTTGGGTTGCGGGCTTTCGGGACCTTAGCTGCGGTTTCTTTGCCTTGCTGGCCATCCTCACCTATCTGTCAGCTACCTCCTGGCGCGGCTATAGATACGCCCTCTCGCTCTGCTTTTTTGTCCTCAGTCTACTATGTAAACCAAACTCGGTGATGTTACCTGCCGGGATCCTCTGTTTGGAGCTGGTCGCACGAGGTCGCGACTTGAAGTCCTCGCTCCGAGCCTTGGCCCCTTGGCTCGCTGTGGCCGCACTATTTGTTGCTGTGACTGCGCAGGTTCAAGCTGAGTCAATCACGCCTACTTTAGCTGCGATTGGTCTGGCCCAACGCGGCCTGGTCGCCCTTGATGCCATTGGGTTTTATGTGCTCAAACTCGCTGTGCCACTCACTCAATTCGCAGACTACGGCCGCACGTCGGAGATGGTCTTGGCGCAAGCCTCTTGGGTCTACGCCGCCGTTGGCGGCGGTCTGATTTTCAGCGGCATCATCGCCGCCCTGGTCGGGTGGCGCGGGGCACTCCTAAGCGGAGCAGCACTAGGGTTGTGCCTGCTTCTGCCGACCTCGGGTGGGGTTCCCTTTGCCTTTCAGCGGGTGTCGACTGTCGCCGATCGCTATATGTATTTGCCGATGATTGGGTGTGCCATCGTCGTCGCCTGCTTGGTCCGAAAGTTGCCGTCTAAATGGCAGCCTTTGACCCTACTGGGGTGTGTCGTACTTGCTGCCCTCTCGAACCAGGCGACGTCCAAGTGGAAGAACGACGAGGTGTTTTTTTCGGCGATGCTGCAGGGGAATCCGACGAGCTTCAGCGCTCACAATGGGTTGGGCACGACGGCGCTGAGTCAGGGCGACGCGCTAAAGGCTCTTGGTCATTACGAGGCCGCGCTTGTACAGCAACCGACCAATGTCCTCGCCTTGGCCAACCTGGGACTTGCCTTGGCGAGGCTGGGCAGATTTTCTGAGGTCCTGGAGCGCGTCGCACCTTTGGTGCCCGGCGAAGAGCAGATCAAGAGGAGTCCGCTGTCCGTTCCCGGCATTGCCCGCATGCTCGAGGTCATCGGCTTTTCCCAGGTCCAGTTGAATCAGGCGGCAGCGGGGCTAGCCAGCTATCAGCATGCCTATATCCTGGACCCGAACAATCAGGAGCTTGCTGCCAATGTCGCCAGGCTCCAGGGTCGCGTTTCAGATTTGCCCACCCGATAGGGGGAGAGCCAGTCAGCTTTGGGCTGCTTTAGCCAGGAGAGGCGATGGTGCGGACGGTCGGACTTGAACCGACACGGGTTACCCCACTGGCTTCTAAGACCAGCATGTCTACCAATTTCATCACGTCCGCGTGTTCGCGCTCGGTCCTGGTGGCCGTTTGTTCTAGCAAATCCATCGCCAAAGTCAAAGGCTGTTCCGGTCTAGCTCTTTTGCTGGTCCTTGCCATAGGTGTCGCGCAGGGAAACGACCCGGTTAAACACTAGCTTTTCTGGCGTCGAGTCACGGTCGGTGCAGAAGTAACCTAGACGTTCAAATTGAAAGCGTTGGTCAGGTGTGGCCGTCCGTAGGCTCGGCTCAACCCGGGCTTTGGCCATCACCACGAGCGAGCTTGGGTTCAAATAATCCGTATGCTCGCCATCCTTTACATTTCCCGGGTTGGCCACAGTGTAGAGGCGATCATAAAGGCGGACCTCAGCCGGCAGCGAATGGCTTGCTGAGACCCAGTGGATGATGCCCTTTACTTTGCGTCCATCGGTCGGATTTTTGCCTAGGGTCTCTGGATCATGGCTGCAGCGCAGCTCGACGATGGCGCCGTGGGCGTCCTTGATGACCTCTTTGCACTTAACGATGTAGGCATTGCGCAGCCGCACCTCACCTCCCGGGACCATACGGAAGTAGCCCTTTGGGGCCTCCTCCATGAAATCGTCCGCCTCAATATACAGCTCCCTCGAGAACGGGACCTGCCTGGTTCCAAGAGTCGGGTCTTGGGGGTGGAAGGGTGCCTCGATCGTCTCGACTTTGCCCTCGGGGTAATCTTCGATGACTATTTTAATCGGGTTCAGAACGCCTAGCACTCGGCCCGCCCGCTTTTCTAGGTCCTCGCGCACACAGAATTCGAGCACACCCATGTCGACGATGTTGGCGGCCTTGGCGACACCGATGCGTTCGCAGAAGTCGCGTACGGCAGCAGGCGGATAGCCGCGGCGGCGCATTCCGGAAATGGTTGGCATGCGCGGGTCGTCCCATCCCGAGACGTGCTGCTCCTCGACTAGAGCCTTTAATTTGCGCTTACTAGTGATGGTATAGCTCAGGTCCAGGCGGGCAAACTCGATCTGCTGCGGCCTTGGCTGGTGAAACCCGAGCTGGTCGAGAAACCAGTCGTAGAGCGGCCGATGGTCTTCGAATTCCAGGGTGCAAATCGAGTGGGTGATCTTTTCTAAGGCATCGGAGATGCAGTGGGCGTAGTCGTACATCGGATAGATGCACCAGGCATTGCCGGTGGTGTGGTGCTCGGCCTTGCGGATCCGGTAGATCGCCGGGTCGCGCATATTGATATTCGGCGAGGCCATGTCGATTTTAGCTCGAACGATGTGAGTGCCATCGGCGAACTCGCCTGCCTTCATCCGCCGGAACAGATCGAGGTTCTCGGCGACGGAGCGGTCGCGGTAAGGGCTTGGTTTGCCGGGTTCGGTCAGGGTGCCCCGGTAAGTGCGGATCTCGTCCGCGCTTAAGCTCTCCACATAGGCCTTGCCCGCCTTGATGAGCTGCTCGGCGTAGTCATAGAACTGCTGGAAGTAATCCGAGGCGTGGAACAGGCGATCTTCCCAATCAAAACCGAGCCACTTGACGTCGGCTTGGATCGACTTGACGAACTCAGGGTCCTCGGACACTGGGTTGGTGTCGTCAAAGCGCAGGTTACACAGACCCTGATATTCCTTGGCTAGGCCAAAGTTCAGACAGATCGACTTGGCGTGGCCGACATGCAGGTAGCCGTTTGGCTCGGGCGGAAACCTTGTATGAACCCTGCCGGCGTGCTTGCCGCTGGCATTATCCTCGTTGACGATGGTGCGGATAAAGTTGGATCCCGGCTTTTTTTCGGGTGTAGACATGGCGTGCCTC
This sequence comes from uncultured Pseudomonadota bacterium, assembly GCA_903928445.1. GTDB lineage: Bacteria > Bdellovibrionota_B > Oligoflexia > Oligoflexales > CAIYRB01 > CAIYRB01. Next base: position 36,213 of record CAIYRB010000198.1, on the reverse strand, counting down.
GGCCTCGGGTGAACAGCTTACGCGGTAGGTCGCAAGAGGCCGAGTATAGGCAAAGCGGCGGTGTGTGTCAGGAGGTTTTCGCACGGATTTTAATCATGGCCGTGCCGACTTTGACCTGGTCCTCGGGCTGCACCAGATGCATGCCGGTGATCCGTTTAGCGTTGAGAAAGGAGCCATTGGTCGAGCCCTGGTCTTCGATAAATACCTGGCCGGTGTCGTTGAGCTTGACCAGGAGGTGTTTGCGCGAGATTTCGGGATCTTGCTCGAATTTGCCAAAGCTCGACGCGCGGCCAATAAAAAGGGTTTTTTGGTTTAATTCGACCTCTTCCTTGGTCCCGTCCTGGTAGGTGATGCGCAGCTCGATGGACTCTGAGTGCGTTGAGCGCAGTTCGCCCTCGATCAGGGTATCGACTAGGCTAGGTGCTTTGCTATCGTTCAGGGAGCGTTTTTCCTTTGATTTGAAAATCGTTGCGATATGGCGCACCTGGGCTTCGTCTTCGAGCTGAAAGCGGAAGCTACTTTGGCCGACCGTGATGATGTCGCCTGAAGTCAGCCGGGATTTGACGATGCGTTCCTTGTTCACAAAGGTACCGTTGGTGCTGTTCATATCGAAGACATGATAAACGCCGTTGATATTTTGGATTTGGCAGTGCGTCGACGAGATTTCATGGTCCTCGATGAGGATGTCGCCTTTTTCGCGGCCAAAAAGCGTGGCGTCCCGGCGCAGCTTGATCGCTTGACCGTTGCCCTTGCCGTCGACGCCGTAAAGGACGCCGCGCTGCTTGTTGATTTTTGCTTGTTTCGCCATGCCCCCGCTTCCATTGCTCCGAGCTATCTATCGGCCATTTAAGGCAAAGCTTTAATGTAGCGAGGCAGAGGGGCAGGGCCTTGCTTCGCCCTTCCTTAGCGAGGTGCCTTCCGTTAAGATTGGTCCCTCTGCTGCCATGAGGAGTCTGTGATGGTCGAATCAAATGCTGAGAATGGTGGGCCAAATTCTGGATCGGTGGATTTTTCCGGACTGATTTTGGGGTTTTCCTCGGCAGCTCTGTACTACATGGGGGAAGCGACCGTCGAGGGCCGACCGCCACAGAAGAACCTGCCCTTGGCAAGGCAGAATATCGAGTTTATCCGCCTTCTTCAGACCAAGACCAAAAACAACCTCTTGCCCGAAGAAGACCGTCTTATCAGGCAGTTGATTCACGACCTACAGCTTAAAATGATCGAGGTGAGCCGGTAACTTGCCTCAAGGAGCCGGTTGTGTGGGCCGATCCCCTGACTGGGGGCTGGACTGATGGTCTCCAGCCTGAGGAAGGGCAAGCTGCATGGATGTCTCGCGCTACGAATTCGGCTGCCAGAAGGCCTTACACCAAGGTCTGCAGTATGCGCGCAGTCTGGGGCACCAGCTACTCGAGGTAGAGCATGTGGCGCTGGCGATGCTTCGCGCCGATGCCGTGACCCTTAAGGGCCAGTTGGGTGACCGGATGAAGCGCCACCTGGAGGCACACCTGGCCCGGTCGCCACGGGTCTACGGGACGATCAAGGTCGAGTTTGGTCGACGCTTGGACGCGGCCCTGGACCTAGCCGAAGCCCAGGCCGCGACGACGCTGGTTAAAGAGACGGTGTTGTGGGAGGCACTTTGTCGCCAATCGACCATCATCCAGAGCTTCCTCACCCGCAGCGCTGAAGCTGCCGAAGAGCGGAGTCGAGTCGATGAGGACTTTAGTCCTATGGTCGGCAAACGGGCCTCCGGCGATGGCTCGCCAACGCCCAACCCAGGTAAATCCAGTTCCAACGCTAGTTCCAATTCTAAGGCTAAGGCCAAGACTGCGAGCAAAGCGGCGGCCGAAAACCCGGTGCCTGACAAGCTAGGCAAAGACCTACGCTTATTCACAGTGGACCTATCGGCCTCAGCCGAGCGCGGTGAGCTCGACCCGGTCATCGGCCGCGACGCCGAAGTCCGTCGTGTGTTGGAAATCCTTGGTCGCAAGAAAAAGAACAACCCGATTCTGATCGGTGAGCCGGGAGTTGGCAAGTCCGCCGTGGCTGAGGCCATTGCCTTGCGTATAGCCAGTGGCGCGGTGCCGGAGTCAATGCGGGGAATGCGCGTTCTATCGTTGGATCTTGGTGCGATGCTGGCTGGTGCAAAGTTCCGCGGCGAATTTGAAGAGCGGATGAAGAACCTGCTTAAGGCTCTCGAGGCTCTGCGCGGGCAAGTTATATTGTTTATCGATGAAATCCACATGCTCGTCGGAGCCGGAAATCACGAGGGTGGAGCTGATGCGGCCAACCTACTTAAGCCGGCCCTAGCACGCGGCGAACTGCAGTGTTTGGGTGCAACGACGCTCGATGAATTTCGCAAATATATCGAAAAGGATCCGGCGCTAGAACGACGCTTTCAACCGATCATGGTCGAGGAGCCAAATGCCCAGACGACATTGGCGATCTTGCGCGGTCTGAAAAGCCGCTATGAGATCCACCACAAGGTGCAAATCGATGATGAAGCGCTACGTGCTGCGGTCGCCCAATCGATTCGCTACCTGCCCAATCGCAAGCTCCCAGATAAGGCGATCGACTTGATCGATGAAGCGGCGAGCCGTCTGCACTTGCAAATTGAAAGCGTGCCAGCGATCCTGGACCAGCTAAAATCAGAGATCGGTGAAAATGAAATCGAGCGCAAAGCGATCGGCACCGACAGCGCCGGTCACAAAGCCGCACTGGCACAGCTTGCCGTGCGGCTCGACAAGGCTAAGGTTGAATATGCGCGCATCGAAGCCATCTGGCGGCGGCATCAAGACCTGTTGGCGAAATTGCACCAGGCAGAGAAGAGCCGCCAAGAAGGCCTTGACCTCTACGAGGCGGCCAAGAGTCAGTCGGATTTTGATTTTGCCGCTCGCTTGCAATACGGCGAGTTGCCGCGTTTGGGCGGCGAGTCAGCCCATCTCAAGGCGGCACTAGCACAGATGCAGAAGGACCATGCTTTTTTGCGCCAGGTTGTCGGCGCCCGGGAAATCGCTGAGGTGGTTTCCGTCTGGACCCGCATTCCTGTTGGCCGTCTGCTCGAAGACGATATGCGCAAGTTGCTTGACCTTGAGGCCCGGCTTGCCAAGCGGGTCTTTGGCCAGGATCAGGCGTTGGCAAAAATCGCTAGAACCCTGAAGCGGGCGCGAGTTGGCATCAATGACCCAGGGCGCCCACTAGGCGTGTTTCTTTTTCTTGGACCTACTGGTGTTGGTAAGACCGAGACCGCCAAAGCCCTTGCAGCGGAACTGTTTGCCGATGATGCGAAGATCATCCGCATCGACATGTCGGAGTTTATGGAACAGCATGCTGCGGCACGCCTAGTCGGTTCACCTCCAGGCTATGTCGGATTTGGCGAAGGTGGTGAATTGACGGAAGCAGTGCGGCATAAGCCGTATTCAGTCGTGCTGTTTGATGAAATCGAAAAATCTCATCCGCGTGTCTTAGACCTTCTGCTGCAGACCTTCGAAGATGGGCGGCTGACGGACGGCAGTGGGCGCTTGGTCGATTTTCGCAACACTCTCATCATTATGACGTCCAACTTGGCACTTCAGCGGATTGCCGATCCGGAAGCAGCCAGCGAACAAGCTTTGCGTGACAGTCTAGCCCTGCAGCTGCGCCCAGAGTTCGTCAACCGCATTGACGAAGTGGTGGTGTTTAAGCGGCTCGGTAGGCCGCAATTATCGCATCTGCTAGAGCGCCTGCTTGGCGAGCTCAATGGCAGGTTGAGCGATCGCTTGTTTCGTGTTGGTATTGGTCCAAACCTGACCCAGACACTTATTGCCTCGGCGCAGGGCAGCGCTTTTGGTGGTCGAGCGTTGCGGCGCACCTTTGAAACCCAGGTGGTCGACGCCGTGGCCACTAGGCTCCTGACCCATCCAGCACTGGGCCATGGCGCCTGGGATGTTGAGATCTTCGACGACGATGTGGTCCGTTGGCGACTCCAGCATCGGCCCGGTTACTATTTGCGTTAAATCCTCTCACGCAGTTGTTGACACCCCCCCACTGCCCACGTTATTTAATCCCCCCACGGGCAAGGACTTTTTGTCATCTAAAGTAGTGGGGCGTCGCCAAGTGGTAAGGCACCGGATTTTGATTCCGGCATTCGGAGGTTCGATCCCTCCCGCCCCAGCCAACCTCACTTCTGATCCCGCGCAATGTCTCAGTTAAGCCTCAGTCTCTAGCGCCTCGCAAAAACAACCTCGTTGGGAGACACCGCCATGGACGCCGAACTCATTGTTTTTTCAGGCAACGCTAATCGCCCGTTGGCTGAAAAGATCTGTGACTGGCTAGATATGCCGCTTGGTGAGGCCTTGGTCTCCCAGTTCTCCGATGGTGAAACCCGCGTTGAACTCAACAGCAACGTGCGGGGCCGCGACGTCTTTATCATCCAGTCGACTTCATGTCCGTCCAACCATCATCTGATGGAGGCGTTGATCATGGCAGATGCTTGCCATCGCGCCTCGGCTTCAAGAGTGACCTTCGTTGCGCCCTATTTCGGTTATGCTCGCCAGGAGCGCAAGAGTGCTCCGCGGACACCGATTTCTGCCAAACTGGTCGCGGATTTGATTCAGGCGGCGCATTTTCATCGCCTGCTGACGGTGGAACTACACACCTCGGCCATCCAAGGGTTCTTTAACATTCCGGTCGATCACCTCTATGCCAAGCCGGTGTTTGCCAACCACTTTCAGCGCGGTGAAAACCTGGTGGTGGTGTCACCCGATGCTGGCGGTGTGGAGCGAGCTCGAGCCATGGCTAAGCACTTTAATTGCGGCCTGGCGATCGTCGACAAGCGTCGTGATAAGCCGAATGAAAGCGCGGTCATGAACGTCATCGGCGAGGTCCGCGGCAAAAACTGTCTGATCATCGATGATATCGTCGACACCGCCGGGTCTTTGACCAAGGCCGCCGATGCCTTGATCGAGGCAGGAGCGTTGTCGGTCCGAGCTGCTATCAGCCACGCTGTCCTGAGTGGCAAAGCCATCGACAATCTGCAGAACTCGAAGATCGAAGAGTTGGTGGTGACCGACTCCATCATGCTTTCGCCCCAGGCTCAGGCTTGCGGCAAGATCACGCAGCTCAGCCTCGCCGAGCTGCTTGGTAAGGCGATTCGCCGGATCCATAATGACGACTCCATAAGCGCTCTTTTTATATAACGCTCTGATATAAATGGATTAAAATTTGACCGGCGGGAACTTGTTGCCAGCCTCCCCCCTTCCCGCTATAAGACCTGGCTCTATATTGTTGGAGATTTGTGATGTCAGATAAGACGACGGATGTGACGATTGAAGCTACGACACGCGATGGCCGTGGCAAAACCTACACGCGTAAGCTGCGCAAAGCTGGCAAGATCCCAGCGGTGCTCAACGGCGGCGGCAAATCGACGGTGATCGAACTCGATCCCAAACTTCTGCCGCGGGCGTGGAAGAGTGAGACCAAGCAGTTCAATCTGGTTTTGGCTGGCTCGACCCACCGCGTTAAGATCACCGAGTTGCATATCGATCCCGTCAAGCGCTTAGCTTTGCACGTGGACTTAGCTCCGGTCGGTTGAGTTAATCGGTTATGAAGTTGATCGTCGGTTTAGGCAACCCGGGCCCCAAGTACGAAACCACTAGGCACAATGCCGGGTTTCTACTGCTTGACCAGATTGCTCAGAGAGCCAAGATCAACTGGGAGGCATCCAAGTTTCAAGGCCTGATTGGTCGTGGAAGCCTCTGGGGAGAAAGCTCCGTTCTATTGAAACCGCTCACTTTCATGAATCTGAGTGGGCGGTCTGTCGGTGCGGTGATGCGGTTTTTTAAGATAGAAGTGCGAGACCTGGTGGTGATATTCGATGATGTCGATGTTCCAGCAGGTAAGGTTAGGGCGCGGGTTGGCGGCGGTCACGGTGGCCATAACGGTGTGAGGAGCATCATAGATGAAACTGGCTTAGTCGAGTTTCATCGCTTGAAGCTCGGTGTGGGACGGCCACCTGAAGGGTGGGACACGGCGGATTGGGTGCTCGGAGCGATGACGGATACAGAGCTCCTTGGTTTGCAAGAAGGTATGCTAAAGGACGTAGATATACGGATGAAGCAGATCTTCGATCACAAGATGTGAGGCCTCTCTTGCTGGCAATTGGTTGCTGGCTGTTTAATCCATAAGGGAGTTTAATTTGTTACGCGAATACGATTTCACGCTGATTACCAAGGGTGAACTGCCCGAAACCGACGCTGCCAAAGTCATCGAGGGCTACGAAGCCCTGATGGTCAAGGACGGCGGCGAGATCCTCAAGCGCGAGCCCTGGGGCACCAAGAAATTGGCCTTCCCCATCAAGAAGAGCTTCCGCGGCAACTACATCAACTACGACTTCGTTGGTACGCCAGAGAACCTGGCCGAGATGGAGCGTTTGATGCGCATTGATGACAACGTGCTAAGGCACTTGGTCGTCCGCCTCGATGAATCGACCGAAGGTTCGGTCGATATCGAAGCGCGCAAGGCTGAGCTAGCCAACCAAGAGAAGGAAGCGCGCGAGCGTGACCTTGAGCAGAAGCGTCGTAAGGAATCATAAGGTCCAGTCCGGGATGCCGGGTGAGGTTGTTTTGTTATGAAAGTTATCCTGACCAATGAAGTAGCGAGCCTTGGCTCGATCGGCGATGTCGTCAATGTCCGCAACGGTTACGCTCGCAACTTTTTGTTGCCACGTGGACTCGCTGCGCTCGCCAACGAAGAAAATCAGTCCGCGTTGAACCACCACAAGCGCGTCCTTGAAAAGCGCCGCGAGAAAATCTTGGTCGCCGCCAAGGAGCTGGCCGCACAGATCGAAAAGACGTCGGTCACGGTCTCCAAGCAGGTTGGCGAAGACGAGAAGATTTTCGGCAGCGTAACGGCTGGCGAGCTGGAAGAGCTGCTGTTAGCGGAAGGCCTGAAGGTGTCCAAAAAGGACATCACCATTCTTGATGACATCAAGAAAGTCGGCGTCTACGCCGCTCAGGTTAAGCTGCATGCTGAGGTTACTCCCAAGTTTAAGGTTTGGGTCGTCGCTGCCCAGTAAGGTTCTATGTCTGAGTTAGCGCCTCCGCATTCACTCGACGCCGAACGGGCGGTGTTGGGTGCGATCCTTCGCGATGCGGATGCGCTAAATGCCATAGCGGACAAGCTCAGCCCTGAGCAGTTTTATTTAGACGCACATCGTCAGACTTACGCTGCGATGTGCGAGCTTTATCAGCAGAACGAGCCGACTGACATCATGACGGTCGCGGAGAAGCTCCGGCGTCTGCATGCTGATAGTGACTATCTTGGTCCAGCGTTCCTGGTGGAACTGACCGAGCGTTCGCCCGTGTCACAAAATATCGAGTACTACGCCAAGGTCGTACGCGATTACTACTACCTGCGCCGCATCATTACCGCCTGTCAGTCGACCGTCCAAAAGGCGATGGGATATGATGGTAGTGTTGCCGGCTTTATCGAAGACGTTGAAAAAGAGTTCATCGCCATCGCTAATCAGCAGGATGTCGGCGGTATCAGCACGACCGATGAGGTGCTGGAAAAGACGATAGCGGAGATCGAAGCCCGGCTGAATGGTGATGGCAAGATGACGGGTGTTCCGTCGCAGTTTGTCGATCTTGACCGCATCACGGGGGGCTGGCAAAAGAGCGATCTCATCATCATCGCTGCGCGGCCTGGTATGGGTAAGACGGCGTTCGCTCTAAACTGCGTGACCAACGCGGTCAAGGCAGGCAAATCAACGGTGGTATTCACGCTTGAGATGTCCAAGACGCAGTTGATGGAGCGCGTCATCTCTAGCGAGGCGCGTATCGACTCGTCGCGGATGCGAAAGGGCGACCTCAATGAAGAGGAGCAGGATCGCCTCATGCATGGGGTCCGCAGCATCAGCACCATGCCAGCGATGATGGGAATCGATGAAACCCCGGGCATCAGTCTCCTTGAACTGCGTTCAAGGTGCCGACGCTTTAAGAAGGAGCACGGCCTTGATTTAATCGTCATCGATTATCTGCAGCTCATGGGGCCATCAGGAACTAAGAAGTATGAGAGTCGCGAGCGAGAGATTTCTGAGATTTCTGGGGGACTTAAGGCCCTGGCGAAAGAGCTGAGCGTACCGGTGATAGCCCTGGCACAGCTAAACCGAGGTGTTGAAGGCCGGCCGGACAAAGTACCAAAGCTAAGTGATTTGCGTGAATCAGGCTCCATGGAACAGGATGCCGATATGATTATGTTCATCTACCGAGATGAATACTACAATCCAGAATCAGAACAGGCAGGCAAGGCCTTGATAAGGATTGGAAAGAACCGGCACGGCTCGCTTGAGGATATCTATCTCGCCTTCGCGCCTAATTTTCTCAAGTTTACCAATCTGCAGCAAACCTAACAGACTAACGGGCCTTGCAGACCATCAAGCTCAGGTCGAAAAGCCGTACAGCTTCATTTTTTTGCGCAGGGTATTGCGATTGATGCCAAGGATCTTGGACGCATGGACTTGGTTGCCACCGGTGCGTCGAAGGATCTGGCTGAGCAGTGGCTTCTCCACCTTCTTCATGATCAGTGTGTGCAAGTCTTCAGGGTAGAACGTGCCGATCTGGTCAAGAAAGCGGGATATCTTTAACTCAACGATCGCTTCCAGCGAGTGCTTATCAAGGCGCGATGCTAACTCATGATCAATCTGCGAGGCATGGTCACCCTTGAGCGTTGCAGCTGCAACATCGAGATCTTGAATCTCTTTGGCTACATGAGAGTTGTGCAGGGAAGAACCAAGATGATCCACAGGTGGAGCTCCAAGATTTTCAGCAGTTTGCCACCATAGTGCCTACCATCTGCTAGGCAATTTGGAGAGGGAATAACTAGCAGGGGGGCGCTAAGGTGTCAATTATCTAACATAAAAATTTTTTTCGGATCTGGCGCTGCCCCTGTTCCACTCTGGCTCAGGCATGCTAAGATTGAAGAGTAGCGAAGGACGAACCCCAGCCATGGTCTTGCCGTCTCCCTCACAATGGCATATTAAATCCCTTGAGCAACTTGTGAATTAGTAGCTAGGGATATATCGCCATGCAACAAGAAGAATCCGTGAATAATCAGAAGCCAGTGTCGCAAACCAATGGAGCATCGGCCGAGGCTGAACCAAGCGCGGCTGCACCGATGGATGAAGGGGCCGAGGCCAATGCCCTTTTGGCAGCCGAAGTCACCGAGCTTAAGGATAAATATGTCCGTGTGTTCGCCGAGATGGAAAACATGCGGCGGCGCCAGGAGCGCGAACGCGGCGATCTCCTTAAATATGCACTCGAGACGGTCTTTAAGGACCTGCTGCCGGTACTAGACAGCCTCGATAAGGCGATCCCCGATCAGGTTGAAGGTGCGGCTGCGGCGAAGGAGGGCGCAGGTGGCTATTACGAAGGCATGCAGATGGTGAAACGGCAGCTTTTGGATGTTTGCAAAAAACACGGGCTAGAGCCGATCACTTCACTAGGTGTGCCCTTTGATCCAAATGTTCACCAGGGTATCCAACGCATCGAGTCGGCCGATGTTGAGGTTGAAACGGTGGCAGATGAGTATGCGCGTGGCTATAACCTGAACGGCCGGCTGATCCGTCCTGCTATGGTAAGTGTTCTGACCCCGGTTGGAAATTAGAGCGACGCAAAAGAGTTTCCGACACCGTGACCACACTTCGTCCTCCGCCCCTCGCTAAAGCCAAAAAGGAGGGGTTAGCCCCATAAAGCTCCTTAGTTTAAACGCCTGCTTAGAATGTCAAAGTACTCCTTCCATTGCCTCCCACTTTCCGTGTCTCGGGCTTGACCATTAAGCTCTTCGCGGATTCGGCCGATGACCTAGTGTTGATCCCACACACTGAGAGCCGCACCCCGCGGCTGACTACTGCAAGGAGAGGTTCGGATGACCGGACAGATCACCCCCCCACTAGCTGACGCGACCACCGAGATTCCACTCCTCCCACTGAAAGACATCGTTGTCTTTCCTCACATGATCGTTCCGGTATTTATCAATGAAGATCTGTGCATCAATGCGGTGGAGCACGCTCTTGCCCACCAACGCAAGATCTTCCTGTCGGCCTTCAAGGTGGCCGGAGAGAAGGGCGATGGCCTCGAGTGCACCTTAGAGCCGCCCTTCGATGTCTATGATATCGGGACGATCTGTTCGATCATGCGGACACGCAAGCTCCCAGATGGGCGCATGAAAGTCCTGGTCCAAGGAATATCAAAGGCCGAGGTCCAGCAGTTGAGTCATAGCGAGCCTTTTCCGCTAGTCCATATCAAATCCGTCGAAGAGCCAGTCATTGTGAAGAACTCGCCGGAAGTGGAGGCGATGATCCGAGCCACGCGGGAAAACCTAGAAAAGGTTGTCAGTCTGGGTAAGGTCCTGTCGCCTGATATCCTGATGGTCTTAGAGGATGTGACCGATCCCGGCCGACTGGCGGATCTGGTGGCGGCAAATCTCGGCTTAAAAGTCCAAGAAGCTCAAAGCATCCTGGCGGTTTACAATCCAGTCGAACGCCTGCGCACGGTGCACCGGTACCTGTCGCGCGAAATCGAAGTGTACCAGATGCAGGTGCGCATTCAGTCGTTGGCCAAAGAGGAGATAAGCCGCACGCAGCGCGAGCACTACCTGCGTGAGCAAATGCGCGCGATCAAGACCGAGCTTGGTGATGTCGACGGCAAAGAAGAGCTTGATGCCATGTGGAAGAAAATGGATGAGGTGAAATTATCGCCTGAGGCCCGCGAGGAAGTGTCGCGTCAGCTTCGGCGGCTTGAGCGTATGCACGGCGACACCAGCGAGGCGGCACTTACCAGGACCCATGTAGAGACGATTCTGGCGCTGCCTTGGGAGGTTAAAACCGAGGATAAACTTCAGCTCAAGCAGGTCAAAGCGGTACTGGATGAAGATCACCACGGCCTTGACCAAGTAAAAGACCGCATCATCGAATACCTAGCCGTTAAAAAGCTCAATCCTAAGGCCAAAAGCCCAATCCTCTGCTTTGTCGGCCCCCCTGGTGTTGGTAAGACCAGCCTCGGCCGCTCGGTGGCGCGAGCGATGGGTCGGCACTTCTCGCGGATCTCACTCGGTGGCGTGCGCGATGAGGCCGATATCCGTGGTCACCGCAAAACCTATGTCGGGGCTTACCCAGGTCGCTTGGTTACCAGCATGAAGCAGGTTCAAAGCTGCAATCCACTTATCATGTTGGACGAGATCGATAAGATGGGTGCTGATCATCGCGGCGACCCCTCGTCAGCCCTACTCGAAGTATTGGACCCGGAACAAAACAAGAACTTCGTCGATCATTACCTCGGCGTGGCTTTCGACCTGTCGGATGTATTTTTCATCGCTAACTGCAATAGTCTAGACACTATTCCCGGGCCGCTTCGGGATCGCCTCGAAATTATCGAGGTCTCAGGCTATTCCGAAGAGGAAAAGCTGACGATCGCCAACCAGTACCTCGTGCCAAAGCAGCTAAAGGAATCTGGTTTGTCCGAGGATGAGGTCTCCTTCTCGCGCAACTCTCTGACGACGATTATCAACAGCTACACGCGTGAGAGCGGTCTGCGTGGACTAGAAAAGCAAATTGCATCGGTATGCCGGAAAATTGCGCGGCAGTACGCCGAAGAAGACACCACGGATAAGCGCGCTCTGATCAAGCTGACACCGCAGCTAGTGCAAAAGCACCTAGGTGCGAAAAGGTTCGATGATGACTTCTATCATATGGAAGCGCTGACCGGTGTAGCCCTAGGATTAGCTTATACTAGTTATGGTGGCGAGGTTTTGGCGATTGAAACCAATCTGCTGCCCGGCTCCAGGGCGAAGTTGGTGCTGACCGGTCAGCTCGGCGATGTCATGAAGGAATCGGCTCAGACAGCGCTTAGCTACATCCGCTCGAAGGCACTCGATTTTAAACTCGACCTAAAAATTCTGGCGGAACATGAGTTGCATATCCACCTGCCAGCAGGTGCAGTGCCCAAGGACGGCCCGTCAGCAGGCATTGCACTTGCCACATCGATCCTTTCTGCCCTTCTTGGTAAGGCGCCAACTTCAAAAGTGGCGATGACTGGAGAGATCACCCTGCATGGTAAGGTTCTGCCCATTGGTGGTTTGAAAGAAAAACTCCTTGCGGCGCAGCGCGAAGGCATCGAGCACGTCCTGCTTCCAGAAAAGAATCGGGCTACTTTTGAACAGCTCCCGATGAACGTCCGCAAGCGGATCAAGGTGACGTTTGTTAAGTCCTATGTGGACGTTGCAGCCATCATGTTCGATGGACTGGTCAATGTCTTTGCGGAGTCACCAGCGCCGCTGATCAGCGACGGGCCGAAGGATTTGGCTAGCTGAACCCGAGGTGAGCATTGATCCGATGGTAGTCGATGATAGGAGAGCTAGGCTCTCCTGTTTTCGTTTCGCTTAGTCGAGCTTAGCAAATTTAAACCGTTCTTTAGCCAGGGCGTCCATGACCTGCTCCTGGTGTGCTTGGTCGATGGTCTCTAAGTCAAGCTGGACTTCGACATCTTCGTAGGACACTGCACCAAAGAGCCGATTGTGATGGACATCTTGTAGATTTGCGCCGGTGCGGCTAATGGTGTTCAGGAGCTCGGCCAGACGGCCAGGTCGGTCTTGGATGCGAATAGCCAGACGAAATAGTCGGCCAGAGTATTTAAGACCGCTCGGGATGATGCGCTTGAGCAAATTGACGTCGATGTTGCCGCCAGAGATGATACAGGCGACAGCTCGTCCATGATGCTTGGTCAAAATCTCCGGAGGCAGCTTAAGTAGGCCCGCGAGGCTAGCCGCGCCCGCCCCTTCTGCGAGCATGTGTTCCCACTCCATGAGGTTCATCACCGCAGACGCGATTTCCTCCTCGGTGACTAGGATGATGTCATCGACATATTGCTCGATGATACTGAAGGTAAGCGCGCTTGGCTCCTTGATGGCGATGCCGTCTGCAATCGTCGATCCGCTGGCGCAACTAACGAGACGATGCTCTCGAAAGGAGCGATGCATCGCCGGGAATGCTACGGATTGAACGCCTATCAGCGTAATATCCGGGCGACGGGCCTTGATTGCCATGGCCACTCCCGCCATCATTCCGCCTCCGCCGATACTACCGATGACCATTCCCAGGTTTGGGATTTGGTCGAGTAGTTCCAGGCCGATCGTGCCTTGACCGCTGATGACCCGTGGGTCATGAAAGCCGTGCAATAAAAGGCCTCCATCGGTCTTTTGGAAGTCCACGGCGGCTTGAAAAGCCTCATCATAGCTCATGCCGATCAGCCTCACCTCGGCGCCTAGCTCCCGCGTCGCTGCAGCCTTTACCAAGGGCGAGCGCAGCGGCATAAAAATCGTCGCTTTGACTCCGAGCAGGCGGCACGTATAAGCGACTCCCTGCGCATGGTTGCCCGCGCTGGCGGCGACAACGCCACGCTGTAGCTGATCTGGTGGAACCTGGAGTAGCGCGTTGATAGCGCCGCGAATCTTAAAGGATCCAGCTAGGTTTAGATTTTCAAGCTTTAGAAATGTTTCCATTCCAAGGCGCTTGTGCAGTGAGACCGAGGATTTGACCGCGGAGCAGGCGACGTAAGGGCGAATGCGGGTTAGGGCTTGCTCGATCTGCAATATGTTTACACCAGGCATATGGATCCTCTTTGCCAGAAAATCGGCTACAATTTAAATATAGCCTGATTTAGGCGGATTGTCCGAGCTATTGGTTCCGAAGAGAGGCTCGATTTGAGTGTTATCTGGATCATTGAACATGCCGAGGCGCCGCAGCCAAAGCTGGCGAGCGCATTAATTGGCGACTACGCGGTTCGGGCCTTCGCCTCGCTTAACTCGTTTATTCGCTTGTTACGCCTAAAGCGCAGCCAGTTGCCGGATTTACTACTGATCGATGCCACCACTCAACGGGTTACGGCCACACAATTGCGGGAGGTTCTAGACTGCCATCTGCCAAAAACGCCGATAGTCTGTGTTGAAGCGGAGGCAACAACAAAAGATGGATCTGTCGACGATCAATATAAAGGTAAAGATGCGGTACAAAACCTGCATGTCTACCATCGGCCATTTGATGGGCTAAGACTATCCGCCTTCGTCGAGGAGATTATCCAGACGAGCGAGATTAGCAATCCGCGCAGCATCGCGCGCTACCGCGGCATCATGCTGGACTATCATCGGCTCGAATACGTCGTGGCCCCCAACGAAGCCGCTGTGGCTCTGCCAAGGCGAGAAGCGCAACTACTTCGCCTCTTTCTTGACCGCCCCGGAGTCTGTCTTAGTCGCGACGAGATTTCCGAGCTGATTTGGGAAAATGTTCACGTCACTCCGCGTACTATCGATAGCCATATGTCGCGTCTTAGGCAGCGCCTGGAAGGCGCCGATGTCGAAATCGTCACCGTCTACGGTGGCGGCTATGTTTTAAAGTAGCCGTTGAGAACAGACCTCAGACGGCATTTGGCAACTTGAGCTTATATTTGCCGAGAGACTGGGGTTTGGCTTGCGTCACTGATACGGTGTGAATTTTCGGCGCTGGCTCCGCGAAAGCCGGCATTTGGTCGGCGCCATCTTGCACAATCGGATTGGATTCATGCGCCTGGTTTGCCACCATATCCTGAAGGGTCGAGGTGATGGCACGTAACTCTGAGATCTCCGGTAAAGATGTGGGGCTTGGCACGGTTGGACCGGAGTTTAGTGCCGCTAGATTGAGCGCTGGAAGCTGTTCTTCTACCTTTATCAGATCTTGCTGATCTACGGTGCCAATGTGTTTGGACCATTCTTTACCGATCTCGGCGACGACGACCGTGATGTCATCGGCAAGGGGAACGCCGCCGAAAAAATCGAAGGCTTTCTTGACGATATCATCGCAAAGCTGCTGCGGATTCATCGATGCGCCAAGGCCAACCTCCGTGAGAAGATGCTTGCGACCCCACTGCTCACCGGTTGGAGAGACGCATTCGATTAAGCCATCGGTGAAATAAAATATCTTATCACCCGCCTTGATATCAAAGACCTGCTCTTTGAATTCAGTGTCAGCGGCAATACCCAGCGGGGTGCCCATTAGTTTTAGGGAAATCGGCTGAATGGCGCCAATTTTTTGCATAGACTTCGACGTCTTGCCAAGGCGCGGATCCTTTGGGTCCAGCGGTAAGATGACTGGGAAATTGTGGCCCGCATTGGCGTAGGTCAAGGTGCCTTTATTGAGGTCGAGAATGGAGGCGAAAAAGGTCATACAGATTGTGCCGCGAACGGCCTCGAAGATGATCCGATTGATGCGCTGCAGCAGTGCTCCGGGTGAGTCTCTGTAGCTAGGATCAGTATGAATGATGTCTGCCACTGTCATAGTTGTAGAGTATGCCATTGCTGTCACCAGCGCTGCAGGGGCGCCATGACCCATCGCGTCAGCAATGAACAAAAACTCTACACCATCAGCAATGGAAAAATGGCCCCAAAGATCGCCACCGCATTCAGAAGCTGGGGTGTAGAATCCAGACACGTCAAAGTGCGGACGATGGATCGATTGTTTAGGGAAAAAGGTACTTTGCACCATTTTAGCGGTGTCAAGCTCCTTCTCAAACCTGGCTTTATCCACCTGAGATCGCATCAGTTCAATCATTTTGCCAGACATATGATTGACTGCTTGACCAAGAGCGCCAACCTCATCTTCGGGACCACGTGGAATTTTATAGGTGAGGTCTCCGCCGGAAATTCGGCTTGTGGCATACGCTACAGCACGCAGGCCCTTGGTAATGCTCGAAGACCCGACGAAACTGAACATAATTGCAAAGAGCACAAACATTGCCGCCCATAAACTGGTCGAAACCAAGCTCTTCTTTACTGTTTGTGTTGCAGCATCAGCATCTTGTTCGATCAGGATGGTGAGGGGATAGCGCTGCAGTCGGGCAAAGGCCCCCACTCTTAGGTGACCTCGGCTGTCGCGGTACTCGCTTTCAAAGCCCGAGGGACTACTGCCGTTGATCGCCTTTTTCAGCAGCGGCCGGCCGCCGAAGGACTTTTTACCAAGAGTTTCCGTCGGATCTAGGGAAGAAAAAATGTGACCCTTGGCATCCACGACGGCACTGTTAATGGTGCTAGATTTTAGCAAAGTTCGCATGAGACTGGTTTGCCATATACCGAGAATCGCCCAAACAACTCCTTCAGAGCCTGCAACCTCAAAGCGTATCGCCATCGCCAAGAGCGGCAAATCGACCTTTTCCGCTAGGGATTCGACCGCAAAGTTCGTGCGCTTGAGCACAGGGATTTGGGTTTTCAGCCAAGTTAAAGACGCCTCTTTCCCTGCAGAGATGACTTTGGCGGCATCCTTGTCTTCAAAGTTTTTGTCGGCGATGTGCGATGTTGCCGCATCTCCCAGCGGCCTTGTGGCGATTGAACTAGCGCTAGGCGCCGAAAGTAGTTGGATAAATGCGAATTCATGATTGGCATCTATAAACCTTTGCAGAGCATTTTTGGGGTCCTTGGTATCCGATCCGCGCAGCGTCGGTAGAGCGATAGCTACCTGTGAACGCCAATTTTCGAGGATATTTTCAGCTTGATCTTTCGTTCGCTCGGCCTGTCCCTGCAAACTATCTTGCATTTGCTGAAGTTGGTAGGTGCGAAAGGTTCGAAAGAATTGCCAGGAATTTCCCATGATCGTGAGGATAACGAGAATCGTCATTTGGTAGAAAAGTTTGGCGCCGAGTGATTTTAGTTGGTGAACCTTCACGCCTACCAGCTCCCAGTTGAGCACAGAAAAATTCCTTAAGAGTCCATCGGCACATAACGGCAAAACTGTAGAGCTATGACCTGGTCGCAGGCCCTCAATGTTTTCGTTCAAGCTCCGATACTCAGGCGATGAGGGTGCACTTTCTACATGGAATTACCGATGGATATCTTGGCAGACGGATATGATCAGGAGAAGAGTCAGCTATTCAAGCGATTTGCCTTCGCTGTTTGGTTGCTTCTGGTTGGCATCGTTGTGGTTGCGATTACGCAACAAGAACGATTTTTTGTGGCCAGCATCAAACCGGTGGCAACGCTTGAGAGGAAGATTGGTGGGGCGGTTGTTCGGTCTGAAGGCGTGGTGAGATGGCGCGAGTTGGTGACCAAGGACGGATTGTATGACGGCGATATGGTTGCGACTGGTGAGGATGGCAAGGTACGTATTAGGCTCGGAGCAGACCGCGTATTGACGTTGAGCGAGAGCACGCAGGTGAAAATTACAGCCATTAGCACGAGTGGGCGGGACTTTTCGTTTTTGATTAAGTTGATCAGGGGGGCGGCCGCTGGTGAGGTGTCGAGTGACTGTTCTAGCTGCGGTCCAATTATTATTCGAGCTGGTGAGGAGACCTTCCGCGTCGTTGCCGGTAAGCAGCTGGGTGTGTCAAAAGAGGCGGGAGGCAAGCCTATTCAGAGGTTCAAGCCGACCACCACGGACTGGACCGTTCCGCCTAAGCCACCCATAGAAAAGGTTGCCGTGGTTAGTCCGAGTTTCATTCAGACGGCTCCTGTTGTAGTCCCTGAACCCATCGTCGCTAAGACGCCGCGACTGGCCCCGCCACCAGTCGCCGTAGTCGTGCCATCGCCGCCACTTTTGACACCAGCGATGGAGGCCTCGCTAGAGGTGCCGCTAGACGGACTGGATTATTGGACCTTGGAGCCTCTGCCCTCACTTAAAACCAAAGGCATTGCTTACCCGGTCGCCTTGCCGACGGTACGTCCAGAGCGTGGAGAGTGGCGCCCACGATTCGAGCTGACCGATGCCGCAGCGAAGCAGCCGAGTGAGGTCCCTAACTCTGGGCTCACCGAAAAGTCACTCTATGTCGGCCTCGACAGGGCCCTTAGCAGTGCGACTATAAACACGCGAGGCGCGATCAAGATATACACCTTTGGCGTTCGTGGAGGCGCTGCAGTAGTCAGTGGCAAAGATCGCGGCCAATCGATGAATATAAAGCCCATCATGACACGGGTCTACTCCCTTCCAACCGCCTTTGATGGTCCGGTGAGTATTGGTCTTGACGCCTTGAATGAAAGACCATTGGACCCTTCAACGCACTGGCTAGCCAGCAAGCAACTGATCGACGTAAATGCGGCGCCGGTGGGGCTTCACCTTGCTTCGGGCATTGATTATGCGAAATTTGTTCCGTTCATTCGCGGAGCGACGCGTATCGGCTTGAGTGGCCAAGGACTGGTTGGTCAGACTGGCTTATTTGTCGTTAGAAAGCAGGAGGTAGTCGCCCAAGTAACCGGTACAAATATCGACAAATCAGTTTTGGACAAAGTGATGCTGACCATGAATGCTGATTTCATTTTTCGCGGCGCGAGATCAGCCCTGTACGATGTCCGTGCAACAAGTAAGGCGGCCCTGTCGGACACCATTGGCGCTTTGCTCGACAAGGGTAAGGTCCTCTACTTGATGAAAAAAAATAAGATTTATCCAGTCAGTCGAGACTTCATTAAGACGAGCAGTGAAGTTGCTGCTTTTGTTGATACCCAGGCGATGGCAATTTTTTTACAGAGTGTCGAGATCGTTGACTACCATTAACCGGTGAGCACCCTGACTTTGCAATGTCTCATGAGCATAGTCCTACTGCTTGGCTTCTGCCTCAGCCCGACGGCTGTTGCAGAAGTCATTGACGCTGGGCACTTGCGTATTGAGTTGGATGTAAAGGCTAGTCGCGCCCTGCCAAAGGGCAAGAAGAAAGATAAGTATCGGAAGCAATGGAAGGTCGGATGCGAAAGACTAGGAGCGGCGCTATTAGCGGGAAAGGGCCCTTTCGGCTTCGGTGCTTTCGCGTCGTTTTCCTGCTTTAGAGGCGCTGATTTGGTATCCGGCGAGAAAAAGGACTCCGCTTGGCTGGTTACGGTGGTTGATGGCAGGGGCGAGGCCACGATTGTCCTAAAGCATAAGGACAATCGCGGCTATTCGGTGGTTGCTGAATATTCGATGCCGTCTTCGGAGTTTACCCTTGAGTTCTTTGCCGATGATGAATTTGCTGACACGGTCGCATTTGCCCTACTCGAGGGTGCGCCAATGGCTCGACTATTGACCAAGTCCGATCTTGCCGGGAGCCCACCGCAGTTTAAGGGGCGCTATTGGCGTGCAGGTAAAGCTAAGGACTTCAAATTTGCTGTTCCTCAGCCTCCAGAGTATTTGGTGCTCTATAGGCTGCAATGGGTAGAACCAGAACAGCGCTGGCGGTCCGACGTGGTCGGTAGTGCCAAACGGGTAAACGTGGTTCCCCCGAAGAAGCAGAAGCAAAGGAAGGGCTCTATCCTCGTCGGCGGTGAGGTCATTTATGAAACCTCCCCTGCGGTAGCCGCTGCCTTGGAAACGGGTAGCCTTTGGGCACAATCCTCGGCCGGTCCAGGCTCGCAGCATAAAGCGACTGCCGAGCAATTGAAGCAGGCGCAGATCGCACTCGCCGCGGCCGCACAAAGTGGCAAGTTGGGCGATTTTATGCTGGGTAAATTTGACTTGTTGAGCAGCCTACTTAGCTCCACTGCGTCTGGGTACGTCGGGCTGCGTTACGGCCGGCAGGTGTTGCCTGGAGTTGGAGGTCTTGGAACCTTGCTCAACAAGACCAGTATTTTTGGACTACTGGTGGAAATTCGCGGCGGCCCGGCCAAGGGCTTGCGCTATTATTATGATCTGCTGCCGAAAGCGACAGCGGCAGTGCCAGGAAGCGGCGGGCCTGTAGATACGAGTATCCAGTTTTCGCGGCATACGCTTGGTTACTCTTTTGACTTTGACCCGCATCTACTTGTGGACCGGGTGACAATCGATCCAAAGGTTGGAGTATGGACCTTCAATGCCAAGTTGCCATCCGAGATTGATGGAGACGGACTGGTATCTAACACGGCGAACTTTAGACTGGGAACGACGGTCAGTTTAGGTCTTGAAGTTGGGTTGGAAGAGCTTTCGGATTGGTACACCATTCGCGGGTGGTATGGGATCAATTCAGGATTTTCATTAATTAAAACGGGTGGTAAGGTGACATCGAACCAGTTTGGCATCGACGCCTACTTTACCGCTGGGCCGACTATTCCCCTCTTTGGTGTGCCGCTTAAGACTGCGCTCATGGCCTTCTATTTCTTCGAATCGGTAAATTTGTCAGCGAACAAGCCTATTGGCGAGCTCGCACCTGGCGACTCTAATATCTCTGGAGTGTCTTACACGGTTGGCTATGCCGGGATCGGAGCGGTGCTCTCATGGTAGAGATGGGCTTTATGCAGATTGTCTGTGGCCTGTTGGTGGGTTGCATCGTTGCGGCTTTGCCGTTGTTAGCCGGGGGTGATTTAGCGAGAGCTGGTGAAGCACCCGGGAGGGCGATGCCAGCAGCTTCTAGCCCTGTCGCTGCACCGGCTTTGGCGACTTGGCTAGAGGCCGTCAAGGATGCAACTGGTGGCATTCCACGGCAGCTGGCGATTCTACGCGATCTTCCGACAAAGGCGGGGAAATTTCCCGTATTCTTGCCTCTCGATAAAGCCAAGTTTGACAGCTTGAGTTACCTGCGCGTTGCAAATTTTGCGAGCGCCGATTGGGACTTTAAGCTAAACAGCAGCAATTTAAAGAAAGTTGACCCGTTTGACGCGGTCGTCCAAATCACTGGTGCCGACACGTTGATTTTGGCACCGGAAAAGGGCGACTGGAAGATTCTACGCAAAGTCGGTGACGAAGCGACTGTGGTCCACTCAGGACAGGGTCCGACTAGCGTGACCCCAGAGGCGATCATTAGTTGGCTGTTTTCCAGCTTCAATTGGGATGCGGTGGTTTTGGCGCAAAGCGCTGATTTCTTGCTGGTAGGCTCATCGACTGCGGCGCTGGCCCAACCACAAATCCAGGCTCTTGCCGTAAGCAATTCAGAAGATAAGCTGCTATTGTCCAGCGCCGAACGCAAGGGGTCTGGCCTCTTGTCGCTTAGCGAAAATAGTGGTGGGTTTGGCGTCTTCGATATCGTGGTATTGGGTCAGGGTGTGACCAAGATCACGCCCGGTACTAAAGTGATTCTGGAGAAGAAGAAGTAAGCTTGTCTTGCCAACTTTTGCGTTTGAAAAATTTACCGCGAAAGCGCTTGTGCTGCGGGTTCTCGACGAGAAAGCCACGGCCTCTCTCGTCGTCAACCCAGGAGACGATAGACCCATGCATGAACTCTAGCGCCGCTTTGTCAATGACAATGGTTAGAGTCCCTTGGCTAAAAGTGATATCCTCGGCAAGTGGCGCGCTGAAGGTTACGCCATAGTAGAAACCGTCGCATCCTTTACCTTCAAGGTACAGGCGAAGTGCGAGGCCGCTATTGGCGGGATCCTCCGTTGCCATGCGTTCAGCGATCTGCAGCGCTTCTGGGGTTAAGCTTATGTCTGGCATGGCATCCTCCTTCGGACCGAGTATAGACGATGGTCTTATGCCTTAAAAAGGTTGGAGCCTTCAATTAAAGCATGGATTTTGTGATGAGTGAGACGCTTTTTCACCGGCTGTTGGTGCTGCTGTGGGGTCTTGCGTTGCTTGGCTTTTGGACCCAACCGGCCGTAGCTATTGATTATTTGGCTTATGGGGAGCTTCGTGGCCACCTTGAGCCGTGTGGTTGTAGCCCGGAGACCGACCTCGGTGGCATCCGGCGCTTGGGGATTGTCTTGAGCCGCGAGCGCAGTTTACATCCGCAGCTTGTGGCCTTTGATCTCGGCAATGACCTGCCTTTGCCGGCGGAAGCGGAGCTGAAAACGCCCTTCCTAATCGCCGCCAGCGCACAATTTAAGCCAGGCGCCGTGTTGATGAATCAGCTCGAGTTGCAGCGCCTCGGCGAGATCGATGCGCTGCGGCACCTTCGGCCATTGGATGTGCCGCCCTACGTTTTGAGCAATGCACTGCCACTGAGTTCTCGCCCTTTCGCTGCAAATAATCTCCGCAGCGGTAAGGACTGGGTCGCACTTGGCTATACTTATGTGCCAGAGTTCAAAAGCCGACTGCAAAAAGTCGGTCCGGGTTTACTAAAGCATTGGCAGAGCCTGCTTGGCTACACGCCCATAGAGCAGCGGGTTTTGCTGTTTTCCGGACCGTCTGAGGACCTAGGAGCAATCGTCGATGCGAAATTGTTCGGTGTCATCATTAGTGCGAATCCCGCTCCATTGCAGACCGTCATCGGCGCCGAAGAAAGGCAGTTCCCGAACCGACTGTTGCGACGTAAGGTCCCCGAGGTGCTGACGGCGCCGCTTGGCGGGCAAGGCATGCTGCGTGGTGGCGCTCTACGTTTCGCTGAAGCAAAGCCTATTGCCGATTACTTAAAGCCCAAGGAGGGGCCAGGCGACAAGTCCACAACAGCAGAGCCTTGGCTCAAACCGGCGACCCTGGTGACGTGGATCACGCCTGAGGCCAGCGAAGCTGAAAGCCCATTAAAAGGTATCTACGAAGCCTATACGCAGGCCTCTCAGACAGCCTTTCGGGGCCAGAGTCAGCAGCGGCTTAAAGATCTAAAGTCTAGTCCTTACGCTGGTGCGCAAGCCTGTCAGGCCTGTCACCCGCAGCAGGCTAAGGTCTACGCCCAGACTAAACATGCCATGGCCATGCACACCTTAGAAATCAGGGGAAAGCAGGAGGACGCCGACTGCGTCGCCTGCCACGTGGTCGGTGCCAAGGAAAGGGGCGGATATGTATCGCTCATGGATAGTCCATCATTGGTCAATGTGCAGTGCGAAAACTGTCACGGGCCGCGACTTGCGCACACGAAAAATCCAATCCCTAAGTCGACACTACAAGCGGACCCGCGACAAGTTTGCCAGAGCTGCCACAACCGGCAGCACTCACCAAAGTTTGACTTCGCCACCTATTGGCAGCGAATCGCTCATGGGAAAAACCAATAGGAGTCATTGGACGATGGCCAAGGTAGGCAAGAAAATACCTCAGAGTATGATCGGACGTGCCGGGCGGATGCTTCTGTCTGGCGCTAAGGTTGTGGCAATGGAGGCAGCTGATCGTTTGAGCAGTGGCGAGACGCCTATCGCCACCAGAATCAAACAGACTCAGGAACTGGTCAGTACGATCGGTCAGCTTAAAGGTGCAGCGATGAAAGCCGCGCAGCTTTTGAGTATAGAGTTTAGTGAGATGTTGCCGCCCGAGGTGGTGGCCGTCTTGCGGCAGTTGCATGATGATAGTTCGTTCATGCCCTTTGACCAGGTTCGCTATATCTTGGGGCGCCAGCTTGGTGCTGAAAAGCTGTCTCGGCTCGAACAGTTGACCCCTGAGCCGATCGCTGCCGCGTCGATCGGCCAAGTACATCGTGCTCTGCTCGATGGTCGTCCGGTCGCGGTCAAGATCCAGTATCCTGGGGTCGGGAAGAGCATCGATGCAGATCTCAACGTTTTGAAGCGTATGGTTCTATTGATTCTGCAAATTCAGGGTAAGAAGGTTGATTTCGAGCCATTTTTCAAAGCTGTAGTTGCATCTTTGAAACGTGAGGCCGACTACCGCATCGAGGCAAATAGCATGGAGCAATACAAGGCGCTGCTGGTGAACCCTGCGTACCGGGTTCCGGAGGTGATTCGTGAGTTTTCTAGTGAACAGGTTTTGACCTTGTCCTTTGAATCAGGGATTCGTATCAGCGATTGGCTGAAGTCCAAGCCAGACCCTGAGCAAACGCGGCACTTTGCACGCTTGGTCTTGGGCTTGGTGATTGAAGAAATGCTGATCAACGGCCTGGTACAGACCGATCCGAACTTCGGCAATTTTCTTTACCTTCCGAAAGAAGGGGTCTTGGTGCTCCTCGATTTTGGTGCCACTCATTCCTACTCTCTGCAGCAACGGCGCGACTTGTTGCGCATTATTAAACTGGTCATGGCGAAGCGCCATACTGACGCCGTCAAAGCTTGCCAGGACCTCGGATTGGTCCATCCCGCGGAGTCAGAAGAGTCCGTTGGTTTGCTAGTGGAATGCATGGACCTCCTTGCGCAGCTGATGCATCCTGAGTATCAGCCCTTTCAATATCGCAACGACGCCTGGTTGAAAGAAGTCAGAACGTCGGCAACTAGGGCCGGCCAAAGTTTTGCCCACACTCCCCCACCAACAGATCTGGCATTTCTCGGGCGTAAGCTCGGCGGCATGTTTCACATGCTTAAGGACTTTGAAGCGGTCGTCGATATGACTGAATTTCGCAGTCGGATCGAACAGCTCGATCTCGGTTAGCGCACAGCTTTTCCCCTTCTCACCTTGCGAGCTAAGGCATGAATGTGTCGATCTCAAATCGAGTCGCCTGGCTGAGTCTGGGGACTTTGAGCATCCTGAACCTGCTTAATTATGTGGATCGCTATATCGTCTCGTCGCTTGTCGAGACCTTAAAGAAATCCGAAATGCATCTGAGCGATGCCCAAGCAGGCCTGTTGATGACGGCCTTTATAGCGGTGTACACCCTTGTGTTCCCCGTCTTTGGCTATTTGGGCGACCGCGTCTCACGGCCAAAGCTGCTGACCTTTGCCGTGATTATCTGGAGTCTGGCGACGATGGCCAGTGGTCTGGCGCCGAACTTTTATGCGCTTCTCGTCTGCCGAGCCGTGGTCGGTATCGGCGAGGCGGCCTATGTGACGGTGGCGCCGACACTCATCGCGGACTATTTTCCAGCGGAGAAGAGCGGCAAGGCATACGCAACGTTTTTCGCGGCGATCCCCATAGGGTCAGCAATCGGCTATGTACTAGGCGGGATCTTAGATGCCCACTTTGGTTGGCGCAGTGCCTTCTTGTTTACGGGAGTTCCGGGAATCTTTCTTAGTTTTATGGCCCTGCGCCTGGTTGATCCACCGCGCGTCTTGGCAGCCGGAGACGCAGCGACGAAAAGTGGCGGCGCGGACGCCTGGAAGGCGCTGCTGCTTAGCAAGTCGACTTATTTGCTAGCCTCTGTAGGTTACGCGGCTTATGCATTTGGACTTGGCGGTCTGGCTTTTTGGATGCCGGCCTATATGGAGCGGATTCGCGGCATGAGTCACGAGGATGCTGCCGTGATCACCGGTGGCTTGATCGTCGTCACCGGTTGCATTGGGACCTTTCTCGGTGGCTTTTGCGCCGATGGTCTCCGAAAGAGACTCGGCAATGCGGATTTAGTCGTCAGCTGGATCTCCGTTCTCATCTGTGTGCCGTTGTTGGTCGTCGCGTTTACGACGTCGTCCATGTCGCTGTTTTGGGTGAGTTTAGCCGGTGCCGAGTTGGCCATCTTTATGTGCTCAGGTCCGATCAATGGTGCGATTATTGCTAGCCTGCCTTTGCCCATGCGGGCCATGGGGTTGGCCATCTGCAACGTCATTACCCATATTTTGGGCGATGTTCCGTCGCCGTCGCTCATTGGTTGGATGTCTGACCGAAGCTCGTTGGTGGCTGCATTGATGATTGTCCCGGTCGCCTTCGTCGTCTGCGCTGCCTTGTGGTTGCTCGCGGCTGCTCAGGCACGTGCAGAGCTAAAGTCGCACGAGAGCGCTGTAGTCAATTAGACTCATGTGGAGTGGGCAGACTGCAGCGGCTTGCTGCAATAACTCCGATACAGCCGCGCTGGGCCGCTAGGTTTATGGCCATCTTTTTGCATTGGACTGTGTGCGAGGAGGTAGCCGTCGGGGTGTTCCCGGCCAGTCCTTTTACTCAGCGCCTTTAAAGGAGTCTCCCATGGACGAGAATCATACCGCAGTGTTTGCCATTTTTGCTGATCGATTGGCGACTGATCGGGCCGTGGCGGCTTTGAAAGTCGGTGGCTTTCGCAATGATGATATTTCGGTGCTCTTACCGGACCGTGAGGGCACCATGGATTTCGCGCATGAAAGGAGCACTAAGGCCCCTGAGGGTGCTGCGACAGGAGCGACCTCCGGCGCTGTCCTCGGTGGCGCACTAGGGTGGCTCGTTGGGATTGGCTCTCTAGCGATTCCAGGCGTTGGTCCACTCATTGCCGCAGGCCCGATCGTTGCCGCATTGGCTGGAGTCGGCGTCGGTGGCGCGGTCGGAGGTCTTACCGGCGCGCTCATTGGGATGGGCATTCCCGAATATGAGGCGAAGCGCTACGAGGGGCGGGTTAAGGATGGTGGCATTTTAGTTTCAGTTCATGCCGTAGATCATCATCACATTCGTCGCGCAAAAGACATCTTCGAGAGAGAGGGTGGCCACGATATAGCCTCTGCGGGTGAATCATCGGCGATCGTCAAGGGGACGGCTCCTCTGAAGACCAAGAAGGGCTTTGTCGATGAGTCAGCCTCGTCAAGCCTATAGAGCTCTCCGGCGCTGAGGGTGTGAATCGGGGTTGTCCTGGTTTGGCTTACCTCGCTTCGCTAGCTGCAGTCGGGCTTTGAGTTCGACGGCGGCTAGCGCGTAGCCGCCGTCTGAGCCGTCGACGAAATGCGCATGCTTGCCGTTGTAGGAGAAGATGAGGCAGGTAATGAGCGCCGCCTTTGATCTGTGGGTACTGTAGACGATCAAGTTTTGGTGATTGAGGTCTTTAAGGCTCACGGTGGACTCTTTTGCCTTTCAGGCCATGGCGAGCTTGCTCAACTTGACGGGCTCTTTGCCAATAATACGGTCAGGGCCGTCCAGCCCCTCAGCAAAAACGCCATCAGAAGACAGGAGCACCGTAAGCGAAGGTCGATGCTGCTTGATCAGCCGAGCGACGTCCTGGCCATCATAGCGGGAACCATCGAAGTGGAAGTCGGTTATGACTAGAGACAAGCGCTCCAAAAATTCAGGGTCCTTAGCCAACCGCGCTTCAAGGTCTTCTTGAGTGGTGATCATGTGGACTGTTGCATCGGCCTTCAACATATCCTCCCAAGCCTCAAGAATAAAAATGTTGTCGTCCACAACGAGGACTTCGGGCTTCGCGTTGGTGGCGACTTTGGTAGTTGCTCCCTGACGCACTGCCGACGCCCTTTGACCCGCTTGAACAACGAGCTTGAGCAACTGCGCTCTCGATGCTGGCTTGCTGATAAAGGCGTCGGCGCCGCTCTCAAGGGCTGTACGGTGGTCCTCAGCAACCATGCGGTTTGAATGCACGCAGACAAGCCCAGCGAATCCCGCCGCTCTAATGGCTGTGACGAAATCGAAGCCATTAACCTCGTGACCCATATCAACATCGGTAATGACGAGGTCTGGTCTTTCACCGATCTTAGCAAGGCCATTGTCGTTATCCTTGGCCTCCACCAGGACAATCGCCGCCGCCAGCTCAGAGCTGCGCGACAACGAAGATGCGAGGCCGCTTCTGTAGATCGCCTCGTCATCTACAATCAACACTCTAATCGGACGACCTTTGGCCTTCGCAATAGCTATAATGTCAGCCTCCAGTGACAGCTCGGTGGCGTCGGGGCCTGATAGTGAAGATCCGGGCGCCTCATCGACTGCCAGCAGGTCCTTGGTGATCTCGGAGCTGTGGTTCGGCAGGTTGGCCGTGGTCTTCACCGCCTGGCCTGCCGCAATCGGCAGCGTAAACTTGAACTCTACCTGACCCTCGGGATGCTGGGCGGTCCTACTGGACTCGCACCAAATGGTGCCGCCGTGCGCCATGACTACCTTCTGGGCGATCGCGAGCCCGAGACCCGTGCCGCCCTTCTTGCCGCTAGTGAAGAACGCATCGAAGAGCTTCGCTAGATTCTCTGGCGGAATCACAGAGCCCGCGTTGCCCAAAATGAATGCGATGAACGGTTTGCCTTCGGTGACGACCTCGCGCGTGGCGAACCAGATTTGCCCCTTATAGTTCATTGCCTGGACAGCGTTCCCTACTATGTTGCTAAATACCCTACCTACTTTTTGGACGTGGGCATTGACGGCGTGGGTATGGCCAAAGTTGTAGCTAATAGAAACATTTGCCTTCGGGTAGACGCGGAAGATGTCCCAAAGAGTCTGCGCAATAAGGGCCTCGGGGCTGACGGGCTCTTGAATAAGCTGGGTCGAGGTTGATCCGACCTCAAGCAAGTCCTCAAGCATGCCGTTGACGTGGCCCATTGCCCTGTCGATCTCGGGCACAACCTTGGCTAGGGTCGCCTTGACACCAGCTGGGTCCGCAGCTCTTCCCAGCATCGTTAGGCCCATTTTAAGCATCGAAAATGGCTTTCGGATATCGTGGGCAAGCATCTGCATCATCTGAGCAATTGCTTCGGATTTCTGCGCAGCAAGTATCTTTTTCTGGTTGGAGCGTAAACGAGACGCCATAGAGTCAAAGGCAGCTGATAGCTGCCCCATCTCGTCTCCACCGTCCAATTTGACGTCCATTTGTAAGTCATCGGCAGAAAATGCGTGATTTAACTTAGATGTCATGATGTTTAGCTTCGACACGAGCCGTCTCGATAAAAAAAGTGCTAGAAGGAGGCTGGCCACAAAGCCTCCGACAGTGACTAAAAAAAGGAATCTACGTATGTGCGTTCTGTCACGAATTAACACACCTTTAGAGACGGTTGCAGATAGGGTGTAAAAATATCCGCCAGCGCTAGTTAAATATTCGGCATCGCTGCCCTGGTCGGTAGCGATTTTAGTGACAAGTGTCATCTCTCGCTCATCATCTCGTACAACACCTTGCTTTAACCCATCACCAGGAGCTGGCTTTGGGTCGTCGCTTCGCCCCACTGTCCCAAGTGATACACCATTTGACGCGTAGAGACTTAGCTGGGTAACTTCGGGATCGCCAGCTAGAGCTTGCTTGAGCGTTGCCGATATAAAGTCGACCCTCATGCCCAATTCGATGATGCGATCTCTTTTAGCATTAGGCACCAGCACAAACTTAAAAGGCGTTGGCTCAGGGCGAGGAGGGATAATCGGTGTTTTTTCTAGGTCGCTTGTCCCGTTTATAAGGCCTCGATATTTTTCACTAAATAAAAAAAAGGTTCGGTATGAGGTCAGGGTCTTCATTTGTGGATCTAAAAAACTTGCCGTTCGCATCAATCAGGAACACGTGGGTAACACCAGTTAAATTAGCAAGATTCTTTAGCTCTTGCGTCGTCAAACCCCTGTTCTGGGACTCCTTCGCTTGGACGACCAGCGCGGCATTCTTCATTAAGATATCGGTGTTTTTCTCCGCTTGAACAAGCGTGTGAGCAAGCGACTCGGCCAGTGCCTCATACCTAGCGGTAAAGGATCTGAGCTGCTCGCGTTCAAAAACCCAGCTTAAACTCATCGCAGCGATTATGACGATAGACATGGACGTCAAAAAAACAGCCGCAAAAATCTTGTGCACAAATTTCATGAATTCGCCCTGGTGAGGCTAGCTATTTCACTTGATAAATCGGGACACGATGCGGTCAACTTCTCTCGATCAGCTAGCTCGAAATCGGCGAACTCAAATCCTGGTGACATCGTAGTACCCATCAAGGACCATCCGAGCTGCGGAGTCTTGATCCTACTACCCTGCCATACACCAGCTGGGACAATAGCTTGCGGTCGTTGACCAGATATGATGTCGTGTCCGAGAGTGATTTCCTGGCCGCTGCCGTTTTCTGAAATGAGCAACATCGTTACTGGATCGCCCTGATAGAAGTGGAAAATTTCGTCGTGCTTGAGACGGTGTAGGGCTGAGAAGTTTCCTGCGGTAATCATATAGAATATGGCGGTCCCAGCTGCACGAGGTCCATGCGGCAAGTCTAATGTGTACGAGCTACGGTATGTCTCGGCGTAAAACCCACCTTCTTCGGGCAGCGGGCTCAAGCCGAGCTGGGCAATAATTTCCTGAGGACGCTGAACGTTAGTCATGGTGCTCCCTCAATTCGTTGGTTTGGTGTTAATGAGGCCGCGCTTTCGCACTCAAGGGCCGTCTTTTACCACACCTTTCCATTTTTTCAGCCGCCGCCTGCCCAAGCAGCTAATAGCGTAGAAAAAAATTGTTTATGGCGCGCGGCATTTTCAGCGAACCCTGCAAAATCGTCCGCGGCCTGACCTTGGCCCAGTTCGTGCTCTCTCGCCCTCGTCTCGTGCGAGTCGACTAAGCAACATGTGCGCCAAATTTCTCAAGGGTTTCAGTGGTTAGAAAGTCATAGAAGCCATAGAAGACGATAAAATAGGAGGCAGGGTCGAAGGGAGCGGGCCTCACCACGAGTCGCCGCCGAAGTTTTGGGACGTGCGCAGCGTAGCGCTGGGACGAGTCAGAAAGCAGAGGGCGTGCCGTCCGCACAGAGGCAGGACAGAGGCAATGGCTTAAGTGCTGAGTGGAGCTTTAAGAAGTGAAGAAGTACCTGTTGGCACCAGGGATCGATTCAAGTTCGCAAGATAGAGGCAGGAAGTGGGGATCTGAGCCAAAACGGCCAATGGAAGACGTTTGAATCAAGGGCCAATTCAGCCCATCGACATCCGTAAAAAAGCAGAGTTCGACTTGCGAGGACCGAGGGACGAATACTAAACTCAATTAGTTTGAATAATTGGAACGTCCTTATCATAGCTTTGGTCTTCACCTGTCAAATCCTTCAACACTGTTTGAATCTCGTGCCGAGGCGGTAAGTGTCCACTTCATTAAGGGTTTGGCGTCGCGTCGCGGGGCAACGTCCTGGCGCGGAGCTTGCAAAACTGACCCAGCGTGAGTTTGTCAGGTGGGACAATCTCAGTCAAACACTACCCTGTTGTTGGTGTTATCCACAGCATCGAATGAACTTCGGCATTTACTGACGGTACCAAAATAACCGGAGACACCTATGACCTCGCAGAAAAACGACGATAGTCCGAGCCAACTCTTGGTCGCGTCAGCGGACTTGTCGAAACCGATTATTTACGCGCAGCCCATGGATGTGCGCTTCGCTGACCTAGACCCGTATGGCCACGTGAGTACGGGTCGGTATTTGGATTTGGTAATCGGGTCACGTTTCATTTTTTTCTATAATTATTTCAAGATAGCTATAGATGAACTCACCAAAAAGGATCTTGGGTTTTTCTCTTCTCACTTAGAAATAGACTTTATTCGGCCGATACAGGGGACCAATCAGGTGCTAGCTGAATCAAGCATACAAATAATCGAGCCCGGCAAACAAAAGGTCAGATTCGAACTGAAAGGAATGGATGACGGGCGTGTGTTTGCCAGAGGGTTTTATATCGAGCATCCCGTAAAAATCTCAACTAAGAAGCCGCATCCCCTACCCGAGTGGGCATACGGCTATTTTTTCGTGGCTACACCAGCGATTTAGGCGAAGAGCTAATCGCCTATCAAAAAGTGCGGCGCAACAACGCCATTTAGCAATCCATAGTACAGGCCATAGGTTACAGCGGAAAAATCTGGTTCAGAACACGAGAACATGATGCGCAGATTGAATTCTGCATCGGTAACGCAGGATCATTTATCCCGGCAGAGAATATACCAAAGTTGTTCGAGGCCTTCTTCTCCTCAGGGAAAAAGGGTGGAACTGGCTTGGGACTCGCAATCGCTTAGAAAGTGATAGGACTCATGGCGAGCGGATCTGGTGTGAATCATTCAACGGTAACGATTTTCCGAAAGGAAAGGTCGAGTTCTATTTCACATTACCCATCACCACTGGACGTGCGGGGACGACAAAGGCACATCTTCCGGCTCATAGTTCCGGGATTTCTAGAGCGTTTTTATCGCTGAGTGGCAAAGACGATACGCACAGCAGCATGAGCATCGATAAAGACGAATTAACTTTGGAAGACGAAATAATTGCAAGCAGCAGGCGCCTTGGCCGGCCCATCAAGGTTCTAGTCGTTGATGATGAAGCCATCTACCGCAGTGCGCTTGCGCAGTCGCTGTCACGAACTAAAGCTCTCGCATCGGCAGTCTCGTTGCACGAGGCCGACGGGAGCGTTAAGGAGCTGCTTAAGCTTAATGAGCAGTTGTTGGTGCACCGTTCATCAGCCGCCCAGGGTACACGTTTCCGGCGAAGGCATTCGTCCCCGTCTGGAAGATCGTCGCTGGTATCCGCTGCCCGTTTACGGCCTCGGCGATTTGGGAGCAGTACTATCCCGGCGACGGCGGTAAGGGCACGCTGTGGCGAAAGTTCCCGACCGTTATGTCGCGAAATGTGCCGAGGCCATGAGTCTACAATGACGATGTCGGTCGATTACTCTATGTCGAAGACCTCTTCGCCGGCAAGTTTTTGAGACTATCTCGCGGGATTGGCGTGCTCGGCTCTTTCCATAGGCAAGGCATTGGTCGACGTTTGTTAGAGTCCGTGGTAAACAAATACCGAGGTGAACGAGTTTGAGTTCAGCACTCTCGGATTGTCCCAACGAGCTCAGGATTCTGGGCGAAGATGCAGGCCCAAGGATATGTCCACATCGTCTAAACTGGTCGCTCCTGATTTCGAGTTCCTCGATGAACTCGTAGGTGATGAGGCTAGGCCCTACGTCACCCCGTCACCTCGACTGAGCCTTCATCGGCAAGG
Organism: uncultured Pseudomonadota bacterium; assembly: GCA_903928445.1. Taxonomy (GTDB): domain Bacteria; phylum Bdellovibrionota_B; class Oligoflexia; order Oligoflexales; family CAIYRB01; genus CAIYRB01. The sequence goes on along the minus strand of CAIYRB010000198.1, from coordinate 3,906 downwards.
TCGCTCCGTTGGTCATATCTATTACGAGGTCTTGGACGGGCAAGCAAAAATTTTTGGGGCCAAGCTGGCCGACGAGGTCGCCCGCGAAAGCCGAGTCGAGACGCTAGAGGCAATAATTCGGGAGCTGGGGCGTCGCACAGGCACAGTTCGCCCTATCCTTTCCATTCGCAAGAGCCGCTGGCCCGTCGCAGACCTTTGGCCGCTCCTGAAAGCAAAAGACATCGTGGAAATACCCGCCGAGGCTGAGGCGACCTAACGCCCCCCTCCGTGTTCCCTCGACCACGTTCTCCACGGTCTAGTTTGATGTGAAGTTCCGGACCGTTTTCGTCCGTAGTTCATCGCCTTGACCCGCTTTCTCCCACGAGGATAAAAAGCAGATCTGCGTCCTGGCAAAAAAAATGCGGCGTCAGCCTACATTTTTCTCGGCGACTTAATGTCCCGTACTGCGGCGAGGCGGATATGGACAAAAACCGAATCATCCTCTCCGTCTTCCAACCACTAAACTGGGCGGTGTCGGTGAACCTTGCCTAAAGGACCGAAGGATCACCATTCGGTTGACCGTGTCTTAGTTGTTGCGCCATTTCGTCAGACCTCCCAAAACGGTTTTGTCCTCGAACGAGATTTCCTGACGCTCGAAACTAAACTAGCCCCAGGTTTTGATGGCTAACTTTAATTTCTCGGCCGCCTTCGGAAGCCCCCCTACGCATCCAAAACGGGTGACTTCTGAATTTCTAACCCTCTAAATATATGGCGGTTCCGGCAGGAATCGAACCTGCACCACCGCCTTCGGAGGGCGGCATGATATCCATTTCACCACGGAACCAGCTCAGAGCGCATCAGAATGCGAGAGCTACGCGTCTATCAAGAATCCCCAGCCATGGCAAGCGAGGAATCTAATTTGTCCTGTAGTTTCAATATTTAAGGCATGTTCAGTCGTAGACTGGATGGGTCAACCCCTGCATGGTGCGTTGGCCCATGCTGTCCAGGTCAAAGACGATGACTTCGTTCTTGCCCTTTTTAAGCCATGACGCCGGGCAGTACAGGGCGTGCTGCGGCCCGATGCGCCAGTAACGGCCAAGATTGTGACCATTGATAAAGACAACGCCCTTACCCCAGCCTCTCGTGTCCAGGTAGGTATCACCGACCTCGGCGAGGTCGAAATGGCCGCGGTAGAATGCTGGGCCGGTCGCGACCTGCTTGCCAAAGCGCAGCGTCGAGAGGTTGTCCAAAGGCAGGGTATAAATAGTCCAGCCAAGCAGCTCGCCTTTCTCCGATAGGACGCTCTCGGTGATGCCTTTGCGTTCGTCTTGCATCTCGGTCGAAAAATTCAGGCGGCCCATATTTTCTACGAGGATCTCCAGCGGCTTTCCGGCCTCAAGCCGAAGATCCAGCGTGCTTTGCTTGAGGCGACGGTCCAAGGTACCAAGGGGCTTTCCGCCCTGGGATACTAGGGCGTAGTCGTGGACGTCTTTGATCTCCAGCAGCCCGCGGTAGGGAGCTGTGATCATGTGCTGATATAGGATAAAGCCGTAAGCTTGATCCAGATCCTCCATGCTTTTTGGTCGTTCGCTGGATATGGGCTGGGGTAGGAGCTGCACCAGTGGGGCATTCTCGGAAAGAGCGAAGGTTGGGATGGAGATCATGGGAATCTCCTGCGGCAGCGCTGGGAAATCCTCTTTTTCAGGTAGGTTCTTCGCAATGGTGTCGCGGTAGGCAAAGAATTTTGGCGTAGGTCGACCCGCTTCGTCGAGCGGCGCATCGTAGTCATAGTTGGTCGTGTCTGGAAGGTAGAATCCGTGGTTCCAATCGGCGCCGTTCATAAAGCCAAAGTTCGTGCCGCCGTGAAACATATAGATATTGAAGCTGACGTTATGCTGCATCATCCAGCTTAGGCCAGTAGTGCCTTCGCTACTGCTCTTCACCGCGTGCGCTCCACCGACTTGGTCAAACCAGCCAACCCAATACTCCGCGCACATGGCTGGACTTTCTGGCCGGAATTTAGTCAGCTCTGCAAGCTGCGTTGCTGGTGTTAGATTTTGATTGAAGTTAACCGTGACGAGGTCCTCGGGAAAGGTGCCAAAACCAAGTTCCTTTTGTGCCTCGGCGTGCCCCCAAACACTATCGCTGGTAAATAAAGCTCCGTCGAACCCGGCATTGCGGACGGATTTTTTGATTGCGTTCATATAGGATCGGTCGGTGCCGAAGGAGCCATATTCGTTTTCAACCTGAACCATCAGGATAGGTCCGCCGCGCTGGAGCATCAAGTGGGATACCTGCTCGCCAACTTTTTTAAGATAGCGATCGACAGCGGCGAGAAAGCGGGGGTCCGATGTGCGCACTTGCAAGTCTGGAATTTTTAGTAACCAGCTGGGTAACCCGCCAAACTCCCATTCGCCGCAGATATACGGGCCCGGGCGCAGCAGGACGCTCAGCCCTTCTTCCGCTGCAGTTTTGATAAATCGCGCCAGATCAAGCTGGCCACTGAAGTTAAACTGGCCTGGCTTGGGCTCGTGCAAGTTCCAGAACACATAGGTGCTAAGCGTGTTTAGGCCCATGCTACGCATTTTTTTCATGCGGTCGCGCCAATACTCGGCGGGTACCCGCGGATAGTGGAGCTCCCCACTGCGTATGAGGTGAGGCTTGCCGTCTAAGACAAATTCCTCGTCTTCAAGGGCGAAGGTCTGGATTTTAGGGCCGTCCGGCGCGGCGGTAACGGCTCGTGGCCAGAGGGTAAGCAATGCCAAAAGTACGTACTTCAATAGGCTCTCCGATCCAGTGGAGTGGGATGCGCTGCAATTAGACCACTCTAGAAATGGCGTCAAAGGGACAGCGCCCGCCAAATAGGCTGCAATTTGGTTTGCTCAAGGCTGATAGCCCACAGCCGTTCTTGCACAGCTTCATCCTCGCCCTCCTTGCTGGTTTTTGCTGGTCGGCATTTAACGAAGTAGGCACCGCTGGTATTAGCCACAGCTGGTGAACTGGCTAGGTAAATCGAGGTCGCAGCACCCTGCGCTGGCGACAGCAGGAAGGGCTTAATCACTGATGCCAAGAGCCTGAATAGTCCAGGATTGTTGTGTCCAAAGCCGGTGCCAACCACGCCTGGGTGCAAGGCATTGACAGTGATCTTCGTGGATTTAAGGCGGCGAGCAAGGGCCCGCGTGAAGAGAATATTGGCTAGTTTCGACGCGCCGTAGCATTTAAGCCCATTAAACCCTTGGGCCGTTTGCAGGTCATCAAAATTGATATGGCCGTGACGATGCGCGGTCGACGAGGTGTTGATGATGCGTGCCGGTTGACTCGTCAGAAGTAGGTCCAAAAGGCGCAACGTTAAGGCGAAGGGTCCTAGGTGATTTAACGCGTAGGTGTGTTCAAAGCCTTCTGCGGTCAGCGTCCTTTGTGCAAATATGGCACCTACATTGTTTAGTAAGACATCGAGTCGTTGATACTTAGACTTGAACTCTGTCGCGACTCTAGTCGCTTCAGACAGTAGCGACAGGTCCCCAAGCAACGAATCGATCTTATGGCTGCCGCTTTCGGCCTTTAGCCATTTAACCGTGCCCGCTGTGCGGGCTTGGTCGCGGCCGACGATGACGATGGTGCCACCCATCTTCGCCAGAGCAAGGGCGGCTTCCTTGCCGATGCCAAACGTGGCTCCGGTAATAAGAATGACCTTTTCGGTCATTGGGCCAAGATCATCGGCGTGGGTCATCTTTGGAGTCCATTTGGATGGAAGTGGATGGGAGTAGACGGCTTGAAAAGTCTACTCATAGCCATCAAGTTAAGCCCTGAGCCATGGGCTCCAAGGCGTTGGAAAGATTAAAAACCCTCGACACCGCGTGCAGCACGGCATTGAGGGCTTTTTTATATAAAAATAGGATTTTCCCTAGACTTTTAGAGAGGTTGGCC
>CAIYRB010000197.1 GCA_903928445.1 uncultured Pseudomonadota bacterium | reverse complement strand
TAGACGCATAGGCCTGATGGTCTGGCCCACTAAAATGGCCCAGTTGATGTTTCGAGCGACGTAACCACCCGAAACATCAGGGAGATTCTTACATCATCCCGCCCATGCCACCCATACCGCCCATACCGCCCATACCGCCACCACCGCCGCCGCCGGCGTGGCTATGATCTTTGTCGCTTGGCTTGTCAGCGATCATAGCTTCCGTGGTGAGGAGGAGGCCAGCGACCGAGGCCGCGTTGGTCAGCGCCGTGATGGCGACTTTGGTCGGGTCGATGACGCCGGCCTTGTAGAGGTCTTCGTAGGTCTCGGTGAGGGCGTTGAAGCCTTCGCCGTCTTTGCCCTTCTTGATGCGCTCAAGAACGACCGCTGGCTCGACGCCGGCGTTGAAGGCGATCTGGCGCAGAGGCTCTTCGATCGCGCGGCGGATGATCTGGACGCCAAACTGTTGCTCAGGCGACAGTTTCAGCGCTTCGAGCACGTGCTGGGCGCGGATGAAGGCCGTGCCGCCGCCAGGGACGATGCCGCCTTCGACTGCTGCGCGGGTGGAGTTCAAGGCGTCTTCGACGCGGGCTTTCTTCTCTTTCATCTCGGTTTCGGTGGCAGCACCGACTTTGATCACGGCAACGCCGCCAACCAACTTCGCCAGACGCTCTTGGAGCTTCTCTTTGTCGTAGTCAGAGGTGGTGTTTTCGATCTCGGCGCGGATTTGCTTAACGCGGCCTTGGATCTCAGGCTGCTTGCCTTTGCCGTCGACGATCGTCGTGTTGTCTTTGTCGATGGTGATGCGCTTGGCTTGGCCAAGGTCGGTCAACGCCATGTTTTCGAGCTTGGCGCCGATGTCTTCGGTGACCAAAGCGCCGCCGGTGAGGGTGGCGATGTCTTGCAGCATGGCCTTACGACGGTCGCCAAAGCCTGGGGCTTTGACGGCAGCACACTTGAGCGTGCCGCGCAGGCGGTTGACGACGAGGGTGGCCAGCGCTTCGCCGTCGATGTCTTCGGCGATGATGACGAAAGGACGGCCCGTTTGAGCGATCTTTTCGAGGATGGGCAGGAGCTCTTTCATCGACGAGATTTTTTTCTCGTGGATGAGGATGAAGGCGTCTTCGAAGACGGCAACCATGCGCTCAGCATCGGTCACGAAGTAAGGCGACAGGTAGCCGCGGTCGAACTGCATGCCTTCGACGACGTCGAGGGTGGTGTCCAAGCCTTTGGCTTCGTCGACGGTGATGACGCCGTCGCGGCCGACTTTGTCCATCGCGTCAGCGAGGATTTTGCCGATCTCTGGGTCGTTGTTGGCGGAGATGGCGCCGACTTGGGCGATCTCTTCGCGGCTCGCGGTGGGACGCGAGATCTTTTCGAGTTGCTTGACGACGGCCTGAACGGCTTTGTCGATGCCTTTTTTCAGTTCCATCGGGTTGTGGTTGGCGGCAACCAGCTTGGAGCCTTCGCGGTAGATGGCTTGGGCCAAGACCGTTGCGGTCGTGGTGCCGTCACCGGCGATGTCGGAGGTCTTGGAAGCGACTTCCTTGACCATCTGAGCGCCCATGTTTTCGAACTTGTCTTCGAGCTCGATCTCTTTGGCGACGGAGACGCCGTCCTTGGTGATCGTTGGCGAGCCGAAGCTCTTCTCGATGACGACGTTACGGCCTTTTGGACCGAGGGTCACTTTGACGGCGTCAGCGAGGACGTTGACACCGGTGAGAATTTTGCGGCGAGCATCTTCGCCGAAGTTAATCATCTTTGCGCTCATGCGGATCCCTTTCGTAGCAAATTAAAGCTAGAAGTTGTTTTTTACAGAAGTCACAGAAGTCTGAGATTAGACCAAGACGCCGAGGAGATCATCTTCGCGCAAGATCAGGTGCTCGTGACCGTCGATTTTGACTTCGGAGCCAGCGTACTTGCTGAACAAGACGCGGTCGCCAACCTTGACGTCGGGCTTGCGCAGCTTGCCGTCGTCGAGGACTTTACCAGCACCAACGGCGATGACTTCAGCCTCTTGGGGCTTTTCCTTCGCGTTGTCTGGAATGATGATGCCACTGGCAGTTTTCTCTTCGCTTTGCAGACGCTTGACAAGGATGCGATCTTGCAGGGGCCGGATCTTCATCGCAATACCTCCAAAAAAAACGTTAAACGGACATAAAACACACGCTTAAAAACTAATTAGCCGTCTCGCTTATTTGGGCATGCCCAAAAATTCCACGAGAATGCTTAATTAAGTAAGAGCAGTGCGAATGTAATCCGCCCCCCCAAATTGTCAAGGGCTGGTCCTGAAGTTTTCTTAGGATTTTTCTTGGCCATCCAGCCAATCACCCCAATCAACTCGGCTTGGCGCCAAAACCATAACCGATGATCGCGTCATTCGTGGGGACTCCGGCGATCGCCTGAGCGCACAGCATACCCGACATCACGGTGGCTTCGATGTTGGCGATATTGAAGCTGTTGTCGGTCCAGTCGCCGGCGAGCTTTAGGTTGCTAAAGCCGGAGTCGCCGGGTTTGATGCGGTATTTGCTGCTGCCGCTGTTGCTGAGGGTGAAGCGTTCGGCTGGGCTGATATTGGCGCGGAGGTACTGCGCCTTGAGCCGCTCCTCGCCGGCGGCTGCGGCGGGGCGGTTGTCGATCAGGAGGCGCCAGTCAAAGGCAGCTCCTGGGGTCCGCGCGGGGACTGTGCCGGTTGGAAACAATGGCGAGGCTAGCTTGCCGAGGAGCTCTTGGGCATTGACCAGGACCTGATGCTCTTGTTGCTGTTGGTCTGCAAGCGACCCGTTAGCGGCACCAGGCGGTTCGGCCAGCGGCCCACAAAAGTAAAATTGACTGACTGGGGCGCGTCCCGGCGCAACCGGCCATGCCTCGCGGTCGCGAAGAAAGGTCATGTCGGCCATCGTGTTCATCGGCGTCGGGTGGTAGGTGACCAGCAGCGGTTGATCGTCCCCAGGAACGCCGAGGTCGCTCTTTGCCGCACTCGTCCAGATCTGCAAGGCCTGGGTGCGGACGGTTTTCAGATGCTCGAGCAGGCCGCGCCAACGCTCGTTCGCCGCAAGCAGCTCCGCCGCTAGGTGTGGAATGGTCGCAATCGGCATGCCATAGATGACCTCATCAAAGTCCCGCCCTGCCTCCAAGGTGAACGGCCGACCGCCTTTGAAGGCAAAGGATTCGTAGGGCGGTGATTCTAGCCGCAAGCGCTCGCCGCCGACGAGTTGCGACCATAGAGGTTCGCTCGGCCAACAGTCGAGGCCCTTGATGGCAAGCCAAGGCTGGTAGCCCGCGCTGGGATCTTTGAGCTCCGCCTGAACGACCCCATCGATGGCCGCAACCTGCAGGCCATCCGGACTCAGGCGCAGCGCTTTGATCTGGTGAAAGTAGGCGAATTTGACGCCTTTTCGTCGCAGGAGCTGGACCAAGGGCGTGAACACCGTGTCGCCCATGGCCGCTTGCATCCGCCACAACAGGGCACCCTTGCAAGTGAAGGCCATGCGGATCACCGTCCGCAGCGAGGCTCCGGCGGCGATGTCGGGGCGCTTTAGGTCGCCCTCCAGGTAGGAGAACTGGGCGTCGTAGATAAACTGGACCAGCGGCGAGGCCAGGGTCAGCGAACTGCCGTCCACCATGTCGGGATAGATATAACGGCTCAACCAGTCGCGGTAGTCGTACTCGTCTAAATAGTCCATGCCCTTGTTGATGACGTCCGCGGCGAGGGCTCCGTGCAGGTGGGCGTAGCCGGTGTTGGCGATCAACCAGGCGCGGCGCGTCGCATGGTCGTCCAGGTGGCCGCGCACGCGCAACCAGAACAGGTGCATGACCACCTTCATTGTCCCGATTAGGGCGCATTGGACCAGGCGCCAGACATGTAGTCCATGCAGCACGCGGTAGATCAGCAAGGCGCAGCTTAGAGACCATCCAGCGAGGATGGTGAGCAGCCATTGCAGCAGGGTCGACTGTGGGCAAGCAAATTTTAATTGTTTGGCAATCAGTTGCACGGCTTCGCCCATATAATCCCAAAGACTCAAGTTCAGCGCTTGATTCGCCGCGCCGGGGCTCTCGGGGTTGGTCGGCGCGGTGACCTCCCAGGGCAGCCATTCCCCGTTGTAGAGTTCAAACAGGACCAGGCTTGAGTGCGGTTTGAAGGCGTCGTCCACGGTCGCTAAGGGAGAACCCTCTGGCCGGCCGAGCGCGCTGTAGCACTCGCGCATCAGGCGGAAGGCATTTTCGTAGAGTCCCGACCAGAGGTGGAGGCCGTGTTCTTCGATGCGGTAGCTATAGGCGGGATCTAGGTTGCGGCCGCTCGCACCCTTACCACCGGAGCGCCAGCCCATCTGATAAACCGTGATGTCATAGCTCGGGTTGGCTTTGATCAGCTCGTAGGCCGCGCTCAAGGACCCGATACCGCTGCCCAACACCGCAATTTTTTTGCCGCCCACCGCCTCCCCCCAACACTGCTGCGTCATGACCCATAACTCTAAGTAAAAACAGGAATAAAGGATAGACTTCGCTGGCCGCGACCAGGCTGCTGGCGAAGATTTTTACTCAGGAGACGCGTCATGGCGCCGATAGACCAGTGGGGGGGACTAATTTTGGCGGACGCTGTGGGCAAGAACCGACTGCTGGGCGTTTATTGGGGGCTTATGCTCACCTTACTGCTCCCGTTTGGCTTAACAGCAAGTCGCGTGTTGCTGCCTACGGCGCCACCAGACTACGACGCCAATCCAAGCCCGCTGGGCTATACCTTTAGCCTGCTGATATTTATCGTCCCGCTGATCGTCTTTGCCGTGTGGCTCAAAACGCACCCAAACTACGCGGTCGAAAAGAAGGTCTACCTCTACACGGTCCTAGGCATATTGGTCTTTGGCTCTCTGCTCGACCTATTTCTTGGCTTTAGTTTCTTTTATTTCCCCAACCGAGCCGCAGTTCTCGGCGTGCGCCTTCCGGCTTTCTCCTGGACGACCATGGCCTGGGTTCCAGCCTATCTACCGATCGAAGAGTTTGGTTTTTACCTGTTCGGCGGCACCTACATGATCTCACTCTATCTGTGGGGCATCGTCTACTGGTTTAAGCGCTACAATCCGCAAAACCATGCCAATGTTTGCAAGAATATCGACAAGATCTTTAACTTTAACGCCAAAACCCTGATCCTCTGCCTCATTCTTTGTGTCTGTGGTTATGTTTACAAAAAGAATTTCGGTAGTCACCCCGAGGGCTTTTCTGGCTATTTCACTTTTTTAATCCTGCTCGCCTGTTTACCCTGCATGGTCCTCTACGACGTCACCAAGGCATTGATTAACTGGCGAGCATTTACCTTTATGTCGTTGACACTGCTCCTGGTCAGCATCGTTTACGAGGTGACTTTTGGTGTACCCTACGGGTGGTGGAAGTATCATCCAGACGAGATGATCGGCCTGTTTTTGCCGGCCTGGTCTGGACTACCGATCGAAGCGGTCATGCTGTGGGTGGCAGCCGCCTTTGGCACCGTGTTGATCTACGAGGCTTTGCGTATCTTTTTCTATATGGACCGGACGCCCCGGGTAGCTCTGTTTGGCCGTGGCGGTATTAAAAAGAAACCTGTTAGCGCGGCGGATCAGAACGCACAGCAGCGACTGCATCAGCTGCCCGACTTCGTCGATGATGGGGTTGGTTTGCCGGTGCCTCGCGGCCCTTACGTCAACCCGCGGGTTGATATGGCCAACTACCTGATCAAGGTCGACCCGGCCAAGATTCGCAAGGTCTGCGACCGCTACCTCAATGAGGTTCTTAACAACGAATACAGGTATCTTCCCTTTCTCTCGGTGGCGCTGCTGAGCTACGCTAAAATCATTGGCTATGCTCTCGATGACCGCCAGCAGCAGATGGGTCTATTGCCAGAAAACGACATGGTCATCTGGATCCCCACCATCGCCCTGCGCTACTTTCTCGGGATCCCAGTCCCAACCCACTTGGCGATGTTTCCCTACCGCCTCTACGTCGACAGCGCTTACGGCTTGTCAGCAGGCCGCGAGGTCTTTGGCTTCCAAAAAACCTACGCCGACTTTAGTCCGGTGGCTGCCATCACTGAGCCCGACGTCGTCGTCAAAACCTTGGCCTTTCCGACCTATCAACCAGCGAGCAACGGCCAGCTGGTACCCACGATCAGCATCAAGCAGCGCGGCGAGGTGCAACAGGGCGAGTCCTTTAGCGACGGCGCCGCGTGTTGGATGGCTTTCCTAAAGTTTCTGCTTGGGCCAGAACGCTGTCACCTGGTGCTGGAAGGCTTGGGCGGCGCGGCTAAATTCGTGACCGAGGTGTTTAAGCCGGAGGTTTGCGCGGTGTCGATCAAGCAGGTTCGCGATGTCGAGTTTCCGCTCAAGGCCGCGCTGCAGCAGGTGATCGAGGCTCGCAGCAAGATCGATCAGTTTTTTGCCGGTGGCCTGCTTCGCGGGGAGCATCAGATCGATTTTGCCGAGCTCGCCAGCGATCCTTTCGTTCAAGATCTCGGCATCGAGTTGGTGAATAACCAGCAGACCGTTGGACTGGGCTTTTGGGTGAGTCTTGGCTTTACCATGGAACTTGGCAAGGTGATTGGATGAAGGTAGACGCATTGAAGCCATCTACGGCCAGGGACGCGGCGGCGACGGATCATGTCGCTGCCGAGGTCGCCTTGAGTCCGACGCTGATCGAGCTGTTCCAAGTCTTTGCCCTGCTGCATGCCGGATCTCAGGCTTTGGTCTATAAGGCTCTGCGCCGAAGCGACCAGCGACCAGTCATTCTCAAAGTGACGCTGGCGGAGTTTCCCACGGCAGCCACCATTGCACGCTTTCGCTTGGAGCATGAGCTGCTGGCTCAGCTGCAACACCCGCACATCATCACTAGTCATGAATGTATCCGGATCGGCACTCGTGCCGCATTAGTGCTGGAAGATCGCAACGCCGTCCCCCTGCCCGAGTTGCTGCAGCAGCGCGATCTGTCCTTGGCCGACCGACTAGGTGTCGCCTTGCAGCTTGCCGAGGCTTTGCAAGCGGTGCACGCAGCTGGCATCATTCATGGTGATATGCGGCCCGATAATATTTTGGTCGATCCGATGTCGCTTGCAGCGACCCTCAGCGACTTTGGCAGTGCGGTAAAAACCACCGGCCAGCTACCGAGCCAGTGGCTTGGCGCGGCGGAATCGACGCTTTATTATCAAGCGCCCGAACAGTCTGGTCGGCACAGCCGCAGCATCGATCAGCGCAGTGACCTGTATTCGTTTGGCGTCGTGTTGTTTGAACTCGTCACCGGGCATCTGCCCTTTGTCGCCAAGGACGACATCGAGCTGATGCACCTGCATAGTGCCAAGGCCGCGCCGCTTGCCAGTCATCTCAACCCGGCCGTGCCAGTCTTGCTCGAACGCCTCATCGCCAAGCTCCTCGCCAAGGACCCGGATGCTCGCTATCAGCGCTGCACCTCGCTGTGTGAGGATTTGGAGTATTGCATCAGAGCGCTTCGCGCTGGCGATAGCGCCGCTGACTATGAACTTGCGGCCAACGACTTCAGCAGTCGGCTTAGTCGCCAGTATCGCCTCTATGGCCGCGATGAAGCCATGGGCAAGCTGCGTGCGTGGACCCTCGCTCCGAGTGCTAACGCCGGCTCGGTGCTGTGCCTCAGTGGCGACGCCGGGATCGGCAAATCGGCGCTGATGCACGAATTGCGCAATACGCTGCTGGGAGTCCACTTCGGCTTTGGTCGCTACGATCAGCTGACCCGTCACATGCCTTACAAAGGACTGATCGACGCGCTGAAAGATGCCCTGCGGCCAATCTTGGCACTGCCTCCAGCCGAGCTCGAACTCTGGCGTCAGCGCCTGGTGGCCGAGGTCGCGGGGAGTGGCGGCGTGCTCACCAGCATCATACCGGAATTGGCGCAGATCATCGGCGCGCAAGCTGAGCCAGAACGGCTACCCGAGGCGCAGCATCGTAACCGCTTCGCCTCGCTCATCAAAAAATTGATCGCCTGGTTGCATCCGACTGGCGCCAAGCTCGTGCTGTTTCTCGACGATGTGCAGTGGAGTGACGGTGGCTCGTTTGACCTGCTCAAAACCATCGTCAGCAACCCCCAAGGTAAAGGGGTGATGGTCGTCCTGGCTTATCGCCACGCCGAGGTGGGTTCCTCTCATCCCTTGGTCGAATGCTTAAGCTCGATGCGCCATCCTGACGTGGCCTGCGACCAGCTAGCGCTTACTGGCTTGTCGCTTGGCGATGTGCAAACCATTCTCAGCGAGGCGCTGAAGCAGCCGCTTGAGGCCTGCCTTGACCTGGCCGAGATGATCTACGATCGCACCCAAGGCAACCCCTTGTTTGTCGGCGAAACGCTGCAAAAGCTCATCCATGAAAAGATGATCGCCTTTGACGTCACCCGGCGCGCTTGGACCTGGGACTTGGCCCGGATCTCGCAGCTCCCCTGGAGCGAGGATGTGGTTGAACTCATAGCCGAACGTTTGCAGCATGTATCAAGCGGCTGCCGCTCGCTGCTGCAGATGGCCTCGTGCTTGGGCGCAACTTTTAGTTTAAAGGAGCTATGCTTGGTGGCGCCTGACGCGGTGTCAAGCGTCGGCTCAAGGCTGTGGGAGGCCGTTGAAGCCCAGCTGCTTAGTCCGGTGGCTGGCGATTTTCATCTCCTCTCGGCTCTGGACCAGGCCGTGACGAGAGATGATCCAGCCTTGACCGGTTGGACCTTTCGCTTTGCCCATGACCGGGTCCGTCAAGCTAGTCGTCTCGGCCTGAGCGAGGATCAAGCCGCCGCCTACCATCTGGTCATCGGTCAATTCTTAGTCCCGCAACTCACCGCGGCGAGCTCCGTGGCGTTGCTTTACGCGGCCGTGGCGCATCTCAATGCCGCCAAAAGCCTGCTGCCCGCGGCCGTTTCGCGGCGCAACCTGGCCATACTCAACGGACGGGCCGGCGCTCAGGCCCTCGCCGCAGTAGCCCATCAGGCGGCCCGCAATTATTTTTTGACGTCTCTAGAGCTGATCGCTCCGGTCAACTGGGAGGACGATTTCGCTTTGGCCTGGGAGTTTTCGCTGGGGCTGCTTGAGGCGAGTCATTTGGCTCGCGACGATGCCGCCTTCGATCGTCTGCACCATGAGCTGCTGCAGCGGGCTAAAACCGATGAGCAGCGGGTCCGGGTGCTGACTCTGCGCTTGCATAGTTATATTTCAGCGCGCGATTTTACCGCCGCTTTGGCGGTGGGGCTAGAGGCCCTGCAGCTGTTTGGCGTCCACCTACCGGAGCAGCCGGGAGTCGTGCAGATGGCCCTAGAGCTGATTAAGACCAAACGCAGCATTGGTGCAAGGACCATCGACGACTTACGGCTCTTGCCGCAAATGCATGACCCCCAGCATCTGCGCGTCATGCAGCTACTGATGACGATGACCGCTCCGGTGTATTTTATCAGACCAAACCTGTTCCCGATCCTCGTCTTTAAAATGATTCAGCTGGCACTTCGACATGGTCACTCGCCGGTATCGGCCTATGCCTTTAACGTCTACGGTGTGCTGCTCTGCGCGGCCTTTGGCAATATCAAGGCGGGGTATGCCTTTGGCCGCTTTGGCCTCGAGCTGCTAGAAAGCATGGACAGTCGCGAGCTGCGTGGCAAAACGGTCATGGTCTTTCACTCTAGCGTGCACCACTGGAAGGAACCGCTGCGCGAGGCCCTGCCGGAGTTTGTCAGGGCCTACCAGGCTGCGACCGCGGTCGGAGACTTCGAGTATGCGGCGCTTAGTGGTCTTGGCTTTTGTGCCTACTCATACCTGGCAGGGCTCGACCTAGCTTCGCTCGAGCCGCGCTTTCTCAAGTATATAGGTGCACTAAGCGAGATGCGGGAATGGTCGCACCTACCGCTGATCAAAATCTTTGCGCAAGCCGCCGCTAATCTGCGCCGCTTGGATGAGCAACCATACCGCTTAGAAGGCGAATTTTGGGCCTCCGCAAGCGACGATGCGCGGCTGACTAGTCAACAAGATAAGACCACGCTCTGCGTCAAGAACATCGTCGCCATGCAGTTGGCTTATCTATTTGGTGAGTTCGAGCTTGCCGGCAGCTGCGCCGAAAAGGCCACCAAGGATCAAGCATCGATCGTCGGGACGGCGTATCTGCCGGTGTTTGTTTTCTATCACGCGCTGACGTTGATTCGGCTGGCGGAAGCGACCTCCGGAGGAAGGCGGAAAAAGGCCTTGCTGCAAGCGCGGCGACTGGAGCGGCGCATGCGCCGCTGGGCTATGCACTGCCCAGCCAATTACCAGCACAAACTGCATCTGATGCAGGCAGAAATAGCCCGGGTCAGTGGCCGCTATCAGCATGCGGCGCAACTTTATGAGCGAGCCGCGAGCGAGGCGTCGCAGCAGCAGTACGTGCAAGACGAAGCACTAGCGCATGAGCTGGCAGGATATTTCCACCTGGCAGTCGCTAGTCGCAAGGCGTCCGGATTCTACCTGCGTGAAGCCGCCGTGCTTTACGATATGTGGGGTGCTAGGGGCAAGGCGGCGATGATCCGGCGGCAATATCAGTCCCTGCTTGCCTCCCCCCAGGGCCGCCTGGACGAGGCGATGGATCAGGGGCTTGCCCGGTCCGCGACGGGCAATTCCAGCGCCCTGCATCTACCCTCGGGACACGGCTTTGACATCACGACCATGATGAAGGCCTCACGGGCTATCTTCAGCGACCTCGAGCCGGACAAGTTATACCGCAATTTGATGAGTATCATGATCGAGAACGCTGGCTGCGAGCGCGGTCTCATCATCCTTGAGGATGCCGGGGCTTGGTTTGTCGAGGCGGCAGCCGATGTCAACGTCGCAGAGGGTAGTACGGCGCAGCATATCCCACTGTCAGCGGCAGTGATGCCGATGAGTGTGTTTCACTCCGTTGTGAACTCGAAGAAGAGTTTGATCATTGCCGATGCGAGCTCTGACGATTTGTTTGGCCAGGATCCATGGGTCCGGGCTAAAAAGGTGCGGTCGATGTTGTGCATTCCGCTGTTGCGTCAGGACGCGGTCTGTGGGGTGTTGTATCTGGAGAATAACGCCATGTCCGGGTCGTTCACCACGGCGCATATTGACTTGCTCAACGTCTTGGCCTCGCAGATCGCCGTGTCGATCGATCATGCCAAAATGTATGTCCATCTCGAGCAACGCGTGCGCGAACGCACCAGCGAACTATCGGCATCACTCGTGCAGCTAAACAACGCGCAGACCGAATTAGTTCAAGCCGAAAAGATGGCGGCGCTCGGTCATATGGTCGCCGGCGTCGCGCACGAAATCAATACGCCGCTTGGCATCGGCATCACCGTTGCCTCCACCATCCGTCACGATACTAAGACCATCATCCAGGCCGTGCAAAAAGGCATCAAACGCTCCGAACTAGATGCATTCTTGGCCGGGATCTACGCCGGTGCGCAAATGCTTGAACGAAACCTCTCCTTGGTCGCCAGCCAAGTCAACCAGTTCAAACGAGTATCGGTGCCGACAGGCGATGTCGGCCTCGACTATTTCTCGCCAAAGGAGGCTATTCAGACTGCGGTGGATGGCTTTAAGCTGCAGTTTTCTGGACTCTCGATTGCAATAGAAGTTGACTGCCCGGACGATTTAATCGTTGCTAGCTTTCCCGACGCCTGGACGCAGATCGTTTACAATATGCTGAAAAACGCCGTGGCACATGCCTTCAAACCCGGCCAAAGCGGTACCATCACCATCGCCTTGAGGCCGGACGGCGGCGACTATGTCTGGACCTTCACCGACAATGGTCGGGGCATGGAGCCGGCAGAACTGGATAAGATTTTTGAACCCTTCTATACCACCTCGCGCAGCGGCGGCAATATGGGCCTTGGTCTCCATGTCATCTTCAATCTGGTGCACCAGCAGCTAAGGAGCAAGATCACCTGCACTAGTCAGCCAGGTGTCGGAACGACCTTTAAGATCACTATCAACGGTACGGCCGTGACTCAGGCCAAAAAGCCGGGGACGGGGAGCCCAACATGACTCAAGACAGCAACCTCCCCCCTGATGCCTTGCTTGATTTTGTCGCCGAGGAAGAATCGTTTGGTGTCGCAAATCACGACCAGACCGCGGCCTTGTCCATGGCTGATCGCTGGCAGATCCTCATCGTCGATGATGAACAAGATATCCATGCGGTCACGGCCTTTGCCTTAAACAACTATATTTATATGAACCGGCGACTGCATTTCACCAGCGCCTTTAGCGAGGCCGAGGCTCGTGCGCAACTCAGTGCATCGCCCAATATCGCACTCGTTTTGCTTGACGTCGTGATGGCCACCCCTGATGCCGGCCTAAAGTTAGTGAGATTTATTCGCGAAGACCTCAATAACCAACAGATTCAAATCATTCTGCGCACCGGTCAGCCAGGCGACGTCCCTGAAGAGCAAATGGTAAAGCGCTACAGCGTCAACGACTATAAATTGAAGACCGAGTTGACGCGAGAAAAGCTATTTTCTGCAGTGACTTTAGCCTTGCGTAGCTTTCAGCAGATGCGTGATCTCGCCGATTTAAATTTTAGGCTGTGCACCGCCAACAATCAGTTGGCAGTGTTCAATGCCCAGCTGCAAGGCATGGTCGATGCCCGCACTGGCGAACTCCAGCTGCAGTCGCAAAACCTTGCCGAGGCGCTCCAAGATAAGACCAATTTGCTGCGGATCGTCGCCCACGATCTGCGCAACTACCTGACGATCACCAAATGGTCGAGTGATCTCGCGGCGCGCGCGGAGTCTGCGGAGCTTAGCGCCAAACACCTGGCTAAGGTCGCCTGGGCGGTCGATAAACAGTCAGAGTTGATCAATAAGGTGGTCTCCTTGGAAGCCGTTGGCTCTGGCAAACAAGTTCTCAGTTGTCATAGCGAGTCGTTGGCGGAGATTCTGAAGATTGCGGCGGAAACCTTCGAACAGCGTCTTAAAGAAAAGGGGCTCGGCTTAGAGGTTCATTGGCATTGTCCAGAGGGGGTCCAGGTCTGGGTAGACCGAGTGATTTTCTCTAATTCGGTGATCAATAACGTTGTGTCTAATGCCATCAAGTTTTCGCACGACGGCGATATCATCCGTATCGATGTGCAGCATCTCCCAGAGGGTAACGTCTGCATCAGCGTCCGCGACCAGGGCATCGGCATTCCTGATGACGTCATGCAGGCACTTTTTGGTTTTGAGGTGCAGACCTCGCGCACCGGAACTAAGGGCGAACGTGGCACTGGATTTGGCATGCCCATTGCCAGACTGCTGTTAGAAAAAATGGACGGGACGATCGCCGTCCAGAGTAAGGTCATGACTAAAGACAGCGATGATCATGGGACCGAGGTCAGGGTCATCGTGATGTCCGCTAGGGCGTCCTAGGGCCGGCATCCGCTTGGTTTGAATCGTACCCGCTCGCTCAGTACCGGGCGGGTTTTCGTCCTTTGCGGGCTGGACTAGCCAATACCACGTAGGCAGGTTCGGCATGATGCCGGGTGATCTCACGAATGAGATAAGCCCGGGCGCGCAAGGCTGTCGAGCCGAGAGTCATGTCGATATGAACGCCGCGCGTCTGCTCATCTTTTGGCTCAAGGGTGAGCCACAAGCGCGGTGATTTGCCGCTCAAATTGTGCGCTAGGCTTACAGTACCGAGTTCATTCCAGCTAAACTGGTGGGTTTTAAGTCGCGTGCTGATGGTGATGCCACTCGGCGTGACGGTGACAAAGCGCAGGCAACGCAGGTAGATCAGCACGATCGCTACCCATGGCATGATGACGCAGATGGTAAAAATCGACAGCATCATGCGCGGATCAGCAAGGAGCGCGGTGGCATCGGCAAAGTGCGTCATCCCGAGAAACGCCAGGCAACCGACCAGGCCAATCGCCGAAAAGGTGATGAGGCTGTTGGGACAGGCGGTGAAGCGGCGTCCGCCACCCGCGACATCGTCGGTAAAGTAAAAGTGCTCGCGATCTTCCTTTTGCCGGCGAAACAGGTAGGCCACCGCGTCCTCGTCCTCACGGTCGATCGTCGCGATGCGGTCCCAAATCAAAGCTTCGTCGCTAAAGCGGCCTTCCATTTCGAGGAGCCTAGCGCGGAGCTTTAAAGCTGCGGTGTTCTGCGGGCCCAAGGCGAGCAACTGGTCGAGGGCCAAATGGGCCTCGGTGGTGGCGCCTGCGTCGATGATTTCTGCGATTTGTTTGACGTGCTTCATGCCTTGGTGTCGGCAGATTCGCCTCTGAACTTGAGGGCAGGCGAAGGTCGGGGCAGGACAGAGCCCCAGGTATTAAGCTAACCATAACCAAAAGATTAATTATTTACGCTTTTCCTTCCCATTTTCTCACGATGATTTATTTTATGATGGAGCTTCCAAGGGTTTCGCTTCTAACAGCCAACGGCTTATTAAAACAGCCGAATAGGGCAGGTGTTTGCTATGAGTTATGACGCGTCCATCGAGGGTATTGAACAGCAAGTTAGCTCGTATAGTGCGCTCCTAGAGCGCGCCAGCGGTGAGATGAGTCGACGGATCGTCGGCCAAAAAGACGTCGTGCAGCGCCTGATCATGGCGCTGATCGCCGAGGGCCACGTACTGCTTGAAGGACTGCCCGGCCTGGCCAAGACGACGACGGTGAAGACCTTGGCGCAGACGGCGGCGCTGTCCTTTGGCCGGATCCAATTCACACCCGATCTGCTGCCCGCCGACGTCATCGGCACCCAGATCTACGATCCGCGCAGCGGCGAGTTCAAGGTGCGCAAAGGGCCGATCTTCCAAAATATCGTCCTTGCCGATGAGATCAATCGGGCGCCAGCCAAGGTCCAGTCGGCCCTGCTCGAGGCCATGCAAGAGCGCCAGGTGACGATCGGTGACCAGTCGTTCCGCTTGGCTCGACCCTTCCTCGTCCTGGCAACGCAAAACCCGATCGAGCAAGAGGGGACCTATCCCCTGCCGGAAGCCCAGGTGGACCGCTTCTTGTTTAAAGTCAACGTCACCTACGGCAGCCTCGACGAGGAGCAACAAGTCATCGCTCGCGCCATGACCGGGGACGAGACTCCGCTCACTCCCGTGCTGACCGGTGAGAGTCTTCTCGGCATGCGCGATTTGAGCTTAAAGCTCCATGTCGCCGACAAGGTGCGCCGCTATATCGTGCAGTTGGTGTTTGCCACCCGCGATCCGGCCGCCTATGGCCTGAAGGACCTCGTCAACCTCATTCATATCGGGGCCTCCCCGCGAGCCTCAATCAATCTCGAACGCGCCGCGCGGGTGAACGCGCTGATGCAGGGGCGAGCCTTTGTCACTCCTCAAGACATCAAAGATGTCGGTCTTGATGTCCTGCGCCACCGCGTATTGCCAACCTATGAGGCCGAGGCCGAAGGGGTGAAGAGCGAGCAGATCATCAAACGCATCTTTGATCGCGTGGACGTGCCCTAATATGCTCAATCCCGAGGTCATCAAACAGATTCGCGCCGTCCAGCTCAAGGCCGGCCACCTCGTGACCGATGCCTTGGCGGGCAATTATTTGAGCGCTTTCAAGGGCCGTGGCATGGAGTTTGACGAGGTGCGCGAATACGTCCCCGGCGACGACGTTCGTCTCATCGACTGGAACGTCACGGCGCGCATGCAGCAGCCTTTTATCAAAGTCCTCCGTGAGGAGCGCGAGCTCACCTTGATGCTGATGGTCGACGTCAGCCCGTCCCAAGCCTATGGTACGCTGGCGCGAAAAAAGCGTGAGACTGCGGCTGAGATGGCCGCCGTGTTGGCCTTTCTGGCGATTCGCAATAACGACAAAGTCGGCTTGATCGTCTTTTCCGACCATGTCGAGCACTTCATTCCGCCGAAAAAGGGCCGTGGTCACGTCTGGTCGATCATTCGCTCGGTGCTCACCCACCAAGGCAGTGGCCAGAAGACCGATATCAACGCTGCGCTTGAGGCCATGCTGCGCGCCTCACGGCGGCGTTGCCTCGGCTTTCTCATCTCGGACTTCTGGGCCGATGGCTATGAAAAATCCCTGCGCGTAGCCGCTGCACGGCACGATCTGATTGCCGTGCGGACCGTCGATCCCAGGGAACGCGAGATGCCGGCGGCTGGACTGGTGAGCTTTCAAGACAGTGAGACCGGCGAGGTGTTCGAGGTCGACACCAGTGACCGCAAGTGGCGTGAAGCCTATGCTGCCCAAGCCGCAGCGCGGGAGCAAACACTCGGGCAGCAGTTTCGCCGCAGCGGCGCTGGCACCTTCGTTGTCGATACCGGCAGCGATACGGTCGGCCCGCTGCTGCGTTTTCTGCGCGAGCGGGAAAGGCGGCGGCGGTGAGTGCTTTTCAACTGGCCCAGCAAGCCCCTAAGCTTGGATCGATTTCAGGATCGGTTCCTGGATCGCTTTCAGGAGTTAATGCTGCACCGCTGGCGCCGCAGTCGCTGGGTGGAGCGGCGCCGCATCAGTTGGTGTTGCCGCACGGGTTGCGCGGGGCCCTGGCCCTCTACCCGCAGTGGCTAGTCCTGTTGATTCTAGCGCTACTGATCGTGAGCTTTGTCGCCGCACTGGTCTTGATTTGGCGCTGGTGGCGTCGTCGCCGCTTAAACCGTCCCCGTGCAGGTATCGACCCCTGGGACGAGCTACTTGCCCGAGTGACGGCGCTGACTCCGGCCCAGCCCTTTACCAAGGCGGCCCAGGAGGACTTCTTTGCGCACCTGAGCCTGTTCCTGCGGGAAGGGATCGAACGACGGACAGGTCTGCCGGCGACCGATCGGACCTACCAGGAGCTGCGTGTGCCGCTCAAAGACCAGTCGTTTTTACCCAAGGAGCAAGGAGAAGCCTTGCTGCAGTTTCTCCAACGGGCTGATTTGGTGAAGTTTGCCGCATCACCCAGCGGCGACGGTGAGGCCCGTGCGGCCGCTAACCAAGTCGCTGCTTGGATCACGGTCCTGCGGCCCTTGCCGGGTGCGGCTAAAGTTGGGGAGGCCTCGCGTGCGCCTAGCTGAACCGTGGTTTCTCCTGCTGTTGCCCGTAGTCGCCTTGCTCTACGGGCTGTACCGCCGTCGCCGGCTGGCCGTGCGCTTTCCTAGTCTCCGCGTGCTCATGGCGCCGACCAGTGGTCGCCTCGCCAGACTGCGCCACCTTCCCTTTATCCTGCGCTGCGTGGCCACCGCCGCAGTGATTATCGCCTTGGCGCGGCCGCAAAGCGGCGAGACGCACAGCGAGCGCACCGCCGAGGGTTTGGATATCGTGTTGATCCTGGACACCTCGCGCAGCATGGAATCGCGCGACTATGTCTGGGGCAATGAGCGACCCAACCGACTGGTCGTCGTCAAACGCGTCATCAACGACTTTATTGCAGCGCGGCCGTCCGACCGGATTGGTATCGTCGTTTTTGGTAGCGAGGCCTTTACCCAGGCGCCGTTGACGCTGGATCACCAGGTCCTCTACCGGTTTATCGAGCATATCCAGATCGGCATGGCCGGCGACGCCACGGCGATTGGCGACGGGCTGATCACGGCCATCAACCGACTCAAGCCAGTTCAAGCCAAGAGCAAGGTGGCGATCCTGCTCACCGACGGCGGCAACAACTCGGGGCGCACCGATCCGATGGCTGCAGCTCAGGTCGCGGCGACCATGGGGGTGAAGGTCTACACCATCGGAGTTGGAGCAAACCCCCCGCCCGGCCAGGCCCAGGGTGATTTCGACCTGGATGAAAAGGCGCTCAAGGACATCGCTGCCGCGACCAAAGGGCGTTACTTTCGCGCCGCCGACACCTCGACCTTGGTCAACGTCTACCAGACCATCGATCAACTAGAGAAGGTCAAGGTCACGGTGGACAGCTACGCCCTGTACGAGGAGGAGTTTGCCGCCTTCGTCGCTGTGGCCTTGGCTTGTCTAGCCCTGGAAGTCCTGCTGGGCTTGACCCGGCTCAGGAGGCTGCCGACATGAGTTTTGGCCACGTCGAACGTTTGCTGCTGCTGTGGCTACTGCCCCTGGTCGCGCTGGTGCTCTGGCGTAGTCATCTACGCCGCCGCCAGCGCTTGGCCCTGGTGGCGGGGGTGCAAGGCGGTGGCGATGGCTTGCTCCTGCCGTCGCGCACCATCGCGAAGGCGGTGATGAGCCTGATCACCCTAGCCGGGCTGATCGTCGCCTTGGCCGAGCCGCGTTGGGGCTTTAAGTGGCTGGACGTGAAGGGACGCGGCAGCGACCTGATCATCGCCGTCGATGTGTCCTCCAGCATGCTGGCTCAGGACGTCAATCCGAGCCGGCTGGAGCGAGCCAAACGCGAGATTCTAGATCTCCTGCCGGCGCTCAAGGGCGACCGTGTCGGTTTAGTCGCCTTCGCCGGCGATGCCTTTATCGAGTGCCCGCTCACCGAGGACTATGCCGCGGTGAAGATGTTTATCGGCTACCTCGCCCCGGACCTGATTCCCAACCAAGGCACCGATCTCGGTGGGGCCATCGAGACTTCACTGAAGGCGCTCTTTGACGGCAGCCCCGATGGGGTCGAAGGGCGAGCGATCCTACTGATCACCGACGGTGAGGACCACGAGACGCATGCTGAGGCTATCGTGGCGCAAGCCAAGGCCAAAGGCGTGCGGATTTACACCATCGGCATTGGCAGCGCCGAAGGCGCGCCGATTCCCCTGGCTGATGGCGGATTTAAAAAGGACGCCGAGGGCAATATGGTGGTGACCAAGCCGGATGAGGAGGCTCTGGCCAAGGTGGCGGTCGACAGCGGCGGGATCTTTGTCAGGTCCGTCAACGGCGGCATGGATTTGGCTCAGCTGTACACCGATCACATCCATAAAGACGTGGCGCAGAGGGAGTTTCAGGCGACGCGGCAAAAGCTGTGGTTTGAGCGCTTTCAGTGGTTTCTTGGTCTGGCCTTGGTGCTGCTGGTCGGCGAATTTTGCTGGCGCGACGTCAGGCGTGTGGCGCTGTGGTGGCTGCTTCTACTCGGTGTCGGTGGTTTAAGTGTGGGCATGGGCGGCGCCAAGGCGCAGGCCGAGCCGTCGCTTAAGGAGCGTTTCAACGGCGCCGTTAGAGCCTACAACGGTGGTGATTTAGCCGCCGCAGCAGCAGGTTTTAAAGCGGTGGCGGAGTCCAGTGATCAGGCACTTGCCGAGCGCGCCCTGTTTAATTTAGCGACGACTCAGGCGCAGCTGGGCAAACTAGATGAGTCCATCAAAAATTACGAGAACGCGCTCGCGCTGCGGCCTGAGGATCACGAAGCACGCGACAACTTAGATGCGCTAAAGAAGTTTAAAGAGGAGCAGGAGCAACAAAAGCAGCAGCAACAAGGTGGCCAAAAAGACGATAAAGATCAAAAGGACCAAAAGTCCGGGCAAGACCAAAAGTCCGGGCAAGACCAAAAGTCCGGGCAAGACCAAAAGTCTGGCCAAGATCAGAAGTCTGGCCAAGATCAGAAGTCTGGCCAAGATCAGAAGGACTCCGAGCCAAAGACCGATGGCAAAACAGGCGACGACAAAGGTCAGGCCAACAACGGTGAGCCCAAGTCAGATGGGTCTAAGCCGAGTGGGAGCGACCCCAATCAGAGCCCAAATCCGCCGAATAAGCCTGAGGCCGGCAAGGACGCCAACCCAGATGCAGGCAAAAAGGACGACGCAGCCGGTAAAAACAGCGGGACCGAGCAAACCCCGCCCAAGCCCGAACCTAGTAGCGGCGCGCCGGAGCCCGGAGGTGCCGGTAAGGACGACCCTGCGGCGCAGCAGCCGCAGGAGGCTCAGGCTGCCGCCAAAGAGGCGCAAGAGTCTGCCGCGGACAAGCCGGGAATGAGCAAGGAAGACGCCGAGAAAGTGCTGCGCTCGGTGGATGATAACGTCAAACGCTACCTCTATGCTCCGCGCGGCAAGCGCCAGCCTCCGCGCAGCCGAGACAAGGATTGGTGAGACCGTGATGCGACCCAACGATTTTATGTTAGGAATGGCCTACGCCTTACTTGCCGCGGTGGCCTTGGCGGCGACCCCGTGCTTGGCTGGGACCATCAGCGCCGAGCTGGACCACAACGAAGGTGGTGTCGGTGAGCCCTTTGTGCTGACGGTGGCGATCGAAGGGGCTAGGGAAGGGGAGCCGACGATTCCCCAGGTAGACGGCTTGGAGTTTCACCAGCAGGGGGTCTCCGAGTCGACCAGCTGGGTCAACGGGCAGCGCAGTGCACAGCTTCAGATCGGGTTGGTCGTTGTCGCCACCAAACCTGGTCGCTTCACCATCCCAAGCATCAAGGCCAAGGTGGATGGCCAAGAGGTCGCCACGCTGCCGCTGACCTTGCAAGTCGGGGCCGATGCCACCGGCCAAGCGCAGAATCAATCGCCGAACCAGGCTCAGAACCAAGCGCAAAGCGCTGCGCCCAATCAATCAGCGCCCAATGCCGCCGGCGGTAACGCCAAGAAGCAGAACGCGAACCAAAATCAAGCCAAGGATGATGGTGGCAAAACCGGCGGCGTTTTTCTCGATCGCACCTGCGATCGACTCGACCCTTACGTCGGCGAGCAGGTTCTTTGCACCATTCACCTCTATCACCGCGGCAACCTCAACGGCGGCCAAAGGCTGATGCCGTCGTCGCCGGACTTTCGCCGCTTTCCCATTGATGGCGAGAAGCGAGCGCAGAAGCTGGTCAACGGTCAGCCCTACATCGTCATCGAACTTAAAGAAGTCGTGGTCGCCACGAAGCCGGGCCCGCTGACTCTGCCCCCATATACCATCGACGCACGGATTTTGACCTGGACCAAGCGGCGCAACCCGATCGATAAGTTTTTCAATAACTTCGGTGGCGGTGCCTTTAATTTCGATATGAATTTTACCGAAGAGCAGGAAGTCAATCTCAAGAGCGAGCCGGCCGAATTTGCTGTCAAGCCTTTGCCGCAGTCAGGTAAACCACCTGGCTTTAGTGGTCTAGTCGGCAACTTCCAGCTCGACACCCATCTCAGCCAAGCGAAAGTCACGGCTGGCAACACAGTAACCATAACCATAACATTAAGTGGGGCTGGAATCGCTGATTCCTTGGGCGATGTCGTCCCTGACCTAGAAAAGATCGGCAAGGTGTACCCAGATAAACCTGAGTACACCGAGAAGGTCGTCGATCCGAGTGGCATCGTCTCTAAACGGGTTTACAAGTACGCGCTGGTCCCGGCAAATCCTGGTAACTTTGACCTGGGTAAGGTTGAGGTGCCGGTGTTCAACCCACATCTGCAGCAGTATACGATCCTCACCTCCGAGCTTGGGCATCTCATCGTCGACCCCAGCAAAGCCGAAGCCAAGTCGCTGGTGGTGGGGCAGCAAGCGCAGCTTCCCGGCACCAAGAAAGAAGATGTCAAAGTGTTGGGAAGCGACCTTGTCGATATCCACCACGGACCTTCACTGAGCAAACAACACACCATAACCAGATCTTTAGTCTTTATTTTAAGTTTAACTGGCACCTTCCCAGCAAGCTGCGCTTTTCTGATCTTCGGCGTCCAGTCCCTTAGACGCAGGTCGGAGGGAGACACCGTCGGGAAACGACGATCACGAGCTTACAAAGTCTTCAAGAGCGAGCTCCAGGCGGCCCAAGTCCAAGTCGCGGCCGGTCACGTCGAGACTTCCTTGCTTGCCGCTTATGCAGCTCTGCGCACCTACTTAGGTGACAAGCTCAATCTGCACGGTCAATCTTTAGCAGCCCGTGAGGTTGAGGAACTACTGCGCCGACTTGGCGGCAAAGAGGAAGACCTTCAACGCTTGGTGCAGATCATCAAAACCCTGGAACAAGTCGATTTTGGTGGCAAGCTGCCACCTCTCACCACCGCAAGCGAGCTGGTTGCGGACTTGGACCGCCTGGTCTTGGGATTGGAGCATGCATGATGACCACTAAGCTGACCAATGTCCTGCGCTGCAGCCTCCTGGCGAGTTGCCTCGCCTGGTTAACGACGACCCAGACCACAGCCCAAACCATGCCTTTAGCCACGAATGGCGACCCTAACGCCTTGGCCTCGAGCGCCAACCAAGCGTTCGATGCAGGTGACCTAATCAAGGCCACTCAGGATTACGAACAGTTGCTAGGGCAGGGGATCGTCAACGGCCACCTCTTTTACAACCTCGGCGTGGCCTATTTTCGGGCTGGCCGCCTTGGCGACAGCGTCGCGGCATTTCTCGGTGCCAGACGCTACCTACCGCGAGACCCAGACAACGCTGCCAATCTGCGCTTTGTCCTAGGTAAGGTCCACGACAAGCTTGAGGCGCAGCTTCCGGCGACGACGACCGGCCATGTCGCGGCCTGGCTCGAGCACTTTTCCGAGCTGGAGCTAGCCTGGACAGCGTCGCTACTGGCTGCCCTCTGGGGCACCGCGCTACTACTGACCGCCCTCAGGCCAGCGCTGCAACGCTGGCGACTGAGCGTGGCACTGAGCGTCGTCCTGCCCATTGCAGCGCTCGCGGCCTTTCTGACCCGGCAGGCGATGCCGGATGCATGGGGCGCGGTCGTTCAAGCCGAAGCCAAGATCTATTCCGGACCTGGCAAGCAAAACACCCAGCTCTTTGCCCTACAGGAAGGCGCCCCGGTGCTAATCACCGAGCGTGCCGCGGGCGGTTACTACCGGGTGAAACTCTCCGATGGCAAACAGGGGTGGGTTGCTGATAACCAAGTACGGTTATTTGGCCCACTCTAGTCCGACAGTTGGAGCGTGTTGTGATCAAGGAGCGTTATATCGAATGGCTGCTGCGCAGTGGAGCGCTGCAGTTTGGCGAGTTTAAAACCAAGTCGGGCCGCCTATCGCCCTACTTTTTCAACACCGGGCACATCGACTCGGGGGAGCGTCTCGGCGCCGTTTCGGCCCTCTATGCCGAGGCGATTGCCGAACACTTCGGCGCCACCGTACAAAACCTGTTTGGCCCAGCCTATAAGGGCATTCCCCTGGCTGTCTTGACGTCCTACCAGCTGACCCAGCGCCTTGGGCGGGACATCTCCTATACGTTTAATCGCAAGGAGGCCAAAGACCACGGGGAGGGTGGCAACCTGGTTGGTAGATTATATCGGGGCGGCGAAAAGGTGGTGGTGGTTGAAGACGTGATCACCGGCGGGACCAGCTTTGGTGAGATCATGCCCTTACTGGCGACATACAACGTCGAGGTCGTCGGCGCCATCGTCGGCGTCGATCGCCAAGAGCGCGGGAGCGGCGCTCAGTCGGCTCGCAGCGAGGTTGCAAACCGCTGGAAGATTCCCGTGGTCAGCCTGGTGACGATCCACGAGGTGGTCGAGCGCTTGGTTCAGCGCGAGGTCTTGGGCAAGGTGTGGATCGACGCGGCAACCAAACAAAGGATCGACGGCTACCTGGCGACCTATGCCGGCTCAACCGACCCGTAGGTGCGGGAACAGTGACGCCCCTAGAGTTCCAATAGCACTTTGACTTGCTGATCCACGGCATCGGCATAGGCATTCATAAAATCAAGAAAAGGACTGCGCCTGACCGCTTTGACTTCAGTCGAAGGCGCCGTCGCGACCTCGACAGGCGGCGCTACCTCGGGGTCGCGCACCAGCCTTAAACCTGGTCGTGCGCCCGAGGTAGGTCGGCCATTTGATGGGGGATTTCTCGGGTCATGGCTCATGGACGAAATAGCCTCACAGAGAAGAGAAAGCACTACGGTCTGAAGCCTTTAGCACTGCAAATGGGGTGAGTGTCCTTTGTCTTCGGTACGTCAGCAAAATTCTTTAGCCTACCTCAGAATGGGGTCAGGCACTTCCAGCAACTCATTGAATTTTCTGGACCGCGTTTTCATGAATGTACCATCTGCGGTCCTGCATGCTTGACCCATCTGGCTGATATTTATACTCTTGGCCATCTCGTACCTCACAACACGAAGCACCATGGTCATCCGCTCAGCCATTCTGCCACCTAATTTCTTGCGCTGGCTCATTCTCACTGTGATCCTCTCAGGATGCGGCACCCTTAGCGGCCTGCACGAAATCGTCAGTGTCAAGACGCCGGCCGACCCGGTTTTGGTCAAGCTCGACGGCGAGCCGAATTTTTTTGCACCCGATTTTATTCGCATGCGCCGTGGGCGCACGCACCAAATCGAGTTGGTCGATCCAAAGTCCAAGCTGACCTTGGCCAAAGGCGAGGTCCAGTGCGAGCCCAGGTGGGTCACGAGTGGCTTGTGCAATGGGCTGCTCGCCTTGGCCTCACCGCCCCTGGGCCTCGCCGCCCTTGCCATCGATGTTTTAGATGGCGCGGCGTTCGACTGTCATAGCGTCTTGCCGCTGCCAAAGATCACGGAAAAGGTGCCAAAGCCTCGTCCACGGCTGTGCCCGACTTACCTGATCGCGCCGCCGGGCCATGCTGACTTCGCCGTCTCAGAGCGCCTGGCTGCGGTATGGATCCAAGCGAAGAGTCGTGAGCCTGGGTTTTGCGGGCATTTCGTCAGCGCCGAGGTGAGCACCAGGGTGTTTAATTATCTCAATATCACCAACCTCAATGCGGCGACCTTTACCAAACTCAATCGCAGTCAGGCCAACATCCTTGGCTATGAATCCAAGGCCGATCACTTGGTGATCTTGCGCGATGAAGTGCGCCGTGGCACGCCGCAGTTGGAGGCCGAGGTCATCGACCTGCATTCGCTCGAACGTCGTCCAGATCCAGCGATTAAGCTGGAGCCACAGCTGGCCAAAACCATCTTGCAAAAGGACCGCAATTTTTGGCTGCTCTACAGCTTCTCTTTGGTGCCCAATACGATCATGTACGGCACCAGTAGGTCCGAACGGTTCATGCGTGATACCGCGACCGGTGCTCCGGTCACTGCGACCCACGAACACGGGATGCTGCCGCGTGTGATCACCAGCTTGGCGCTAGGGACTCTGGATCATCCGATGGGATTTGATGAATGGGACGCGTCGCTACGCTTTTACCCAACTTTGGACGTCAATTTTTGGAGCGTCGAGGCCAAGACGCCGTCGCGCCAGGATACGGTCCGCTACCAAACGATCTTTATCAACTTTCCCTACAATGCCGAATTGTCGGTTTACACCCCCGCAGGAACCGTCGGCGTCGCCGTGTCGGCCGGTCCAATGCCCACCTGGACCTACCATGATAAGCCCCGATTGCAACTCCTGTGGACCGGGACCAGGGAGGTCAGCTGGACCGTCTTTACCTCGCGCGACATCTTTATCCAACTCGTCTACGACGCAAGGTTTACCAGCGCACCCATTGCCGCCAACGGCGTTAGCGTTCAGCACTGGACCGATATCTCGCTGCGTCTAGGTTACTTTACCGACGTCTTTGGTCGGATGGTCCAAGCCATCACCAAACCGCTCGACGGATGGACCCAAGGGTCCTGGTAAATCCGGCCTGGCTCGCAGTATTTTAGCCTATATAAACAATATATTAGAAGAACCTGAGAAAAAAGTGCGCAAGTTTTCGCGCCGTCGCGCCGATAAGCCCCCCATGGTTGGCTACGTCAGTCGATTTATTGGAGGACCTCGGGATGGCTTTGACCCGCACTGCACCGCGTCACACACAGTGGTTTGCCCTAGGCTTAGGCGCGGCCCTAGTTCTGGGCTGTAAGGCAGCAAGCTTTAAGACGGCTGGCTCGGTCGATGGTCGTACTTCTGGTGCTGCATCCCGTGATGCCACCAAAGGTACCCCTGGCAGTGGCGACAGCACGGAGGGTAATCCATACGCGACAAATGGCGACGGCAGTAGTGCCACCGGCACCGGCACCGGCACCGGCACCGGCAATGGCAACGGCAATGGCCATGGCAACGGCAGCGGCAACGGCAGCACGGACAGTGCCGACGGCGCCCCGGCGCTCAAGGCTAACGGTTCGACCGGTGACATCACCGTCGCACCAAACACACCGGTCACCATCACTTGGGACGCGCCCACTGCGACCCAATGCGTCGTCCAACCATTAAACGCCACAGGGACTAAGTCGACGGCACAGGTCCAAGCTACCGCGACTCAAGCCTACACCCTGAACTGTCAGACTCCGAGTGGCACAACGACGACGACCATCCACGTCGTCGTCGCACCGCCGGCCGCACCAACCACATCCATCACGGCGAACGGCGCTCCAGGCACCCAAACGGCGAAGCCTGGGGACAATGTCACGATTGCTTGGACGAGCTCTAATGCCGACAGCTGCAGCTTGTCGCCGGCAGAGGGGAAAGCCGGAAGCACCGGCACGTCTGGCAGCATCGTGAAGGTGATGCCGGCAACGCCTTTAATGTACAGCGTCACCTGTACGGGGCCTGGTGGCACGATGACCAGCGTCGTCAGTGTCAACCCAGCGGGACAAACCTCCGTGACCGCCCAGTTGAAGGCCAATGGCACGGCGTCGTCGATCTACATTCCCTATAATACCAGCGTCGATTTGAGCTGGACCTCGTCGGGTGCGTCAAGCTGCGTCTTAGCACCACTCAATGACAATCATTTAGCCGGCCAATTGACCACCGATAAATTAACCGCCTCAGTCCTCTACTATTTGACCTGCTCCGGTGGCAATCAGTCGGTGATCAGCGCGATTGCCGTCAACGTCGGCCTCATGCCGGCTCCGACCCCAGATTTGAAGATCAACGGCAGCGATGGTCCACTCGTCGCAGCAGCCGGTGCTCCCCTGGACATTACATGGACCAATCCAAACGCGGTGACCTCCTGTAGTCTTAGTCCAAACTCCGGCAAGGCTGGGGTCTTAGCTGACACCGGTGAGATTGCGGCCAATGCCACGATCGAGGCCGTCACCTACACCTTGACGTGTAAAAATGCCGGTGGGCAAGGCACCGATAGTGTCAGTGTCATGCCAGCAGTGGTGCCACCGACCGCAACGCTCACCGCCAATGGCCAAAGCGCAGGGATCGTCACGGTGCCGTCCGGCAGCATGGTGGATCTCGCCTGGACTTCAACGGGTGCGAGTACTTGCGTCGTGACTCCTGGACATTACGGCGGGATTGTCGGCACCCAAAGCGTCGGACCGATCACGGCTGTGCAGTCTTACGGTGTGCTGTGTACCGGTCCATTTGGCACTGCGGCGGCGAATGTCGTCGTTGCACCGGCCGCGCCAACCTTGAGGACGATCCTCACGGTCAACGGTTCCATGGCTCCAATCACCGTCATGACGGGCACGCCGCTCGTGGTCGCCTGGGCCTCGTCGGAGGCGACGCAGTGCAGTGTCGCTCCATTTAACTGGCCGGGCTTGGCCGGCACACGCACGTCAGCTGCGGTGACTGCGGACCTTACGGTCGCTCTCACCTGCGTCGATGCAGGTGGGAACCAATCGACGGCTAAAGTGCCGGTGCACGTGGTGCCGGACAGCAGCAATGCCTCGGTGACGCTGAAGGCCAACGGCAGCACCGGGCCTCTCTACATTACGCAAAACTCCCCGGCGGTGCAGTTGGTCTGGACCTCGGTCAACACGGTGAGCTGTACTTTTGACGACGGTGCGGTCGTCGCTACCTACGGTTCAAGCCTCCGTTCGATCAGCAATGACACCAAGTACACGGTGACGTGTAAGACCGCCAGCGGTGGAACGGTCGCGGCTTCGGTGCAGGTCTATGTCAAGTCCTCTTGCAAGCGCTCGACCAAGGTTGGCATCAATTTCGAAGATGCACCGATTGGCAATCGTGACGGCGATTTCAACGACTTTACCGCCTGTACCGACCAAGGCGACTTCTCGGTTTATGGGACCGAAGTGGTTTCGGAGCGTTGCCAAACCGTCCCCTTCACGACGTCTAAGATCAGTAACTGCAGTCACCACGTTCGCATTGAAATTCACCACCCCAATGGAACGCAGGAAAAGCCGGTGGAATTTGACGACAGCACGGCCCAGCCAACGTTGATGCTGCACTTTCAAAAGGGCTCAACCCTTGAAGTCTATGTCACCAACCTGCAAAGCTGCGGTAGTAAGCAGACCACCCACAGCTTGCACGATCCCGACTGGGCCATCGTCAAAGCCGACGAGTGCCGGCGCACTGGACGGTAAACAGGAAGGCCTACCGAGCGATCTTAAATTCAACGCGTCGGTTGCGTTGCCGTCCCTGGTAGTTGCCGTTGTCGGCGATTGGCTGGGAGGCGCCGTAGCCGACGGCGCTGATCGTCTGCGGATCGAGTTTATGCACTTCGATCAAGTAGCGCCGGATCGTGTTAGACCGGCGTTCGCTTAGATTCTGGTTGTAGGCGTCCGAGCCGATGGAGTCGGTATGGCCCTCGATGCTTAGGGTCTTGTAGCGCGGCGCCTGCTTCATATAGGCGACCAACTCACGGATGCGCTGCTTCGTGCCTGGCAACACCTCTCGGTCCGAGTCAAAGGCAAACATGACGTCGTTGAGGATGATGGTCTCTTGCTTGGGTGGTGTGCCTTGGGGCAACCATTCGGCTTGTTCCGCTGGCTCTTGGGCGGCGGGCTTGCCTTCGGGCTTTTTCCTGCGCCTAGGCTTGTCCTCATCCTCGTCGCCTGGGCCGCAAACCGGCCCAAAGGCCATGTTGGCGCCTGCATAGACCCGCCAATCGGGTGAGCCAACGCCATTGCTCAGCCGCGTGCCTCCACCCAAGTGCAGGGCGATATTGTGGGTTAGATCGTGCTTGGCTCCAAGCAAAGCCTCGGCGGAGGATTGGGTCCGGTCGATGTCGGCGGTGACGGGTTTAACGGGCTTTGAGCCAAAGACCTCGGCGATGAACTTCGTATTGATCGCACGGACATGATAGCTCGCCGCCGCTGATGCAATATACTGGTCCTTGAACGGCTGGATCGGAAACTCGGGCAGCTTGCTGCCAGGAGATCGCAGCCGGTAGCCGAGATTGACCCCCATGCGGACCCGTGCCACCGTCGTGTCGGCGGCAACCTCCAGCGTCTTGGTCGGCCCGGCTCCGGTCCCCGCGTAGGGATTATTGGTGATGCGGTTGATGCTTAGGGTGCCGACCAGGGCCACCCCATAGTCGCGCTGGCCCCAAACGCGGTACTTGGAGTTAAGGCGGACCTCGGTGTTCCCCTTCTGGCCAAACTCGCCGTGGAGGCTCTTGGTTTCCACCGACTGGGCAACGATCTGCGGCAAGCTAAGACCGATGTCCCAGTTGCGCATCAGGCCAAAACCGGCGTTCAGATCGGCCCCAGTGACGGCATCCTGGTGATGCTGGGTCTCATCGCCGGTGGCCTGGTTGGTGCGCAGCAAGGGCAGGGTATTGCGCGCATAGTTGCCAAACAGACCGAGGTTAAAGATGCATGGGGCCAGGGTTTGCGAGGACTGGACCGTGACGAAGTCGAGGCCGCTGGTGATGGCATTGAAGTTCTGGGCATCGACGCCGACGACGTTGCCGCGGGCCACAGTCGCTACAGGCAATAACACGAGTGCCAAGATGAAGGCGGCACGAGGCGTCGAGTGTTGGCTCATAGAGTGGAGGCCCCAATAAGTAGTCAAACGACAAGACTGTCCATTGCCCTCAAATAGTATCATAGGTCGCGATCAGCCAATGGGGGATTGGTCTGATCGACGATGATGGTGCTTTAACCTTAGCGCTTCAGCTTGGCGTAGCGGATGCGGTGCGGGGTGTCGGCATCGCGGCCCAAGCGCTCGCGACGGTTCTTCTCGTAATCGGAGTAGCTGCCCTCAAATAACGTGATCTGGCTATCGCCTTCAAACGCCATGATATGCGTCGCAATCCGGTCGAGAAACCAGCGATCATGGGAAATCACCACGGCGCAACCAGGGAAGTCTCCCAGCGCCTCTTCCAGGGCGCGCAGCGTGTTCACGTCTAGGTCGTTGGTCGGTTCATCGAGCAGGATGACATTGGCTTCCTCACGAATGAGTAGCGCCAGCTGCAGTCGATTGCGCTCACCGCCCGATAGCTCGCTCACCGCCTTTTGTTGATCTGGACCGGTAAAGTTAAAGCGCCCGACAAAGGCACGACCATTCACTTCGCGCCGGCCGAGCTTGACCACGTCCTGGCCACCGGAGATGACGTCGTACACGGTTTTATTCGGGTCTAGCGACAGTCGCGATTGCTCCATGTAGCCGAGCTTAACGGTTTCGCCGATGGTGATCTTGCCTTGGTTGGGCTGCTCTTGGCCGCAGATCATACGAAACAAGGTCGTTTTACCGGCGCCGTTGGGGCCGACGATGCCGACGATGCCGCCGCGCGGCAGATCAAAGTTCAACTTTTCGTAGAGCAGCTTATCGTCATACTCCTTGGCGACGTTTTCAAAGCGAATGACGACATCGCCCAGGCGCGGTCCCGGCGGGATAAACAGGCGCAGGTCATCGGTGGTCTTTTCGTTCTCTTGATTCGCCAGGGTCTCGTAGGCGGTGATGCGGGCCTTGCTCTTGGCTTGGCGGGCCTTGGGACTCATCCTAATCCATTCGAGCTCGCGCTCGAGCGTTTTAGCCCGCTTGTCGTCGGCTTTTTGTTCGTTGGCCATGCGCTTTTGCTTTTGCTCAAGCCACGACGAGTAGTTGCCCTTCCACGGGATCCCGTGGCCGCGGTCCAGCTCGAGGATCCAGCCGGCGACATTGTCGAGGAAGTAGCGGTCATGGGTGACGGCAATGACGGTGCCCTTGTAGCTCTGCAGGAAGCGTTCGAGCCACTGCACGCTTTCAGCGTCCAAGTGGTTGGTCGGTTCGTCCAGCAGTAAGATGTCTGGTTCCTGTAGCAACAGTCGGGTGAGCGCAACGCGCCGGCGCTCACCACCGGAAAGGCCGTCGACCAAACGATCAGGCGGTGGGCAACGCATTGCGTCCATGGCGAAGTTCAACTTGTCGTCAAGACTCCACGCATCCATACTGTCTAGCTTGTCTTGGACTTCAGCCTGACGGGTGATCAGCTTGTCCATGTCGTTTGGATCGAGGTTTTCATCGCCAAGCTTGTTGTTGATCTCGTCGAACTCCTTGAGCAAGCCCACGACTTTGCCGCAACCCTCTTGCACGATCTCCTTGACCGTCTTAGTTGCGTCGAGTTCGGGTTCTTGCGGCAGGAAGCCGACCGTGTAGCCTTCCGTCAGGTGAGCTTCGCCTTGAAACTCCTTGTCAACTCCCGCCATGATCCGCAGCAGCGTCGACTTACCCGAACCGTTGAGACCCAAGACACCGATTTTGGCACCGTAGAAGTACGACAACGAGATATCGCGCAGCACTTGCTTGCCGGTTGAACGCTGCGTTTTGGCGACGCGCACCATCGAATAGATAATCTTTTGACCAGCATCACTCATATTCCAGCTCATTCCTTCTAAACTAGCCGACCTTTTTGGCCTGCGGTGTTTGACTAGACTTTGCGACCTTTGCGACCTTTGCGACCTTTTTCACCGATAAGGTCATGGCGAAGGTCGCCACAGGCTCCTCGCCGTGCTTATCTGGAACCGTGGCGACCACGTGCACCGGCGCCTCCTCACGCTGCCCAGTGGCCAGCGTCTTGTTGACTAAAGCGGCGATTAGCTCGCCATCGTCACAGATGAAGTGCACATCACCGTCAGCGCGTTTGAGAAAGTCCGCGCTGACATTTTTAAACACCATGCTGACCGGCTTGCCGCTGGCCCGAATGGCGGCGATGGAAAAGAACCCGGCCGCCAAATCAGCGCCCGCGGCCAATGCCGCGAAATACATGCTGCCAAGCTGATTTTTACTACGCCTGTTGAGGCGAAGACGCAAGACACAGCGCTGCCCGGTCCAAACGAGGATGGACGGTCGCAGGTGGAACACCATGGGGATTTTGAACAAGCCGAAAAGGCGCAAGAGCATGGTCGCCGCCAGAGGGCTCGTGCGTCCCTGGGCATCGAATGGAAACATAACCACCCATGACTACGAAAAGGGTTAAAAGCACCAGATTTATTAGTCTAAACTATATTGTTAAGCGATTCCGCAAGAAAATCCTCCAAGGCTCCGTCTGGGCACCCCCATTTGCACCCCTCTTTGTGCCTCTGTTACAATGTATAAACCATCTAAATCACTGAAAAAATGAAGCTCGCATGAGGAGCTGAATGATGCGGCGATCCGATCGCAGAGCTTTTC
This sequence comes from uncultured Pseudomonadota bacterium, assembly GCA_903928445.1. Classification (GTDB taxonomy): domain Bacteria; phylum Bdellovibrionota_B; class Oligoflexia; order Oligoflexales; family CAIYRB01; genus CAIYRB01. The sequence goes on along the minus strand of CAIYRB010000197.1, from coordinate 13,556 downwards.
TTAGTGGCGGTGTCACCCTTGGGGTGCTGGGACTGCTCGGTTGCAAGTTGCTTGAATCAGATCCATCCGCGACCAAGGATACGGTGGATACGGTCGCTGGCGGCTACCCGGCGGTGCGCAAATCCATCATCTCCGCCGCGGCTGCGGACGATCTCAGACTGTATAAGAAGGCCGTAGCCTTGCTCAAGGATAGCAAGGTCTGGATGGCGCAAGCCACCATTCACAACAACTTTTGCATCCACGGCAATTGGTTCTTTCTGCCCTGGCATCGGTTTTATCTCATGTACTTTGAGGAAGTGTGCCGGAATGCCCTGCGTACAGCGGGCGAAAGCGATGCCTTTAGCCTGCCGTATTGGAGCTGGCAGGACACCGATCGACGGATTCCGGACTTGGCTTGGGGCGATGGCAACCCCTTGTTTGATAACACTCGTTCGATGGGGGCAAGCGACACCTTTGCCGATGCCGCCTGCGGTTCGGGGACGATCGCTGGCATCCTGCAGATTAAAAACTTCATCGACTTTGGCGGCGGTCGCGCTAGCGCCCAGTCTCCTTGGGGCGGCAGTGGTCAGCTTGAAAGCATGCCGCACAATGCTGTTCATAACTCCATCGGCGGCGATATGGGACACTTTATGTCGCCCTTAGATCCACTATTTTGGCTGCACCACGCCAATGTCGATCGCATCTGGGCACAGTGGCAGGCGCAGCATCCGGACGTCATCCCGTCCAATCCAAACGCCCAGGATGGCGATGGCAAAGACGCCAATGGCGTGGTGCTGGATGCCAAGTTTTGGTTGGAATTTGCCTTATATGGGTTCGAGGACATCAAGGGCGTCAGATTCACTCAAACCGTGAAAGACTGTCTCGATACGACAAAAATGCTCAAACCCTACACCTATGATGTGCTGGTCCCAACCGCTCTGACACCCATGTCGACAGTGCCGCCAGCGGCGATGCTACCGCCTAAACTAGCCTTACAGGGGGCTTTAAGCGGAGGCGAGCATGCGGCGCCCGTGGACCGCATTTTTGTCCAATCTAAGAATGTGGGCCTCATCATCAAAATCGATCAGGCGTCTAAGATCATCAGCGCCAACATCGTTTTTTCACCCGAGCTGCAGACCTATCTGGCGCGCCTATCTAGTAGTCCGAGTTTCATGGGATCGTTTACCCTGATCGTGGAACATATCCCGGTGCCGACCGACGAGCTGGCTCATCGCATCACTCTGGACTTTTATGCCAATCATCCGGATCTCACTCCGGAGACGGACGCCAGCGACCCGCATTTTCTTAGCTGCTATTCGTTCTTCGTGCATCAGCATCCAGGGGCACCGTCCGAGGTCAGTCTGCGCATCTCGTTGAATCAGCCCCTGCTCAAGATGCGTGCCGCAGGTGGCGAGCTGCGCACTGCCATGCTGCTGCAAGTATTAGTCAAAGATCGCTTGCTGCAGACCTTGCCTAATCTTGATTTCTTTAGCTCGATGCGCTTCCGCTTGCAATATACCGAGTCCTAAGTCGGCCCCGGCCCTGCCCCGATGTCTCGACTAAGGATTAAGCAACACTTGGCTGGTGTCCAATCGTTGGGCGCCGTGGCGGCTGTAACCTATCGATTATACGTTTACTAGATTAAGCCCAGTTCTTGCTTCTATATAGACCTTAGGTCAATTTTGACAGTACCAGTGGTCGCAATGCCAAGACCTTGTCGCAGGGCCAGCATGCTTGGAGGAAGTCACATGAAACTTCGCAACACCGTGACCACCCTGGTGATCTTACTCGGTGCGGCTACAGCGACCGGTTGCGGTGGATCCAAGCAACAGGAGGGCGCTCCCGCTCCAGCATCGACAAATACGCCTCTGGTGGCTAACACTGCAGGTACCGACACAACCAATCCTAACGGCAACACCGGCGCTGCCCCGGTCCTCAGCGGCCCTGGATCAACTCCTGGCCTCGCCCCAGGGGCACCTCCTACCGCACCAAGCCCAGTCTTAACAACGCCCAGTCCCACCACGACCCAGGGTAACGGACTGTCGACTTTGATCAACTCCATCGCCGCGGTGATCAAGGGCAGCACTGGTGCCGGTGGCGGCTCGGTGCCATCAAGCGGCTCTTCAGCAGTGACGCCGATGAACGCAGCCAGCTCCAACCTAGACGACCTCCGGCAAAACTGCTTGGCGGTGATCAACCAGTACCGTGCCAGCATCGGTCGCCCCGCGCTTACCCTGCGCACCTCGGCATCGAGCTGCCTCGATGGTCAAGCGGCCTCCGACGGCGCCGCGGGCTTTGCTCACGGCGCCTTTGGCAAGTGTGGCGAAAGCGCACAGGACGAGTGCCCAGGGTGGAACGGCTCGCCGGCATCGTCACAACCTGGCTGCCTTAAAATGATGTGGGACGAAGGCCCGGGCGGCGGCCACTATGAAAACATGGCGAACGCCGCCTACAAAGAGGTCGCCTGTGGCTTTGCCCCAGTGGGCAATGGCTACTGGATGACCCAGGACTTCTTTCGCTGATCACCAACCGCCTATTACTTGCCGGTCAAAAAGGCGTAGTCATTGCTTAGCTGCGCATCGCTGTAGTCCGCGGCGCCAAATGCTGGCATCGGACCGCTACCGGCACGAACCGTGGCAGTGAAATCAGCCAGGCTCAGCTTGCTGCCAGCCAGCGCCGGGCCAAGGCCGCCTTCGCCGCTGTCGCCGTGACAGCCGGCGCAAGCGCCGTTGAACGAAACAGACAGTGCTGCGGGTGCAGCAGCGGTATGCGAAGCTTGTTTGGTGCTGCAAGCAGCGAGGGCAAACATCAGGGGAGATACGAGGGCCATGGCGCGGGTGATTTTCATGGGGCATCCTGTCGTCGAAGGGTTGAAGACCTATGGGCGGGCCTTCATACTAGATCATGCTTGGTTTAGTCCAGCATCATTAGGCATCTCGCTAGAAGCTTTAAGTTTTGTCCATGTACCACGGCTAACCCTTAAGCCCCAAGGCCTACGCGTGGTCACCGGCACAGCATTTTTTGTACTTCTTACCCGAGCCGCAGGAGCAAGGATCGTTGCGACCGAGCTTGGGGGTCGCTCGTACAAAGGGTTGAACCGCGTGATGATGATGGTGATGGTCGTGGTGATCGTGGCTGCAGTTAGGGCCATGGACGTGTTCCGCAGCAGCGGCAGTGTCGACGGCGGTGGCGGGAGTTGTGGTTGGGGTGGCGGTCATGGTGTGATCCTTAGGGTGGCTTTAGGTGATGGCCAGGAGGCTGTCTAAACGGCCGAGTTCTAGCACAAATCATCGAATCTATGCTAGCTGGCTTAGCGTGGTCCATGGTGCACGCTGCCATCTGCGCGAGAGTTGCCACCAAGCAACGCCGCGGGATCAAACAATCAGGGGGCAGCCTCCGGCAGGGCCGCTGCCTTCTCGCTGCTTTTAATCAGCTTGTGCACCGAGCCAACACTCAGATCCAGTTGTTTGGCAATCGCCTTATAGGACAGCCCTTGGGCTTTCAGCGTCACTGCCTCGCTCTGCTTTGCCGGTGAAATCTTCGCCGGAGCGCCAAGCTTCACCCCCCGCTTGCGGGCGGCATCGAGACCGGCACGCACCCGCGCCACGATGGTGTCGCGTTCGATCTCGGCGATCTCGGCGAAGGCCGCGAGCATCGTGCGACGAAAGGGGTTCTCGTGCCCGAGGTTGAGGACTGGCTGGGTCACCGAGACAAAGGCGACGCCGACTTCTTCAAGGTTGAGCAGCAGGCGAATGGCGGTGGTGGCATGCCGGCTGAGGCGGTCCAAACGGTAGACGATGATGGTGTCGATCTTTTTGCTGTAGGCGGCGGCGAGCAAGGCCTGGAGGCCAGGGCGATTCATCGTGCGCCCGGAGATGCCTTCGTCTTGAAAGATCAGCGGCAGGGTCTGCGGCCTTCGGTCTGCCGGCAGGTCGCTGAGCCACTTGTCGACGACGAATTTTTGACTCTCAAAGTCCTGACGATCCGTCGACACCCGGTAGTAGATTGCAAAACGCCGCATAGTCCACCTTTGGTCTGCAAAACATCTCTTCAGGAGCTCGTCACGTCCTCTGATCCTAACACGTCCCCGCCTTGCCAGAACGCCTGAATATCGCCCAAGATGCGCTGGCTCACCAGCTCGCGGACCGAGTCCTTAAACCACCCCTGAGGCAGCAGCGAACTATAACGCGGCTCGACAAAACGGGCGTCCATCAAGACGATCAGACCGCGATCGTGTTGGGTGCGGATCACCCTGCCTGCAGCCTGCACCACCTTAGCCATGGCTGGGTAGGTGTAGGCATAATCGTAACCGAGGCGCTGACCGTAGGCGCGCTCGTAATAGGCGCGCAGCACCTCGCGCGCTTCGTCGCACGTGGGTAACGCGGGGCCGACGATGACGACGCCGATCAACTGCTCGCCGGGAAAGTCGATACCTTCCGATAGGCTGCCGCCTTGAACACCGAGGACGAGTAGGGGACTGGGTCCTGCGCGCAGCGCATCGACGATGTGCTTGGTTTGCGCGTGCGACATCCCCGGTGTTTGCCGCACCACGACAAATCCCGGGGCATCTAGCCGCTCGGCCACATCATTCATAAACTGAAAGCTGGGAAACAACGCCATATAGTGGCCTGGTCGCGCCGCGCTGAGTTTAACGATCGCCGCGGCGATCTTGTCGAGATTTTGCCGACGGTCGCGGAGTTTGGTCGATACCTGCGGGATGACCAGGACCTTGCGGTTGGCTACAGGAAATGGTGAGGCAAAGCTTGCCGTTCCCAGACTGCCAAGGTCCAGCCCGGATAGTTTGGCGTAAAATTCAAAGGGACGCAGCGTCGCCGAAAAGGCGATGAGTCGTGCGAATGGCTCAAAACAAGCGGCAAGATGCGCTGACGCATCGCAGCACAGAAGCTTCATCAAGTGATCGCTGCTGCTTCGTTCGTAGAGGCAGGCGTAGGGATTAAGCGAGTGACTTGCATCGTCACTGGGTTTGTCTTTGCCCAGGAAGATCTCGGCGACCGCTTTAAAGGTCAGATAAAACTCACGCCAATAAGCCGTCAGCCGCAGGACCGGGTCCGCTTCGGCGATGACGACGTCGCTGCTTAAATACCTGGCCGTCAGGATGTCCCAGCGGTCGTTGAGTGCAGCAAAGGTGTCAACCAGCGCTTGGTCCAAAGCAAGGCGCCGAGTGTCAGGACCCTTACTTGTGATCAGCGCGATCGTCTCGGCCGACACCGACTGATCTGGCAACACATCGCTGGCGTCCCGACTGAGCGCCGTCAGCTCACGGACCGAGAGTGTGGCCGATTGGTTCTCCGTCGCCCGCGTGAATAAATTGTGTGCCTCGTCGATGATCAAGGACGGCTTTGCCGCCTTACCGCGTTGCCTGGCGGTCACCCGAGTGATCAGGCCCTGCGCCCCGATGACATAATGATAGTCGCCGATGATCAGGTCAAACGCTGGGGTGGCGTCCATGCCCAGCTCAGCGGGGCAGACCTCGTAGCGCTCTGCATAGCGTTTCAAGGTCGCTGCGGTGACTGCCTGTAGGCGACCGAGTTTGGCGACCAGGTCGTGCTCGGCAACCTTCTGATAGTAGTCCCTGGCGTACTCGCAGGCGGTCGGGTTGCAGACCATTTCGGCCTTCATGCAGATGCGCGCCTTGGCCGTCAGCGTCAAGGTACGGATCATTCCGATCTGCTTGGCGGCATGCTCGGGCGCGGCATGCTGGCTATTCTTTGGCGTGATAAAGATCGTCGCGGCGCCCGCCTGTAGCGCCTGCCGCACGGTCGGCAGCAAAATCGCCAGGGTCTTTCCCATGCCCGTCGGCGCTTCGATCAGCAGGTGCTTGTGCGCCGGCTCCGCACCTTCGATCAGGTGCATGAGATCCTCTTGCCCCGAGCGCGGCGCGGCAAAGGGGAAGGCTAGCTCTTTACCGCGTGCTTTACGCTGCTTTTTACGCCGCTGCAGCACGACCTCCTCGGCTAGGATCTCAGCTAGGCGCAGTTGTAGCCAAGATTCGTAGCGCTCCACGTCGAGCTGCACCGGTAGGACGGTCTCCTGCCGCGTGCGTGACGACACGACCAGCAGTTGGCCCGCCGCCTGAACGCCGGTGGTCTTATAGTGAATGTATAGGTAGGTCAGCAGCTGTAGCCAATACGGGTGCGTCGGTTGGGCCCGCAGTCGCCGCACTAATTCCGGTGCGTCAAAGGCGGTTTTGATCTCCTCAAATAAGGGCAAGTCGCCGGCGTAAAAACCATCGGCACGGCCACTCACGCGGACGTTCAGGTGTTCGTCGCTAAAGCTATGCACCAGGGCATATTCGGCGGTGTAGGCGCCGTCGCTGGCCGCGCGCACCCCTTGGAGCTCAGCATGGATCTGCTGGCCTTGCTGGGGCAGTGGACCATACCCCGAGTGGGTCTCGATACTGCCGGTACGCGGTGCCGGTAGGGCGAATTCGCGTACCGAGAGGCCGACCTGAAACGTCTTTTTAGCCTTGATCAAGCCCGAGCTCCCGAGCCATGGGTCCGCTGACTGCCTGGATGCGGTCACCATACATGCTTATGTTTTAGTGCGAAACGCCTTCGTCGGAGCCGGCTCCGAAAGCGCAACGCTATAGTCGCCAAACTTTAACAAACCCGCCTTCGGCGTAGGTCAGGATCGCCGCATCTCTTGTGACTAGGAAGGCATCAAGGCTACGAGCGGTAGCGACGATCAGGCGATCGGCAGGGTCGTTATGGAAGCTACCAGGTAAGCTGACGCTGTCGACCGCGATCTCGGCTGTTATCGGTGCATCTTGAATCCGGGAGCGCCTCTTACTAAGGTGAATCCACTCAAGCGTCGGCGACGCCAGGGCGAGCTTACCCTTGGCGGCTTTCATGGCGACCTCCCACATCGAAATAGGTGCCAGAAAGAGTCTGCCGCCGCGACCCGCTGCTTCAACTTCGGATCGGCACGCGGCTTTGGCAAAATAGTCGTGACCGTAGGCAAGCCAAAGCCAAGCACAGGTGTCGAGAAGAACAATGGGGCCTGCGCCTGGCGCTTTGTCAGTCGTCACGGTCAGCGTCCCACATTTCGCCTATTGGCGCGGTGATGTCATCTTCTAGGAACGTTACCGTTCCGGCCATAGACCCAAAAATAGGCACATCAGCCAGCTCATCTTCGATCATTGGCAGAAGCCGCGCAACGGGACGACCGTGCTTTGTGATGACTAGTTCGCCGCCGAAGGCAGCCATCTCGTCCATGAGAGCTAGGCACTGGTTCTTGAACTGCCCTGCAGGGATCACTCGTGAGGCTGATAATTTTACCGTCATAAACAGGCTCCGATCAATTGAAGCCATAGCTCTGGCTATGGCCATAATACCTATCGGCGCAAAAGCTGTCGAGCTTTAGTTTATTTTACGAGTACGATCATGAAACACACTTTAAGATTTCATTTCAATTAGTTATACACTACCTGCCGCGACCCAAAAGGCGGTGGATAGTGGGCCGCGACCCTTAGCCCTTATCGCTCCAGGCGACAAAAGCACTCGCCAGCCCCGCTCGCGCCAGCCTAGTGACAAAGACCTCTGGTAAGCTCGCCCTTAGGTACAGCTCCGCCTGCCCAGGCGCCGGCCTAAAGCGCAGGGTGTGAGCATGCAACAGATGATGCTCCGGGTCCCCTTCACTGCCCATGCCGATCGCGCCGTCACCGGGCCCACCATAGAGCTGGTCGCCAAGCAGTGGCAGTCCGTTCATGGCTAGATGCACGCGGATCTGATGCGTGCGTCCGGTCGTCGGCTGGCACAGGACCAGACTGATCCCGTGCTCTAGACTTTCGCCCAGCACGCGCACTGCGGTCTGCGCCGGACGCCCCGATTGATGATCGACCCGCACCTTACCCATACGCGGATCAAAGCGCCCCAGCGGAGCTTGCTCGATAAACTCGCGCCGCTCCGACACCCCTCGGCACAGAGCTAAGTAAGTCTTATTTACCCGGCGGGCGCGGAATTCCCCCGCTAGATAGGCCGCACGCACCTTGGACGTGGCAAGTAGCATAACCCCCGAGGTGTCCCGGTCGAGTCGGTGCACCAGCAGCAAGGTTCGCTGCGCCATCTTGCGCTCAGCCATCAAGGCTAATGTGACGCTAATCACCGTGGTCGACGCGGCCTGAGTCGCCTGCGACAACAAGCCGACCGGCTTGTTCACGGCGATGATCTGATGCTGGTGATAAACAAGTTCGGGGGCGAATAGCATGAAAGCCTTGGAGTAAAATCTGCATCGGTGGTGATATTAGGGCTTTTGATCGAGTCAAAGAAGAGGTATCTAGAACGGGAAATGATCCACGTGCAACGCTGTCAGGCGTTTGAGAAACCACGGGAGGTCATTGGGGGTATTCCTCTGAGCAAGAGGCGGACAAGGGCAAAGCAGCCAGCAGCTAAGGCAGGATGAGAACAACGATGATAAGGGCCTGTGGGTGCACCTTTTGCAGTGCTTGACCTGTGGGGCCTCCCGAGTGGTTTCTACATTCAGGATATGAAGTCTTCGGGTGTAGGTTAAATCACATCTTCATATAGTCCTAACACGCTGTTTTTATTGGATAACGAATATTGGCCGCCAAAAATTGGCCCGCCTGGTATCCCTTGACCCATATAGTATTGCAATAATATCAGTTAGTTGACGCGTTGATTGGGAGATGAGCGCGGGCAAAGCGGCTCACCCTGTTCAGACTCCCCTTGTTGCCGCTAAATGTCACCGCTATAGCTGGAGTTTCAGTCCAGCAATAAAGCCTTTTTCCGTTGTTTTCACCGTATCACCAAGTCCTGTCGTCAGATCCCACTGCTCGACGTAAGGCCCCCCAACGAGGCGCAGCAGTGAAATTTCGATAAAGGCTTGGTAGTCATAGTAGCTACCGCTGACTTTGTGAAAGCCGCCGCCGCTGCTGGCCTTGCCGTATTGCACGACATTGCCTTCGACACCAAGTGCATGCAGCACATAAAGCTGAAGTTCAGCGCCGAGCATGGTGCCGCTGACCCCGCTGGTCCCAGCGCCGGCGATGTCGTCGGTGATACTGTTGCGCAGCGAGTAGCGACCGTACTTCAGGACTAGCGACGAATCCTGAATATTACGACCAAAGACGCGCAGAGCAGCGCTGTAGTCTTCGAGATCAAAGCGCCGTGCCGAACTCGTGGCGGCAGGATTGCTTGGACCAGGTGTGGATCCATCTGCCGTAAAGGTCGCGCTTTGGCGATGATAGCCCTCAGCCCCGAGATCGACATTGAGCATCCTGATGCCGATCGTGCTGGAGATCAGGTTGGTCAACCACAGCTGCGCCTTGATTGCTCCACCGGATAAAGGTCCTGAGACGCTTTGCCCGGTGCTCACTTTGTAGTTGTATTGGCTGCGCGTGGCACCTGCGCTGAGCATCAATTCCGGCTGAAATTTGTCTTTTTTTGGATCCGAGAACATCGCCAACCAGACATCCATCATCTTCATCCGCTCTTTGATCCGCAACCATTCGGTCATCGACCAGCGGGTCTGCTGACGCTCCTCCTGGGTTTTGATGACGTAAGTGGTCACCTGAGTATCGCCGCGAGCGTCTGGTGCGAGTAGAGCGAGCACCAAGACGAGTAGCAACCGGCGACATAAGACGGCGGTCGATCCAGGTCGGCGATCGGCTTTGTGACGAATCACTAAATTCACTAGCGTTCCTCCCCCATGAACGCTATCGGTGGCAGCTGGCCGGATATTGAGGTATTTCTTTCAAGTCTTTGGGATGATGTCCAAATTGAGCCAGAGTGACGCCGACACGGGGGAGTGCCAGTGGTAAAGATGCAGGTGATTTACAGCGGTGGCCTACACTGCGAACTGACCCATGAACCGTCAGGGTCGCGCATCGAGACCGATGCGCCAAAGGACAACCTGGGCAAAGGCGAGCGTTTTTCACCGACTGACCTTGTCGGCGCGGCATTGGCAAGCTGCGTACTGACGACGATGGCGATCGTTGCCGAGCGCGACAAGATCTCGCTGCTCGGCGCCAAGGCCAGCGTCGTCAAGGAGATGGTGACGACACCGACCAGGCGCATCGGCTCGCTTGCGGTCGAGGTGACGCTGCCAAAGACCGTCCCGGTCGCCAGTCGCGAGAAATTAGAGCGTGCGGCGCACCTGTGCCCCGTGCACCAAAGCCTACACCCGGATGTCCAAGCGCCTTTGGTGTTTAGCTACGTCTGATCATCTGGATCCGCGCAACCGGTTAGGACTGCGCATGCTTGGCGAAATGCTCGAGGATCGACATGATCACCTGTTGATCCAGGGTCTCGCTACGCATGGCTCGGTCAAGATTGCTGAACAGTTTAGCGGCTGCATCCGGCGCCACCAACTCCTCACCGTAAGCCATACTCCACCTGGCAAACAGGCGCCGCTCGACGAAGGTCTCTTGGATCACGATGATTTGACCGTGGCGTTTGTCATGGGTGATGCGCTCGTAGGTTTCCTTGACCGCTTCTGTTCGCCCTTCGAATAGCTGCAGGAACCTGCCATCGCGGAAGATCAAGAGGCCGGTTACGGCATGATCGGAATTGAACTTCCTGGCCGAAGCAAGAATCGCCTGAATGTCGCTTTGCGTCAGGGAGGGGCTCGCCTTGCTCATATACAAAAGCTGATGAATGGGTCCTAACACCGGCGTTGCTCCATTCCAATCAATGCGGATGAGGCGCTCTGATTACAGCCTCACACTAGCAAAACTTTAGCACAAAACTCCGCATTTGTTGCTTCGACTAACTCTCGTCGGCGAGATTTCGGCGTGAAAAAGCCCCAGCCATCGAGTGATGGCTGGGGCTTTTTAGCTCAGACAGCTTATTTGTTGCCTTTTGCTTGCTCTTCGCGGTGCCGGCTGACGATCTGCTCTTGGATGCTCGAAGGAACCGGACGGTATTTCGAGAATTCCATGGAAAAGCTCGCTTTACCCTGCGTGGCCGAACGCAGGTCAGTCGAGTAGCCGAACATTTCCGACAAGGGCAGCTCGGCGATGATGACCACGTAGTCATCACGCATATCGCTACCTAGGAGGAGACCGCGACGGGACGACAAGTCGCCTTGAACGGGGCCTTGGAAGTCGCTTGGTGTTTCCACTTCAACGCGCATGATCGGCTCAAGCAGCACTGGCTTGGAGGCCATGAAGGCTTCCTTGAATGCCGCGCGGGAGGCGATCTTAAAGGCCATCTCGGAGGAGTCGACGGGGTGGAAGCCACCGTCCGTCAGATTGATCTGAGTACGGATCACCTGGAAGCCACCAAGCGGTCCTTTGACAACGGACTCAGCAAAGCCCTTCTCGCAGCCTGGGATGAATTCCTTGGGAATCGCACCACCGACGCACTTGTTCTCGAAGACAAAGTTGACTTCCGACTCCTCGCCGAGCGGAATCAGGTCGCCGACGACGTGCGCGTACTGGCCCGAACCACCGGTCTGCTTCTTGTGCTTGTAGTCAAACGATGCAGCAATCGTCGGCGATTCGCGGTAGTTTACCTTTGGCTGACCGATGACGACATTGGCTTTGTATTCGCGTTTGATGCGCTCGACGTAGATCTCAAGGTGGAGCTCGCCCATGCCCTTGATGATCGTCTCGTTGGACTCTGGGTCGACGAAGACGCGGAAGGTTGGATCTTCCTTCATAAAGCGGTTGAGCGCCTTAGACACTTTGACCAAGTCGTCTTGCTTCTCTGGCTTCAGCGCGAGCTCGATCACGGGCTCGGGAACAAAGATCGATTCCATCGCGACATTGACCGACTCATCGCAGTAGGTATCGCCCGACGCACACTCGACGCCGACCATGGCGACGATGTCACCGGCCGATGCGTAGTCGATCTCTTCCTTCTCGGCCGAGTGCATCCGCACGATACGACCGACCCGTTGGCGCTTTTGCGTTCTCGGATTGTAGGCAGTGTCGCCCTTTTTCAGGGTGCCTTGGTAGATCCTGGTGTAGGTCAGCTGACCGTATTGATCATCGCTGATCTTAAACGCCATCGCGATCAAGGGCAGTTTCACATCGGATTGGACTTCGACCTTCTCGCCGGTGGCCAAGGCCGTACCGAAGTTTGGTACTTCCAGCGGACTTGGCAGGTAACGACCGACCGCATCCAGCAACAGCTGCACGCCGCGGTTTTTGTAGGCCGAGCCCATGAAGACCGGGGTCATCTCGCGTTTGATCGTGGCACGACGGATGGTGGAAACGAGCAGATCCTCGGGGATCTCCTTGTCGTCCAGCATCAACTCGGTCATCTCGTCGGAGAACATGCACACCTTGTCGAGCATGATCGCACGGTATTCGTTCGCCTTCTCGACGTAGTCAGCCGGGATTGCTTCCTCGCGGATGCGCTCGCCTTTTTCGCCGTCGAAGTAGTAGGCCTTCATTTTGACGAGGTCGATCTCGCCGTCGTGGTCGTTTTCAAGGCCGATCGGGATCTGCATCATGACGGCGTTATGACCAAGCTTCTCGCGCAGGGCCGTAGCCACCCGGTAGGGGTTGGCACCGGAGCGGTCGAGCTTGTTGATAAAGGCGACGCAGGGAACCCGGTAACGCTTCATCTGCCGATCGACGGTGATCGACTGCGACTGCACGCCGGACACGCCGCAGAGCACCAAAACCGCACCGTCCAAGACGCGCAGCGAGCGCTCCACTTCGACGGTAAAGTCGACGTGACCGGGGGTGTCGATGATGTTGATCGCGAAATCCTTCCAGCCGACCGTGGTCGCTGCGGAAGTGATCGTGATGCCACGCTCTTTTTCGAGCTCCATGTGGTCCATGGTCGCGCCGTCACCGGTCGTGCCGCGCACCTCTTGGATCTTGTGGATACGTCCCGTGTAGAACAGGATCCGCTCTGTAAGCGTCGTCTTACCCGAGTCGATGTGGGCGGAGATGCCAATGTTGCGGACTAATTCTATTTTGCCTGTTGAAGCCATGCGAAGACCCTATGTGTGTTGAACTAGGACCAGAGGTTTTCGTTGATACCAAAGGAGACCCACCGAGTATCAATATCATCTGGTAATTTCAAGTCAAAAGGACGCGACCCTAGAGCCGCCTGCTGATCGAGTGTTTTTGCAACCCCTTTTGATCGCCCGAAGTCATCCTTTGACTGCAGCTTTTACCAAGCCATGCTCGTAAATAAGCCTAAACCCGATTGGTCTTTTTGACGACAGCGTTAGAGAGGACTAGACCTGGCATAGGCCGGTCAGAGGGAGAGGCGGATGACGCAGCACAAACCTGACATCCTGTTGCAGCCGGCACCGGCTCCGCTACCAGTCCCTGGTGCCCCGGGACCGGGATCGGCCGCCGCTCCTGCGAAGTCCAAGCCTGCCGCTTCATCCCAAGAATATTGGGACTTTGGACATGCTGACTTCATGCCCCAGCAGGTCGAAGTGGATCATGATTTCGGTGAGTTAAGGCGGCTGGAGGGCCGGCGCACGCGACGCAATAAATGGCTGCTGAGCGGCGTCCTCCTCATACTCGTGGCCGCATCCTATGTCGGCTATGACATCCTGATCAACGACCATAACCCCCTTGTCGATGACTGGACGGCGAAATGGGCGGCGATGTTGGATCTTTTTCACGG
>CAIYRB010000196.1 GCA_903928445.1 uncultured Pseudomonadota bacterium | reverse complement strand
TGCAGGGCTGATCCAGACCATAAGCAGCAAGGTCCTGGCCCTTTGTGTGCGCCGCGGTTATCTCAGTAGGGACGGCGAGCAGGTCGCCCACCCGGATCTTGACCCACTCTTTCAAGACCGCGGCGCCCTTGCCCTGGCCACCGCCAGCTCCATCCAGGGGCGCGTCGCCTTCGGCCCCAACGCCGGTCGCAAGCTGCGGCGCATCGGCGGTGGCTTTTGTGTAGTGGCGCTTTATCCTAGCAACCCTACCTAGCTATTTTGCACGATAATCTGGACACCCTTTCAGGAATGGCACGCAATTCTAGCAAGGTTTTGGTACACCCCTAGGCCCGGGCGCCGGAGCTCGGATGACAAATTAGGGAGGGGTGGAGCAGCCAGTGTAACAGCACCGACTGCTCCGGCAGATCAGGTGCTTGAACACACTGACGTGCCTTCGGCTCAGGTAGCCGCTCAGGGCAAAGATTTCAATTGGATTCGACCGGAATGCGGATGTGGCCGTAAAAAGGTGTGGGGCCATGGCTACGTCACTCGTTTTTTCGAAGGATTCGCTCTGCCGTTATGGCTCAAGCGCTACCGGTGTCCAGGGTGCGGCACTGTTTTTACAATGATACCAGCTGGTTTTGAGCGTCGCTATCAGTCACCCGCAGCCACGATTTGGTCATCAATTTGCGCCAGACTTACTAGTCGCACGTGGCCTCGGGGTCTCCCTCGCCAGCGGGGCGGACATTGGCTGCGTAAGTTTTTAGCCGTCTGCCGGATGGACTTCCCTGACGACGACCCGCTGACGGTTTGGGACCGGCTTCGACTGGAGTTTCGCCAATAGCGCGGGACAGAATCGTATAGCCCTTGCTGCTCAAGGCACACGAAGCTCATAGGCGTGGCTACCTAACCTTAGGGATTTCGCAGCCAAGACTGGTTAGGAGTTCTTCTTGCTCATTCGTTAGGCGACATCGGATGCGCTGAGGCTTCATCGATTTCGGATAATAGACGAGCGCAGTTCTTGTCCCGGTAAGCAGCTCCATCATCCGTTCAGCGCCATGGTCGAAGGCCTTGGCACGAGCGCGCTTATGAGCGATGCGCACGAGAAGCAGTGCCAAGATACATGTGAGGGCATGGACACGGATTTTCGAATCAGTCCAATGGAAGGCTGGATTCATCTTCACCCAGGCGTCCGATTTGGTAATGCGAAAGGCATCCTCGACGATGGCACGATCCCTATAAATCCCGGCGAGCTCCCCGGCACTGATTGTCTCTCTGTTTGTAAAGATGATTTGCTTGCCGAAGCGGGTCTTGGCGTCCTCGATCGCGGGAAAGTTTTTTCTGGCGCTAACCTTGGTGGGCAGGCGATTCGCGGACAGCCGGAAGCTATTGGCGAAACTCCAGTTTCAGTTTGGCCACGCGTGTGACGAAGTCGATCAGAAGGGAAAATCACCAATCCAATGGAGGTTCGCCGCTACCTGCAGCATGTCAATCTGGACTACGAGCCGCCAGCGCGGGCGCCTCCTCGGATGGTGCAGGGAGAGCTTGATCTCGTAGAGGAGCTGGATGCAAGAGCATTTACGACTTCTCCTATGTCCCCTTTAGCGCCTGCACCACAATCAAAAAAGGGCTAATGAGATGACTTCACACGACCTAACCACCCATTTTTGATGTACTTATTTGGCAGAGCCGCGCGTTTGGCGAGCCCATTTTGGGAATATGTGTTGGAAAAAATAGGTAAACAAAATGACATATGCCATTAATACCTTGATAGCTTTTGGTATCTAAGTTACCATGGCCTTATGGCGATATTGGTTGATAAAATTCCGCATGTATTTCGACTAATTCGCCAGCGAGCCCATGCTGGAGAATTTGTCATCTTGCCTCACGCCAAAGCGAGGCAGATAGAAAGAGAAATTTCTTTGGCGGATATTGTTTTCGTATTAAAGAACGGGGATCGAGATCCTGATCGTGATGAATTCAAAAAGGATTTTCAATCTTGGAATTATGCCGTCAAAGGGCAAACCGTCGATGCGAGGACGCTTAGAATAGCTGTTGCCTTTGACGAAAGTGAGATGTTGATCGTTACGGTCATCACCTTAGGAAAACGGAGGTCTTAATGGAAAAGAAAATTCAAAAGAAGTATATGGACCATAGCCTTGGTTTTCCCGTGGTTTTGAAAAATGCACCTCTCATTAGAGTTCGCGGGGAATGGGCCCTGCATGTTAACTATAATGAGTATCAAAAACTGATATTAAATCTACTTGCGCATAAACCCACCAGACTGACTGGTGATGAGGTGAAGTTCGCAAGAAAGTTTTTTGAAATGACCGTGCGGGCCTTCGCGGAGCGCTTTTCTGTTAAGCACCCAGCCGTTTTAAAGTGGGAAAAGAAAGGCGCCACATTCACGCAAATGGCGTGGTCAACAGAAAAAGACATTCGTCTTTTTATCTTGGATGAATTGAAAGAAAGCGCTACAGAACTTCGCTCGCTTTACAGGTCTCTTAAAAATGTTGCGTCAGAAGCTGGTGATCCAGTCATGATTAACGGAAAAGATTTAGCTGCGTGAGAGTTGGGAACGATTGGATACACCATGACGCAAGCGACTATCTGCTCGGCCGCAACAATCACTTCACATGGGCGACAACAAGGGTATTCGTCTTTATATTATATGTGAAATGGGTAGGCAGGCGGATTTTGTAGGTAGGAAATTTAAGCTAGCAGTTTCCCTTTTTAGGTAACTTTATAAAACTTAATGAGGCACCTCACAAGCGGTGCAGCACAATCTGACGAAGCCGACAGCGCTAGATCAAAGGCATCGGCAAAGTCTGGAATGCCCCAATTCATATTCACGGCAAGCGATGTGACCGCCTGACCGTAGTACGGTGAGTAAACATAGACGTTACCCACCGTCACGCCCTTCGAGTAGACGCACTGCGGCTTCGATAGGGTCGAAATATAAAAGCTTGACTGACGGTAGGCATTGCCAAGCGCCCCATAATCAAGGACAGGACCGAATGTTGCCTGCTTCTTGTAGGTATAGAATCTGCGGCTTGCCAGGTCGCTCACCGGCATCTTCACCTTGCTACAACAGGTCACTTCCCCACCCACCACCGTCGTGATAGTAGGGCAATCAAGCCCCCTTGGGGGCTGCTGTCAAAGGGCCCGGACAGCCCGTCGAACGACAAAGCCGGCGGTTATAGCCCGGCGAAGCCGGTCATTTCCATGCGCATAAGCGGGTAAAGGCCGGCACGGCATTAG
>CAIYRB010000195.1 GCA_903928445.1 uncultured Pseudomonadota bacterium | reverse complement strand
TTAGGGCTTGTTAAAAAATAACTGACAGGTTTCTAACTTGAGGATAACCTACATGAATCGATTCTTTAAAGAAAAAACTTGAGTCCTTACTGCCCGTCTTGAACGAGCGTGGGCGACGCCTTGCGCTAGCAGCTGAAGCACGCTCGATCGGTCATGGCGGCATCGCAAAAGTTGCCAAAGCCTCTGGCATGTCTGAATCAACAATTCGCCGAGGTCTCAAGGAGCTTTCCAAGCCCGGGCGAAAAATGGATGTCGAGAAGGTCCGCAAATTCGGCGGTGGCCGAAGATCCGTTGAGACTATCGAGCCAAGGATTCTTGCGGATCTTGATCGCCTTGTAGAACCATCTGCGCGTGGAGATCCAGAATCTCCTTTAAGATGGACCTGCCGGAGTGTAAGGCTGTTGGCCTCACAGTTGCAGGCAATGGGACACTCTATCAGTTATCCAACTGTTGCTCGGATATTGGTTGAAGCTGGTTACAGCCTACAGGTGAATAGCAAGTCCAAAGAAGGTGGTCAGCATCCTGATCGCAACGCTCAATTTGAGTTTATCTATCGTCAAATTTATAAACATCAACGAGCGAGCAACCCTGTTATTTCAGTTGATACAAAGAAGAAGGAACTTGTTGGCGATTTTAAAAATAATGGCTCGGAATGGCGACGCACCGGCAAGCCTCAACGTGTACGTGTTCACGATTTTGAAATCCGTTCGAAAGGAAAGGCGATCCCCTACGGAGTTTACGATCTGACCAAAAACGCTGGATGGGTAAGTGTCGGCATCGACCATGACACTGCCGCGTTCGCTGTTAACAGTATCAGGCACTGGCGGAAAAAAATGGGTCGTCCTAGCTACCGAGGTGCGACATCGTTGATGATTACTGCTGACTCTGGCGGCAGTAATAGTGCTAGATCCCGTTTATGGAAATGGGAGTTACAGAAATTTGCAGATGAGACAAATCTTACTATTTATGTACGCCATTTGCCTCCCGGAACGAGTAAATGGAATAAAATAGAGCATCGCCTGTTCTCTTTTATAAGCCAAAACTGGCGAGGCAGACCCTTGAAAAGCATCGCCGTAATTGTGAACCTTATATCAGCAACTCGCACTCGAACCGGGTTGCGCGTAAGATGCGAAGTCGACCGAGGATCTTATCCCAAAGGGGAAAAGGTAACCGACGAACAGTTTGCCTCTATTAAATTAAAGCGAGATAAATTCCACGGTGAATGGAACTACAAAATAAGTCCACGGTAACAGAAAACCTGTCAGTTATTGTTTAACAAGCCCTTAGTTCGCTGTCCTTTCGAGATTTTGAGCAACTGTCGCGTAAATCTCTGGCGGCCACGCTCCGTGGCACGAGCAGTTCCACCCGGAATTAGCACGCGACCTATCTCGGGCAAAAAATTCGCAATGGGCAAAACAAGAACTGCCGCCTTCCAGAATACGCTGTTTGGTAACTGCAACCCATCGCTCGCTGCCCGACCAGACATGATGCAGGTCAACGCTGACCGAAAATTGATATCACATTGAGCGCAGATTCGGCCAATTTGAGTTTCAGGCCAACGTGTAAAGCGGGTATTCAACAGCGATTTGGCCAGAGACCGGCTATCATCGTCTGGCCCCTCCTGGCTACCGATCAGCATGGGGATTAGCTTCATTGCATCGATTTCAGTGCTTGGATTGAATTTGTCATCAACGCCGATCAGGTAGCCGACGTAGCGCCAAAGGCACATAAAGTCTCTACCCTCACTAGGTGTAATTAACATTCCCATTAATCTAAGGCCGATGAGCGAGGTGATACTAAACCCTAATAGAGTAGCGCCCATATCGACTTGGTTGATGGGTAGTCCCCAGCGTTCCTGATCCCATCCCTTAGTGACAAGATTATTTCGAACTAGAGCGTGCAGCACGCGCACTCGAACGGTGCTGATAAAGCCATTGCTAAAACGCCCAAGACCCGAAGAATTATAAACGTCATAGACCCATTGCGTCGTCTCAACTAATCGCAAAGCGGCGATTTCGTCGAGGCTACGAGTCGCCACCAGTGGTTTTGCTAGCCCAACGGCAGCGTAACCACCGAGCAACGACGAAAAGGATATGAGCTCACCCATTCGTGAGGTTCGGACGCCCATGTCGCAGCCGCTCACCAGGGCATCTTGCCTGACCCACTCTGGAACCCGCTCAACTGATGTAAAAAAATCCTTAAGGGCCAGATGTGGCTCGACCACAGCCTGCAATCCCTTGGTTAATGCTAGTTCAAAAATTGGCCACGCCTGCCTCATACCGGTCTTGTGCATCCAGTGAACCATGGCGTCTGCCAAAGGGTCCCCCTCGAAGTAAGAAGCCCTGATCATACTTAGCTGCGCCTCGTCGCGGCTTATCAGCCGGTGCATGAGTTTAGTTCGCGCAGCCCACGGGTCCGGATTAAATGGGTCGCGTTACCGGCTCGGCGATACGCTCTCAGCCACATTGAACTTCGCTAAGTCTGGAGCTCTGGGTCTTTGATGGTTCGCGATCATGGTCTCTCCCAAACGAATGACTCACATATCGGGGTTGCTGAAACCGAGAAATCGTCACCAGGAAAATGGGGCGAAAGGAGTTGTTTATCCTACAGACACGAAGTAAGTTTATGGATGCATCCTTTAAAGGTCAATTCCGTACCGGGTCCGACGTTCTCGATTGGGGAATCCATGTTCCTAAGCTTAGAAGAATTGGGTCCATGCCGTCTTGACCGGATCATTCCAAAGCCCCTATGCATGGCGATTATCTTGGCCGCCCTGATGCTGCAATTTGGCTGCAAGACTCAAGGTTCTGGTGTGACCGCAATCGCAGATAGTCTGCCGGCCACCTTAGGTTGTGGTCCCGATAGGACCTTTTATTTTCATTGGATGTCAATAGCAGCGGCGCAAGCCTGGCTTAAGGACGCTGGGGCACCGGCTGCGGCGAATGTATCTTCGCTCCAGGCGGCGTCTTCACCCGACTACCCTTTAGATCCCGCAACGATCAATTATCTCATCCGCAACTACACTGAGGGGGCAGCCGGTCCAGGTGTTTACGTATCCGCCGAGCCGCTTGGTACTAAGAATTTTGGCGAGACTTTGCTCATATTCCGTTACCGCGATGACCAAGGTAAGGGCCTACCTTGCGCCGACTGGAGAAATGACACCCCAGCGAAAAGGGAGCTTAGTATACAAGCCAAAGCTTCGCCAGATTTACCTGTATTAGCGAGGTACGGCCTTGCAAAGCAACCATGGTTCGTGACGCCCCGAGCTCCGATTGCTAGCCGTGGAGAGCATGTTGTCTTCAGCTTACCCCGGATTGGGGACGCTGATGCCTTCGTTAGCGAAGTCACCAAGCAGGTGTCGCTTGATACCTTCATCGATAGCTTTGTAAGTCTGTATCAATACTCTGCGAGGCGCGCGCAGTCGTGTTCTACCCGACCAACGAACGGCAGCGAGATGTTTGTCCAAGACTTGTATTGCCGCGCCTTCGTCGTCAAGCTATCGCAATTCCTCGCAACAGCTAGTTTAAAAGCTTCGTCTGCAGCGCAAAGGACCGGGCTGGGTGTCCTGATTGCGACGTTTCAGAGCTTGGCAGTGAGCCCCGAACTACTGAGCCCCATCGTCAGTACTGGTGTCTCGCCCTGCGGTACGCCGGCTGCAAACATTCGTTCGTCCCAGGACTTGAACGCAGTCTTAGCCTGCCCTATCCTCACAGGCAATTTTTCTATTTCAATTGATGAACAGAATGGATCACTCAAGGCTCTGTCGGAGATCGAAGAAATCAGCGGTAATCTTGATATCGTTGTGAAGTCGTTCCCGTTTTCATTCAAGTCGCTAGCGAAATTGAAATCAGTCGGCCGCCTCAGCATCAAGTCGACGAGTGGGTTCGCCGACTGCAATACGACCATGGCGCTGAAGGATGTGCAGTCTTTGAATATCAGCGGCGCATCCGCACGCGACTGCATCGCCCAGTTTCCTGATCTCACCAAGGTCGGCACTCTCATCGTCGAAGGTTATGACTTTGGTGGTAATCACCCCGCCTTTACGGACCTTAGTGGATTCAAACGGCTCCAAACTGTGGATTCGCTATATTTGGATGGCATCCTAGTGACAGACCTTAACTTTCTGAACCAGATTCAATCGATCCAAACTCTCACCCTAAGCAAGCTGTCAAAGCTCAGATCCTTGCAGCCGCTCTTGTCCCACAATCCGTTCGCCGCGGGGGGCAAGGTGCGCGTTCGTGACGTGCCTATGCTGTCTAAGGGAGAGATTGATAGCCTTGCAGCAATACTTCATGACAAGGGCATACGTGAAGACTGATCGGTAAGCCTACCTTCCCGCGTGGTGATCACCTGAAGGTGATATGATCGCCAGCCCGCTGAAAGACTCACTTTTCGCCGAGCATGACGCCCTCACGCAGGCCACCGCCAGCTCCCCAGCCGGGAGGATCGCCTTTGGCCGACGCGCCGGTGAGTATGTCCGTTGGATGGGCGGTGGCTTTGGCGTACGCACTCTTCGTGCATGGGCAGTAGCTTGCTTGCCGACTTCGACAGTTGCCTTGCATGATCAACGCGACGCCCAGCTTGCCGGCTAGTCGATTTTCCGATATGTAGGTCTCGCGCGAGCTGAAATAGCATAAATATGCCAAGTTTAGTCATGGTTTCATCATGGAGATATCTCCTGTGGCGACAGAAATGAGACGAATCGTTGCTAGCCTGGCCCTGGCCCTCGGCGGTGCAGTCGTCCCTGTAGCAGATGGCAGTTCGGTGCCTTCCGCCCCATCCCGCCTGGGTGTCAGCATCAGTGCCATCCACGCAGGAGATTTCTATCCGGGGCGTAGCAGCAGTGTATCTTTTAGCTACCATGTGAGTGAAAAATTGGACGCCCTCATCGATATTCTCGATGACACCGGCTACTATTCAGGTCGACGCGCGGCGCTCGATGCCACGCTGGCTGGTGATGCTCAATTATTTGTATCGATACCAGCGCCAAGCAACATGCGCGATCCCGAGTCGGCTTACATATCGATCAAGCTAGTCCCGCCGGGAGGACAGTGGTGGCAGCGAGTTTATGAAGTCGAAGTGCCGATTCATTATATTTACGCGACGCCAATCGTCGCGAATCTTTATTACAAATCGCCGCTGTCATTCTTTAACGGTGAATTCGCGCGCGACTATTCCAACCATGATGGCGTGCTGGTTTTTGTGCGTAGGAATGGCAGCCGCTATGAGCTCGGCAGCAGGCATGGAGGAGCCGGTGGTGGCGAGAATCTGACCATGGACCTTGAGACCGGAGTAATAGCCCGCGAGACAGTGACCACGGGCAGAGGCCCCGCTCACACGGATCTTAGTCCTGGTGCAACAGGGCAGGATGGCGCGCAGTATTTGAGTGCCCTAGCGCAGCTCAAAGCGCACTTTGAACATGTCGAGACCGGTCGAGGATCTGACCTTGGTGCCGACTATCCACAGCTGCGTACCGCGAATCTTTATCTCAAAGATATTCTACAGCAGCTCAACCCAGTGGCGCGGGATTTGCTTACTATTGAAGGCCTGCATACGGCGAGCGGTGACCCGGATCATTGGCGGCTGCGTGTCGGTGAGAGCAATAGCGTCAGGATCCGCTGCGCGGCTACCGCTAGCCGTGATGTGATCTTTGCGCTGCGTATCGGTGGTGTCGATGTCTTTACCAGCCGCATGCCCGTGACTGCAGGAACCGACACAATCGTGATTCCGTTCTCCGTGCCAGAAAATGCCTCGGGGCATACGATGGCGCAGCTCACTGCCGCGTTGCTTACGACGGGCGATCCGGGCGCACCGCAGACCGTCGACGCGGCAAAGATCGAGGAGATCTTCCCGGCCAACAGTCTAGATGCTGTCTACAGCAGTGAGACGGTCGCGAGTTTCGACCGACTCTATGCCGCCGTGAACTATGCAATCGTCACGGACCTTGACCTCAAGGTCGATCTGGTGGGTCCTGATCAAGCCATTTTGGAATCCCATCTCTACGCGCTTCCCGCAGGACCTGCCGGATTTTTCAACCACATTCGATTTTCCGCCGACGTTCGCCCGCACCTTACCACGACCTACACGCTGGTCTTTGCGCTGCTCACCAAGCCCAGCTCCGGAGCGCGCGTGCTCGATCGGACGGTGCGCGCCGTTACGCTTATGCGCGACTGACAGGTCGGATCGCAGGCGCCAGGAAACTTGTTTAATTTTCGCATCGTAAGGCGTTAGAGCTGCATGAACGGCAAGTTAGGCGCCCGCCGTCGCAAAGTTATCCTAAGGGCCCGTCCATAAATAAGTTGCACATTTGGCCGCCAGCTGACGGCTGCCTGCGGCGTCTTTTGGAGCGAAAAATCCTCGA
>CAIYRB010000194.1 GCA_903928445.1 uncultured Pseudomonadota bacterium | reverse complement strand
GCCTGGGATAGATTCACCGCGCTGAACGACGGCGTACCGCCGCCACTCGGCACGGTAAAGCTTTGATACGCCGAGCCAGCAGCCGAAGTCACGACGTTGCCAGTCGCGTTACCAAGGAGGACGCCGTTTGTCGTCAGGTTGGTGTCGCCGGTACCGCCGTTGGCGACGCTGATAGCACCAATCCCGCCGATGATCGAGGCAGGAAGCGTCGGGATGTCAGAAGGAACGAGAGTTGATCCTGCCGTGACCCGACCTTTGGCATCGACGGTGACTTTAGAATAACTGCCAGCGCTGACACCGCTGGTGGCGAGTGTTGGGTTTGGGTACGTTCCGGCTAGGTCGCCGCCAGCCGCGCCGCCGACCCCAGTGCCGCCGCCCCCTGCCGTGATCCATGAAAACGAACCGCTGCCGTTGGTCGACAATACTTGGCCGTTCGTGCCGTCTGTACCTGGGAGAGTCCAGATCACAGAGCCTGCGAGAGTATCGGGGGCCTTTATTGACAAAGCGTTTGCTGTGCCCTTGTCGTTTAAGACCAGTTTATTTGCAGTGGTGGCGTTGCCCTGGATGCTTAGGTTGCCGACAACGAGGTGAGCAGCCGAGGTGATCGTACCGGTCGTGGTGATCGTTGACGCGCCGTTGATGGTGGCGGTGGTTAGTGTCTTGTTGATTAAAGTATCGGTCGTCGCGCGGCCAACCAGGGTGTCGGTGGTTGTTGGCAAGGTCAAAGTGCCGGTGTTGACGATTGTTCCAATCGACGGAGCAGTCAGCGTTTTATTGGTCAGTGTTTCCGTCGCTGCTTCAGTAACCACCACACCAGCGGTCGGGAAGGTCGCCGATGAGTTAACCCCAGTACCGCCATTGGCGGTCGCCAAAGTGCCAGAGGTGATGCTGGATGCAGAAAGAGCAGGGATATCCGAGGCGGCGAGTGAAGCACCGGCAGTGACGCGGCCTTTGGCATCGACGGTGACTTTGGCATATGCCCCAGCAGTGACCCCAGTAGGTACGAGTGTGGCTGCGACGGTGCCCGGACCTGCTGCCGTCAAGTCACCGTTAAGGGCGGTGATGTAGTTGCCAGCCGTTTGTTTAGCGCCAAAGGCGATATAATCCGCGTTGGAAATCAAACCGGCTGTGACACTTGCCGCTGAGGCTAGCGGAATGTTGAGGGTGTGCGTGCTGGATACAGAACTTAATCCAGGAGCTGTGCCAGTGGAAGTCACCACAAAAGTCTGGGTGCTTGCAGTCAGACCGTTGAAGTTGGTAAGGCCGGCCCCAGACACACCCAGCGCTTGAGCCGCGGACCCATCCCAGTATTTTAGTTGATTCGTCGCTGTATTGAACCAAATCTTGCCCTTGTCTGCTGCTGTAAGGGCGGGATCAGACCCGTAAGTACCGAGACCTAAGGTCTTAGACGCAGCAAGCGCCATGCTGCCTACGTTGGATAAGTCCTGGTTTCCAACATTCCATGGGCCGGTAAGCGTGACGCTTCCGTTGCTTTTCAAGAAATTCGAGTCGGCGTAGCCTTTTGTCGCAGCATCGGCAGCAGCGCTGGGAGTCGCCAAATTAGATAGCGCATTTCCTCCCATATTTATAGCACCTGCCATGGTGCCGCCAGATTTGCTGAGCATATTGTTGAAGAGAAGATAATTCGCGGCAGTGAGATATCCGTCGCTGCCACTCGACGCCGCTGGCATCGACAAAGCTTGAGTCGTCCCACCGCCCGACACCACCAATGGTAAGCTCGCCGATATCGACGTCAACGTCCCGCCAGCAATCGTCGTCGGCGTCCACGTCGTCCCGTTATACCCCAGCACCTGCCCCGTCCCAGGTGCAGCCGTACTGACGCTTTGCCCTTGAATCGCTGAAGCGCTGCTTGCTGGAGTTCCCCACACCAAATTCCCGCCGTTATCCTTCGTCAAAAACTGATTCGCACCCGGTGCGCCACTCGCTGCCAGACCCAGATTTCCATTGCTGTCAAAAGCCAGCGTTTTTCCATCAACCGGTACTTTCATCGCATAAGGCATGGCACTTAGGTGTTGGCGCGGATAAGTCACGTTGTTAGAACGGTCGGAGACTTCAACATAAGTGTCTTGGCTCGCATCAAAAACCAAAGCCATCTCAGCAGCCGTCAACTGATTTAAATCCACCTGAAATACGCCGTCTTCAAGGGGCACGTTGCTAAATACTAAACTACTAACCCCCACCGGATTGCCACCAGAGGCCGTCCTGTAGAATTTGACCTCCAAGTTAACTGGGCCCGTCACAGCCACATCCGAGCTGTTAGCCAAGCGTCCGCCATAGCTAAACACATAAGGACCTGCAAGTGCTGGCTGAGAAGCGAGCGCTAGTAGCATTGCGGCTATGATGTGGTTGAAAGGGTGGAGTCGACCCATGGCTGTCTCCTTTTGGTACATGAGACTAGCTTCGGTTGGTCGCCAAAATTCCTTAGTGAAATTTTGAGAATCAAATAATTATAGGGCGTTAGGGTGCGCGCGGCGCCGGCAATTTTCGCCCAGGTGGATTGGTCCCATGTGGTCACGGGTCAAAAATGGCCTCTCGTGAGCCGCAGTTACCTTGCCAGCCGTCGTCCGTAACCGGACTGCCGGACATGGTTAAAAAATGGGAGCAGTCCCGGAAATCTTGGTGTAAGGTCGCCGCAGTTTCCCGCAATTTTAGTTTTGGCATCAATCGATGCACGCCGCTCAGCGCGGCCGTGCGAGCAATGGATGGAGAGGTTCATGCAGACCGTTTTCTTGCGTCGTGTTGTTGTGGCCGCTATCGGAACTCTAGGAGGCTTTGCACAAGGCCAGGCCTTCGGGGATCCTTGTGCTAACGCCTACGAAAAGTCGATCCCCTACTCCCAGGCTTATGCTGATACCAATGCAAAGGTCGACTTTCATAACACCGTGACCCTGCGTTACGACTGTAAGACCTTTTTGACCCAAACCGATGGCGGCATTCACGCCAAGTTTTACGGTGTTCAAGCTGACCTGATCGAAGCTAAGGTCGCAGCCGACAGCGGCAAAGATAGCGCACGTTTGAGCTTCAGCGCTCTGGTACTTGGCTATGAAGTGGCGCACGAAGATACGCAAATCAACGAAGTCTACCGTAAGACCTTTAGACCCGATCAAGATCTGGACTTAGCTAAGGACTCCACCCTGCAGGTTGGCCCCTTGTCTGTCCCAGTGCGTTACGGTTTGCAGGGGACCAGTGCCTTGGATGTCACGGCGGCGTTGCGTAATTTGGGCACTGAGCTGACGGCAATTCCTTCAGCGAAGGCGAATGCTTATTTGCTGGCTGGTATCGATGTTAAGATCATCAAAGGCTCGGCCCGGGGGGATCTGCTCTTGGTCGACGGCCAGATTAACAACGCCCTCGGCGCGCACTTTAGCCCTCGCGGCGAGACGCCGACCATTGATGTCAGTGCGGTTGGTGACCTTGCTTTCAGTGCATTCGACGGGAGCGTCACCGCAAGTGTTCAGGTGCCTGAAGGCGGCAAGCAAAAAACCTACAATTCGGAATTGTTTCGTTGGAACGGCATCAGCAAGTCGGCTCGGCTTTACGACCGCAGCCAGAAAATTGCTGATCTGCCGCACTAAGGTCGGTGTTGGGACTTTTATTCCAGTTTGAGAGTTAGCTGTGAAGTGGACATCCTGGTTAGCCATCGCCTTGGTTGCAGTCTTAACCCTAGTCGTAGCGGTCGTAGGCTTATTTGGGACTTCAGACAGCGGCAGGGAGAGCCAGGATTCTCGACTAGTAGCCAGCGGGCCAAGTGGCCCGCTGGTGCTGCCTGAATGGCAACTGTCAGACGGCACAGTCTTAAATTACGACTTGGTCGATCGCGGTAGCATTGGCGCAGAGGTCGCCACCTTGTCTGGACCTCTTAAGATCGAGGTCGTTGCGACCACAGCAACCGGTTATTTCGCTTGGTTGAGTTTTGCTGCGTCAGCTGACCCGGGTGCGGCGGGAGGATCTCTGGCTGCGTTGGTGCCGATACTGCACCGGGGCACGCTCATTACGCTCGCTCGCCGCGGCTTCGTGCTGGATCTAGCTAGCGAGGCCGAGGCCAAGGCGGCTGCGTTGCCTGCACCAACGCGCGGAGACTCTGGTGAGCGCTTCTGGCGCAGTGTCTTTGAGCGCCTGCGCGCTGATTGGGACACTGCAGAGTCTGGGGCTGAATTTAGGCGGACCCAGTTGCTGGGTTCCAGTCAGGTCGCCAGCGTTTACACATTTAGTGGCTCCTGTGCACGCGATGCATCGGCGCCTCCAGTCTTGAGTCAAGTCTGGAGTCCGCTACCAGGTGCAGCGGCGCAATCTAGCGGTAGGTCAGATGTAACCTTTCTGAGCGGCTGCCAGGGGCCGTCCACGTTTGTCTGGTGGGGCGACGAAGTCGCCGCCAGCGGCTCGGCCGCATTGACGGCACATACTGAGCTGTCTTTAACTTGGCGTGGTCAAGATCAGGTGGCCGTGTCGGGGTTGCGCGAGCGGCTTCAAAAATTCGTAACGCAGGCGGCACAGCCAGCCTTTGACGTTAAGGATGGCATTGATAAGGCCGTGATTGGGACCCTGGACGAAGGCCAGCTCCTGGCTTTGTTGCGCCAACAAGGTGGCGTTGACGAGGTGGGGCAGGATTTATATCTGCAGCTTAAGTCTTGGCTGGCACTGCATCCCGAGAGTATTGCGGCTATTCAGCGTGCGCTGCGCGACGTGTCGCCTGACGATCAGCGCGTGCGGGCCTTGATTAAAGCCCTGACGGCGGTAGGCAGCCCCGAGGCGCAAGAGGCCCTGGTCGGAATGATTAAAGATGCTGCGGCGCAGCCTGAAGCGCAGCAGCGACTGATCACTAGCTTGGGATTTGTTGCCCACCCAACTCCAGGTACGGTAGAGGCCGTGTTGGCGATCGCCGATCACGGAGCTGATCCGGTGACGACGCAGCGAGCGCGGATGGCATCAGGGGTGCTGGGCAGCCGCTTGCGCACCAGTGACGACAGTGGCGACCAGCAGCGGGCTGCTGCTCTTGAGCAGCACATCGATAGTTGGCTAAAAGAAAAGCAGTCCGAGCGCGAGGTCTATGATTCTCTCGCTGCGCTGGGAAATTTAGGCCCGAAGAATACCGGAGTCATACGCGAGGTACTAGAGCACGCCGATTCCCCGCAGATCCGTGGGCAGGCCTACTTCTCTCTGCGTTTTTCGCCTGATCCGGAGGTGTCGGCTTACC
The DNA here is from genome assembly GCA_903928445.1 of uncultured Pseudomonadota bacterium. Lineage (GTDB taxonomy): Bacteria > Bdellovibrionota_B > Oligoflexia > Oligoflexales > CAIYRB01 > CAIYRB01. The sequence continues at coordinate 88,278 of CAIYRB010000194.1, read as the reverse complement.
TGGTTAAGGCTTACGAGACGGAGACTGGCAACGGTGCGCCGCAGGTGCGTGGCGATATTGTTCGGTCCTTGGCGTCTCGGCCGGTCGATGGAGCTTGGCTTAAGGCCGTGGGAGACCTGAGCAGCAAGCAGGCGTTGTCTAGCGGCGAGATCCAAGCACTTGGACAAGCGATTGGTCGTGCGGCATCGGTAGATCCTGGTCAGAGCAACGCTGCTTTAGACAGATTGATATTGAGTGCTCGCGACGAGGCGACGAAAGCAGCGCTGCAATCACGACGTCATTCACCAGGTTGACGTTTTGGTTACCTACCTCGCCGGCGCGACTACGCCCGCCGCGGCGCCGCCTTTGTCTGACCAAACCACGCTCGAATCATCCGCTTCAACAAACCCTTAGACATCGTCTGGCTTGGTTGGTCGTCAAGTTGCAGCTCTTCAATCTTGGCGATCTGCACGGTGTGCTGATCACCGCCCGCAAGTGAGATCGCGGTTGCCGCGGCGATCAGCATTTGCCGTGAAGTCCCTGCGCGTTCGAGATGCACCGCTTTCTCGGCTTGTTGTTGGCGCAATTTATACTGGATCCGCGCGCGCCGTTCCGTCCAGCGCAGCAAGATGGCTCCAGCGGTGATGACTAAGGCGCAAAGGCCAAGCGGTAAAGCCACGGACCGGTGGGGACGGCCGCGGCGTGGTCGATGGTCTTCAATCGACAGGCCGGCCTGGGCACCCGCGGGTGATATCTTGTCGGATTGCACCTCGTCTGGGTCGGCAAAACCATTGTCCTCAGGTCCGAGTTCTGTGAGCACATGGTCGGATTGATCAGATGCGCTGACGCTGGATTGCTGCTCTTGGTTGATAGCCGTCGCCAAGGCTGCCAGCGCCGGCGATTTCGGCGGGCCGCTCAAGACGAGATGATTCATCGTTGAACTTGGCTCCAGCAGAACCTTCGGCGCAACCAGAACGATCTTCGTGCCAGACGCGACGAGGCTCCAGTTTTCAATCTTATTGCGCTCGGTATTGCGGGTGATCCACCCATGGCTACCGTAGAGTTGAAGTGGCCCCTTTGCGCGGCCCAGTCCTTGGCTATACAGCAGCTCAGTGAGGGTGTCGCCGGGAGCCCAAATATGCACCATTTCAGCTTCTTCGTAGCCGTTCCACGTGGCCCCGGCCGCACTTTGCCTACCGCCAAATAGACCGGCGGCGATGACGCAGAGTACGGCCAAGCGATGTCGCATCGATGATCGCAGCATAGGTAGACTTCGCAGGGTGAATTTGGTGGCTTTCTCCTATGATAAATCGATGTGCGGTAAATTTCAAACAGCGCCCTGCGCGTGTCGGACTAGCGCCTAACTCGGATTTTTACTGGTTGCGGTTGGAGAATCCACACCTTATCCCCAGCTTTGGGCCGATCCGCAAGATAGTTTAGTGTCCAGACGTAGAGATGCGCCGTCGCATCTTCGGTCGCATTAAAGGCTCGCAGGTAGGCGTAGCCGCTCACCCAGACGTAAAAAGGCAGACTTACCATGAGCAGCAGTAAGCTCGCCTCGGTTTGCGACACGTGCTGCCATAGTATCCACGGCGCGGCTGGCACCGTGGCACAAAAACCAGCGACAAATAAGACGGTTGACACACTTTGTTTGAGCATCGACGGACCTTTCTGAGTGCAGTCGCTGGGAAAGCCACAAGAGTCAACTAAAGACCTCTTCGGCAGTCTGCCCGCGGTCCTGAGCCAATCCCCTAACCCTCTGGGATCGTTTGAGTCTTAAGGACTATTTAAATCCCAGAGCGACCCTCGTAGTTGCCGCCGCGGCGGAAACCACGAGGGTCATCGCATGCGACTGTTCCACGGCGGGTAGAGGCCGTGCGGTAGGTCGAGCACTTCGAGCACCCGGCCGACCATGAAGTCAACGAGGTCTTCGATGCTCTTTGGGTGTTGATAGAAAGCTGGCATCGCCGGAACGATCGAGGCGCCGTATTCGGCCAGCTGGAGCATGTTCTTAAGGTGAATGGCGCTTAGCGGGGTCTCGCGCGGGCACAGCACTAGTGGCCGCTTTTGCTTCAAGCAGACGTCTGCCGAACGCTCGAGCAAATTGCTCGAGATGCCGTGGCAGATGCGGCCTAGGGTGCCCATGGACGTTGGCAGCACGACCATTGCCGTCGGCGCCGATGAGCCGCTGGCTACAGGCGCGAACAGGTCGTTATTATCCAGCAGGCGAATGACCTGGCGATCGGCTGGGTCTAAGTCACCGGACGCCGCGCGGATCAGGGAAAAGCCCTCGGCTCTTGGCTTTAATTCGTGACGCACGACTTGGAGTCCAGCATCAGAAAATAGCAGGTAAACGCGCTCAACCCGCGTGCGCAGAATATCGACGAGACGCTCGGCGTAGATTGAGCCTGAGGCGCCGGTCACTGCCACCAGGATGCGTGCATCCTGGCGTGAATGGGGAGTTAGATCTACCACAGGTACGCATCCAGTGCCGTGAAGACGAAGTAGACGACACTGACGTAGGCATTCATGTTGAAAAAAGCCAAGTTCAGATGCCGTGACTGACCGTCGATCCGAGCATCTCGGACCAGTACATGCTCGTAGATCAGCAGCGCCGTAATCAGCGCGATTCCGGCGTAATAATAAGGTCCCATGGCGGCAAGATGTCCTGCCAGGGCGAGCGACGCAATCATGATAGCGAAGCAGATACGGCTGACGCGCAGGGTCACGGCTGGGCCAAAGTGACGCGGGACACTATGCAGACCATGCTGCACGTCAAACTCACGGTCTTGCAGGGCGTAGAGGACATCAAAGCCGGCCGTCCATAAACACACGCCAAGCCCAACTAACAGCACCGAGATGGGCGCCGTACCAGTCATCGCCACAGTCACCGCCACGGGTGCTAGGCCTAAACAGAGGCCGAGGTACCAGTGGGTCAGCCACGTCAGGTGCTTCATGAGTGAGTAGGTGGCGAGGATGGCGAGCAAGGGCGGTGCGCAGTAGCCGGCCAGTGGGCTAAGAGCAAAGGCCGCAGCAATCAGTAAGGCTCCGGCAAGCGCCGACCAGGCGAATCCTTGCCGTGCTGTGAGCTGACCGGCGGGGATTTTGCGGCTTAAGGTCCGCGGATTAGCACGGTCGATGCGCCGATCGAGAAAGCGGTTCATTCCCATAGCAAACGACCTGGCGCAGATCATGCAGGTCAGGAGCAGCAAGACTTGCCTGACAGTCGGCAACGGCAGGTGGCCGATGACAAAGGCCGACATGGCGAACGGTAAGGCAAAGACGCTGTGCGCGATCTTGATATCGGCCGCAAAGGCTTTAAAGGAAGCGAGGTTGGTGACCAGCTCTTTAGCTGGGGGATTCGGCAGCTCGCCTGTGCTTGGTTTCGCTGGAGTCTGCCTAGTCATCCCGTTCTCCTGTTAAATCTTGCAGAGCTGATACGCCGAGCGCTTGTCGCCGCGGTTGCGGGTGAGGACAAAGGCATCCTTCAGATCTGGGCCAGCGAAGGCCTCGAGGATTCGGGCACCCTTCTGGAAGACTCCGGAATACGTGGGTTTACCAAGACTGGCGCCGGCCACCTTGTATCGCGCAATAGTGCTTTCCTCGTCAATCCAATTCAAAACCAAGACCTCCAGGCCGTCGCGAGTGGCTACCAGGGTCGGCTCCTGGGCGTGGGTATCACGCAGCGGCACGGCCTTATTCCATTTGACCGAGGTCCCTGTTTTGCCATGGTAAACAGCAGCGACTTTGACCTCAGCTTGGCCGACCATGGTGTCGCCGTCGAGCAAAGCCAGGTAAATCGCTCCTGCGTGCGAGATGGCCGACCAGCTCTCAAGCTGGCTCGAGACTTGGAGGTCAAGGGTGACCGGGGGTTCGGCGCCGCCATCGGCAGTCAATTCCTGCAACCTCAGGGGTTTGCCCGCTTCGCCCTCTTTCCACAGGACGGTCGCGCCACCGCCGGTCGCACTGCCAAGCACCTTCGGCTGATCACCGAAGGTGGGAGCAGGCAGTGCTTTGCTGCTTAGTTTGGCCGGCTGCTGGGTGTTGATGTGGACCAGATGGTAAATATTATCCTCCGATTTAAGGCTCAGCCATAAACCGCCTTTTGCTTGGGCGACGCTTCCCTCGACCACCTGGTAGCTCCCGATGTCGCCTTTGTACTTCACCACGTTGTTTGGCAGGCTGCGGATATCAAAGGTCGATTTGCCCGAGTTGTTGTGGGCGACGACGATCACGGCTTGATTGCCGATGCTGCCCCCGCCGAGCAAGATAGCGTGAGCTCCGAGGTTCAGCGGGACAAAAGTGCTCGGATCGACCGTTTCATCGCCGTCAAATGGGGTAAAATAATGCAGCGGACTGGCGTCGCGTTTGAGCCCGCTGAGCAAAAACCCCGGTTTGTGTCCACTCATCCAGCTTAGGTCATCGATCTGCAGATCTTTATCGCGAAGCGGCCAGGTGCTGCACTCGACCTTGTCCGCTCGCATGAGTGCTGACCACCCAGAGGTGGCTTCATGGCTGCCGGAAGTCGTGCAGCTGACGGCGTAAGCCGAAAGAAGCAGGGGAATAAAGCGCCGCATGTTGCCTCCGGTGCAAGAACTTTTTGCTAAAGGTTCTAGGTTTTCTGTCGATTTAGCTCAAAGGCAAGTGTAGCCCGCAGGGCGAGAGGCGTAAAATGAAACCTAATTTAATCACTAAACTCGGTCTAGTCCTGGTCACTAGCGCTGCGCTGTGGCAATGCCAGACGGCCGTATCGACTGGAGGACCGGATCCTACCTTTCTTCCCTTTCTGAAAAACTCAGCTAACGAATGCTATTATATCGACGAGTTCATGCCGGTCCCCGATGGCCTGGTGTCGGGCAAATCCGGCGCCCTCGATCTGCGCTACTACAGCTACAAACTTGCTAATTACAAGGAATGGCGGGCAAAGGAGATCATGCTTTCATTTTACTCAAAAAACGGCCGCTGCTGGTCGCTTTTTGAGGAGTATTACATCGCGCAATAACGCGATGGAGCGCAGCCTGCCACATTCATCCCTTATGTGATAAAATCGAGCTATCCCTCTTCTCCTGCCTTCTCTCATTTCATTTGGAGTCTCCTCCCTATGGCCGATTTCATAAGGGCATTTGCGCGGCGTGGAGCCTTGATTTGTGTCTTAGCCAGCGGCCTGATGGCTGTTGCTTGCGCCACCCTGCCAGCGAAGAACTACGTCGCAACTGGTAACCAATATGCCAAAGATGGGCTGCTGCGCGAGGCTTCCGAAGCCTACAAAAAGGCGCTGACGCAAAAGCCCGGTAACATGACGGCTCACCGTAACCTTGGCATGGTGCAGGTGAAGATGGGCGATTACAAAACGGCGGCTCGCCATCTGGAAAAGGCGATGGGGAGCTTTGAAAAGGACTTCGATGCAAACTATTACCTAGGTGAAGCCTATCGGGCTCAGGATAAATACTCTGAGGCGATTTTTCGCTACAAGAAGGCGCTGAAGATCCATGATGCTGATCCGCGCGCGCTCAAGCCTTTAGCCTGGAGCTTCTTTAAGATCCGGTATTACAGCGAGGCCTTGACGATTGCCCGGGACCTGCAAAAGGTTGCCGCAGATGACGAGCAGACCGGCATCATTCTGTCGCGCACCTTGCTAAAGCTGAAGCGCAGCAAAGAGGCGTTGGCAACCATCCGCACGGCGAAGAAGCAGGCAACAAAGGCGTCTCGGGCCTTCTACGACAGTGTCGAAGGCGATGTGCTCTACGAGCTAAATGACCAAGAGGGTGCGGCTAAAGCCTACCGCGCCGCACTCAAAGATCAACCGCTTCTCGCTGGTGCGCTGCTTGGTCTGGGGCGCTGCTCTCTAGATGGAGGCAAGACCAAGCAGGCGATTACCTATATGGAGCGCGCGGTGCGCCTCAGGCCGCGCCTGACCGAAGCCCATTACTACCTGGGTAAGGCATACGAAGGGATCGACCGAGACAAGTCCTTGCGTTACTACCAGGTCTTTCGTAAGCAAGCCTCGGCCGACCCCGAGTTCATTGCGCGCTTGAATGAGGTACGGCAAAAAATTGCCGTACTGCAAACGACGCCGGTTCCGTCCGTGGGTGGAGCTAAGTCAGCAACCAGCAGGCAATAGTCACCGCTCCAGGGACTACAGCAGCTTCATCTCTGCCTTTTGATAGCTGAGCAAGCTGCGCTTTGCCTCGAACAGGTTTTTATACGACTCGTAGCGGATGCGTAGCCGCTCGCTTTCGCCTTTGGCCTGAGCGAGCTTTTCGATGAATTCGACATATTCGGGATCGGTCTCAGTCAACCGACGCAGCTTCGCTTCCGTCAGCGACCCATCGTCCAGGCGGATGGTGACGCGCGACCGAACCGTTGGCTTGAGCAGCTCAAGACGCTCAGCGTCCCGCTTTGCCGTGGCGTACTCAAGGCCAATGCGGTTGGCAAGGTGGACGATCTCCTCCAAGCCCAGCTTGTCGCTGCTAGTTGAAGGTTCGGGGCGCCGACCTTTTTGCTCCTTCGCCTCGCTCAACGGCCACTCCATCCCCGGTGCTTCGCCCCCACTTCATAGGGGGTGGCGCTAACATTTTGAAATAGTTGGGATATTTAAGGATCGATCAAGAACCTGGCTGAGTCTAAAGGATTTCCCCGAAGTTGCCGATAGGAATCATAAGTTATTAGGCGAGCATATTGACTGGCTGGCCAAACAAGAGAGATCATATGAAGTATCACCACACATCGCTAGACATGTCCGCGCACGCATGCCTTAAGGAGGGGTCATGGGAGAGCCGCAGCTGCAGTTGCTAATCCGACCGCACGAATTTTTCTATGAAAAGGTGACCCAGGCCTTAGCAAACCAACAGGTGCAGCTGAGCGACGAAGTGGAATTTTATGTCGTCAATCTGCTCTGCGAGTTTATCGTCCCAGGCAAACTCGAAACCGTGACTGGCCAGTTAGATGCACTAGCAACGCCCCTTGCCTTGATGCTTAAGGAGGCGGTCGAGGCGCCGCCGGCACAGAAGCTGCGGATCTTCAAATATCTTGGCGATACGAGCCTCTACTATGCTGGGTTTTTTCAGGACTATTTTAACCGCAAGGCGTTTAATCTCGATTACTACATCGCCATTGGTGCCTCTGCCTATAACAATGTCTCGACGATTATGCGCGACCAGCATGGAGACGACCAGTTTACCGAGATCTACAGCGGCCTGGCCGAGAAGTTTGATGCCATTGTTGAGGTGGTGGCTGAGGTGTCAGAGACACCTGGCGCAGCAAAGCCAATCGATCTGTTGGCCATTTACGACCGCTGGACGCGCAACCATTCTGAGCGTTTGGCGCGGCTTCTAAACAAGGCTGGCATCACACCGATTCCGATGCCGGTGCGAGACAAGCAATGAAAGGCGGGGGATCCTTTGCCGCCATGGTGGCGGTGGTGGAACAGCATATGGCTGCGTTCTATGGTTTTTTACCGCAAGCATCTGCCGCCGATCACCTCATTGATGAAAGCCAGCTGGCCGTAGCGCTCGGTGGCCAACCGCCGCCTCCAGGGCGTGCGGCGGTATTTGTTAATTCTGGTGCCGATGATGAGCTGTTTATTGGCGTGCATTTCACGACCCCTCTGGTTGAGGCTCTCGTCGAGCACGATCCAACGCAACTTTTGGGCGACCATAACCTTGATGGATTTTGTCACTTGGTAGAGGAGATCAGCCATTTTCATCTCCTGCTCAATCGCGCTGCGGTCGGACGGTCGGTCAGTAAGCTCGAGCTTGAGGGCCAAGGCGAGATCGATAAGCTGCTTTTTGCGGCCATGTTTCTTGAACAACAATGCGGTGACTCACACCTCATGCCACTGGCGCGCCGCTTGTACGATGGCGCTCGCATCGTTGCCCAGGATTATGACCTGTATTGGCAGGCGACGCGTTATGCCGCACGCTTTTGGTATGCGCTATTGCAAGCACCTGGCGAGCCGCGGCGCATCGATGGCAAGTTACGTCAGCTGCTGCGTCTGCAGTATGACCGGGCTTGGTCCGCCAAATTAGATGCTTTGCCCAGCGTGCGCCAGCATGCGGCGTAATTCCCACGATTCCGTGGGGTGGCCCTCCTGACTCAATTCCTCAGCCAGCTCGCTCAGAGCTTTGAGCTGCTCCCCTTTGGCGATCAGCACCTGCGCGTCATTTAGGCCACTGCTGTATCGTCCCATCGCAAAAAAGGCGCGGATGCGCTTTAGCACGATCCGGTCCGCATCTGGATCAAGCGCCATGGCCTGCGAGTATTGGTAAACTTGTTCCGCTGGTTCGTCGGAACGGTCGGCCGCGGCTTCCAGGCGAGGCACGACGAAGCGCGGGGTCATGCTGTAGTAAGCCATGGCGCACCCAGTCACGATCAAACTTGCGATCAATATGCCGCCAATCAGCGGGCGGCGAGCTTGCATCTGGTTGGGACGCAGATTGACCATCGCTCCAGTCAGGATCAAGCCGGCTGCCAAGCCACCAAGATGCGCCGAGTTGTCGATAAAGGGCATGAGCAGCCCAAAGCCCAGGTTGATGACCACCGTCATCAGGTAAGCCCTCTGCTTTGGCCTTCGTCCTGTCTGCGCTTTGATATGCGAACCGATGCGGCGCTCAAGGAACAGACCGGCGCCAAGTAGGCCAAATAGAGAGCTGGACGCGCCGGCGCTCATCGTCACGCTAAACGCAGCACTCGCCAGGTTGCCGAAGATTCCTGCCAATAGATATACGGCGACAAACCATGGACCACCGAGCAAGGTCTCGAGCTGATAACCGACCGCGTAGAGAAAATAAGAATTAAAGGCGAAGTGGATCAGTCCGATATGCAGAAAGATCGGCGTCAGAAATCGCCAAAACTCGCCCCGGGCGATCATCACCGTGTCCTTGGCCCCGAGCCTGGCCAGGTCCGCAGTATCTGGCAGCATGATGCTGCGGGTATAAACACAGATGAGTAAAAACACCAAGGTGTTCAGCAGCAGTATACGTCCGGACCACGTATATAGCAGGTATGTTAGACCACTTGGCATCTTTGTCGGTGGCATGCTTGAAGCCGGCTTGTAAGGTTAAGCATCAACGACGGACGCCAGTTTACATGATGACGTAGTCCGTCTGCGGCGAGTGCATCTCGAGATACTTGACGGCGCGCAGTTCATGGTTACTGGCACGGTTTGACAGCAGCCAGACCGGGGTGGGCCCAAGGTTGCTTGGCAGGAAGATCACCATCTGTGCAACTTCGGCAACGGCGCCTTTGCTGCTGAGAATTTCAGCCGATAATCGCAACTTCTCGCCCTTCTTTACGGCGATGTGAACATGATCGCTATGCAGATTCAGGACGTCGAACTTGCCACTTGGCGTGACCGCTTTAAACTCGACATGAAACTCCCTCTCACCGCTATGGTCAACCGCAGTGACGAGGTAGTCACCGCCCACTCGCAGCGGTTTTGCCTCCTCGGCAAGAGCTACGCCACCGAGTGCCCACAGGGTCAACAAAGATAAGCGAAACAGTAGGTGGCGATGAAGAACGCTCAATGATGGACCCTCGCGTCAGGTGTCTAGAAAGTGCTCATGACTGTATCCCATTTCTTAGCCTGGCAACACAGCGCATCGGGCCATTTGCCTGCAGCCACCGGGCGACGGCCGCAATCTCTTTGTGCAGCGACCGGTCGGTGTGCATCACCGGAGCCATGAGGCGAATCTCACCAAGCAGCGCGGCGATAAAGCCCGAGGGCTTCAAGGGCAGCAGAAGATCAAGGCCCTGAGTTGCAGCAAGGAACTCGATCGCCAAGATATTGCGAACGTTGCCATTGACCTGGCGGGCCTTGCGCGCGGCGATCGGGCCCATACTGACGTGATCCTCTTGATCGGCCGACGTCGGTATGCTGTCGATGCTGGCGGGATGACAGAGGATTTTGCTTTCCGAGACGAGGGCCGCCGCGACCACATGGGGGATCATGAAGCCCGAGTTTAGACCGCTGTCGCGAGTCGCAAAAGCCGGCAGACCGCTTTGATGCGGGTTGGTGATCTTTTCAATGCGCCGCTCGGCGATACTGCCTAGCTCGGCGACGGCGATGGCGAGAAAGTCCATCGCCATGGCGATCGGCTGGCCGTGGAAATTGCCGCCGCTCAACACGTCGCCGCCGGTAAAGACCAAGGGGTTGTCGGTAACGCTATTTAGCTCGATATCCACCACTCGTTCGGCGTACTCGATGGCATCGCGACTGGCACCGTGCACCTGAGGCACGCAGCGAAAGCTATAGGGGTCTTGTACCTTGCCGCAGTCGGCATGGCTGGCCATGATCGGGTCATCGGCGGTGAACAGCCCGAACACGTGGGCGGCAACCGCGATCTGGCCGGGGTGGGGCCTTACTGCGTGGATCCGGGGGTCAAAGGCGGTCAAGGTGCCGCGGATTGCGTCAAGGCTCATGGCCGCGGCGATATCTGCACTGGCGGCGATGGTGCGGGCTTCGGCGACGGCAAAGGCGGCGATCGCCGTCATAAACTGCGTGCCGTTAATCAGCGACAGCCCTTCCTTTGCCTGCAGCTGCAGGGGCTTCAAGCCTACACTCTGCAGTGCCTCAGCTGCCGGCAGGGTGCGTCCTTGCAAGCGGATGTCGCCTTCACCCATGAGTCCAAGAGCAAGGTGGGCCAGAGGTGCTAAATCGCCCGAGGCGCCGACGCTGCCTTGGCATGGGACTACTGGCAGCAAGTCATGGTCAAGGAAGTGGAGTATTTGCTCCATCGTGCCTAAGCTGACGCCGCTGTGGCCGATCAGAAAAGTATGGGCGCGCAGGATCAGCATGGCTCTGACGATCACGTCGTCAACCGGCTCGCCGACGCCGCAGGCATGTGAGCGTACTAGGTTGATTTGCAGCTGGGCCAACTTGGCGGGTTCGATGGCGACATTGGCGAGAAAACCAAAACCAGTGTTGATGCCGTAAACGCGTTCCTGGCTCGATAGGACGTCTTCAACCCCCTTGCGGTACTGCGCTAGGCGTGCCCTGGCGCTGGGCGTGGCGACGACGTTTGGCCTTGGTGTCGCGGCAAGTTCGGCCAGTTTGGTGCTGCTGAGGCGCTCCTCGCCTAGTTTGAAGGGCGTGCCATTGCTCAATTCATGCCTCGCTGCTGCCCGCTAGATGCAGGCTGTGGATCGCCTTGGCTCGGTCGCTGGCTCCGAAGACGAAGGTGCCCGCAACAAGTGCGGTCGCACCAGCAGCCGCGACTTGGGGAGCGGTTTGTGCGGTGATCCCGCCGTCGACTTCAATGATGACTTGCTTGGCCCGGCCGCGAAGGCTTAAGGCTCGGCTTAGGGCGGCTACCCGCTCCACCGTTTGCGGGATAAACTTTTGCCCACCAAAGCCCGGGTTCACCGACATGAGCATGATCACGTCGACATCGTCTAGGAGTGGGTAGACTAGTTCGAGGGCCGTGCCGGGATTGAGGGCGATACCGACTTTCGCTCCGGCGGCGCGGATGGTTTGGCATAGCCGGTGTGGGTGCCGTGCGGCTTCGATATGAAACATCAGGATGTCGGCCCCGGCACGGACATAATCCAGCGCCACCTCATCCGGATTTGCGACCATGATATGGACGTCTAGCGGGATCTTGGCGACTTTCTTTAGTGCGGCAACAAACGGTAGGCCAAAAGTCAGGTTGGGGACGAAATGCCCATCCATGACGTCGACGTGATGCCAGTTCGCTCCGGCCTTCTCGACGCTGGCTACTTCTTCGGCAAAATGCATGCAATCGGCAGCTAAAAGAGATGGTGCAACGATGATGGGATTCATGCCTTCACCGGGTCGGTCGTGGTGATGGGGGCACCGCGGCGGGCGAGTTTTTTGCGGGCCATATTAGCCTTCAGGCGGCTCATCCGGTCGATAAACACGATGCCGTCGATATGGTCGATTTCGTGCTGGAGGCAGACGGCCAGCAGGCCGTTGGCATGGAGCTCGAAGGGCTTGCCGTGTTCGTCCTTGGCCGAGACCCACACCTCGGCGGCGCGATCGACAAATTCAAACAGATCAGGAAAGCTGAGACAGCCTTCCTGAAACTTGAACTTGCCAGCCTTTTTCGTGATGACCGGATTGACGAAGGTGAAGGTCTTATTGTGCCACCACTCCTTGGCCTCGAGCTCCTCGCCGTCGCGAGCCTCACTCCAAGGGATTTCAATAGTGATCACGCGACGCAGATCGCCGACTTGATTTGCCGCCAGGCCGATACCGCCGGCAGCATGCATGGTCTCGTGCATGTTAGCCACGAACTGCCTCAGCCCGGCGTTGAACTCGGAGACTTCGGATGCGCGTGTCTCTAGGACTGGGGCAGGCCAAAGGACGACATCAAGTACGGCCACGGCGGGTCCTCTTATCTGTGGGTCTATGGGTAAGGCTGCGAACCGACAAGATGAGTCTATGTGGTTCGGGCCATAGAGTAGCAGAGGAGGACGCCGCTAGGCGAGGTTAAAGCGAGTGGGTGTCGTCGGGTGTGTTCTTCGCAAAGGCCACATGGGCGGCCCGCTGCAGGCGCTGCCAGGCATCGTTGAGCCCAGAGTCGATGCTGCGTACGACCGGGTTTTGCACCAGTAGCTCGTTGGCGGAGTAGAAGATGGGCCTTCCATCCCAACGAATGGACAAGATAAAGACCCAGGCTATCCCCACCATCAATAGCCTGAGAACGTACTTAAACCGTTCGCTCATACTGCTTCTCCTCCGATTGCTTTGGTCTATAATACGACTATTTCAAAGAAATCAGTATGCCTACCACGGCAAATTTCTAGCGACTAAGTGGGCTGGCTCCGCCCCCTTGCCGTCCGCGAGTGGTTGCAATCTTTGCCGGCGGGATACTAGCTGGCCAAGTCGTACTAGCGCTGGTCGCTTGATGTTCGATCCGCAGTTGGCCCCTATCGAGTTCGAGGATGGCCAGCATGAAGGCGACGCTGCCACCGATGGCGCGCCTGACGACCCCCGCAAGCTCGCGGGCGGGCGGTGACGGTTCATTGGCGACTTCAACCGTCAGCGCTAAGGTGCCGTAGTTCATGTAAACAAAATCGATGAATTCTCCGAGTGCTGGATAATCGTGATACGACTGGACGTAGCGGGGCATGGCCATGGCGCCGGCAGTGAGCTTGGCCAGAGTGTAGTAGAGGTCGTGATCCGGTGCCCGGTCAGCGGTATGCGCCCAGGCCCAAAGCACCCCTTCCATGCCGGAATGGAAGGCCAGGGCGGCGCGAAAGCGCATGCTGCTGACAAGCTCTTTGACCAGGCGGATCGGCTTGGTCTTGAACGAATCCTCCTCGCTGCGGCCAGGAAAAGCGTAGTCGCGATTGGGATCAAAGCCGCGGGCGTCGAACCTCGTGCCAAGAGCAAATCCGTCTGGGTTTACCAGGGGTTGGAGGTAAATCGCGTAGCTGCTCAAAAGCTCTTTGAGCTGCGGCGACTGGTGGTTAAGGATCAAAAAGTCGATAAGACCCAGGACGGTTTCGGTGCTGGCGCGTTCGTCCCCATGGTGGGTGCCATTGAGGAAGATCGCTGGGAGGTTTTCGGGATCACCGCGGCTAATGACCAGGTAGTTTATAGGACGGCCTTGTTCCGAACTGCCGAGGTGATGAAAATGCACAAGCTCAGGCCGTTCGCGCGCCATCTGAAGCAGATAGCTGTCGATATCAACTTGCGAATGATAATGGGAAAATTCAAGCGCTAGCGCCTGCGTCGTGGCAAACAGCCAGACTAGCAGGCCCAGCAGCGGCTTCGCCATGGCCCTTCACTCCGTTGGTTTTTGGCACGGAAAGGAGAAGAATTCTAATCAGGTAGGTATAGGTTAAATGGTAGCGGGCGAGGGCTGGGCCTGTCAACCGGATGAGTGGCCGAACGGCCAGTTTTCTTCTCGCAAAACTTCGCCTGGTTTATCCAAGAGTCCAGGTGCTGTTTAACCAGGCTGGAAGGCATCGCGCAGAATCGGCTCATAGCCCTCGGTGCGTGCTGCAGCGAGAACTTGGGTGAAGTCGTGAGAGATGGTGGCTCCAGCCATTTGCGTCACCTCGTCTTCGGTCGGTAGGTCGAAGTCGTTGGCGCCGTAGCGAAGCCCTTGCAACGCAGCTTCGTTCTTGGTCAGCACGGAGGTCCGTATATGCCTAATATTGTGCAGGTAAATCCGGCTAATGGCGAGCCAACGGAGGTACTCGGTGATGCTTAATTCAGTGCCGCCGAGGACGTTGTTCCAGGGTTTGTAGGTCCAGCACAGAAAGCTAGTGAGTCCGCCGCCGACGCTGTCTTGGAAGGACCTTAGGCTGGCCAGGTGATTGAGGCGCTCCGCCAGTGTTTCGTCAAAGCCGATCACCATGGTTGCTGTCGATCCAAGGCCGGCTGCGAGGATGGCTCGCTGCGCCAAGAAATAATCGGCCACTGTGTACTTTCCTGGACTGTGCCGCCGCCGAAAGCCGTCATCCAAAATCTCAGCGCCACCCCCGGTGATCCACCTGGTTCCTGCTTGGCGCAGGATCTGCGCACCTTCGTCGTAGGGTATCTTCGACAGCTTGCAGCTGAACATGAATTCGGCCACGGTCATTTCGTAAAAGGCCAAGTCGTCACCGTAGCGGGCGTGGATGCGCGAAAATAATTCGGCATAGTCATGCAGTCGCAGTTGCGGATGGAAGCCGCCATTAAAGCCGACCAACTTGCCGCCGAAGGCCACCAAGGCGTCGATCTTGGCGCAGACTTGATCGAAGTCGAGTAAATAGGTCCCACTTTGGTGCGGCAGACGATAAAACGAGCAGTAATCACACTTGGCCACGCAGACGTTGGTGTAATTGACGATCGCCATTTTGATATAGGTCGCGGTCTGCGGCTGGTGCAGTCGGTCGCGAACGGTGGTTGCTAGCTCGCTGAGCAACTGGTCGCCAGCATGCGTCCACAGGGCCTCGGCCTCCTCCGTGCTGATGACGGCGCCGCTGCGAATCCTGTCGGCAATGCTTCCAACCGTCGGCGAAATCACGTTTAGGTCCTCTGTGTAGGTGCTTGGTGGCGGCGCCTTCGCCGCTGCCGCGCCCCACTTTAGCTCGCGGGGGTGATCCAGGCAAGAAAGCGACCGCCTGGCGCCAAAGTTAGAGGTTGATAAGGGGTATCGACTAGATTCTTCCTGCTGTTGTCAACGAATTCTTTGGTTGCTTACCTAGGGAATTTTGTCTAAAGGGTGAGTCGCTAAGCGAGCCTGCACAACCTAAATGCCAGAATCCAGAGTCTTTGTGGTGGTTGTAGCGGATGTACAGCGAGGAGAGTCAATCATGGATATCTTGCACTTTCTCAAGTCCCACCATGACGCTATTACAGCGGCTTGCAGTCAACTAGAGACCACGACCTGTAGTAACCAGCGGCGTTTGGAGTTTGCTGCCCTGACGCAGCGATTAGAAGCCTATATGACCCTTGAACAGGACTATTTGTACCCCGAAATCGCTGGTCTATTTCCGGGTGCCGATAACCTCGTGGCGATTGGCGCAGCCAATGCTGCGATCATCGATAGGCACCTAAAGTCACTGGCGAAGCTTTGGTCCAAGAGCGGTGAGGAGCAGCCTGACTTTGCCCCGCATCTAGCCGAGCTGCATGCCGTTTTAGTCAAGCATTTTGAGCAGGAAGAGCAAATCCTCATGCCCAAGATGCGCACCCTCATGCGGACCGAGGACCGCGAGGATCTCGGTCAGGTATTTGCCGATGCCGAAGCCGATGGCCTCGCTGCGCTCTTGTTCAAAGCCAAGGACAAGGTCAAGACCGCAGCGGTCGGCAGTCGCAAGCGCGCTTAGTCGTGGTGAGGGCTGGAACAGGCCTTGACCGCGGCAAGCAAGACGCGATACGTAGTCTGCTCCCGTATGCCTGAGTTAGGCACAACATTCTTTGCTACTGTGGGTTTTGTCATGAAGAATAGCATTATCGCCCAGTTCGAAAAGCGCGTTTTTAGCGAACGCAAGCAACACCCAGCCTTCCGCTCGGGTGACACCGTCCGCATTTCCTATAAAATCCAGGAAGGTGCGGATAAGGCAAAGTTTCGCATCCAGCAATACGAGGGCGTGGTGATCCGCTTCCGCAAAGGGACCGCGGACGCCAGCTTCACCGTGCGTAAAATCGGTGCTAACGGCGTTGGCGTTGAGCGTTGTTTCCCCCTCTACTCGCCGTTCGTTGACTCGGTGGAAGTGGTCGCCTCGGGGATCGTCCGTCGCTCGCGTCTATACTACTTGCGCGATTTGGCTGGTAAGGCCGCGCGGATTCGCAGTCGCTTCCACGGCAAGCGTGAGCTCATGGCCATCCCAGGTGCAGACGCTCCGTCGCAGCAAGACACCGGTGCTGAACCAGCTCAGTAATGGGTTAGGGCATTGACGTGGTAGTCGATGCATGGGCGACCTTGATCGCCCCTGTAGACGATGGCTAAGTCGATCCTGATGGTGTTGTAGGTAGTTTCAAGGCGCGAACTCATTGCTGTGGCACCACGCAGCAGGGCTTCGCGCTTTTTCCGTGGTAAGAGTTGACTGAGTTCGCGCTCCGAGTCTGGGCGGTGGCGACGCGCCTTCACCTCAACGACGATCAGCGTTTGGCTTTTTAACGCGACCAGGTCGAGTTCAAAGCCAATGTGGCGAAAATTGCGAGCTAGGATCCTCCAGCCTTGTCGCTGCAGGGCAGTGGCAACGTAGTGCTCGGCGTCAGCGCTGCTGCGACGCTGCTTGGACGTGAGGTTTAATCGGGGCAAAGCTAGTCCGGTGCAGTGGGCAAATGCCGTGCTGCTCAATCATAGCAAGGTGTAGCTTGGTCCCGTAACCGACATGTGAGGTAAAGCCGTAGGCCGGGAACAGACCAGCTTGTTCGCGCATGTACTGGTCTCTTGCCTCTTTAGCTAAAATGGATGCTGCGGCGATCGAATAGCAGAGAAAGTCGCCCTTAATGACGGCCTGCTGGGGCCCAGTGTAGCCGGCTAGCGGCCATTTGCCGTCGATCAGCAGCATATCGATGGGCGTCTTGCAGCCGCTGATCGCCCGTCGCATGGCGAGAAAGGTTGCGGCGACAATGCCTAGCCGATCGATCTCCTTGGCGCTGGCGCTGGCGACTTGCCATTCGAGGCAAAGATCGATCAGTTGGGGTACAAGCTCAGTCCGCTGCTTGGCCGTCAGCTGCTTTGAATCTCTGATCAGCTGCCGCCGCTTGCTTGGTAGGCGCTTAAATTTACTCCAGTCGATGATCGCACAGCCGGCGTGCACCGGTCCGGCCAGGCAGCCGCGCCCGACCTCGTCGACTCCGGCCAGGCACATGCCCGACTGTAACAAGGTGCGCTCAAGCCGACCCCGGGCGCGCGAAAGCGCTCCCGGCGACTGAGCCATTACAGACCTTTCTTGATCAGGTCGACCAACTTGGTCTTAGGCACGGCACCGACGACGGTATCGACCACCTTGCCGTCTTTAAACAAGGCGAGGAAGGGGATTGAGCGTACGCCGTAGGTCGCCGCTGTGTTGGCGTTTTCATCGACGTTCATTTTGCCGATCGTGACTTGGCCCTTGTATTCCTGAGCCAGGGTCTCAAGTAACGGGGCAATCGCGACACAGGGTCCACACCAGGGGGCCCAAAAATCGACAAGTACTGGTTGGGTGGATTTCAACACCGCAGCGTCAAAATTCGCGTCGGTGATAGCGGTTGTGTGCTCGGACATATGATCGTCTCTCCTTCTATGCAAGCGCCACATTCGGCCAGATTTGCTGATGCTTGTCAAGATCTGGTCGGCGCTGGCTCATGTGGCGCGGCTAAACATGACCAGGTACACGGTTCTGCCGCCGTGATTGAACGGACGCAGTTGCGTTGCCATATCTTTTAGACCAGAAGCAAAGCGCCGCGCGACCGCCTCGGTCGGCGCTAAGGCAAAGCCAGCCAGGGCTCCTGGAGCGCCGCTGATGGTTTTTGCCAAACGCGGATACAGTCGGTCGACGGCGGCACGGTCCTCTAGGCGTAGGCCAAAAGGCGGATTCAGTGCAATGAACAGGTGGCCGTCGCCGGCCGGCCAGGTGCATTCGAAGAAGTCGCTGTGGATGATCGTGAATGCGGTGGCTTCGCCACCAGTCGCCGTAACGTGGTCGTTGAAGTTAGCGGTATTGATGCGCAAGGCCTCAACTTGGGCCGCGTCATCGTCGATGAAGGTGACCTCTAAATGGCGGTCTCCCGCCTCCTGCATCCTAGTTAGCGAAGCACGCCGCATAAAGTTCATGGTTGCTTGCGGTATGCACGGAAAAGCCTCAGCCCCAAGGGGGCCAAAAAAGATCCACGGCGGAATACGGCGCAAGGCGATGGCGGCCTCAAAGCCCAAAGTTCCGCTACCAGCAAAGGGCACCAAGATCCGACCTGGTTGGTAGGATGCACCTTGGTGCTCTGTGGCAAAGCGAAGCGTCGCTTGAGTGCAAGCGGCTGCGATATCTTCTTTCACCGTTGCGGTTCCAGCCAGGGCCTTTTTATAGTGACGTTGGTATAGTGGACGCCCGGCGAGACTCAGGGCGAAAGCGATGCGATCATCAATCAGGCGGACATCGAGCAGTTGCCTAGCACTCACCTTTGGCACCTCGCTCATGCCGTGCTTGGCTAGAGCCTTGCCGACTAACTCGGCGACTTTGCCCTCATGAAACACATGGCTGGACGTAGACGCCACCCGCAAACCTAACGTGGACCCCCGTGTTAACAGGAGTGGCCACGGTACGGCGGCACAGCGGTCTTTGATTTCACCGATCGATCCAGCTCGCCCTGAGCCGACAAGCCACAGCACTTCGCGTGCTGTCGTCAGCAGCGCCGTCAGGGACACTAAAGTGCGCAGGCTCACCTGCGTGATCATTATGCAAGTAGGCGTAAGCTGGCACTGAGGTTGATCGGCGCCGTCGACCTTAAGCGTGCCCAGTAGCGCCACGATTTCAGCTAGGCACAGATCACCCATCCCCTTGGCAAAGCGCACCAGCGCCTCCTGTGGTCGACCGAGGATCTGCCGCTTAATCAGTTTTTCAAACGCAGGGCTACCAACTTGGGGTACGGCCTCCGCAGAGCCATGGGGGTGACTGAGTTTGGTGTTCTTGAGAGGTGCTGCTTTAGACAATTTCAAGGCTTAGCCCCGATGCTGCGACGGTGGCGTCGAGGATCCGACCACCAACTTGTTCCATAGCTTTTTTAACGGCTTGATGCTGCTGTGGTGGCGCGAAGACAGCCATCACGCCGCCGCCACCAGCGCCGCAGACACGGCTGAACTCGGCGCCGGCCCCACGCGCAGCAAGGTCGATCCGCCGCGTCTCTTCGGTTTCGATGCTTGGCCACATGGCGATGCGCTGACGCCACTCTTGCTGCGACAACCGCAGGGTTTGCCTAAGGTCACCCGCCGTGACGGCTGCGGCGCAGTCTTCTGCCGTGGCACCGAGGATCTCGAAGGCTGCGAGGAGTTCTGGATCCTTGTCGAACAGGCGCTTGAAGATCTCCCAGTTGTTCAATGCCGAAGCGCGTGATTTACCGCTGTAGCAGAGGATGAGTTCATCCGTGAGTCCGGGTAGCTGAGCGGCCGGCAGGGTCTCGACCTCCACCTTGCCAAAGGGAAAACGCAGGATATTGACGCCACCACGTATGCCCCCCCAATAGTCCTGAACTCCAGTGGGTGCATGGATAAGCTTAGCTTCGGCATCCTGGACGACACGGATGAGGTCAGCCTCGCCAAGTAACGGCGTCAGGCCATGCAGCTCGCGCTGCTTTTGCAGAGCTCCGGCCACGGCGATACCCAGGCAAGACGATCCACCCAACCCGGCGCCGGCTGGTGACATGGCGTTGGTTTTGATGGTTAGCGGCGCTCTCTGCGCCGACCAAAAGGCGCCGAGCAACAGGCCCAGTAAGGGAAGGTCGTGATTGCCGACGACCGTCGCAAAGTCGCCTTTAATCGCCGTTTCTTGATCGAGGCTGATGAGGTGAAACAAGCCATCCGGACTGGGCCCGACCTCAGCCTTGGCATACAGGGTTACCCCGACGTTGACGGTCGCCTTATGGCGCAGCAGATGGTGAATCGGCCATAAGTCCAGGGTACCACCGGCTAAATCAATCCGTGTCGGAGCTTTGGCCCGGACCGTTTGCATAAATGTCTCCTGCCTTCAAATCGTCCCTGTTATAGTGACATGCCCGTCCGCACGTTCATCTCAGCTCGATTTTGGCGCTTTTCGGGACGGCTTGGCCAGCCAAAATCGAGAAACCACCGGATTGAGCCGGCAAGAGTCTTTAGCATGTCTTCTAGCCCTGTTTTTTCTGGTCGTCGCCTGCGTGTTTGTTACTGGAGTGCCGAAGCGCGCGTGGTCGACGCCGACAGCATGGCTCTGGAGCAGCATCTTAAGCGTCTTGGCGATGTCACGCTCACTCACTTGAAAGCTCTGGAGGGTCCTGAGGCTGCCCACTGCGACCTGCTGATCATCGCCGCACAGAAGGTTGCCGCCATCGACTTTTCGCGTTGGCTGGGTGGCTTACGCGGTCGGATCCAGGCTTTGGGCACGATTTGGACACCCGTGGTGATCCTCGCGGATATTCCCTTTGAGGGCCTCAGCGAGATCCTGCCGACTGCAGTACAGGATAATTGGTACTTCGATATTTTAGCGCCCGCGCATCTGGCGTCGCTACCGATTCGCGTTGCCAATTTGGTCCGCATTCATGACCACCTACAAGAGCTCAAGCGCTACAGTGCGGCACTCGAGGACGTTAGTACCAAGGTGACCACGCTGGAGGCGCAGGTGCGCCAGATGCGCACGAGTAGCCAAGAGCCATGAGCTACGTCGATGTCGAGGGCCTGCGCCCTCCTGAACTGGTTGCGCATTATATTTTGGCTTGTCAGGGGCAGGCCTTATTTCTCCCTTACCAAGACTATGCTGTGATCGACGAGTGGCTGCAGGCGGCACCCGATGTCGATGCCTTATTGCTGATTCTGGCGGAGTTGTTGCCGCCTTTTTTTGGCGGTAAAGACCAGCGCTCTGGGGCTCAGGCTAAAGTGAAATCAATGGTGGGCCTGCGCAAGCTGGTCCTGCGTCGGTTGCGTGACCTGAGTTTGCACCAACCATGAGGTTCTCCGATGAGCAAGAGTGATAGAAGCAGCAAGAACCTTCAGGCAGTGGTCCAAGGATTGAATATCGGTCATTACCAGCGGCACATTTTCATCTGCACCGGTGACAAATGCTGTAGCGACAAGCAGGGAAAAGAAAGTTGGGACTACCTTAAAAAGCGTATGCGAGAGCTGAACTTGGTCGATGACTCGGTGTTTCGTACGCGCGTCGGATGTCTCAGAGTGTGTCGTGATGGACCCGTTGGCCTCGTCTACCCCGAGGGTACCTGGTACAAGGATTTAACTCCTGAACACATTGAGGCAGTGCTGCAAGAGCATCTGCTAAAAGGCCAACCGGTCGAAGCACTAACCATCGCCTGCAATCCATTGCCGGCTCCGTCCTAAGCCATTCAGCGCTCGACTAATCCTCATGGTCTAACGAGGCGCTTGGGTGCAGTGGGGAGTCGCCATCTCCCTCCTCGTCAGGATCCGGGGCTTTACCGGCGATGCGAAAACCCTCGTCGGCCCAAGCTATGATGTCTTCATTTTTGCAACGCTCACTACAAAACGGCCGAAATGGGTTGGCGACGTCGTAGACAACGCTTTTCTTACACGTCGGGCAGCTGGTAAGTCGCGCCGGTCGAATCTTTGGTTCGGTCATGGTTCATCCGTTATGACGATGAAAGAGTGCGTAGACGTTCGGGCCAAAGGAAGCGCGGGAGGTCTGGTGCTTTGCCGTAGGCCACAAGATCAGCGAGGCATTTGCCTGCCCAAAAGCCAGTGGTCAGGCCGGTGCCCATAAAGCCAGTCGCGACCAAGATGCGACTGCTACCAAAAGATGGCCCAATGAGCGGTAGCTCGTCGCATGGATTGATGTCAAGCGAGGCGTGACTAGTTAGTATCTTGGCCCCTTCAGCAAAACTAAACATCTCGCCTAGCGTCGCCAAAAGCTGCGCCGTGACCTTGGGCTCGACGCTGGGTGTAGTAGCTTCGATCCCAGCCATTGGCCGGAGGTAGCGGGCACCACCTAGGCGCAGCCGGTTGGGTGAGGAAAAAACCCCCCATTCATGGGTGTTGTTGGCGCTAAAGGCGGTACCCAGAGCGTCCTTGGGCAGGTGCTTGAGGGACAGATGCAGCCATTGGTCGGCAAAGCTGACGAGAGCTGGAGCCAGGTCCGGAAGTAGGGAGCGGATTTGGAGATGGGCTGCAGCGACGACGATTTCGCAGGAGATGGTCGAGCCATCCATGAGTCGCAGCAACGGAGCGCCACCTGCGTCATCAATGGCTTGGACCACGTTCAAGCGCGGCAGCGTAGCGGTGTCGCTTTGCAGCTTATTGAGCAGTGCCTTGGGATCGACCCAGCCGCCGCGGCCACCGTCGCTTTGGACGCCGAGGATGCGGCTTTGCAGGCTTTCAAGGAGGCCATCTGGGTCAGTGCTTTTGGTAGCGATGAGCTGCGCTGAAAGACCGTTGGCTGTCATCTGCGCCACGGCCAAAGCGGCCTCCCTTTGTTCACTGGGGCTCGTCAGAAGGCGCAACCGTCTGTTTTTTAGGTGTTTAACTCCCCCCCGCTGCAGATAGGCGACGAGCGCATCGAACGCCGCGTCGCCAAAGCGCCATAAGGCAGTGGCCCGTTCTGCCGTGTGTGCTTGCGCAATCCTGGTGAAATTATCGACTTGCCCGCCGCTAATCAGGCCAGCCGAGCGGCTAGTGGCACTCGCTTCAAGGTTTGGTCCGGCAATGGCTAAGCGCTGGATACCGAGGCGTTGAAGGTGGTATGCCGTGGCGAGTCCCGAGATACCGGTGCCGATGACGACGACATCGAAGGATCTTTCTATTCTCATCAAAAAAGCCTAGACTCGATCATTTGACCGGTTAACGGGCAGCCTCCGCCTTGCAACAGTAAACTATATGAACAAAATTATATCGATATTGGTAGGGGCTTTAGTCTGGGCGGCGGCTTCGGCCGTTGCATCGGCGGCCCCTCAGCCAATTGCGGTGCTGGGGTGGGCCCTGCCTGACCTCAGCGGCGCTTCGCCGCAGCGAGCGATTGGTGATGATCCCGTGGTCGGTCGGCAGATCTGCCCGGCCTTGACGCGCTTAAACCTCAGCCTAAAAAAATCCGAAGAGCTGTTGCTTAAAAGAGTCAGCCAGGAGCATCCCAGCTCCGGGGACGCCGTGGTCTTCCATTATGAACTAAGGCCAGGGCTCTTTTGGTGGTCCGGCCAGGCCGTGACGGGGGCGGAGCTGGCGGGCTTTTTACGCGCGCAGCTGCCCCTTCTTGCCGCGGAACGCTCGGATGGCCTGTGGACATTGCCAAAGTTTGAAGTCCGCACCGATGGTCCGTTTGGGGCGAGCATACATTTTCAGCAAGAGCCGCCGTTTGGGCCGTTTATTGTCAATGGCGCACCATTCTTTCGCTCGGTAGATGGTGGACAAAAGTCTTCCTTTGCGTTTGAGTGCGTCGGTCTGTACCGCCCCAGCCTCAAGCCCTTCGGCCTGCTATTGCTACCCGTGGAAAGCTACAAATCGACCAAGGAGCTGCCGCAGCTGGCGATTTACAAAGCAGCGGAACGGCCGGCGAAGCTACCTCCGCAGTACCTTGAGCTGCGTTACGCCAGTGCGATTACCAGCACGCCCGAGCAGCGCCCTTCGGATAGGGGCTCAGGCTGCGATCGAACGCTGGAGTTGCCGCAAGTAGCCATGATCGTCTGGAACACTCAGAATGGGCTTATGGCTAATCCAGGACTGCGTCGGGCACTAAGCGCACTGATACCGCGCGCGGCCCTGGTGGCTGCTGGTGCGGCGCAGTTAGCGGAGGTCACCTCGTCGCTGGTACCTCACGAGCACCCAGGTTATCACCTCCAGACGCCCACCCATGGTTTTGACCTGCATGCTGCTTCGGCGGCATTGAACCGCCTTGGTTATCTGCGAAAAACCTCTGGATCGCCGCGTTTGGACAGCGCCGGCGCGCCGCTCACATTGACCTTTGTTTCTTCTGGTCCGTCACCCAACCTCGCCGAAAAGGTACTTGCCGATACCTTCGCCGCTGTGGGCATTCGGTTGGAGTTTAGGGTTGGTAGCAAACAGGATGCGGACAGCCAGCTCATTGACGGGACCTTGGCGCTGTTTGACATCGACTGGCCTCGTCTTAATCTTCTTGGAAATTTTCACCGCGGTCGCAAGGTTTATGGGCCATTTGATGCGCTAAGCGACGCGGAGCTGGACCAGCTCCTCGAGCGATATGCAGCAAGTTTAACGACGTTGCTGCCCGATTTTAACAGTCTAAAGCAGGTGCAAAAGAGGCTCAGCGAGTTGGAGCCCGTCACCGTTCTTTTCCGTCAAAAAGCTTGTCTGGAAAGTGGACCAGCCGTGCGTCTGCCTGCCGGATCTCTCAACCTTCGCGACCCAGACTGGTTTCGCCGTCTCCTATTATAGGAGGGGCAGGCTTTTAGTTCTCAGGAGTACAGAAATGATCGTTTTAAAATCAGATGCCGAGATTGATGCCATGCGGTCCGCTGGCAGATTATCAGCGACCTTGCTCGACTTAATCGGCGACTACGTCAAACCGGGTGTGTCGACCCTCGAACTTAACGACATCGTCCATGACTATACCGTCAAGCATGGCGGTATCCCGGCCCCCTTAAACTACAAGGGTTTTCCGAAATCGATTTGCACCTCGGTCAACGAAGTCGTGTGTCACGGTATTCCGAGCAGCAAGCAGAAGCTGAAAGAGGGAGACATCATCAACATCGACGTGACCTCGATCGTGGATGGCTTCCATGGTGACACCTCGCGGATGTATTTAGTCGGTCAGAATATTCCGCCGGTCGCACGGCGGCTGACAGAGGTCGCACATGCTTGTTTGTTCAAAGGGATCGAAGCCGTGCATGACGGGGCTCGTACCGGTGACATCGGTGCTGCGATTCAGCGCTACGCCGAGGGGCAGGGATTTAGTGTCGTACGGGAGTTCGTGGGGCACGGTATCGGTCGAGTGTTTCATGAAGACCCGCAAATCCTCCACTATGGGCAAGCCGGAAAGGGCACGCGCCTTGGGCCTGGGATGGTGTTTACGATCGAGCCGATGATCAACGAGGGCCACTGGAAGGTCAAAGTGCAGCGCGATGGCTGGACTGCCGTGACCATTGATAACGGCCTCTCGGCGCAGTGGGAACACACCTTAGGCATCAAGAGCGACGGTGAGGTGGTCATCCTGACCGAGTCACCCCTTGAGATTGCAGGTCGGCCGAAGATGTGATGGTACCTTCGGTGGGCGCCTGTCCAATCGGTAAACATGCAGCCCAAGCGTACTTTCAGTGGGTTACGTCGCCGCAGTAGTGGCACGCTGTTTGCTTGGGGAGAACTGAGACACTCGGGTGGGTGTTTGCGACCCGGAGTCTTCCCAACGCTGCTGTAGACAGGATTTTCCCCATGAATGATGCCGCCCCAATCTTAACACGCAAGTTTGACCAAGCCATGTTGGAGCAGCTCGGTACGCTGCGCATTTTGCGACTAAATATGGCGGAAACCCTGCTTAAAAATCTTTCGGTCACCACCGAGCAGCTCCTAGCTCGTGGTTTGGTCGAGGCTGTGGACCAGAGTGAGCTGCGCCAGGAATTGGTTGAGCGTATCCGGACGATGCGGGAGCGCCTGGCACACCCCGAACGCATCTATGTTGATGAAGTCGATTTCTACGATGAACTCATTGACGAGGATTTAGTCGATGACGAAGTTGTTTGGCAGGACGACGAGCAGGACTAGTTCAGCGGCCGGCTGGCGGTTGATAGGCGACTGGCTCGATGAACATGCCGTTAACCCAGGCCATATCATCCGGATCAGTAGGGACTTTGCCCGGGTCCGCATCCGGTGCGGGCACTTGATAGTAGAGGACCCGACCAAGGCGGGCGACGTGGTCGAGGATCACCGTCGTCCCCACTGCGATTTCGCCCTTCCGAGTCGTGCGTTCAAGGTATTTGATTCGGTAGAGAGGCACAGCTTCCTGGTACACGGCCTTCCCTCCAGCTAGCTTGTTGGTGATGCGCCAGGTGTAATACTCGGGGTGCTCAGGGATCTGCACGCCGGGTGTTATATGCATGGGGTCAGCCGGCCGCGGTATCGGCGGTTGTGGATAGGTATGATGGACCTTGCCCGTCGGTGGGGTCGCACCAAGTAGAGGCGAGCTAGTCAGCAACAGTAAAGCTAAGGCTGCTCCAAGTCGCATTTTGTACTCCTGAATCAAGTATTTGCTTCAGGATGATCATCGGCTGATTGGCGCTCGACTTGAGCGAATAGTTGGTTGGGCTGATTATCCGAGGATGACATCTTTAATGTCGGGTAGGTGCTCTTTGAGGATCGGCACGATGCCATTAAAAAGGGTGATGGCGCTTGACGGACACCCAGAGCACCCTCCGTACATTCGAAGGGTTACAACGCCATCATCGACATCGAGTAGCTCGCAACCGCCGGCATGCAGCTGTAATTGCGGGTTTATTTCGTCCTCAATGAGAGCTTTAATTTTTTCAATCATAAGGCGGCATTCGGTTTAAACATGAAAGGGAAAAATACATTCTTTTAGATAGTAAGGCGTCATTTTAACCTGGCAAGGGGCTAATAATGCCTAGCCCCAGACATTCCAATCAGCAAAATAATCAGGGCGATAAAGCCTGAGTATAACCACGGGCGGTGACCATTGCGAAAACTTGACCTTGGCCCGAGGAAGATGCGTTGCAAAAACATCTGTAATGTCTGACTCATAGTAAACCTCCGAGGAGGCGGTCGATGGTCAAGCTGCCGAAGATGGCAAACAGGTATAGGCAAGAGTAATGAAACACTGGCATAGCGCCGCTGTTGTCATGCTTTTGGTAAAGCTGCCAAGCCTTCCAGCAGAAGTACAAGGTCGCGGCTAAGCTCGTCACCAGGTAAAAGGTCCCGGCCGCGCCAAAGTAAAACAGGGCGATGATCGGTGGTATAAGCGTCAAAGTGTAGGCAAAGATTTGGCGTCTAGTGGCTTCGTCACCGCGGGTGACCGGAAGCATCGGGATATTTGCAGTCGCATAGTCGTTTTTGTATTTGATGGCCAGTGCCCAGAAATGAGGTGGGGTCCACAGCACAATCACGCCAAAGAGCACCCAAGCCGGCCAGCCGATCGTGCCGGTAATCGCCGCCCAGCCAATGAGCGGACCAACGGCGCCAGCAGCACCACCGATGACGATGTTTTGGTCAGTGTAGCGCTTTAGGCATAGGGTGTAACCAAGGACATAGAAGGCATTGGCGAGGAAGGCCACCGTCGTGGCCAGAGGCGTCGTCCAGTTGTAGAGCACAAGCAGGGACGCCGCGCCTAAAGCTGAGCCAAAGGCGAAAGCGCCCTGCGGCGACACTTGTCCGGACGGAACGGGCCTGTCGCGGGTGCGGTTCATGACCTGGTCAAGATCGGCGTCGAGCAGATGGTTGAATACCGAGGCCGAAGCGGAGGCCAGATAGGTGCCCAGCAAAGCTGCCAGTGACGTAAGCAACGGAGGCAATCCGTTGGCGGCCAGGAGCAGTGCCGGGATAATCGTCACCACGACCAGCAGCGTGATCGTCGGTTTAGTGAGTGGTAGGTAGCTGCGCCACGAAACGCTTCCCGCCCTCGGCAGCGCTGTTATGTCGAGAGATTGCAATGTGATGGTATCCTTTGCGTTGTGCCAACAGATCGATGCTGGCAAGGAGGAGCAGGCTGTAGAGTGCTGCTGCGTTCGCTAGATGCAGCGCCGAAGCCCAGATCGGCAAGGAGAAATAGATGTTGATCATGCCCAATCCGATCTGCGCTAGGACTAGCAGAGGTACCAAGCGGACGGCGCGCCGCGCCGAACTCGGCAAGCGAATGCGTGAGCCGAACGTACTAAGACAACAGGTGTAGATGAGCAGCATTAGAGCGAAGCCCCGGTGCAGCATCTGCAATGCCTGCGGTAGATTTGGGGGCAGGATAAAGGACCCGTTGCAGGTGGGAAAATCTGGGCACGCTAGGCCTGCGTAGCGGCTGCTGACGGTGCCGCCAATGCCGATCTGGACGAACATGAGGAAGGTCAGAGCGATAAACCCAGCGCGAATCGAAAGCGGCGTTGGAATGTGCTCCTGAGTGTCAGGCTCCGTGGCCAGCGAATGGGCCCTCATGGCCATCCAAACCAGCACGGTAAAGAATAGCAATGCGTTTACGAGGTGAGCAGAAACGGTCGCAGGGTCGAGTAGCTTTAGTACCGTTAAGCCACCGAGTACGATCTGGATGCTGAGAAGGACTGCGCTGGCCGATAGTTGCAGGGCAAATGGACGGCGCAGTAGTCTAGAGCGCATCAATTTAACGCCCGCAGTGATCATGAGGCAGCCCAAGCTTGCGGCGACTACTCGGTGAAACCACTCGAGGAAGATATGGGTGTCGAACAGGGGTACGGCTTTGCCGTAGCACAACGGCCAGTCAGGGCATGACAGGCCAGAGTTTGAGGCCCGTACGAGGGAGCCGAGGCAGATCAAACCAAAAGTGAGTGAGGCGGCCCAGGTTAGAAGCTTACTGAAGCGCCTAAAGTCCGCACGTTCGTGCTCTGAATATTGGTGCATGATTGTGATGGTCCGAGTCTATAAACCAGGTCAGTGCGAAGCCATTCCCGACTGATTACCAGCGGGGGGTCAAGCCTACCCAGATCGGGAAGAATACACACAGATAAAACATGACTGGGAAGAGCACCATAACGACCAAAAGGCTAATCCAGCCGACCGCCTCTCGACGCGGGTCCCGCTGCGTTTTCAACGCCATTGCATATCCCTTCAGGAGTCAAGTCAATGGATAACGTTCTATCATGCTCCCACAATGCCAGCAAACCCCAAATCAAAGCCTGGCTGTACCGGGCCTAGGCTCGCTTGGTCAAGTTCTCGGTATACGAGCACGTTGCGCCACACGCCCTTGACATAGTCTTTGGTTTCGCCAAATGGGATCAGTTCGATGAATGCCAGGGGATCGCTATGACCGCGGCGCTGCAGCCACAGGTCGACGGCATATTCGCCTGCATTGTAGCCAGCATAGATCGCTGGAGGGAAGCCTTTGAAGTGGGCCCCAAGAAATTTTAGATAGTGGGCGCCGAGACGAATATTTGTGGCAGGCTCTTGCAGCAGCTCATCCAGGGGGTCCGTTCGCATGCCGAGTTCACTGGCAAAACGTCGCGCCGTAGGTGCTATGAGTTGCATGAGGCCGGTTGCGTTAGCGCTGCTGCGAATGTCCGGTGTGAAGCCACTTTCTTGTCTGGAGATGCCGAGTAAGACCTCTTTGGCGACGCCGCTGGTTTCGGCGCTGTAGGAGTACTCTGCGTTAAAGGGCTGGGCGAAATAGATCAACAGCTGGTCGGGCCAGGACTGCCAAAAGTCGGGAACCTGTTTCGCTAGCTTGGACGTGATATTGATTGCGGCCAGGTAGTTACCGGCCCGAAAGTGGAGGCGGCTCAGGTAAACATAGAGTTGGGCGCGCTGGCGAATGTCACCAATAGGTCCGAGTGCTTGCTCAAGTTCATTGACGGCCTCCCGCGCGAATGGTCCAAGGTTTGCCGCCGTGAGGATTTCCGCTCGACTGAGGAGCGGGCGAAGGATGGCCGACTGGCGGGTGGTCTGTAATTGGAAGTCATGGACAAGAGCCATAGTCTGACTAAGCGCAGACAGCGGGCCAAAGGTCTTAGGCCATTGGGGCGCTCCATCTTGCAGCCCTGCCTCTTTACAGGCGACCACGGCATAGTAGCTGAGGGGATGCTCATGGATCAGCTTGGCGACTTGGGACTGTGCCCCGGCTTGGTCTCCCAACTTGGCTGAGGTGCGGGCTAGCCAGAATTTTAGCGTCGCCTGGAGCCACTCCTCCTGAGTTTCTAGGAGTAGGCTGTTCCAACGCTTGCGGGCACCCGCGAAATTACCGTCCAGGTAGTCGTAAAGTCCAGCGTTCCAGGTCAATCGTTCGCGCCAGTCCTTGGCTAGGTCGGGGGTGTCTAGGCCAAGCAGCGTCAACGATAGGGCACTGGTGAACTGGTGCTGCTCGACGGCGACCCGAAAGGCCAGTGTGTGGTATGCATCGGCTCGCAGCGAGGCGATCTGCTCACGTATCTGCGGCTTAAATTGCGCACGTTTGATGGCGATTTGCTTGGTTTGATCTAAGGCGCTTTGTGCAAACACCTTGGCATGTTCGTAGTCGCCGACCAACGCCCGATAGCGGGCTGCCCACAAGGTTTCATCGATGCGCCGCAAGCTCTGGGCTTGAGGGCTCAAACCGAGGGCTCCGGGGAGCAATCCGGTTTTGTTCCACAACGCGACTAATGCGCTGTAAGTCGTGGCTGCCTCGGTTCGTAAACCGTTGGCTCGCTGCAGCGCGGCCAAACGTCCGGCAGCCTCAATCGCCATGGCCAAGGTCTGAGCTTGGGCGGCGAGAAGCGGATAGGCTTGTTGGTAGCCCTGTATTGCTAGGTTTGGGCCCAAGCCGCAGTTGTCCGCAAGCAGAGCCTGCCAATAGGCGCGGACCTCTGCGCTCAATGACTCGCTCCAAGCTTGCCAGTTTCTGCTGGTCTGAACCCTGGCCTTGCACACTTTCACTGCGATTTTATGTAGGAGCGGGTCCCCGTCTGGCAAGGTCGCTAAGTTTGGTGGAGAAACTGCGGCCTTGGCTTCGGTCTTGGCTGGAGTGGTCACGGCGTCTGTCGTTAGCCATTGCGGCACGGTGCTTTGCAGCAACGGCAGGATAGCCTCATCATTGGTTAGATTCTTTGCCATCATGTAGGGGCTAACACTGCCATTGCGGGTCTCAGCGGTGATCAACCGCGCTAAGACCGCGGGGTCGGATTTGTGACCGAGGTTATCCGTATACGCTTTAAGCCATCCAGTAAGCGCCATTTTGCCAAAGCCCGAAGAGGTGAGCGTAAGCGCCTCGAACCAGGCCGCTTGGGCGCCCGCTTTATCGCCGATAGCCGCTTTGTTGGCAGCACTGAGCAGGGCGCGTACATCGCTGACGTCAGCAAGAAGCTCGGGATGTCCTGCCGTGACGCGGTCCAATGACCGTAGGGCATAAGCAGGAGTGCTCGGATCGCTGGCCGCTTCTTTGCTCACCTCAGTTGGGCTGGGCGGCGAGGTGGGCACGGACTCGGTCGCAGGAACCTCGCCTTGGTCTTCATTGGTTGTGGTGCATGATGGGACGATCACCAGAGACGCAAGCGTTCCGATGATGGCGCAGAGTCTTTGTCTCGAGGCGTTTTGGCGCATCGCTTGTTCCTCGCCGTGGACCTTTAGATCTTGGCGTCCTATGATCGTGATGGGGTGGTGAAATCCTAGCGTTTCCGACCGCTTGTGTCGAGGCGAAACAGCCTTGGTCGGCCACTCACCAAAACGGCCACGTGCTGACCCGAGAGCCTTATGGCGCTGACTTGTTCAACATTCTCGAGTGGCAGAAGGTAGCGAGTAGCTTGCCTTTTTTGGATCTCGTAGACTTCCAAAAGTTGGTCGCTAAACAAATAGACATGGTTGGTAGCGCTAATCGCCATCGTGATGAGCCGGCGCGACCCTTCGACTGGAATTGACGGGCGCATGATGCCACTTTCGCCAAACCGCAGCACTGCATGATCGGTATGAGTCATGATATCGCCGTGGGCGCCATCCGGCAAGCTCAGGCCGTGCAGCGGATGTTGGGCGGAAAACACGACCCGCCCCCGGGGCGCTTTTTGTTTCAGATCAGTGCGCCACAAGTCGTTGCCTCGCACCGCCCAGAGTATATGGCTGTGGGGCTCGTAAGCCATCGCCTCCGCAGTCGCAAAATTGGTCGCTTTTAGTCTGGGTATCAGGGTTTTGCCGTAGCGATCAAATTGCATCATGCCGCCGCTGTGGAGAAGCCAGTAGTCATCCGCTTGGCCGGAAAAGCCACGTACCTTTAGACCCGGGGGAAGTGGATAGCGAAAAATTTCATTTTCCTGCCAGTGGATTTGAAACAACGTGTTATCGGCGGCAACAAAGAGATTAATACCGTCGCCACCTAAGTAGCGCAAAGGCGCCTTGGTTTGAGCGTCGCTGTCTTGCCATAGCACAAGGCGCTGTAACGAGTTGGTGCCGATGCGCCATTGCCAAAGGGCGGTGCTTCCGAGAACCATAAGCGATTGTTCATCGGGAAAAAGCAGGTCGTTGGCCGGTAGGTCTTTGGTCAGGGAGCTTAGTTGAAAAGGGGGTAATAGCAGCTCGCTGACCCGCCCCAAAGATTCCGGCTCGGCATGCTGGGGACCGTCTGCCTTGGCGGGTGATTCTTTGGCCTGAACCTGGTAAGCGGACAAAAGAACCGTGACAAGAATCAACGTGGGTGCAATTGGCTTCATCGACACTCCCGGCTCGACCGCTTTGAATAAGCATTGCTTAGCAAATCACTTAGCGAATCACTTAGCGAATCAAGTATAGGATGGTCGCGCCAAGACGTCGATGACCCGCGCTAAGATCAAGGCTTCGGCTATAGGCCGGCTTTTGAACTGTAAGTCGGCTGTCTGACATAGGCCTAATGCGAGGACGAAGCGTTTGATATCGCGATTTTTTGCCATATACGGCAGGTAGGTTTTGATGACAAATGGCGACAGCCGGGTGGCGCTGGCCAAGCCTGCAGCTGATTGGCCGCGGGCTTGGGCTTCGGCAATCCGGATGGCGTTGCGGCAGTGGCTGGCAAGGATAGCCAGGAGCGCCAATGCTTTTTCGCCTCGAGTGAGCAAGGCGGTGACGAGAGCCTGGGCCTTGGCCCAGTCATGCTGCAGCAGCAAGTAGTCCAGTTGCTGTGCATCATCTTCGCGTAGCATCTCTAGGTGCGGGGCCAAGATCCTGGCACTCAATGGCTCACGGCAGCCTTCAGGTCCGAGTATGAGAGCCACCTTGCGCAACTCATTTGCGTGTTTGACGAGGTCGTCGCCGTGCGCCTGCAACAAAAGTTGCATGCCATCTTGGTTGAGTTTTAGGCCAAGGCCATCGGCTAGAGCGGTCAGGACCAGCGGAACTTCGTTTGGCCACGGCGCAAAACACGGTACCTGATGCGCCTTGAGGCGGTGGAATTCCTTAGCCAACGGGGCCGGCAGGGCGTCACCTTGAAACACAAAACATAGCTGGTTGGCCAATTGATCCTGGCTTTTCAGTCGGGCTAGGACCTTAGGCAGGTTCTTTGCGCTTTCCGTTCTGCGTAGGACATAAAAGGTTGCTGGTTCAAACAGCGAGGTCTGTTGCGCGAACGCAAGCAGGCTATTCTCGGTCAGCGTCGGGGCTTCGAGAGAGGTGATGGCGGCCCCAGTTGCCAACGCTTTGTCTCGCAGCAGCCGCAGCGACTCCGATAGCAGTAAATCGCAGCTGCCATAGACCATCATGAGTCGAGAAGCCCCGTCCCAGGAGCGGCCGTGCGCGACGGCGCGCAACGCCGCAGCATGGTCTTTATATGCGGCCCGTTTGACGCCTTTTACAGCCATGGTTATGCCTCTGCGGGAATGGCCTTGGCGGCAATGGTCAGCGGCAAATCCCAAGATTTTTCCAATGCCGAACGCTCTAACTGTGCCTTGTGCAGCTCCACTTCCGGGTGGTTACCAGTTGGGTGGCAGAGATGAATGAAGGTGCGATCGCTGGTAAACTGCACCTCGATATCCTCGATGCGGCGCTGGCGGGTGCGGTCGAGCGCGGCGGCCAAACGGACAATACCAGCGAGGACGCGCAGGCGCTTGACATCGCCGGCTGTCAGCTCCACGCACTCGGCGTGGTCGGCAGATGGTAGGCCTTTGCGCTGGAAGCGCGCGATGAGCCCCATGAGCTGCCGCTCGGCCTCGGTAAATCCCGGCAGGCGGCTGTTTGATATGAGATACTGAGAGTGGCGGTGGTATTGCGGTGCACTGATGAATTTTCCGGCTTCACGCAGGAAGGCCGCGGCTTTTAGCAGCTTAATGTCGGCCTGCATGGCCTCTTCGCTGGCACCCGGAAAGCAGCCAGGTGCCAGCTGTTCGTACAAGCGAAGCGCCAGGCGCTTGACGTGTAAGGCATGGCTCTCATTGAGACCAAGGCGGCGTGCAAATTGCAGCACGCTATGCCACTGGATGTCTGGCAGCTCGCCCTGACGCGACCCGTTGGCGCGGTAAAAGGTGTCGGCGACGAGGCCCTCACGCAAGCCAAAAGAGGTGATCACCCACTCTTTGACGCCAAGCAGCCGGGTGATCTCTTCCAGCACGGCAGAGCCGGCCATGATGATCTCAGCTCGCGCCGAGTCAAGCCCGGTGGCCTCTTTGATCCTCTGTGGCGTAAGCAGGCGCAGAAACTGCTCACTGATTTTGAACAAGTCGGCTTGTGGCAGCACGTAGCCATTTGGATCCGACATGGCGCCGTTGCCAAATAGGCGAGCATGCAGAAAGGCCAGCGCCTTTGCCGTCCCAGAGGAGGCCAGCATCTTTTGGCAGTTCAACTTGCGGGTTTCCTGCTCGAGCGGTGCCAGACGGGAGCGAACGTGTTCTTTTAGCGCAGTCGCTGCCTCCGGTGTGTAACCCTTCTTAAAATACTTTTCAGTTAAGGTCACCGCACCTAATTTGACGGAGGAGACGAAGGCTATATCATCATCGCGGGCGGCGATGATTTCGGTCGAGCCGCCACCGACGTCGACACCCAAGCAATAGACCCCATTAAGCGCCAAGCCGTAACGCATGCCGAGGAAGACGAGGCGAGCCTCCTCGATGCCATCGATCATCTCGACTTTGATGCCGCAGCTCCGTTCGATCTCGCTGAACAAGCGCTTGTGGTTCTTTGCCTCGCGTGCCGCGTGGGTGGCGACGGCTCTGGTGGTAGCGCCATAGGGACGGATGATCTCCTCCATGTGCTTAAGCGCTTCTACCGTTCGGCGGATGCCGTCGTCGGACAAGTTGCCGTCTTCGCCGATGGCTTGGCCCAGGCGCAAATTGACCTTATCGCTATCTAAGATGCGCATTTCACCGACGTGGTCCATCTCAGCGAGAACCATATGGGCCGAGTTGGTGCCGATGTCGATCGCTGCGATGGTTTTTTTCTGCAGCTCAGATTGCGGCATGCGCCATTTACCAGGTGTGCGAAATCAATTAGGATCTCGGGGCTATCGTCGTCCAACTGACGACGGTCGAAACTACGTCAGGTGGGCAGAAAAACCCAGTGGAAAACGGCAGCTAAGTAATAGGTAAAGACACCGTGAATAGAACGCCGAAAAGAATATTAAGCTTGCTTTTTCATGTGGTTCCAGCCGTAGTAGCAACCCTGGTCGGTGGCTGCCATCGCGACAATCGAACCAATGCTATCAGCATCGATCCTGCACGTAGTGGCAGCGAGTTAACCAACACGGATTCGAAGTATTTCGATGGTTTGCCCTCGATCAGCGACGATGGCAGCCTGGTGGTCTTCATTTCAGGTCGCGACTCCACGACCGGGGTTTCTGATATACGTAAAGCCTACAAAGCATCATGGGCCAAGGATGCCGCGCCGCAGCCGGCAGCTCGGGTTACGGCCAAAGACCTCGGCAACGAACGTCTCGCCAAGCTCTCCCCTGATGGCCAGTGGGTCGCCGTCCAGGTGGAGAAGGCTGGACAGTACGACTTATATCTGCAGGACGCGGCCGGCCTGAAGGACCCAGTGTCTTTGACTAGTGACAGTGCGGTTGAGCAAAGCTTTAGTTTCAGCCCCGACAGCAAGCTTCTGGCGTGGGTCAAACAGGCCGCAGACAAGACAACGTCGGTGGCGGTCGTCGTTGCCATCGGAGGTGGCACAGCCGCAGAGTTGAGTTCGCAGGTTACGGCGTCGCCTAGCACTGATTATGTGCAGCAGGTATTCTGGATTCCCGCCACGAGTGGTTACATCCTGGCGATCGGTTCCGTGAATCCCCAGTCGCTGCAAAGCGGAGTTGCCCTGACCCAGCGGGCGTTCACCACAGCAGCCGAGGCGCAGACCGCGACGTCTACGGCGTGGCTTAGTGGCTTTCCGATCCGTAGCGGCATTATGCCCAGTGCGGCCGCGGATCGCGTCTTGCTGGTGCGGACTAACACCCGCGATGACGGCACATTGGATGATATCAACACGCCGCAAAGGGGAGACTACGTGCCACCGCCACTAGTCATTACCTCGGCTCCGGTGCGCTCAGAGCCAGATTATCGCGCTCTGACCGCAGGTGCGCCGGCGCAGCGTTATAGTCCAACACCTGGTTATGATATTGCTGCCGCAACATTGACTAATGACGGCAAGACCGCCTTTATGCTTGGTCGCTTTTATTATCGTTGCGCCGGCGATTCATACGACGCTGCTGGCTCGGCCTTTGCGATTGGCCCGGCCGATGCAGGCAAAGCGCCAACTTTGGTGTTGCCACGGCTAAGCGCGACAGCAACGACCAATCGCGACGGCTATACCAACGCCTTTGATTTTGCCGGGGGAGGGTTATGTGACCGCAAGCGTGCCGATCAGAGCGTCAGTCGCCTCGATGATAAGATGCTTGAGATGGCGGTCATGCGACAGGCAACGGAGACGACTTACCGTATCGTGTACACGACGCCAATCGCGTCCTACTTCGACAATATGTGCCGGCTTAAAGCTGGCGATCAGGAGGTTTGGGTGCTGGATGTCCATGATGGCAAGCAGACCTTCTACCCTTTGAGCAAAAACCAGACGGCACTAAGCGACACCGATCGCGGCGATAATGGGCCTTGCCCCTGGCCGCTTGGGGTCTTTTAGGTAGACACGCCGAGCAGCTGACGGGCCTGTTCGCAGTCCATCGAGATTTGGCGGCGAAGAGCCGTCAGGTCGGCAAACGCCTGCTCGCCGCGCAAGCGGTGGGCAAGGTAATAGCCTGCGTGCAGGCCATACAGTGCATCTGGTCCAAACTCACCAGTCAACAGATGCGCCTCGATGCGCGCTGCAGAGTCGGGCCTTGCTAATGTCGGCCGGACCCCGATGTTGAACACCGCGGGTTGGACGTTGGCAGGTCGAGTGGTGATTGCAGGTCGCTCAGCCGATCCTAAGCTTGCTTCCAACCAGACGTAACCAGCATAGACGCCGTACTTTGGTAGTAGCTGCTTGACCTCGCCCAGGTTGGCGGTGGGGAAGTCGATGCGTCGCCCCAATTGATCGCCTTGTTCGACAAGGCCCTCTAGGACATAGGGGCGGCCTAGCATCAAGGCGGCGGTAACGACGTCGCCGTCCTCGCGAAGAACCGTGCGGATGCGTGTGCTGCTGATACTTTGGCCGCGAAACTGCACGGCGTCCCCGATCGTTAAAGCCAGGCCATCAGCCGCAGTGCACTGGCGTAGGAAGCTCGCATCCCCCATTCGTTTGTGGCCAAAATGAAAATTGTCGCCAACGACCAGGGCCGCTGCCGCCAGCTGTTCGCGTAGATAGCGACGGTAGAATTCGTGATGCGTCACGCGGCTAAATGCCAGGTCAAATCGTTGGACTAACTGCTGCTCTATACCAAGCTCGCCGAGGCCGCGCGTCTTCTGGTCCTCCGTGAATAGCAGGGCCTCACTAGCCATGGACCGAAAGAAGGCCTCTGGGCGCGGAGAAAAAGTGATGGCGGTCGACGTCGCCGCAAACCTTTGACCATAGTTTTTAGTTGCCTCGATCAACTCCTGATGGCCGAGGTGGCAACCATCGAAATTACCAATGGTGACCGCCGTGCGCGCCCCATTGGCAGGCTGGTAGGCAGAAAAATCGGTCACTTGAATCACGTCTCTATCCCTGCTACGGTGCGACCGTTGGCGGCAATTCCGCTTTGGCTGAGTCCTGTGTTCATAACGGAAGAATCAAACATGGGTGAAGCGCTAAATGTTTTTTTGCGCCATTCGGAAGGTTTGGGCTCGGCCTCGTTCTTTGCCTTTCTATTGACGGTGCTGGTGCTGCTTGGTTTATGGGCAGGGCTTGGTCAGCTGCCGCTTGCCGATATCTTTAAGGGACCTTCGGCGCGGCAGCTATTCTTGACTGTGCCTATGCACGTATCGGCGGCAAAAGCGCAACCTGAAGTTGCGCCGCGAAAAGCTGCCGGAACGCGCGACTTCTCAGGCTTTGTCACCGCTCTAAGCACCGATAAATTAACCTTTATAAGTCCCCAGACCCTCCCTAAGGGTGAAAAAATCATCATTGATCTCAGAGTCTTGCCAGACTTTCCCGAGGCCAGCGGGGGGTATCCGGTGGTGGTGGCACGAAGCCGCCCGATCACCCGAAAGGCGGATAGCTTTCTGGTTGATGCCGCGTTTGACTGCCTATGTGACGAGCAGAAGGCGCCTTTGTTGAGCTATCTTCACCGCTTGAGTGGACCTTCGCGGTTGGCACTGGGGTAGGCGTGGCGATGCCTCAAGCCATCGATGGCAAAACGACGCTGCTGGGACTGATTGGCGAGCACATCTCGTACACGCAGTCGCCTGCTTTGCACAATCGAGCGGTGCAGCTTTTGGCGCGCAACGAGATTTATCTGCCATGGTCGATGCCCGCTGCGGACGTGGCGGAGTTTTTACGGTTGGCTTGGCATTGGGGGGGTGTTGGCTTTAACGTCACGACGCCGCACAAGGAACTAGTTGCAGGACTATTTCCGAACTGCGGTCTAAAGTCCGTCAACACGCTGTTTCGAGGCCGTGGTGGCTGGCAGGCGACGTCCACCGACGGTGCGGGATTCGCCCATGGGCTTGCTCGTTTGGGCCGACCCTTGGCTGAGTTCACCCGGGTGATCATACTTGGATCTGGTGGCGTCACCACGGCTCTCCTTGCATTTATGGCCAAGCAGATTGGGCCGAGGCCAGATCTTTGCATCGTTCGGCGCAGTGCGAACCGAGATGCTGCTTTGACCGCTGCGGCGCAAACCACGCTGCGCTTTGCTGCGTGGACCTGTGATGCCCTGCAGCAGGCGCTTGTCGCAAGTGACGAGTCGTGCTTATTGATCCAAGCCAGCAGTGCGCCGCAGCTAGGCGATGATCTTGGCTTCCTGGTCCCAGCCCTGGCGGGTTTTAAGGGCACTGTCTGCGACCTAGTTTACCGCAAGCCCTCAGCGCTGTATCACGCTGCTGTGGCGATGGGACTGCCGGCTCAGGATGGTGGTCCCATGCTGATCGAGCAGGCGAGGCTGTCGCAACAGTTATGGTGGGGCCAAGCGGCGGCCTTCGACGATTTGCTGGCCGTACTTACGGCGCCTTGACGGAGTTTTTTGGCAGATAGAATAGGTACTCGCCAACGTTCCCTAGAGGATCTCGAAAATACACACTGCGGCCATCGCTGCGATCATAGGGGCCCTTCAGTATGGTCGCTCCGTGCGCACTGACGTGTGCGGCGAACTGGTCGACCTCCTCGGCCGAGGATGCGAAGAAGCCATAGTGGTCAAGTGTTTGCCAGCCAGCCTTAGCGGCTCCTGGGGTGACCGTCTCGCCGCCATGCTCCGGTTTGCTCACAGCCATGCGCGGGGTTTTAATGGCTAAAACATCCCGACCGACATGCAGAAACAGCAGCTCGCCACGATCCTCGCTGATCTCAAGGCCCAAGGTGCCGACAAACCACTCGCGTGCTACCGCCATATCCTCGACGATCAGTCCGAGGTGGTTAAGTCCAGAGATTGAAAAAGTCACAGTCCCACTCCTGGCGACGGTACGCTGTCATGCCCAGGCGTATTTCGCAGTGGCTGGAGAGAAG
Source organism: uncultured Pseudomonadota bacterium (assembly GCA_903928445.1). GTDB lineage: Bacteria > Bdellovibrionota_B > Oligoflexia > Oligoflexales > CAIYRB01 > CAIYRB01. The sequence continues at coordinate 48,586 of CAIYRB010000194.1, read as the reverse complement.
GTGAAAAAGCCGTTTTAATGATGTAGGGAAGGTCTCTAAGAAGCGAGCCGCGCAGTGGCAGGCGTCGCAGATGGAAGGAAGCTTGGTCACCGAGCTCTTCATCGTTGCGACCACGCTTCAAGGTGACTGCCCCGATGAAGCCAGCATCGCGCACGCAGCTCACGGTCGTTGCATCATAGGCCCCAAATGGATAGGCAAAAAGCTTTGGTGGTGCCCCGAGGTGATCGGTCAAAAGTGCTTTTGACTGCATCACAGAGCGACGTTGATCGACATAACTGTGATCGGTCAAATTGGTAAGTTCGTGGCCGAGACTGCCGATGTCCCAGCCTTTCATGGCCAACGCTCGGATCGCCCCCCAATTCATTTGATCCGATGTCGGCATCGTGGGGACGAACAAGGTCGCAGGCGCGCGTAAACGGTCCAGCCCCGGCAAGACTTCGGTTAGCAAATGCTCGTCGGCGACATCGAAGGTTAAACAGGCAAATCGACCTACTGGAGCTGCGAGTGCTTCCGTGACCGTGGTGACACGGTAGGACATGAGGCGAAGCGAGCGAACGAGGATATGCAAGTAAACACGAGCTAGGTGCTTCCATAGAAGCGCCTTAGGTTGGGTGGCTGAATTGGGGGAAGAACGACGAGTCAGGCTAAGGATTAAGATTTTTCTCGGGAGTGGCAAACGGTTACCTTGTTCAAGTGTGGATTGGATTGGTGCTTTTGTTTGATTATATTTAACTATCATGACAAAGTCACCATGAGGAAATTTTAAGACAACGCAGCGTGTCCGTCGCCGCTTTGCTCAAGCCTGGTGTAGATTTTCCTCTGAAACCACAAAGAGCTACGTAATTACAGATGCTTAAGCGAACTCTTGGTCGATCGCCGCGAGGCTCTGGCAGTGTCGCCATAGTGGGACGATCTGCCGCAGTAACACCGATGCCTGCGCAATCGTCAGCTGGGCGTCCTTATCGCTGATGGCCCGCGGCGGATCCGTATGGACCTCAAGAAAGAATCCCGACAGATAGCCGGTGGCTGTGGCTGCCCGGGCCAGCACCGGTGCGACATGGCGCTGGGCTCCAGACACGCTGCCGCCGTCGCCGCCTGCGGCAGGAAGTTGTGTGCTGTGAGTGATATCGAGGAGTACGGGTGCGCCTGTTTTGGCCATGATCGGTAGCGCCCGCATATCGACGACGAGATTGCCGTAGCCGAAGCTGACGCCGCGTTCGGTCAGCCATACATCGCTTTCTACTTTTGCTTGCTTGGCGCTCGCGCGAGCCTTGTCAACGATACTGGCCATAGCGGCCGGCGCCATGAACTGCCCTTTTTTAATATTGACGCTGCGGCCGGTGGCGGCCGCAGCTGCGACAAGGTCGGTTTGCCGGCAGAGAAAGGCGGGAATTTGCAGGACGTCGCAGACTTTGGCGACTGGCGCCACCTGATAGGTTTCATGCACATCGGTCAATAGGCGCACACCGTACTTTGCCTTGATATCGCTGAACCATTGCAAGCTGCCCTCTAGGCCGACGCCGCGAACGCTGCTCAGGGAGGTGCGGTTAGCCTTATCGAAGCTGGCTTTAAACACATAGTCGAATTGCAATTCTTGCGACAGTTTGACGAGGGCGGCGGCGACCGTATCCATCAACTCGAAGGACTCGGCCGCGCAAGGGCCGGCGATGATCAAGGGGCGGCTTAGGGAATCGGTCATTATTTGCTCTCCAGGGTCCGAGTTATTCATTGACTATCACAGGTGGGAATAATACATAATAACCTCCTTTTCGGGGCCAATGGCGCTTTAGCTCAGTCGGTAGAGCAGAGGATTGAAAATCCTCGTGTCCCCAGTTCGATTCTGGGAGGCGCCACCATTTACTCCATCAGGAAAAGGTCCATCCTCTTTTGAGCGGCCGTGGTATATTCGCAGCAAGTGCTCATGCATTACGAGGGAAAGCAGGTAGGTTGATGGCAGAAGTTTTAATCGAAATCATCCATGTCATCGTTGCTTTGTTCATGATCCTGGTGGTGTTGGTTCAAGGTGGCAACGAGGGTGGAGTGGGCGCTGCCTTTGGCGGTGGTAATAGTTCCGGAGTCTTCGGTGCGACCGGAGCAACGTCGATCTTAGGCAAGCTGACCTACGGTGCGGCGGGGATCTTTATGTTGACTTCAATCACTCTCACCGTGCTTCAGGGCAAAGGCGGTGATATAGGACTGAAACAGAGGCTTAAGCAGCAGGCAGGCGAGCAAGCGCCGGCACCCGCGGCACCGGCTCCAACCCCCGTGCCAGCTGCCAAGTAAGTTCGATCTGTGACCAACGGGCGGTCTCCTCTTCCGCCAGGTTGTACTAGTACTGGGCCGGGCCAGTTGTTTTTGATGTTAGATGCGATCGTGGTGAAATTGGTAGACACGCCAGTTTGAGGGACTGGTGCCGCAAGGCGTGGAGGTTCAAGTCCTCTCGATCGCACCATACTGGCTCCATGTGCAATCCGATGAGCGGGTTGCTTTTGCTTTTTTCGGCCTCGCTAAAGGCCTAAGCCTGTGCGCTTACAGCGTATCTGTCTTAATCGCGATGACAGAAAATCCGTGATCGGTTAGCCTTCCATTAAGCGCTCCGTTAGTATCGTTCCCCCCGAAGCGAGCCGCGACCTCTTTTTGTAAAGGTGCAGGCAGCATGTCCAGAATCGCTCTAATCAATATCGGTATGCATGGTCACGTCAATCCAACCCTTGGATTCGTCAAAGAATTGACCCGTCGCGGTCACTCGGTTGATTTTTACAGCACCCCAGAGTTCGCCGAGCAGATCATCCGAACAGGTGCTCATTTTGTCGCTTATCCCAGTACGATCGGACATTCATCAGCCGAGCATGCTGTTGCTCAGGCCGACGCTGCACAGCGTGGCGTACCTCCTCCTGCGGCCCTGTCGACCACCGTTCGTGTCTTGGCTGAGTTCGCTACGACCTTGCCGGTGTTGGTGCAAGAGCTGACAGCCAGGCCTCCGGATTTGATCATCTACGACTTCGTCTCGATGGCAACCATGGTCGTTGCAAAGCAACTTGGGATTAAAACCATCAAGTTTTTTACGACTTATGCATCGAATGAGCACTATGACCTGATTCGCGAATCATTTGGTAAATACGACTTCCCTAGTCCAGAAGAGATTGCTCGGGCTCAGGCTATGGTCGATGGCGTCTGTGCTAAGGCTGGCTGCGGCCCGCTATCGTTGCTCGATGCATTCACGACCGTAGCCGCAGACAACTTGGTGTTCATGCCACGCGGATTTCAGCCGCATGGTGAGACTTTTGATGAACGCTTCCATTTTGTCGGACCTTGTGTACGAAGCGTTGATCCGACTGAGGCGATCGACTTGCTGCCTCCAGGAGAAGGCCCAGTCCTCATCATTTCGCTTGGCTCGCTTTATCATGAGTGGACGCAGTTCTATCTCGATTGTATTCGGGCTTTTTCCGGATCGAAATGGCGCGTTGTCATGAGTATCGGCGCCAAACTGGATCCCGCCAGCCTGGGGCCGATCCCGGCAAACTTTACCATCAAGGCGCATATCCCGCAGGTCGCCCTGCTCGAAGTTGCCGATCTGTTTATTTCGCATGGTGGAATGAACTCTACGATGGAGGCGTTGGCAAACGGTGTGCCTATGGTGGTGATTCCACAGATCGAGGAGCAGGAGATTACCGCCCGTCGCGTCGATGCGATGGCGCTAGGCGTCTATCTGCCGCGCACTGGTTTTACCAGCGAGCTCATTGCTCAAGCAGTTGAGGATGTTGCTGCAAGCGCCGTGATCAAGGCTAACGTGCTGGGCATGCAAGCGCAGGTGATTGCTGCTGGAGGCTCAAAAGGTGCTGCGGATCTGATCGAAGCTCGACTTGGTGGTGCCGCTACCCAGCCGTCTCGTCGACCGGGCAGTAGGACCTTGGCCCACGAGGACACTACTGGCGGGTGACCTAGGTTGCCTCGAGGCTGGACGGTTGCCGGGGCTGACCCCGGCGACTAATTATAAAAGCCAACTGAGCTCATGCACCTTTTTGCACGCATACAGCGCCCAAGATGGCCAAGGCATTCGCCGTCTTTTGTGGTTGATTCGACTCGTCGAAGTCCTCGCTTTGTAATGCCAAAAGTTCTGGTGTGTTGGCGCGGATAGGCGCCTCTTTGATGGCGATCCCTAAGGTACTTGCAGCCATGCCGGGAGTCCCAGCACAAAGCATGTTCGGAAAAAAGTTTGGCGCGAATCCACAGTACTCCTCCTGGGCCGAGTCGTTGGCCATATGGGGAGCGGTAAGATCGAGATAAAGTTTAGGCCTGGCGCGTCGTGCAGTATTGCGGTTTGCGGCGACTCGGACCGGTAGTGGCAGGTAATAACGCGCTTAAAGATCGAATTTTTGCCTGATTTGGCCAAGCTGATGCCAGCGGCCGCGGGTGGCGTCTAGTGGTTGACGGCATCTGTCCAGGTGATTTTGGCGGAAGCCGTGTCGCGCCGTTTCAGATGGCCGATAACCGTGGCTCCTTGGTAGCCGAGGGCGGCCATGTTGGCCACTAAGCTAGCTGCATGGGTAGGGTCGACGCTGAGCAATAGTCCGCCGCAAGTTTGCGGGTCGCACCACAATGCGGCTAGCCGCATATCCATGTCCTTTGGCCACTCCACAGCATCGAGGACGCGGCTATTTTCGGCAAACAAACTGCTGGCGATGCCGGCCAAAGCGAATGCCCGGCTCCCCGGCAAGCAGGGTATAGCACTTGCTGTGAGGACAGCGGCAACGGCTTCATCGCGCAACATTTCGCACAGGTGTCCTAGTAGGCCAAATCCCGTGATGTCCGTAGCGCTATGAATTGCAGCGTGGCCAAGCAGCGGCAGTAGCTCGGATTGCGTTTGCATCATACTCGCCAGAGCCACATCGACCAGGGGACTAGGGCAACGTCCTTGCGTTGCAGCGGCGAAGATGAGGCCTGTGCCTAGCGGCTTTGTCAGGACCAGGGCGTCTCCGGGTCGGCCGGCAGTCTTGGGAATTGGGGGTGACTTCGCGACGCCATTCACCATCAGGCCGATGGATGCTTGCAAGCCTTCAGCGGTGTGCCCTCCTAAGAGCTGTGCCTTGAAGCGAATAAGCTCGGTGGCGATTCCTGCTAAGGTTTGATAGAGGATATTGGCCGTTAGCCGTGGCGTTGATTGTTCCAAGACAGCCAGTACGTGAGCACTGTGTGGCCTTGCGCCTTTAGCAAGGATATCGCTAAAGGCGTGGATACAAGCTAAACGACCGGCGAGGAAGGGATCATCCACCAGCGCCGGAAAGTAGTCGATAGACTGGAGCAACTGCGCGCTTGCTGGGACCGTGAATGAGCTAGTGTCTTCTCGGGCAGAAAGACCCCAAGTCAAAGTTTTGTCGCTCACGGTTGCAGGATAATCCCGTTCGATCTGGCCAAGTACCTGGCTAAGCACCGCACCGCTTACCTTTGCGCCGCAACCATGACACCGCATCGCTGGCGTTGGAGGTGGTGGGACCGCTGCCATGGACAGCGGCCGTGACACTGGAAGTGCGGTAAACCTGTCGATGAAACGACGATCGATGTAGTCTTTAACTCCTCGGATCCATCTGCCAGACAGACTCCATTGGCCTCTAGTCGCGACGGCGCTCCCGTCTGCCGTACCAATGATTGCGAGGTAGCCATGGTGCGGTGAGCTTGGTAGCAGCGGTTTACCTTCGAGTAGTCGCCTGAGGTTTCGTGTCAAAGGACGTCCTTGACGAACTGCGAATACTCCTGCCTTTGGCAACGCTGCCGTGTCGAATGCTGCGCAGTCACCGGCGGCAAAGACGCCGGTGCGACCTAGGCATTCAAGGCTTGGTCCAACCCGAATAAAGCCACGTGCATTGAGCTGCAGTCCTGTGTCTTTGAGCCAAGTCGGTGCAGCTGCATTCGTGACCCAATAGAGTGCGGTAAAGGCTAAAGTAGGTCCGACCGAGGTAAACGCTTGGCCCGGCTCGACCCTGGTGATTTCCCAACCAAGGCGGAGGTCTATGCCGCGCGCTTGCAGGCGGCGTTTGAGGGTGGCTCCTGCGCTTTTAGCCTGTGTCGGTAGCAGGTGTTCACTAGCCTGAACCAACGTAATGATGGCCCGACCTTGCAGACGAGCGTGCATCGCCAATGCCAGTTCAACCCCTCCCGCTCCTCCGCCCACAATGAGGATGCGTTCCCCTACAGCGCCTGCGGCGACGCGCCCGACTAGCTGGGTCCAGTGTTCAAGAAAGGGCGCAATGGGTTTAACCGGTACGGCCCAGGTCGCTGCACCCGGTACACCGTCAAGCGCTGGTGTGCTGCCGACGTTGAGGGAGAGTACGTCGTAGGCGAGTGCCGGGTGGTCCTCGAAATGGATCTGTTTGGTATCCAGATTGAGTCCGTTGGCTTTGGCCTGGATGAATTTCGCGCCACTGGCAAGAGCCAGGCGGCGGAGGTCGATATAGATCTCGCCTTCCGAGTGGCGCCCCTCGACAAATCCAGGGAGCATCCCCGAGTAGGCGCTGCGGCTAGTCTCCGAAATGAGGACGATGTCTGCCCCGCGAAGCGGCGCCATGGCAAACATCCGTAGCGCGACGGCGTGAGCATGTCCCCCACCGACCAAAACGATCCGCTGTTTGAATGTCTGCAGCGAGTTTGTCATGAGATTCTGTGGTTCTTTACGTAGTCTTTGCACCAGTCGGTGCAGCTAGCGAGGTCGCCTTGAAACAGGACCGGAAGGTCTTTCGTGTGCCTTGCAGCGTAGTGATAGCCTCGATCATAGTATCTGGTCAGAATCGCGGCGAGCCATGGCTCGTGGTCGCAGTAGTTCAGCCCCTTGGCAAAGGCTTCCAACATGATTGTGCGGATCATCGCTGCGTCGCTGCTTAGTCGCCTAGTCACTGCATCGAGTGCTTCGACCGCTTTTTGTCGTATCTGCTCAGCAGTGATTCCCTGATGCGCTGGGTACTCCAGGTAGTCGCGGAAAATACGTTCCGTCCTAACTGCAAGTGGCTCGTCAATGATGACCCGAGGCGCCTTGCTCATCATGGCAAAGAATGAATCGGGCAGTGAAACTGCACCGATCATCCGGCTTTCGTCTTCGCACATCAGCGCATCGAATTGTCGATTTTGACGAATCATCTCTAGGCCCACGGTGTTTTCAAAGGTCGCCTGTGCCGGCTGCGAATGGTTGATCCAGCCGCCGAAGGCACTGCCGCGATGCCGTGCGGCCTTCTCCAAATCAATCGCACCTCCGCCTAGGGATTGCAACAGCTGGGTCTTCCCAGAGCCTGTGAGACCGGTAATGACCACCAAGGGTGGGGGGCAAGATGTGACCTCAAGCAGGACGTGGCGCAGTCCTTTGTAGCCTCCCTCAACCTGGTAGACTTGCTGACCCGCTGCTCGCAACCATGTGCAGGCGATCTCCGAACGCAATCCGCCGCGCCAGCAAGTAACTATGGCTTCGGCCACTGGAGCTCGGGCAATCTCCTGGCGCCAGAGTTCGATTCGTCGCCCTTGATCCGGTAGCACCAGCTCCGTGCCGCGATCAATCGCGGCCTTTTGGCCTTCATGTTTGTAGGCAATGCCGACTTCGTGGCGTTCTGCCTGAAAGAGGATCGGTAAATTAACAAAACCTGGCACCGCTGCCTTCGCGAACTCAAGTTCCGAGCGTACATCGATCAACGCCGGTCGTGGGCCCAACCGGCACAGGACATCAATCACCTCTGTGCTAGACAGGCGCTCGGTCACTTTTGGTACTAGGTCTTCGATTGAGGTGCCGCCAGTCGTTTAAAAGCGTAGGTCCCTTTGGCGCCTTTGACCGCCTTGCCATTGATCTCAACATAGGGGTGCACTAAAAAGGTCAAGGGGCCTTGGCTTGAGGCTGGCACTAGTTCGATTTGCTGGCCTTTTGTGAGCTGGAAGCGATTTGCTGGGTGATGGCCAAAGTAATAGTCCTTAGTCGTAGGGTCCTTCGACGCTTCGGAGATATCCACAGGAATCCACGAACCGTTGGCGGCGAACTCGGCCCAGCAGTGATATCCCTCGATAGGCCCAACGTCGGCCTGGCTGGGGATGGTAAAGCCGATGGCAAATCGGGCTGGAATGCCGACCGAACGTGCGAGAACGATGAATAGGGCGTGGAAGTCAGTGCAATTGCCCGTTTTCGAGTCGCAAGCGTAAACCGCGTCGCCGCGCCCCCAACCGCTGCCGGATTTGTCGTAGCGCATTTCTTTGAGTACATAATTGTAGATCGCCTGGCCTTTTTCTTCGGCCGATGTTTTGCCTTGGGTAATCTCAAGAGCGAGCTTTTTGAAACGGTCATTCAACGGCATGAGCGGTTCGGAGCGCAGGTAGGCTGGGTCATTGACTTCAGCAGCAGCAGGGTAGGTCGCCTTTTCCCGCCGAGTTACGGTGTAGGCGACGGTGATGCTTTTTCCAGCTGCAGATGCATCGGCTTTAGCGTGCAGGAAATGGTTGCCAGATTTGGCGTTGACGGTCGATTCGACCGCGAGTCCAGGGGCGGTGGTCGTGGCGCCCACGGTTTGAAAGGCATCGGTGCTGGCAAGTGGTAGCCAGACTTCTACTTGATCGCCCTTCGCCAAGGGGGGAACGGTATAGGTGTAGTCGACCGTGAACTGGTCCTGGCCTTGCTTGTAGCTTTTTGCCGCTGCGGGGCCTGTCGCGCCGAGGGCTAAGCCCATAACTAAAGAGAAGAAACTCGGATGGATGGCCATATTTAGGACTCCTAAGATGCAACGTGACGCTGGATCCGGACATTAGTGGACGGCCGGGGCGAAAGCCAGCATTTTGCCTACAAGCGGGCCTTTATGCGCTCGGTCCCAGCTAAATGACCGGTATCGAGTTGACCAGGACTGCTGTAGCGCTTAATTTGGGCACCCTGGATACCGGTCAAAATGCACTCGAAAGTAAAATTTCATAGCAATAACTGATAAATACAGTAGGAGCAGTCCAATGCACCCATGGCATGACGTCGACCTTGGCGATAAATTTCCACATGTGATCCCAGTGGTCATCGAAGTGCCTAAAGGGTCTAAAGTTAAATACGAGCTGGATAAAAAGAGCGGCCTTATCAATGTCGACAGGATCCTTTTTAGCTCGGTGGTTTACCCGGCCAACTATGGATTTATCCCTCGGACTTATTGTGGTGATCACGATCCCTTGGACGTTTTAGTCCTTGGGCAAGAGCCAATCTTCCCCCTGTCGATTATGATGGTGAAACCCATCGGGGTCATGAAGATGATTGATCAAGGGGAAGAGGACGATAAAGTCATCGCCGTGCACGCACATGATCCTGAGTACAATCACTACGAGTCGATTAAGCAGTTGCCGCCGCATCGCCTCAAAGAAGTTCGGCGCTTCTTTGAGGACTATAAAGTGCTCGAGCAGAAGGCGGTGGTGGTCGAGGACTTCTTCGACCGAGATCGTGCGTTTGAGATCATCAACGAGTCTATCGAGCTGTATAAAAGGACCTTTCCAAACGGCGGTAAGGTCTAGGCGATCGGGTTAGAGTCTATTTTTAAGCGTGCCGCAGCATCTTCATAGGCCTGACGTATGGCCTCCGGGCCGTAGAGCAGCTCTAGGCGGCGGAGGCCAAAGACGTAGTATGCAACATTGCTATAGTAGTCGTTGAACAGTCCATTGAGCATGGCCCCCCCGGCCGCTCCGATGATCGGTAGTCCCTGCGCTAAGAACTTTTCACTGACAACAAAGTTCAGGCGTCGAGACAGGATGCTCATAAATTCAACCAGCCTCGGAGCGCCACCGACGTCGAGAGAGGTTAGCACTTGTCGAACGGTTTTCCCGGCGACGTAGCTAGCACTCTCTTTGATTAGCATCTTCAGTGCGGCGCGGTCGGCGAAGAATGTCGATTCTGCTGGGATATTCACGCCGCGTTTGACCATTGGGCTGCCGTAGGCAAAAACCGACAAAATTTCTAGGGCGATTTCAGGATCACGCGGATTAAAATTGGCGGCCTGTGCCATGGCCGCCATCGACCGCATCATCACCGTGGTGGTGACAGGTAATTCCAGCACCAAAGACCATCCACCTGCGGCGCCGCTGATGGCGCCAAGGCTCATTGCGGCAGCCGTGTGCACCCATTTCTTGGCAGTAGGCGTGCTTTGACTCGCAGTCGCGACAGACTCCTGATTGCCACCTTCTAGCGTTGATACCGCCATACGCAGCGAGCCCTTCAGCGCTCTATCCACCGACTGCGTAATCAGGCTGCGGGCCTTGTCCGGTAAACGCTCGGTTGCCGCTTCGATGGGTCGTCCGAGAAAGGTACTGACGCGCATAAGAAAACTAGAATGTTCGAGCATTTTGGCCGCTTGCTCGACAAAGGCAAGGTCCAAGGATGTGATGGTCATCATATGCCCTTCCCTCCCTTGATTTAACCTTTGGCGCGAAGCTTCTTAATGACTAACGGTAGCAGCGACAAGACAGCCAGCAACAGGATGGCAATCAAAAGCTTATTTCTTACCTCAGGCGGTAAGTCCCCAAGATGTAGAGCACCACCGAGTGCGGCATCGATCAATTTACATCCAGCGGCACCCAGGTAAACATAGGCAAATGTTCCAGGTAGCATACCTATCAAGGATCCGATGACATAGTCTCTCACCCTAAGTGGGACCAGGCCGCAAGCATAATTTAGACCATTAAATGGAAAGATCGGTACTAGTCGTATAAATAAAACATAATTTAGACCGTCGCTGGTCATCGCGGCTTTAAATTTGGCAAACCAAGCTTGTTTGCTCAGCAGGCCCTCGATGGTCTCCCTGGCAAAAAAACGCGATGCCAGAAAGGCCAGTAGCGCCCCAATATTGGCGCCAATAAGTACGAGCAGTGTACCAAGCCAAGGTCCAAACGCCAGGCCGCCGACCAAGGTAATCACGAGGCCAGGAATAAATGCAATGGTTGCGATCACGTAGGCTAGTACGAAAACGACGGGCGCCCATAACCCCCACCGTTCGAGGTGGAGTTGAATGTCGCCGCAGCTGGGAATGGTTAGGTTCTTGGCGCTGATGATTAGAAGTCCAAGTATCAAAACGCCAGCGGCGAGGCGCATGAGGCTTTTGGTCCTAGTCGATACAGGCATAGTGCACCCTCCAGCGGCGTATCGTTTAGCCAGAGTATGCCACTTAGTGGTTGGTCAAGCCAGCGTCTGGCAGGTTCTCCAGTAGTAGTGCCGCCATCCAGAGAAAATCGGTGCCATTGTATTCCTCATTGCAGCCTAAGGGCTGTTGATTTTTGCCACGATTTTCTCGTTGCCAAAGGTAGTCGGCCGAGCGGTCGCAGTTCATCGGCAGGCGGTCGGACGGAAAGTGCGGCATGTTTAGCAGTTCATTAAGCATGTGCATACGAGCCGTCACTGTCAAAGCGCCTGCCGCCCGAAGCCTGAGGTAGCGAAAGAACAGGTTCGATGGATCGGCCGCAATTAGTCGGTCGGTGATCCAGCCAAGGCGCTGGCTGTTCAGGGAATCAGCGGCAAAGGGTGAGACTATGCGGTCAACTAATTCTGAAATCGTGCCCGATGCGCTCAGATCCAAAGGCACCTTGGCCGTGAGTTCTAGCTCAAGCCATGCTGTTAGGGCGCCCAAGTGCGACTCAAACCCACGTTGGGTTACCAAAACCTCTAGTTCGGCTGTCGAGTAGCCGGCGCGGATGATTTCTGGCAGCTTGGTCGTCGGGTAGCCTTGGCGCTCGGCCAAAAGCGCGACAAAGCGGGCTAAGCCTGGAGATAGGTAGCTGACGTAGATTGGGCCAGAGCCAAAAAAGCCGTCGTTGTTGTCCACTAACCGCATCAGGGTGGAAAGGTGCTCACCAAACCCTTCTGGCGCTTGCGACATAGCAATGAGGACACCTAGGATCATGTCGCGTGATGTACTACGCGAGCAGCGCGGGTGGCGTAGCCAGCGACCATCTGTTTGTGATTGCTCGATGGCCTGCCAAGCGCTATTGGCCTGCGTCTTAAGGTCGAGCTTTACCAAGCTCACGTAACGTAGCGAGGAGAATAGGAGGCTATCGCATTGGTCCATCATATGGCCCTTGGCGCTTAAGTTCACGACCATGCCATCGACTAGGTGAGTGCGTTCGATCTCCTCTTCGTACAGCGCCGCGCGGCGGCGCGCCTCGGCCTGTAGCCGCTCGGCCACTAAAGGTTCGACCCTGGGCTCTAAGCGAGCGGCTCGCCGCAAGACCTCATCGGAACGTGCGAGAAACCGGCTGTTGGCAATCAGCTCAGAATAGGCCGCCATACCTCCAAACAAGAGGAACGACCAAAAAAGGGACATTACAAGCGTGCGCACGCCGGCTCCGACGACTGGGATCATGGACTTTCGGTTCCAGATAGGTCGTCGGCAGAAGCCGGGTCGGGCTTAAAGGATGGCCTGGAATATCTGAGAAGATACAATAATAATATATAGTTACATCTTTATGCGAAAGTTTAAGTCAGGTTCTACATAGGCGGTGTCCAGCTGCGCCAGTTGGAGTTTCCCCGACATATCCCAATTGATGGCGTGCCATTTGGTGAATTGATCGAGGACCCAGATACCCGATTGGCGGCCACCGTTGCCGCTTTTGCCGTTGCCGCCGAATGGGAGGTGCGCCTCGGCGCCGGTCGTCGAGTTGTTGATGCTCGACATTCCAGCCGTGATCTCCGTCTTAAATTTATAGATGGTCTGCGGATCGTTTGTATAGATCGCCGAGGATAAACCGTATCCATGACGATTGGCCATCTCCATGGCCTGATCGATGCCGTTCGACTTTAAGACGTTAAAGAGTGGGCCAAAGGTCTCAGTCGAGTAGATGGCATCGTCCATGCGGACGTTCAGCACGATATTTGGACGAGCATATAAACCGTGTTTGGCATCGCCATCAAAGTGAGCCCATTCGACGCCATGACCGATGTGGCCGCCGCGACCCAAGGGCAGTTCATGGTGAGCGGCGATGAGGGTGCTCAGATGACCAAGGTGATTGTCCAGAAAGCGCTTGCTGATCATTGGACCATAGGTGTTTTCGGCGGAAAAAGGCTCCCCGATGCGCAAGGTCTGGGTGCGTTTGATGAGGCGCTCAATGAATTGATCATGGATTTTTTCGTCCAAGATGAGATTCCCTAGCGAGGTGCAGCGCTGCCCTGCAGTGCCAAACCCAGAGAACAATGCGCCATCGACAGCGAGATCGATGTTGGCATCGGCGCAGACGATCATTGGATTCTTCCCGCCCAGCTCGAGGCAAGGGGTTTGCAAAGCTCGGCCACAGGCGGCGCCAATACGTCGACCTACCTCTGTCGATCCGGTGAAGCCGATTTTGTCAAAGACTCCCTCGTCAATGAGCTCCACCATTGCCGCGCCAGTCGTTGGTCCTGCCCCAAAGACGGTGTTGAATACCCCTTTGGGCAAGCCGGCCCTGGCCCACAGTTCAGTGGTGAAGTAACTGGTCAAGGGGGCTTCTTCGCTGGGCTTCCAAACGCAGGTATTGCCGGCGACCAGCGCTGGAATGAAATACCATGCTGGTACTGCGACCGGAAAGTTGCACGCTGTCATACAGCCAAAGACGCCGATCGGTCGGCGGTAAGTGAAGCATTCCTTGTTCGGCATCTCCGAAGGAATCGTTTGACCGTATAAGCGGCGACCCTCAGAAACGAAAAAATTGGCGGTATCAATGACCTCTTGAACCGAGCCCAGGGCTTCACGCAGCGGCTTGCCGATCTCTCTAGCAACGACTCTTGCTAGGGCCTCTTTATTCGCTTCGACCAGGCGGCCAAAATTCTGAATCATCCCAGCGCGCACCGGCGCGGGCGTTGCTGCCCAGCTTTTGTATGCTGCCTTGGCGGCATACGCCGCCTGACGCACCTGATCTTTACTGGCGTCAGCAAAAACACCGACCTCGTCGCGTAGATCGGCCGGGTTCAGAGATGGCAAAGCGGTACTTCCCTGCTGCCATTGTCCATCAATATACGCAGCGATCATCGCTGTGGGACCGTGTTTGCTCATCTAGGGGATCTCCGTGGCAAAGGCCCTAAGCTTCACACCTGCGAGTGGTCCAGGTGGGTTCGGCCTTGGGCTAGTGAAAATGGCTGACGACGGGCACTGGCAGGCCGCATAATAGTCGGTGAACTCTGCCATTTAAGGGAGGCTATCATGAACCGTCGCGAAGCTGAAAGGTGCCCTGTTTGTCAAGGGCCTGCCGTGGCTGACTCTGGGTCGGCTGGCGGCCTGCGATGCCGCTTGTCTACGTGCGTCCATAATCACCAGGCGGTCACCTGTCCCAGATGCCGCCAAAAGGATCTGGAGTCAGTGACCATCAAAGGTGGGAAATTGCAGTATCGCTGCCGCGATTGCCAGATGGACTGGGAAATTTAGTCGGAGCCTAGGCTTGCCATGTCGAAAATCGGCAGATACATCGCGATGACGATGAAGCCGACGATTCCACCGATGACCACAATCATGATCGGTTCGATCATGGACAGCAAGGTCTTGACGGCGACATCAACTTCATCTTCGTAAAACTGGCTCACTTTTACCAACATATCATCGAGAGCTCCGGTGGCTTCACCAACGGCAACCATGGAGGTCACCATGGACGGAATCAAACCACCTTCAGCTAGGGTTTCCGAAAATTTTGCGCCCTGCTCGATCTTGCCCCTAACGCCGAGCACGAACTTCTCGATTGTCATATTGCCCGAAGAGGCGGCACAGATCGTCAGGGCTTCTAAGATGTTTAGTCCGGCTGTGAGCATGGTGGACATGGTATTGCAGAATCGACCGACGGCGAGTTTGCGAAATAGTACGCCAAACCCGGGAAGTCGAAGCAGACTGTCGTCGAGGATGGCCCGCCCTTGTGATGTTCTAATATAGGCTCGGAATGCGAATAATGTGCCGAAGACAACGCCAGGTATTATTAGGAAGTGCGTCGTGATGAAGGTCGAGGCGTTGACGACCATGGCAGTCATAAAAGGCAGTTGCTTGCCAGAATCAGAATATTGTTTCGCAAAGATTGGTACGACGAAGACCAGCAATACGGTGATCACGATGACGGCAACGGCGACGACCATCAGCGGATAGAACATCGCGGACTTGACCTGGGATTTAATCTTTGCAGCTTTTTCAAGATAGACCGTTAAGGTTAATAAAATAGTGTCGAGATTGCCGCTAGCTTCTCCGGCTCGGACAAGTGAGACATAGAGGCTATCGAAAATCTTTGGATAGGCTTCGAGGCTCTCACTCAGCGTGGCGCCGTTTTCTACAGAAAATCGAATCTTATTCAAGGTTCGGCCAAAAGAGAGTACAACCTGCTGCTCGGCAAGCACGCCAATGGCTTGGACCAAGGGCACACCGCTGCCGATCATCGTCGCAAATTGCTTGGTGAAGACGATGAGATCCTTGGTACTGGGCTCCGAGGCGCCCAGCTGGAGCTGGATCTTCCCATCTTTGTCCTTAACAATCATATTGCCTAGAATCGGTGTTGTCCCGTCATCGCCGTTATTCTTGCCGCCGCTATTATCCAACTTTGTCGTGGTGATTTGCAGTACGTTCAGGCGCATTCTAGTGATCAGTGCCCTGGCCTGGGCTTTAGATTGAGCGGACACCTTGCCGGATCTGGTGCGGCCGGAGGAGTCTTTGGCTTTGTATTTAAATTCGGCCATTTTTTTGGCTTACGCCCCCTTTTTTGGTGTGTATCCGCGCTGCTGCGGCCCGACTTTGCCTGGGGTGCTAGCGCGCAGCGCCCTTTTGTCTAGCATATCTTGGAGCTCCTCCGGCTCAGGAGACCGTTCCAATGCGAGTTCGGCAGTGACAAAGCGACGATCAATCAGATTGAGAAGAGACTGGTTCATCGTCTGCATGCCGCTAGTGTCTTGACCAGTCAGCATCGAGGAGTAGATTTGGTGCAGCTTATCCTCACGAATGAGGTTGCGAATGGCCTTGTTCGGCAGCATCGTTTCCATAGCCATGACGCGCCCACCATTGACCGCTGGTAGTAGTGTTTGCGCGATGACCGCGCTTACCGACATGGCTAATTGAATGCGCACTTGTACCTGTTGGTGCGGAGGGAAGACGTCGATGATACGTGTCAGGGTTGAGATGCAAGAATTGGTATGAAGGGTCGCAAAGACCAGGTGCCCGGTCTCAGCTGCAGTCAAAGCCAAGCTAATGGTTTCTAGGTCGCGCATCTCGCCGACTAAGATGACGTCTGGGTCCTCACGAAGGACGCTTTTTAGAGCTCGAGCAAACGACGTCGTGTCGCTACCGACCTCACGTTGATTGACCATCGAATTTTTATGGGTGTGCATGAATTCAACAGGATCTTCGATGGTGATAATGTGGTCGCGCCGGGTTTCGTTGATGTAGTTGATCATCGCGGCTAGAGTCGTTGATTTACCAGACCCCGTCGGTCCTGTTACCAAGACGAGTCCTTTGTTGGTGTTGCAGATATCCTTGATCGACGGCGGAAGGGCCAGCTCTTCAAGTGAATACAGTTTGAATGGGATGACGCGAAAGACTCCTGCGACCTGCCCGCGCTGATGAAATACGTTGGCGCGAAAGCGGGCCATGTTTTTCACTGAAAACGCGAGATCGATCTCCTTGTGGGTTTCGAAGTCCTTCTTTTGTTCTTCAGTTAGGACGCTATAGCATAATTGACGGGTATCTTGCGGTGTAAGCGGAGGCAGGTCGAGTGGCAACAGGCTGCCGTCGATGCGCAGTCTTGGTGGGGACTCTGTTGAGATATGTAGGTCACTGCCGCCTTGATCAAGAAGCGCTTTAAGCAGTTGGGGAAGGGTGTAGTTCATGCAGCTCCTGCCTTTTGACGGCTTTCGTCATCGCCATCGGGAGCCGTCGTCTTAGTGACTTCCTGAGCATTGGTGATGCCCTGGGCCATCTTGTTGAGTGCGGATTGGCGCAGCGAGCGCATGCCGTTGGCCATCGCAATTTTCTTGATCTTCATAGCCGGTGCATTGGCGAGGATAGCTTCGCGTACCGGGTCGCTTAATTTTAAGACCTCATGCACCGCGATCCGGCCCTTGTTGCCAGTGCCACTGCAGGCATGGCAACCAGCGCCTTTGAAGGCCTGAACCCTGCTCGCATATTGCGGATGGATGCCCAGTTCAATCATCAGTTGTGGCGTGATGCTTTCGTCGACCATTCGGCATTTATCGCAGATCTTGCGCACGAGTCGCTGCGCCGTAACGCAGGTTAAGGCGGACACCAGGTTGAAGCTCTCCACGCCCATGTTGAGCAGCCTTGAAATGGTGTCGGGTGCGCTGTTGGTATGCAGGGTTGAAAGCACCATGTGGCCAGTGAGTGCGGCCTTGATGCCGATCTCTGCGGTTTCCAAATCGCGGATCTCTCCGACCATGATGATGTCAGGATCTTGACGGAGAAAGGAACGCAGTGCTGCAGCAAAGGTCAGGCCGATGTCAGACTTCATTTGCACTTGGTTAACGCCTTCGAGGTTGTATTCGACTGGATCCTCGGCGGTCATGATATTGTCAGACTCTTGGTTCAATTCGGCCAGCGCCGAGTAGAGTGTCGTTGTTTTACCCGAACCTGTTGGGCCAGTGACTAGGACCATGCCAAAGGGTTGGTGGATCGAATCTTTGAACTTTTTAAGCTCCTCGACATCAAAGCCCAACTGGGTCATGTCGGTTTGCAGGGCTGATTTATCCAAAATCCGCATCACTGTTTTCTCGCCGTAGACTGTCGGAAGAGAACTGACACGGAAGTCAACGGGCTTGCTGCCGATGGTGATATTGATGGCGCCGTCTTGCGGCAGCCTGGTTTCTGCAATGTCGAGCGACGCCATAATCTTAATGCGTGAGATTAGCGCCGCCTTCATGCTGATGGGAGGGCGTGCGATCTCGTGTAGAACACCGTCTATTCGCAGGCGGATACGGAGGTATGATTCATACGGCTCGATATGGATGTCGGAGGCTCGACGTTGTAAACATTGGATGAGAACTTGGTTGACCAGCTTTATGATCGGGCCGTCACCCTTATCACCCGATGAAATGTCTTGCCGCTCTTGTTTTTGACTTTTGTTGGGCAGGACCTCGATACCGTCGCCAAGGGAGTCCATATCCAGCGTCTTGCCATAATACTTGTGTAGGGCTTCTGTGATGCGCTGTTCACTGGCCAGTACCGGCTTGGGAAAGAAGCCGACGGAGAAGCGAATGGCGTTGATGGCATCGAGGTTACGCGGATCACCCATTGCGACAATGATGTTGTTGCCAGCCCGATCGATGGGCACCACGCGGTGCTTCACGGCGAGATCCTTTGGAATCAAATCGATAATCGCTCTAGGTACGTCCATTTCCGCCAAGTTCGTCCGCGGTAGGCGGTAGAATTTGGCAAAGGCGTCGAGAAGCGTATCTTCCGCGACGACCTGGATGGACTCAATGGCGTGCATGATGGTGACGTTTTCTTTGGCGCTGACGGCTTCAGCGCGCGTGTAGTCAGCATCGCTGATCAAGCCATTGCTTAAGAGATAGGTTTTTAACGGATTGGACATAGGCCCCCAGTTCTCCCTACCCCCGTTGTTCGGCTGTAAGTCGAGAAAAGTTGAGGACGAGTCTTCTAGTCCTTAATCGCTTGGTAGATCAATTTCGGGTGCACATGGCGATGACGGAGGTGACGAATCTGCACCGCAGCTAGGCGAGACAGCAGCGCTTTCGCGGTGAAATCGCCTTTCCGTCGCTGCTGTTTGACCCATCGCTTGATCAGCCAATTGGCTTTTTGGGGATGTATGACGATGCCGCTACTAAGTTGATGGGTATCGTCAAAAGGAAAGACGAAAGCCTGAAAAATCGTTCTTTTCTCAAGGCCGCGGAAGGTTTCTTGTGGTTTAGCTGTCACCGAGATCTTGCCGGGGGAGATCAAGTCCTGAATCATCATGGACTTGTCGGTCACCTTTAGAATCTGAAATAGCGAATGACGAAAATCGCTGAGGCGCTGCATCCGCTCAAATAAGTGCTGAGGCATGGCCTCCTGAAGTGCCGCGACTTCGGCAAGAAGGAGCTCATGCGGCGTGATGCCTTCAGCAGTCCGGACCTGGATGGTGTTGCTACTGACCCGGCGTGCAAAGATAAAGTGATCAAAAAAGTAAGCAGTCCTAGCGTTATAAAAGCTGTCGTCGTGGAAGACCTTGCCATGGTCAAGGTAAAAGCGTTCAGAACCATTAACGACCTCGGCGGTACCAAAGGTTTGATGGGTCCAAGCGATGAACCACTCCATAAGGTCATCGATGTTGACGGCCTCGCCCTCCAGTCGAGCGAGCAGCGGCCAGAGTTTGTCGCTCGCCTGCTGCGAGGGACGTAGCGTAGGTGCCGCACCATTTACACGTCGTTCGTCTGCGGTTTCCAACACCACTCGATGACCTTTTCGCCGGCGATCGGCACATTGAATTTAAAGGGGAGCCAGACGAGTAGTCTACCCTGACCGCAGGCATTTTGCATGAGTAAAGAAGGGTCGTCGCTAGCCGCGTTGGGCCCAGGCGCCGTGGTGATATCTTCCAACGGAAGGTATACCGAATGGGCGAGGAAATGCCGCTGTACCTTGCGGCGCAACGCTAGGCTCTGATTTTGATCTTGCCACTCCATTTGGCCAAGAGTCAGATCGGGGGCAGTGGCAATAGCCCAGACGGTGAAGAAAGCTGGGTAGCAGCTCCAACACATCGCAGTTAGTAGAGGCAACAGTTGCAAAAGGCGGCCGATCCATGCCCACATGTAACGCCCCCGTCAAATCGTCTTGCCACGGAAGGGCACGGCAAGATGCACTAGCGTCTGGCGCTCGGCCACGTCTTATGGGCCTAAGGAGCTTCGTTCTCAAACGAGCGGTTGACGGAATCCCGTAGCTTATCCGACGGGTGAAACGTCACCACGCGGCGCGCTGAGATTTCGATGCGATCGCCTGTATGTGGGTTACGACCTGGGCGCGAACGTTTCTCCTTCACCGTCCACTTGCCAAAGCCGGAGATCTTGACCTCCTTGCCTTCCTCCAACTTCAGCTTAATCTCTTCGAGGATGATCTCGAGGATTTCCTTTGCCTCTTTGACAGGATAGCCGACTTTGTCGCGAATCATCTCGATGAGAGCATCTTTGGTGAGCGTACCTTCCACGATTTGTGTCTCCTGTCCTATGGAACGTGGTGGCCCTGGCTGCTAACCCAAGCCCTTACCGTCCGATGGTTAACTAACTCTTAAATATTAACAGGTTCTCGCCCAGGGGAGAAGATAGGCAGATGATTTTTTTGCGCCGGCCGGCTATAGTCGGCCGTTATAAGGGATCCGGAGTGCCAATGAGCGAGCAGAAAAAACGTGTTTTGACCGGTTCGAGACCATCCGGATTGCCCCACTTGGGCAACTATTTTGGCGCTTATAAGCCCCTGTTAGACCTTCAGGAAAGTTATGATTTATTCTTTTTTCTCGCCGATCTGCATGCCCTTAACGGAGCCGATTCGGCGGCGGATCTACGGCAACAGTCGCTGGTGATGATGGCGACCCTCCTGGCCTGTGGTCTTGACCCGCATAAAGGGCTGTTATACGCCCAGTCGGCCGTGCCCGAAGTCTGTGAATTAGCATGGATACTAGGCTGTCAGGCGCCTTTTGGTATGTTGACCAGGGCACATTCTTTCAAGGACGCTCAGGCCAAAGGCCAGGACGTGAATATGGGGGTCTTTAACTACCCCGTATTGATGGCGGCTGACATCTTGCTTTTTGATGCCGATGTCGTGCCTGTCGGTCAGGATCAGAAGCAGCATTTAGAGATGACCAGGGATTTTGCCCAACGCTTCAATCATCGTTATGGGTCCATACTCCACCTGCCAGAACCAAAAATTTCGGACGAGCTAGCTTTGGTGCCAGGCACCGACGGCGAGAAGATGAGTAAGTCGAAGAATAACGTGGTGTCTGTGTTTGCGACTGATGCAGAGTGGAAGCGGCAAGTGATGTCTATCGTCACCGGGACGCAGTCGCTGTCTGAGCCCAAAGATCCGGTGACCTGCACTGTTTTCACGCTTTACAAGCTGATTTCAAGCCCGAATGAGTCGGCCGTCATGGCAGAGCGTTACCGCGCCGGTGGCTATGGCTATGGGCACGCCAAGTTGGCGTTGATCGAGCAATTGAAGCTAGTCTTTGGTCCGATGCGAGAGCGCTATTTCGATTGGCTCAAGCGTCCTGATGATATGCGTGACCTGTTACTTAGTGGCTCGCGCTCGGCACGGGTGATGGCGCAACGCAAGCTCGAGCAGGTCCAAGCTGCCATCGGTGTGATCGGACGCCCCTTTTAACTGGCGACCGCCCTTGACTCCGAGGAGCCAAGGCCTAAGATGGGCTCTTATTGATATTTCATAGCTGATGAGAGAGCTTAGACTTTTCAATACGCGCGATCTTGGCAAGTGGGGGGATCTCTTAATGATTGAGGTGAGCGGTCTATCAAAGCGCTATGGCGCAGTCCAGGCCTTGAACAACGTCTCTTTTAGTGTAGGTAAAGGTCAGATCGTCGGCTTCCTCGGCGCCAATGGCGCCGGCAAGACGACAACGATGGATATTATGTGTGGATGCATTGGTGCCGATGCGGGTACCGCCACGATCGCCGGCTTTGACATCACCGAGCAGCCACTCGAAGTAAAGCGCCGACTCGGTTACCTGCCGGATGTCGCGCCATTGCATCCGGAGATGCGGATTGAGGAGTTCGTCACCTATGCTGGTAGGTTGCACAAGATCCCCGGTACCGAGTTGCAGCGTCGGGTTAGCGAGACCTTGGAGAAGCTGTCCCTTGGGGCCGTGCGGCGAAGGTTGATTGGCAATTTGTCCAAGGGCTATCGCCAACGCGTGGCCCTGGCCCAGGCGATCGTACACAATCCCGACGTGCTTGTTTTGGATGAACCAACGGAAGGCTTGGATCCCAACCAGATCGTGCAGATTCGAGAGCTTATCCGCTCGTTGGCAGGGCATCACACCATCATCTTGAGTTCGCATATTTTGAGCGAGGTGCAGAACACCTGCGATCATCTAATCATCGTTCATAACGGCACGGTGGTGCAGACAGGGAGCTACGAAGACTTGACGCAGGCCATGAAGTCAGGACGAACCTACCGCCTTAAGGTGGCTAGGAATGGCGCAGCTGCCGTGTCTGAGCTGGCCGAGTTGGCAGCGGCCCAGCATCCGCGCTTGGTCGATGCGGCCGAACACGAGCTGGAGTTTAGTCTCGGTGGTGGCGTCGACGAGGCGGTGCTAGACAACGTTGCTCGGAAGATGATCGACGGTGGGTTTGGCCTGCGAGAGCTGGCGCTTAAGACGAAGTCCCTGGAAGAGGTCTTCTTCCAGCTGACTCAATAATCCATTTGGCCATCGGCCAAAAGTGTGGAGGTGTTGCGAATGGGTGCAGTGTTGACGATTGCCTGGCGTGATATAAAAGCCAACTTTGCCTCGCCAAAGGGCAGCGCGATCTTTTTTCTCTTTCTTCTCCTGATGGGCCTGTTTTTTTATAACTTCCTCAATACCTTTGTCGAAATGACGCAGAAGGCGCCGATGTATGGTGGCGAGGCACCGACCTTGGAGCAGCTTCTCAAGGCGCTTTTTTATAATCTGCATTTTATCCTCATTCTCGTGATCCCGGCCCTGACGATGTCAACCTTTTCCGAGGAGCGTCGCAATCAGACCATTCGCCTATTGCAGGTGTCGCCGATCACTCCGACCCAGATCGTTTTTGGCAAGTTTCTGGCGGTCGTCGGCGTGCTTGCCTTGGTGCTGGTGTGCTCCGCGGTATACCCCCTGTTTATTAAGGTCTACGGTAATCCAGACGTGGGGGTCATCCTGACTTCTTACGCCGGTGTGTTCTTGCTGATGTGTGCGCAGCTAGCCTTTGGCCTCTGGGTATCGTCGATGACGACGAATCAGTTCATGGCATTTTTGTTCACTATGTTTGGCTTGTTTCTGCTGCTAGTTCTCAACTGGATTGCTCCTAGCATCAGCAGCACAGGCGGCTGGTGGGCCGGTACCTTGAAATATTTGGCGTCCACCGATCACCTCGACATGTTCTTAAAGGGCATGCTGACGGTTAGCGACACCGTCTATTTTCTCTGTTTTGGCGCCCTGTTTCTTTTCTTCACGAACGTCGTGCTCGACTCGCAGCGCTGGAGGTAAGTCGCATTGAAACCAGGATTGCTCATTCTTCCGTTTTTGGCCCTCTTGATTGCGGCCATCGGCACCGCGGCGGGCTCAGCCCTAACAGAAATACGCTGGTTGACGCCCATGGCGTGGGCCGTTGCGGTCATCGTCTTGCTTCTTTGGGTGGCTTTGGATCTCGAAAATTTCAAGGCCCTGTTTCGCCGCAAGGGTGCAAAGTATGGCGCCAGTTCAGGTCTAGCGATCGTTTTGGGTACGACTGCGATCATCGGAGTAGCAGTGATCGCCGCGAGGCCTCGGTTCAACAAGAGCATAGATGTCACCCGTGACAAGCTCAACACCTTGTCCGACCAGTCGACCAAGGTCATCGCGAGTATTAAGGGTACCGGTCAACCGGTGAAGGTCGATGTCTACGCCTCCGACGAAAAAGTAAACGCCGACCTGCATGACTTGTTTGCGCTGTATCAGGCGAAAGGGGCCAATCTCCAGGTTGAGTACATCGACCCCCAAACCCATCCGACCCAGGCCATGGCTGCCAAGGTGACGGAATCGAATACAGTCGTCTTCCGTCATGGCACGCAGGAGAAGCGCCTAAGTGCTTTCACCGAGGAAAAGATTACCAATGCCTTAGTCAATGTGCTTAAGGATAAATCGAAAAAAATCTATTTCATCAAGGGCCATGGCGAAGGTGCCTTGAAAGGGGCCGATGCTAGCGGCTTTAATACCATCGCCATGGACCTCGAAAATAATCGAAATAGTGTCGAAGAATTATCCCTACTCGAGTCGGCCAAGGTCCCTGAAGACGCCGATATGCTCGTCATCGCGGGCCCGAAATATGAGTTCAAGGAGGAAGAGACCCGAATCATCGAGGACTACTTAAAGCGTGGGGGCTCGGTGCTAGCGATGGTTGGGGCGATGACCCCGACGCTGCAGCTAAATAGGCTGCTCGGTAAATTTGGTGTGCAGTACAACCAGGACCTGCTGATCCTCGCGCCAAATGACGTCCGCGCTCAGATGATCGGGCAAAATAACGCGATCATCAGTGAATTCGATGAATTCAATCCAGTGACAAAGGACTTTGCGCGGATGTCGCAAGTGCAGTTAGTCATGCGCAACACTCGCTCCCTTGGCGAGGTTAAGGACAACCCACAAAAGCTCAAGGTGACCCTTGCGGGCAAGACCTCAAAAGAGATGATTCGCGTAAAAAACGTCACGGGTCCAGCTGACCTCGAGAATTTGACTGAAGATCGTTGGGAGATGGGTTCGTTTCCGGTGATCGCTGTCGCCGCGGGCAAGACCTTGCCACTACCAACGGCAGATGCCTCTGTCGCGGCTAAGGACGCGAAGAGCGACGCTTCACACGGTGATTTGGGTGGGGGAAAAGGCCGCGAAACCCGGCTGGTAACGGTCGGTTCGGTTGAATTTGCCAACAACCAAGGAGCCCAGCTGGCGGAGAACAAAGATATGTTCGCCAACATCGTCAATTACCTGCTGCAGGACGAGGACTTTATCGCCATTCGGCCGAAAGACCCGACCAAAAGTACGATCAATCTCGCAACACGCAGCAGTCAGGCAGTCCTAACCTTTCTCGTGCTGATTTATCCTCTCTTGTTTATCGGTGGTGGTACGGTGAGCTGGCTCAGGAGGAGAAGAGCGTGAATGCTAAGCTTAGGTTGGTCGCGGCCCTGGCCTTCTTGGTCCTTCTGCTCGGTGGTCTCGCCACGTGGGATGAGTGGAAGACCAAGCAGGACAAAGAAGGGGAGAAGACCAAGAACAGGCTGGCCGATTTTAAGGTCGAGGACGTGCTTGAACTGGATTATTTCAGCAAGGCGGCCACCGCAGATCAGGCCGATGGCGAGAAGCTAGACGGGAATCCGAAGCAGGACGCGCCATTTCAGGTTAGCGCGGT
Source organism: uncultured Pseudomonadota bacterium (assembly GCA_903928445.1). Taxonomy (GTDB): domain Bacteria; phylum Bdellovibrionota_B; class Oligoflexia; order Oligoflexales; family CAIYRB01; genus CAIYRB01. The sequence goes on along the minus strand of CAIYRB010000194.1, from coordinate 23,550 downwards.
CAAGAAGGATGGCATCTGGCGGATGTCCAAGCCAATCGATGCCCTGGCTGATAAGGCGACGATCGAAGGCTTGATCAACACCCTGCGTGATTACACCTACGTTAAAGTGGTATCGACAAAGCGGGAGTCTTGGGGCGAGTACGGTCTATTAGAGCCTGCCCGGCACATTACGTTGCGCATCGGCGGCAATGCACCTCGGACCTTGACCATTTATTTAGGCAACAAGGCGCCGATTGGATACGATGCCTATTTGCGGTCCAGTTCGGACGATCGCGTCCTGCTTGGTGGTCAGCATATCCTTGTGTCCACCAGCAAGACGCTTGGTGATTTCCGTGATCGAAGCTTAGTGAAAATCGATGAGGCGAAGGTTCGCGTCATCGGTATGGAGCGTCGCGGTGCTCCTGTAATTGAGCTTGTCAAAGCAGACGGCAAGTACGTCATCATCCAGCCTGAGAAGCTGGATGCTGATGGCCCGGCCATTCGCGATTTTATCGAGTCGCTCAATCAGCTAAAAGCCGAGGGCTTTATCGACCGCCCCGATGCAGCCAGCATAGACCTTTTTGCCAAGCCTGATGAGCTCATCAGCTGGCAGGAGGAGACCGGTGAAAAATCGACTCTAAAACTCGCCGAGAAAGACGGCAGACTCATGGCCGCATTTGATGCGAGGCAGCGCGTTTACCTGCTGCCTATCGATGCCAAGGCCAAGTTGAAAAAGGAGCTATTCGATTTTCGCAATCACCGCATCTTAGATCCCGATAGTCTCGACGCCAAGTCCATTGAAATTGACGGTCTGGTCTATAAGAACTTGGAGGGGACCTGGTATACCACCTCCGACGCGGCTCGTTTTGATGACAAAGGAAAGTTTAAGGGTGCAGACAAGGACAAGCCGAACGAGCAGGCCCATATCAGAGCCTTTATGGTCGACCTCGAGTTTGCTAAAACCGATCGCTACATCCCACTGGATGATCCGAGCCTTAAAGCCCTGCCCTCAGCGCCATTGCATCGAATCGTCTTAAGCTATTTCGATCAGACCAAGAAGTCCGTGACCGTCGACCTGTTTACCCATGCGGAAGACCCCTCAAAGTTCCTGGTGAAGCGTTCCGGCTCGCCATTTATTTATCGTGTGGGCATCAATGCTTTCAGCAGTATGACCCCTGGTAAGGGCCCATCCTCCCCATTGGGTGGCGAAGCTAACCCGGGACTAGCGCCTTCCTTGCTGAATGACGAAGACCCCGTGGACTCACCTGATAGTCCTAGCGAGGAGAACCGCGACTGACCCTTTGCTTTCGGATCAGTTCGGGGCGCAGCTACTTTTAATATAGGGTATTGCGTGCCTATTATCGTCGTCGCTCCCTTTGCCGACCGGGTAGCTGAGTCCTAGCTCAATTTGCGGGATCATGATCCGTCCCGCTTCGAGCTCAGTTCCTGGGCGGCAGTACTCATGTCGTACTTCGACGTCTGCGGGACCGGCCATTTTTAGAGCACCTGATTGGTCGACGACTGCCTGTGACGCAGGTCGATCTGTGGGCTCTTCACTAACATGTGCCGCATTGGTCGAGGTGCAAGCGCAGGCCCACACGGCTTGTAAACATATCGCCAATCGTGCCAATCTGTGCATATTTTGCCTTTCCACGTCGAAGGAGCCTAATTTGCCAGGCGACTCAGTTCGTCCAGTCGCTCACGGACGTCGTCAGCGTATACCATTGTGCCGGTTTTAGAACGAGTATCTGCCAATTGCGCCATCTTGAAGCGCTCTAGGCACTGGCGCGCAACAGCTGAGTGCGGAGACACCTTGATGCAGGCCTCAAAGTAAGAGTCCCGTAAGGTCCATAGATTCAGCGATGCCAGCTGTTCGGCGGTGCGCCCGGCGAGGAATAATGCATCAGCGTAAGGGGCTGCTTCACGGCGCAGGCTCAAATATTCATGTAGATCGGCGGAGGCACGCAGAAAGGGAATGAGTCCGGCTTCACGCGAAAAACTGGCGTGTTGCGGTATAGAACTCGGCAAGGTCGAGCGCCGATAACTCAACCCCTGCGACTTTTGGCTCGATGGCAATCGTCGCTGTGCCGCCAGCACTGCGCGTGTGGCAACTTATGCAGTAAGGCATGTCCTCGGCGTAGCGGCTAAGGAGTCGAAGCGTTTTGCGACGGCGTTCATCGACGGTCAACAACACGGCCATAAGTCCCCCGCAGTTCCCAGGTAGTGTTCAGATTGGCTAACCTAATTATGCAAGATCTATTCCCTTAACGTCTAGGTCTCCAGTTAGAAGCCGGCGAGTCCAGCTCCAAGGTTTAGCCTCTCCAACGCTTGATCAAAGCACGACTCAAAGTGGCTCCTTCACCTAGTTGAAAGGTGATCGTTGCACCCAGGTAGATGATGCCATACAGGCCAAGTACGAGCGCACCCCTGATCACGGGGTAAAGTGGTGGTAGCGACCATTTAAGCAAAAACGCAGCCGCTGCAGCAACAGCAGCTGTAAGCCAGAGTTTGGCGACAAAACTTAGCTGTAGGCCGAACACGCCTAGCCTTCTGCTCAGTGCGCGCTTTAGTAGCCAGAATTCAACCCAACCCGCCACCCCTGCCGTTGCCGTAAGTGACGCAGCGCCGAGGGCCTCCGAGTAGCCAAATGCCGTTCGCAAAGGTAGGGCGAACAAGTAACCGGCGGCTGCGGTAATGACAACCCTGACCAGCGCAAAGCGCAGTGGAGTGCGCGCGTCCCTTAAGGCGTAAAACGCGGTGGAGCAGAGGCGGCCTTGGGTCGATGCTAGGAGCCCGACTGTAGAGCCCGCCAAGATCAGCCAAACATCGGTGACATCCTCTGCCTTAAATTGCCCGGTCTGAAATATCGTTGCGACGACCACGTCACCCAACGCGGCCAATGCCACCACTGAGGGAATGACAAAGAAACAGACTCGACGTAGGGCCAGCTCAATCTTAAAGCGGATCTGCTGTTCCACCATGGCGGTGCTGCCACTGACTGAGGACATCTCAGGTAGCTCAGCGGCGGAGATCGACATACCAAAGAGTGACACCGGTAGCAGATAGAGCTGCTGGGCATAGGCCAGTGCCGCCACCATCGGTGCACCGAGAAAACTCGCCAGTATTTGGTCGATATAGGCACTCAGTTGCACGACACCGCGACTAGTGACTACGGGCAGGAAGTTGTGCAATACAGCGCGTACTGATGCGCTTGTTATTGCCAGCTCTGGGCGGATTCCCCGAGTTAGCCGAAGTGCGGCGGGCAGCTGAATGCCAAACTGTAAGATGCAGCCAACGATGGTTCCCCAGGCAACATCCCGGGCCAGCACATGTTGTCCATCAGGTGTTACGGGTCGAACATAGGCAGAGAGCAACAGAGCTCCGATGATGCCAACGTTCCACAGCACTGGGGCCATATAGGGGAGCAGAAATCGTCGATGGCTGTTGAGAATGCCGAGGCACCAGGCTGAAAGCACCAGCAGCGCAACGCCCGGAAACATAATCTGCACTAATTGCACCGTCAGGGTGCGGTCTTCTCCGCTAAATCCGGGCGCTATGAGATTTATGATCCAAGGGGTTACCAAGGTGCCGATGGTGGCTAAGATGGTCACGGCAAGTGCGAGCAAGGTCGCTACAGTCCCTGCAACTTGCACCGCCTCCTGGTCACGTCCTTCGGCGCGAAGGCGCGCATAGACAGGTATAAACGATGCTGACAAGACACCTTCTCCGAACAGATTCTGCAGAAAATTAGGAATCTTTAGCGCTGCCCGAAAGGCTCCCGCAGCATGGGAACTGCCCAGATAGTAGGCAAAGACCCGGTCTCTAATCAGACCAGATAGCCGTGACAAAAGGATCCCTGTAGCTACCGCTAAGGCTGCACCAGATGACCGCACACGTCCCATGCCAAACCCTCAACTTGTCGTACATCATCGTTTAGTTTAGCATATTTATGCACAGCATCTGAGCTGTATGCTGCCAAAATCCAGCTTTGCCTGCCTGGAGCTACGCTGACGATGCTACCGATCCTGATCAATTGGGGCCCGCTGGTACTCCCATCGTGGCATACATTCTATGTACTCGGAGCGTTGGCAGCCTTCGCACTGTTACTAGATCTAGCCCGGCGTCATGCTCCTGATTTGGACAGGCAGGTCTTGTCACGGCTATTCGCCGTCAGTTACGTCGCCGGCTACCTGGGAGCTCGGTTGCTGTCCATCCAAATTGAAGAGCCGGCCATTCGAGGCTTTACCGCGACTTTAACGGCGCTGCTCAGCTTTGGTCCGATGACCTTTTACGGCGGAGCGATTGCGGCATTTCTGTCTGGCAGTGCTTATGCGCTGATCAATCGCCTGAAGGTTCCGATTCTAATGGACCTGGCCATCCCGGCCGGACTACTTGCTCTGGCGCTTGGCCGAGTCGGGTGTTTTTTGAATGGCGATGATTATGGCAAGGCAATACCAATGGCAGCAGGCGCAAAGCCGCCGATTTGGTCGGTCACCCTGCCAAATTTGGCGGATGGGATCGCTCGCTATCCAGTCCAGTTGATCGAAGCCGGATTGGTCAGCGCGCTAGCTCTCGGACTGTGCATAGGCTTCAGCTACGTGCGTCGCCACGGCCGCCCTGGCATGGTGGGCTACCTCGGGATCATCGGCTATGCCAATCTGCGCTTTGGCATTGAGTTTTTGCGGGATGACTTTCGCGGCTTCGCCTTTGGCACCTGGCTATCGACGTCACAATTTATCAGCCTGATCATTCTTGCAGCATGTGCGGTGTCGATACCGTTTTGGCTACGCAATGGACAACCTGGGCGGCCATAGCTGGTCCCCTTGGCAACAGGGCCTGAGCTTAGTGGGCTTTCGCGACCGGAGCTAATTTGACTTTCTTTGCAGCCACTTCTTGCGATGTGCTGACCAGCGATTTGAGTAGCTGCTCGGGTAGTAAAGTGCCGAGAGCCAAGTTTGCTACCACGGCTGTTCCAACGATGCCGCAAACCAGCCATGAACGATTCGGCACCAGCGGCACCGCCACCCGAACCGGCTCGGACATGTACATCCGGACAATGATCCGCAAGTAGTAGAACAGTGAGATGGCGCTGCCGACTAAGCCGATGATGACCAAGCTGTACAGTTGGTTGCTCAGTGCAGCATTAAAGACGAAGAATTTGCCCATAAAGCCGACGGTGGGCGGCATCCCGGCAAAGCTGAACATAAACACCGCCATGGCAAATGCAGCCCAGGGATGCTTCTTGGCCAATCCGGCTAAGTCGTCGATCAGGAGGTTGTCGTTTTGGTCGTTTTCCAGCCACATCAGCACGCTGAAAGCGCCCAGTGAGATGATGGAATAACCGATCAGGTAGTAAAGCAACGCCGCGACAGGAAAATCATTGCTCGTTCCGCCTAGTGCGCAGAGCGCGATGGCCATGTAGCCGCTATGGGCGACCGATGAATAGGCCAACATACGTTTAACGCTGGCCTGGACCAAGGCCATGACGTTGCCGACGATCATGGAGACCATGGCGAGGAACATGGTTGCAGGCAGCCAGACATCGTAGACGGCCCCCAAGCTGCCGGCGAAGAAGCGTACGACGACGACCAAAACCATCACTTTAACTGCAGTAGCCATTAGGGCAGTAATACCCGTTGGTGCAGCCTCATAGGTGTCGGGGGCCCAAAGATGGAACGGCGCCAGGCCGAGCTTGAAGCCAAGGCCGGAAAGGGCGAACAGGACGCCAAGGCGCACCCAGTTGTGGTCGAGCAATTTGGGGAGGATTTGCGCCATGTCGCTAAGTCGCAAGGTTCCCGTCGCGACGTAAAGCAGCGCAAACCCGAACAGCAGAAGGGACGTGGCAAAGGCACCGAGCACGAAGTATTTGATGGCGCCTTCCTGACTGCGGCGCGACGGGTTGATGTAGCCGACCAAGGCGTAGAGACCAATGGACGAAAGCTCCAACCCGATGAACAGAGTGATGATATCGTCGCTGGCTACCATGACCGCCATGCCGGTAACGATCATTAGAAAGAGCGAGGCCACTTCACCGCGAAGAAATTTCCTCCTAAGGAAGGTGGCGCTAAACATCAGGGTGACAACTAGGGCGATTCCAAGGATCAGCCCTTGCCCGACCCGGCCGAGGTCTCCGACCAGGTAACCACCGTTTAGGTATGAGGTCTCAACAGATGGAGCGCCGAAGAACACCCCACCTAGTGCAGCAAACAGACTGAGCAAAAGGACTGCAAGGACCGCTTTATCGCTGCCAAAGCGCTTGGAAACGCCTTGCAGCATAGCGACCACGGAGCCGACGCAAAGGCTGTAGACTGGCAGCGAGGCGCCATAGAATTCACTGGTAAGAGTAGGGATCGTGACGTTCAACGGGAGGCCTCCGCACGCTTGTCGCCTGCCTCGTTTAGAGCTGGGGCTTCGGCGACAATTTTATAGGACTTATAGTTGTTGGCGAGGTTTTCAATCGACGGTCGGATTTTGTCGAGAAAGAGGTTGGGAAAGACGCCCATCACGATCGCCAAGATGGCCAGCGGTGTCAGGTAGGCAAACTCCCGCGGAGTTAAATCAGATAGGTTTTTATTCTCTTCGTGGGTAATCGGTCCAAAGAGAATCTTGCGGCATAGGGTCAGCATGTAGATTGCTCCGAGGAGTACCCCGAGTGACGCGACTGAGCCCGCCAGTGGCGAGGCCATAAACGTGCCGAGCAGAATCAGGAACTCGCCAACGAAGCCGCCGGTACCTGGCAGACCGACTGAGCTCAGCGTGGCAACGATGAGCATCACGCCAAACCAGGGCATGACCTTGGCCAAGCCGCCGAAGTCAGCCAGCAGTCTAGTGTGGCGACGTTCATAGATGACACCAACCAAGAAGAACAGGGCGCCTGTACTTATACCATGGTTGATTTGCTGGTAGATGGCGCCGGTCAGGGCCTCTGGCGACAGGGCGGCGCCACCCCCGATCAGCGCAAAGGAGCCGATGACCACAAAACCCAAGTGTGACACCGAGGAATACGCGACCATGCGCTTGGCATCGGTTTGCATCCAAGCATTGAGGGCGCCGTAGACGATGCCAATGACCCCAAGGCCGACGATTAGCGGCGCGTAGCTAACGACTGCTTCCGGAAACAACGGAATAGCAAAACGGACAAGACCGTATGTCCCAAGCTTGAGCATGACACCAGCTAGGATGACCGAACCTGCTGTCGGAGCTTCGGTATGGGCATCGGGTAACCACGTGTGGAATGGAAAGACGGGAACCTTGATCGCAAAAGCTATGGCGAAGGCGGCAAACAGCCACATCTGGGTTGGGTAGGCTGGAGGCGCGCCGTAAAGGTCAAGGAGGCTCGTGGTGTAGATGCCTGTTTGCTCGAAGTGCAGGATATACAGCACGATCATCGCTGCGAGCATAAGCAATGACCCAGCGAAGGTGTAGATGATGAACTTCGAGGTGGCATAGATACGGTTTTTACCGCCCCAAATGCCGATCAGGAAGTACATCGGGATTAGCATGGCCTCCCAGAAAATATAGAAGAACACCAGGTCAAAGGCGACCAGCGAACCCAGCATGCCGCACTCGAGGCTCATGAACAGCGCGAGGAACGCCTTTTGCTTCGATCCGTCTAGATGCCAAACGCTGAGCAGGATGAGCGGTGTCAGAAATGCCGTTAGCACGACCAACAGTAAATTTAGTCCGTCCACGCCCATGATGTACTTGATACCAAAGGTCGGGATCCAATTGTGGATCTCGGTAAACTGGAGCCCCGAAGTTTGGCCATCAAAGTAATACCAGACATGGATGCTGAGCAAAAATGTCAGCAAGGATCCAAGCATTGAGACCCAACGGGCGAGACCTAGCGAAGGCGACAGCAATACGGCAAATGCGGTCAGCAGCGGCACGAAGGTGAGGAGCGACAGGACGTGGTGATTGAGAAAATCCATTGCGTATTAGCCTATCCACTAAGTTACCGGCGCCCTAAAAGAGCAGGACCGTGAGCATGCAGAGTATACCAACCAGCATCACCATACCGTGGCGATGCAAACTACCAGACATCCTGAAGCTGGTCAGCCCACTGACCAGCATGCAAGCCTGGCTGACGCCGTTGACGATGCCGTCGATGATGGCGACGTCGACGATTTTCCACAGGAAGTAAGACATGTCCTTGAGTGGAAGAACCACTGCTGAAGCATAGAACTCATCAACATAGTATTTGTTGCTAAGTGTCCTATGAATGCCTTGAAACCGTGTTGCCAGAGCCGTGCTTAGAGGCGAGAACCCTCGCCCATACAGTAGAATGGCCGAGAATGAGGCTAGCAGCATGCCTAGAACTGAGACGGCCATGACCGCCCATTCTTCCCCTGCTTCGTGCTCGGCGTGCAGGTGTTCCCAGTGTTCTGCCGCTTGAGCTGGAATCGCCAGTACCGGTGCCAAGTACTCCTCAAAGAGGCCATGTTCAGGAAACGGAATGACATGTGGCACATTGAGATACCCGCCACCGAAACTCAAAAGTGCCAAGACGACCAGAGGTCCCCACATGACGACGCTGGTCTCATGCAAATGCTCCCTGGTGTGATGATCGCTGCGATTCGGCCCATAAAACGTCAGCATTAAGAGGCGCACCATGTAGAAGGCGGTGCAAACTGCAGCGATAGTGCCCATTCCCCAGAGGATATGAAAGCGGTCGCCTGCGGTCCATGCTTTCCAGAGGATTTCGTCTTTTGAAAAGAAGCCGGAGAATCCCGGGAAGCCGATGATAGCCAGGACGCCAATGAGCATGACCAGGTGGGTCACTGGCATATACTTGCGCAAGCCCCCCATTTCGCGCATGTCTTGCTTGTGGTGCATCGCCGTAATAACACTGCCAGCGCCAAGGAACAGCAAGGCTTTGAAGCAGGCATGGGTGAACAGGTGAAAGACCCCGGCCGTGTAGGCGCCGAGACCGCACCCTAAGACCATGTAACCCAGCTGGCTGACGGTGGAGTAGGCTAGGACTTTCTTAATATCATATTGCACCAGAGCTATGGTGGCAGCAAAAAGAGCCGTAGCCGCTCCGACGCTGGCGACGATCATTTGTGTCGTTGGCGCAAGATAGAACAAAAAGTTCACTCGGGTCATCATGTAGACCCCAGCCGTGACCATAGTCGCCGCGTGGATAAGTGCTGACACAGGGGTCGGGCCGGCCATCGCGTCTGGCAGCCAGACGTAGAGCGGTAGCTGGGCCGACTTGCCGCAAGCACCCACAAAGAGGGCCAGGGTGATCCAGCCGATGGCGTGAATCTGCTCCCCATTAAGGCTGGCTCCAGCCGTGAGGATGAGCTCCTTCAACTGGCTGAAGGAAACCGTGTGAAAGGTCTGAAAGGTTAGAAAGATACCTAGAAGAAAGCCGATGTCGCCGATGCGGTTGACCAAGAAGGCCTTCATCCCCGCGGCGGCATTGTCGTCGGACTCATACCAGTAGCCGATCAGCAAATAGGAGCATAGGCCTACACCTTCCCAGCCGATAAACATCACCAGCAGGTTGTCGCCCATGACCAGCTGCAGCATCATGAAGACGAAGAGGTTTAAGTAGGCGAAGAAGCGGTATGTGTTCTTCTCCTCATGCATGTAGCCGCCAGCATAGATATGGATCAAGCTGCCGATGCCGGTGATAATGAGGAGCATCATTCCTGATAAGCGGTCCAGGATGTAGTTGAAGGGTGCCTTAAAGCTGCCGGCTTCGATCCACTCCATCCCCGGAATGACCTGGGCGTGGCCACCTGAGCGCATGAAGTCCAGGTAGGTCAAGAGCGCACAAATGAAGGCACCTACCAACGCGGCAGAGCCAACGACATGGGAGACGGTCTTGGAGGCGCGGCGGAGAACCAAGCCATTGAGTACCGCGCCAAATAACGGCAGAAACAGGATGAGCCAGAAGAGCATCGGACTTTAGACCTCCCAAACAACACGGCGTGTCCGCATTAACCGCGCAACATCCGAAGAAAACTTGTCTCAACCGTGCCGTAGCGACGATACAATGCAATGACCATCGCCAGGCCAACCCCGGCCTCACAGGCGGCGACGGTGATTATGAAAAACACCATGACCTGACCGTCTAGGTTGTTCACTAGGCGCGATCCAGCGACGAAGACCAGGTTCACTGCGTTGAGCATCAACTCAACAGACATTAATACCAAGAGCAAGTTGCGGCGAAAAAGGACACCTAAGGTGCCACAAAGAAACATCACCGTTGCGAGGGCTAAATAGTGATTGATGCTAATCATGGACCACCTGCTTTTTATCCTTTTTAGCGATAACAATGGCAGCAATCACCGCGAGTAAGATCAGTATCGAGGAGATCTCGAAAGGCCAAGTAAACTTTGTAAACAGCACCATCGCAATGGTAAAGGTGTTACCCCCATTTGCTTGGATCGCTTCAGGCGACCACTCGCCGCCGACCCCAGGGGCTTGTCCGGTCAGAAGTAAGGTGCCAATGGTGGTGAACCCGATGATCGTTAGGACAAGAACTGCTAGCTCAGGTGCAGGTATGCGTAGATGCGCCTTACCCTCAGGACCGAGATTGAGCAGCATGATGACAAACATGAACAGAACGACGATGGCCCCGGCATAGACGAGGACCTGGATCGCAGCGACAAAATGGGCGTCCAAACTGGCAAAAACTGCTGCCAGCAGAAATAAGTCACCGACCAGGTAGATGGCACTTACGACAGGGTTGCGATTGGTGACGACCATCACCGAGCAAACCGTGATTAAAAACGCGGTAGCATAAAACATTAGCTCTTGGCTCATACCAAACATATCCCCATTGCGTATTCCTTAGGCGCCCGTGCAGGGCAGGCTATTGGCTTTCAATGAAACTCCAACGCGGCCATCACCAGGGCTGTCACCAACAGATTAACTAAGCCCACGGGAAGCATGAATTTCCAACCCAGGCCCATGAGCTGGTCGTAGCGAAAGCGCGGGAGTGTCCAGCGCACCCAGACATAGACCCACATAAAGAAACTGGCTTTTAGGATCAGGACAGTAAAACCTATGAGGGCTGCGATCCAAGCATAACCGCCGACCAGTTTGACGATCGTCTCGTAAGGAATGAAGGGCGCCTGCCAGCCACCGAAGAAAATGGTTGATGCCAGGCATGAGAGGACAAACATAGAAACGTATTCGCCGAGGAAAAACGCCGCAAATTTCGCCGAGTTATATTCGGTGTGAAAACCCGCAACCAACTCGCTTTCGCCCTCGGCTAGGTCGAACGGGGCACGGTTGGTTTCGGCGAACATGCAGATCAAAAACAGCAGGAATGATACCGGGGCGCGAACGACCCCCCAAGCCCAGGGAAAGGCGCCTTGGCTGACGACGATCTGGTTCAGATCCAAGGTGCCGAAGATGACCACTATCGGCACCAGGGACATTCCGAGGGGGATCTCGTAGCTGATCATCTGCGCCGATGCCCGCAGCGAGCCGAGCAGAGCGTATTTGCTGTTGCTTGACCACCCGGCGAGAGTGACCGTGTAGACTGCCAGGCTGGAGATCGCCAAGATGAAGAGAAATCCGACATCCAATCGCACCACGCTTAGGCCGATTTTCTGGCCAAAGATCATTAGATCATTGCCAAAGGGGATGGCGCAGGCGATCAGAAGAGCGGTGAAAACGCCAAAAATGGGGGCCATGTGATAAGCCACCTTGTTCGCCCCTCTAGGCACGACTTCCTGTTTGAATACCAGCTTGACGGTATCAGCGAGCGATTGGATCAATCCATAGAGGCGCCACTGGAAGATGCCGACACGGTTTGGACCTTTGCGTCGCTGCATCATGGCTGGAGCTCGCCGCTCGACCCACACCATGACCGGTGGGACTTGCAGGCAAACGACAAGGACCACTAAAATTTTGATAACGGCGGCAATGATTTCGATGGCCGTGTCCGTCTTTAGCAAGGCCAACAACTCGTCTAGTCCCATTCCAGCGCTCCGCGTTTCACCACGTAGATATATCCAGCAAACAGAATAACCAAGAAGACGATGATCTCTGAGATCCCGAACCAGCCAAGCTGTTTAAACGCCGATGCCCAGAGATACAGGAAAACGGTTTCAATATCGAATAGAATGAACAAGATGCCGGTGAGGTAAAACTTAACGCTCATTTTGTCGCGCTCGCCAGTCGCCGGCACACCGCACTCAAAGGGGTCCGTGTTGACCTTGTTGAGCGGACGTGGACCGATAAAGTGAGCGAGAGCGCTGAGGATGCAGCCCAGGCCGACGCCCAGTACAAGCACGATCAGAACTGGCAAATACGGATTCATCGCAGGCGGTACCTTATATAGTGTAGGGCCGAACAGCAGAGAGACTACGAAGAAGGAGCATCATGAACAACCAGCCGGACCACCATACCATCACCGCCGGTGGTGACCATATTTTAGTGCTCGGAGCGGGCAATTTCGGCACCTGCCTAGGGCATCATCTTGCCGAAAAAGGCTACCGCGTCACCATTTGGTGTCGCTCTAAAGAGGTCGCCGACGCCATCCAAGCTTGCCATAAAAATCCCAAGTATCTTAGTACTATTAACCTATCTAAGCGGCTATCTGCAACAAGTATGATCAGCGCGGAGCTGCTGGCTTCCGTGCAGGTCGTGGTTCACGCCACACCATTGCAAACGATGCGTTCTGTTTTACAGCAACTAGCCCCATTTTGGCGTCGGGATCTGCGCTTGGTCTGTGCTGCCAAGGGAATTGAGATGGGCAGCTTGGCGTTGCCGGGGCGGGTGGTGGCAGACGAGCTGGGCAGCGACGCGGCGCATCATGCGACGATTCTGTCTGGTCCGACGTTTGCCAGCGAGATGATCGTCCATCAGCCGACGGCTGTGACCGCAGCGAGCAAGGATCGCGCCACTGCGAGGCGGATTCAGGATCTATTTCACTCTGAGCATTTTCGTGTCTATACCAGCGATGACCCAATTGGTCTCGAAGTGGCTGGCGCCCTTAAAAACGTCGTTGCTTTGGCGGCAGGAGCAGCCATCGGCTTGGGGTTCCAGATGAACACCCGGGCTGGGATCATCACCCGCGGTTTGGCCGAACTGACGCGGTTCGGTGTCGCACTTGGTGCCAACCCTCTGACCTTCAATGGTCTCGGTGGTGTGGGCGACTTGTTTTTGACGTGTACCTCAGACAAAAGCCGAAACTTTACCGTTGGCTTTCGCATCGGACGCGGTGAGGCCTTAGCCGAGGTATTGGCTGCAGTCGGTGTGGCCGAGGGTGTCGCCACGGCGAAAGCGGCTTACGCCTTGGCCCACCAACTTGGCGTCGACGCACCGATCACGGCCGCGGTATTCGATGTGCTGTACCGGGATAAACCGATCGATCAAGCGGTTCACCAGCTGATGACTCGAGCTTCCAAGGACGAACACAATTGGCGAAGTCCGCACTAGGGCCTTGCTCGCGACCCGGGACCATCCAGGTGACGGTCATCGCCATTTTTTGTGTCGCCTGCGGCAACGCTTCGCGGCAGTATCTAGGGTATCGACAAGAGATGTCCTGCATACAGTGATACCAAAGGATCTTCAGTGATGAACGACCAAGACTTCTATCAAGCGATCAGTCGATTTAACCGCATGTATAAATTGCACGCAAATGATCAGCCGACCTTGTTAGGTCCGGAGCGGGTGGGTAATTTTCATGCCATCCTCCTTGAGGAGGTCGAAGAAGGCCTGGACCTCATGAAGAACTATGAGGCCGCACAGGCCGAGGGCGCTGGCATGCTCAGCGAGGATCAGCGCTTAGCGATCCTGACTGAAATGAGCGATTGGCTTGGAGACATAGTCGTTTACTGCGCCAGCGAGGCGAAGCGCTGGGGCTTGCCCTTGAACAAAATCTTGGGCGTCATTATGGAGTCCAATTTTTCCAAACTCGGCGCCGATGGTCAGCCGCTTTACGATGATCGCGGTAAGGTGCTGAAAGGACCAGGTTATTGGAAGCCTGAGCCACGGATTCGCGAGCTCCTTTCGTCGCCTCTAGGCTGAACCGGAGCTGGATTCAAGTTCCCAGGTTTGTCCGCCGATGACCTAGCAATAGGCTACCTGGAGGATATATGCTGGGCACCGTCCCTAGAGTTAGGGTCAAGAGTCGTTGGTACTGGGCTTGGGGGTTGACCGGTCTGATTGCCGTCGGCGCTACGGTCGCCGCGGTTCTTGGTCACAAGGTCGGCTTGCCGCTGGCCTTTGCGGTGTTAGTACTAGCGGCGATGGCCTTTCCATATATGGCGCTGGCCATGACGTCGGTGCGGCGGGACATGACGCAATGGTTTGACCGGGTGGGAGCGATTGGGCTGGCCTGGTTAGTCTTAGGCTTTCTGGTCTGCTATGCGATTTATGCCTGCGGCACTGGTGTCTTCAGTCCCGTCGCATTGGTCCGGGTCGCGGTATTTGCAGCTTTGCCAGCCGCATGTGCATGGAGTGCTGGCCGCGACGGTAGGGTGAGATGGCAAGACTGGTGTGCGATCGCATGTATATGGTTACCCTTTAATTTTGGCTTGCTGGACGGAATTTGGGAATGGCCGGAGGGGCAGGCTGGCTACATCATGAACACGCCGTTTGCCATGAATGTTGGCCTTTTTACTTTTATCGGCTACCGCCGGTTTGCAGCGGTGCCATTCCGCTTCACTTTTACACGCCAGCACTTGCCATTGATCGGCGCAATGCTGGCTGGCTTTATGGCGATCGCCTTGCCAATTGGGCTTGGCACCGGCTTTTTGGCATTCCACCCGCGACTAGAATGGGTGAAGTTGGTGGGGTCCCCTCTGGCGATATTTTTCTTTATCGCCGTACCCGAGGAGTTTCTCTTTCGTGGGTTGATCCAAGGGATGCTGCTCCAACGCTTGGGTCGCCCCGCCGTAGCGATTGCTGTGACCTCGTTGCTTTTTGGGGTTTCTCACTGGCATAATCCTGGGTTACCTGACTTTCGTTACCTTGGGCTGGCGGCGATTGCGGGGTGCTTCTACGGCTACACTAGCTGGCGCACAGGCAGTCTTACGGCTTCGGCCCTACTGCACACTGCCGTCGATACCCTTTGGGATTTGTTTCTGCATGCCGGCTGACCCTGTTTAGGGATTGAGTGAATTATTATAAATAAATTAGATATTTACAATATCTACGCGAGATATTGCCTGGGTTGGGATGGACATCTTCGCGGAAGTTGTTGAACACTCTTGACTGGCGCAACAGATCTGCTCGATGGTTTGCGCGCATCCCTTGCTTTGATCAATGAGGATGCGGCTGACCGGCCGTTTTGGCCAATACGTGGCTTTATCTTTGTTTCTCAAAAGTTCGGGATCCATGGCAAAAAAAGCAAAATCGTCCAAATTATCGGCTGACGACGACGCCACTGGCGAAGTGATCGCCAAGGTCCGCAAGTCTGCCAAGCAGATCACCACTAGCAGCACTGCGGAGTACTTTTCAAAGAACTTGCAGCAGGTGGGCTTTTCGTCGCCGACCAAAGCAGTGCTCACGACGCTTAAGGAGGCGGTAGATAACTCCCTCGATGCCTGCGAGGACGCTGGGATTCTTCCAGATTTGAAGATTCGCGTCGAAAAGGTTGGATCTGGGTCGATGAAGAACACCGACCAGATCATCATTCGGGTCGAAGACAACGGGCCTGGCATCGATCCTGACGATGTCCCGAAGGTCTTTGGGGAGTACCTTGCCTCGTCGAAATTTGGTCGAGGGCGCTGCTCGCGGGGGCAACAGGGCATAGGCATTTCGGCTGCGACCACCTGGGCCATGCAGACAACGGCGACCGGTGCGCGCGTTACTACAAAGAAGAAGGGGGCTCGCAAGGCCTTCACTTGCATCGTCGACATGGACCTGAAAAACAACAAGGGTGTACTGCGATCTAAAGAATCGATTGATTGGAAGCCGGCCCATGGCACAGCGGTCGAATTCACTCTGGACGGTCGCATTCAACTTAATGGCGAGGGCGGGCTGCTTAACTATATTCGCAGTAGCGTTTTGCTAAACCCACATATGTCGCTCAGCTACAACATCAGCGACGTTGCGCCTGCATCGATCGAGCGGGTAGTTAAGGATCTTCCCGTAGTTCCGGAGGCGACCGAGCCGCATCCGCACACGATGAAACTTGGCGAGTTCATGTCGCACAGCCGTCTGTTCGGTAAGGTCAAAGCTAGTGTGTGGCTGAAGAAGGGTTTCTCCCGCGTCAACGATGCCGTACTAAGGGACCTGGTCACCAAGCAAAAGCTTAAGGCCGCAGTTCTTGACAAGAATATCGACACCATGCCGGATGGTGATTTCAAGGCACTCTTTGCGGCGTTGCAGGACGCGACCCTGCCGCCTCCGGCGACAACGTCGGTGTTGTCGGTCGGTGAAGACGGGTTGGCCTTAAGTATCCGCCGATTGGGCGATATCGACTTCTTCGCGGTGCTCAGTCGAAAGCCATGTATTTGTGACTTTAAGCCGGTTCAGGTTGAAGTGGCTATTGCCCGTCTGCGCGACCGCCGTGGCGACGACAATGACGAGCCAGTGCAGGTTCTGCGCTTTGCCAATCGGGTCCCACTGCAGTTCGATAAGGCATCGTGCGCCATCGTCAAGGCGCTCACCTCGGTCAATTGGCGGTCCTATGGCCTCAAACAGCCACGGGCTTCCTTGCCGCTTGGCCCTTACATCGTCGCTGTCAGCGTCGTATCGCCCTTTATTAAGTTCAAGAATGCATCAAAAGAAACCATCGATGCTTCCGATGAGTTGGTGGAGGAATTGCGGCGGGCGTTGATGCAGACCGGTCAGCGTTTGTCGCGTTACCTAAGTCGCGAGCACAAAGCGGACGAGCTTGAACAGCGAGTGCAACATATCGAGCAGTTTGGCCCAATCCTGGTCGAAACCCTTGCGCGGATCCTACAGGCACCGCCGGAACGAAAGGCTTTGGCCACCGCTGGATTGGCTAAGTTGCTCGAGCGCGACACCAAGGGCATTAAAAAGGACCTAGAGGCAGCTGAAGACCGCCTGGCCAGCTATTTGGACGAGAAGAAGCAGCGTCTTTCGGAGTTTTTTGGCTCGATCGAGGAGGAGGAACAGGCAAGCAAGGCCGAGCGTAAGGCTGCAGCCGCTGCGGCAGTTGCGGCCGTACCGAAGCAGTCGGCAAAGGGCAAGGCTTCAGTTGCTGTCGCTGCGACGTCGGCAGCGACCTTGGTCAAAGGGGCGAAGGGTAAGGCGAAGGCGCAGTCGGTCACCAAAGGTAAAGCGGCAGCAACAGCTGCCACGAAGAGTAAGGCGTAATCATGGCAAAGTCCCCGATCGTCACGAAGCGCATTCGGAAGAATGACACTGAGATTATTCGTATGGGGCGAGAGCTCTGCGAACGTATGTTGGCAGATCTTGAGCGCGCCAAGCGACCTTTGCTGCAGGCAACCAAGTGCGCTCTCGATAACTCCTTCTATAATGCCAAGGTTGGTTATTTGACTCCTGGCAGCAAGAAAGTCTCCTCGGAACTCAATGTCAGCTCGGTGAAGAAGATTTCGCGTGCGATCTTTATGTTGGAAATCCTTTTGCGCAATGTCGAGATCTCCAACATCAATACCAAACGCGAGCTCTATTATGTGGCTAAAGGTCTGGTAAAGCATGAGGCGATGCTGCGACCGCTCGACTTCCAAGACCAAGACGAATCCGACTCTGTGATCGATTTTCTGTGTGAAATGATGGAGGCCTATCGGGAGGAGTTTAATTGTGTCGCCGATGATCGGGGCGGCCAAACCTACTCTAAGCAGCTCATCGTCCAGGAAACGGAACTCGACGGAAATGTCGCCACCGTCGATTTGTCGACACTAGGAACTGCGCCGTATCAGCCGCGCAATCGCCCCCAGAACCTACAGCTTTCAACTCGCAGCAAAGTTGACTTTTGCTTGGTCATCGAGTCCCAGGGTACGGCTAACACCTTGGTCGCGAATGGCTTTACCAAACGGCACAACTGCATCCTGATCGGTGCCCAGGGCGTTCCCTCCAATGCCGTACGGGGCTGGGTGCGGCTGATCCAAGAGCAATTGAGCATCCCCCTATACTTCTTCGGCGACCTCGACGCCTATACCATGCAGAATATTTTCCGGACTCTCAAGGCAGGGTCTGCAGCCTCGCTCATTCGGAATTCAGACTTCTGTGCCCCAGAGGTGAAATTCCTTGGTGTCTTGCCGGAAGATATCAAAAAATATGATTTGGTCGACTATCCGGTTAAAGAAAACGATGTGCAGGAAGCACGCGCATTAAAAAAGGCCCGGGATGCCCTCGCCAATGACCCCTTTTTCAAGGATAAGCGCAATAAGGAGTTAAAGGCGGTCTTGGAATGGCTGGTGAAGAACAAGCGCCGCTGTGAGCAACAGGCGTTCATCTCGGTGGATCCACGCGACCCACAGATGATGGAAAAGATCATTATCGACAAGATTAAGTCGGGCGTTTACATCGAGTAGCTTTCCCTATGACCTCCGTATTCAGTATTCGCAGCCTGATGCGGACAGCAGCCGTTGATCTTTATGCTGGGCGTCAGGTGCAGATTGCTGGTGTTTCCGAGTCCCTGACACAGCTTTTGCTAGTGCAGCTGGCTCTTGGCGATGCAGAGCATGCGGGCCGGCAGGTCGTGGTCGTTGTTCCTACCGCAAAGGACCTGACGCCATGGTTGCACGCCATGTCGACACTTGCAGGTGCGGTATCAAAAGCGGCCACCTTCAGCGCGGCAGTACTGCCATCCATCTCACCCTATGGCAATGACCGCTTCATCAATCATCATTTATCGCGGCGCCAGCGATTATTTGCACTAGCGCACATGCTCTATCCGGCAGGCCCCACGGTCATCTTGACCACGGCAGTCGCTTTGGCACAGATGACACTTCACCCACGGCTACTTCAAGGTGCAAGTTTACAGCTGAAAGCAGGCGCTGAGCTGGACCAGGATCAGCTTTTGGCCGCGCTAGACGATTTGGGTTATCTGCCAGCAGCCAGTGTGACCGAGGAGGGCACTTTTGCAGTGCGTGGCGGCATCGTCGATATCTTCCCTCCGAACCTAGAGGGTCCGATCCGCCTCGAGTTTACCTTTGATCAGCTGGCGTCGCTCCGAGCTTTCTCGGCGGTTGATCAAAAGTCCACGCGCACCCTTGGTGAAGTCCTGGTCATACCGGCTGATGAATCTTTGGTGCTCAGTCGTGAGCGTAAAGCCGACGCGCAGAAGCTGTTCAACCTGCTCCTCGAGCAACAGGTGAACCCTGCCGATCGTGATGGCATGCTGTCGCAATTCCAGCAAGGGCTGAAATTTAGCGGCTTTGATATGCTTGCGCCGCTGTTTCGGCCGGATGCATCCCCTACCCTAGATAGTCTCGGTCCTCATGCAACGCTTTTATTTCCGCAAAGCATAGGTCGCTGCATTGAATCCTATCGCGCCTTCTATGCTGCTACAGAGCAATCACTGGAGCAAGACGTCGCTCGGCATCGGCCGACTATGCCGATTGCCGCGCATTTCATGCAGCCAGATGATTTCGTTGCGAAGCTACGTGCCGTGGGTTCGGTACTTGAATTTGGCAATCCCTTTGCCACCCCGGAGGCGGTGTTTTACCGCCTCGATGCCAAGTTAAGTCTGCCGGGGGCGCCGCTGGCCTCGTCTCCCGGTACTGAATTGTTCGATAAGTGGGCCCAGGTCTTGGCGCGCTACACCGTCGAGGAGGGCGGCAAGGTCGCGATCCTAGCGCCTCATGCAGAGCAGATCGAGCGGGTTGTGAACCTGCTGCAGCATCGAGGCCTAAGCCCGGTCGTCGAAGATGGTTTAGTCATTCGCGTAGTCCAAGGGAGGAGTGCTGCGCATCCCTTAAGCGTTGGCCTGGGTGAGCTAGCTGGGCCGCTATGGTTTGAGGAAGAGGGACTACTTGTACTGCCCGATACGGCGCTTTTTGGGCCCCGGCCGCGCAAAACCAAGCCCGCTGCGCAAAAATTGCAGAATTTTCTCAATTCCTTTGCCGACCTTAAGACGGGTGATTTGGTCGTGCACGTGCAGCATGGGATCGGGCGCTACAGCGGCCTGACCAGTTTGGCAGTGGCAGGCCTAGCTAGTGACTTTCTCCTGATTGAGTATGCTGGTGGCGACAAGGTCTACCTACCTGTTGATCGCATGAACTTGCTGCAGCGCTACAATACAGGTGGCGAGGGTGGCGCTCAGCAGCTTGTCGATAGACTCGGTGGCCCCGCCTGGGAGCGGCGCAAGGCCAAGGCCAAGGGCGCCATCCACGACATGGCCGAAGAATTACTGAAGCTACAAGCACAGCGCGCCATTGCCCCAGGCCATATTTTCGCTCCGCCCGACGCCGCTTACCTCGAATTTGAAGCGGCATTCCCTTACGATGAAACTCCTGACCAACTTCGGGCGATCGCCGATGTTGATGCCGATCTGGTCTCGGGCAAGCCGATGGACCGACTGATTTGCGGTGACGTGGGCTTTGGCAAGACCGAAGTGGCGTTGCGAGCGGCCATGCGCACCGTGCTTGAGGGCATGCAGGTGCTGATCCTGGTCCCGACCACCGTCCTCTGTTATCAGCATTATCGGACCTTTTCCCAGCGCCTGGAGCGCCATGGCGTGCGGGTGGCGCAGGTGAACAGGTTCGTCAATGCCGTGGATACCAAGCAGGCCCTTGCTGGGCTAAGTTCTGGGCAGGTGGATATCCTTGTCGGGACGCACCGGATGCTGTCAAAGGACATCAAGCCCTCTCGTCTGGGCTTGCTGGTGGTCGATGAAGAGCAACGCTTCGGGGTTAGTCATAAAGAAAAGCTAAAAGAACTCAGAGCAGGGGCGCATGTGCTCACGCTGACGGCCACGCCGATTCCTCGCACCCTACATATGGCCATGATAGGAATGCGCGATATATCCATTATCGCCACTCCCCCAGAGGCGCGTCTCGCGGTAAAGACCTATATTGCCAAGGTCGACGACGCCTTGATCAAAGAAGCAATTGAGCACGAAGTGCGTAGGGGGGGGCAGGTCTTCTATGTGCATAATCGCGTCGACGACATCGCCGAGGTTGGGCTGTATATCAAGAGCCTCGTGCCATTTGCTGAAGTGCGCGTGGGGCACGGTCAAATGCCCGAACACCAGCTTGAAAAGGTCATCGTCGATTTTATCGAGCAAAAGTTCCAGGTGCTTGTCTGCACTACGATCATCGAGTCCGGCATCGATATGCCTAATGTCAACACCCTGATCGTCAGCCATGCTCATCGTTTTGGTCTGGCGCAGCTTTATCAGCTGCGTGGTCGAGTCGGTCGGGCCAACCTTCAGGCTTTTGCCTATTTCCTGACGCCTGGGCAGGAGCGGCTGTCGCCGGAAAGCTGGAAACGTTTGGAGGTACTCGGTGCTCATCAGGAGCTTGGCGCCGGATTTCAAATCGCAAGCCACGACTTGGAGCTGCGCGGCGCCGGCAATTTGCTCGGCGGCGAGCAGTCTGGGTACGCGACCTCAGTCGGGCTAGAACTCTACACTGAGATGCTCGAGGATGCGATTCATGCTTTGCGCGGGGAGCAGGTTCCCGAACGCTTTGATACCGAGATCAAGATTCCGGTGTCGGCCTTTATCGCTGCCAGCTTTGTGCCGCAGGAAGCGCAGCGCTTGCAACTGTATAAGCGTCTGTTTGCGGCCGACGGCGAAGAGGCGCTGCGTGGACTCCGGCGGGAAATAGTCGACCGCTTCGGCGAGCTGCCGGCTGAATTGGTTCTGTTGTTTAAAGTGGCGCGTATCAAGCAGCAGCTTAAACAGATTAACGCGATTCGTTTGACTGCGGGCAAAGGAGTCTTCGAGATTCGTTGCGCACCACTTTCGGACCAGCGCATTGACCGCGTCCTAAAAGTGGTGGCCCACCAGCCGGGGCGCTACAAGTTGGCCCCCGATGGGCGCATTTTACTGTTTCATGACTTTTCGCTCCAGCCGTCGCTCGCTGAACAAGATTCTATGCTAACGGCCCTGGTGGGTCTGATAAGCCCGCTGACCGAGGCCTTCGAGTAGGCAGAAACATGCTATAATCGAGGCATTCGAATCCTTCCGGAGGCGACGGCAGCATGCGTAGGTATCTGTATTTACTTATAGGTTTGGCGTGTTTTGGCGTTGGGGCCTATGCCTGGAGGGTACAGAATTTAGGGCTCTTTGCTGCTGAAGAGGGCCGGGTGCCGCCGGCTCTGATTGCTCAGCCCAAAGAACCTGCCGCCCCTTCGGTGGTAAAGGTCGGTGATGAGCGCATTTCTCGGGATGATATTGATTGGGAATACAATCTTCTTACGGAGGGGGTTTTTGGCAAGGAAAGTCTGACTCCCATCCCCGATCTTGGACCTCATTACCTTGAAGAACTCAGCACATTGAGGCGCTCGCTGGTAAGTACGATGATAGAGCGAAAGATGCTTTATCAGTTGGTCAAGCGTGACCATGAATTTAACGTCCTCGACCCAGCTCGCTACACATCCTGTATGACCGCATGGCAGCAGGCGCTACAATCGGCGCCATTTCTGGACTCGCCTAAGGCCAGTCGAGACCGTCTAAAGACTCGGCTTTGCGAACGTGCCCTGGTCGACCAGTACTTGAAGGAGCGTTTATATTCTCGCATCGAACTCGGAAATGACGAGGTCGTAGAATATTACAAAAACCACTCGGGTGACTTCAAACTACCTGAGCGAGTCACCATCAGGCATATCCTTTTAGGTAGTGAGCAAGAGGCTCGCAAGTGGCGCCTGCAGGTGAATGCACACAATTTTGAGACGATTGCTCGGCAGCAGTCATTGGCTCCTGAGGGCGTCAACGGAGGGCTTATAGGCCCTTTCGGCAGGGGGCGGATGCCCGCGGTATTTGAGGTCGCGTTTCGCCTAGAGCCTGGCAGCATTAGCGAGGTGTTAAAGTCCGACTACGGCTACCACGTCGTGATGCTGCTCCAGCGATTGCCAAAGCAGCAGCTTAGCTTGGATGCTGCAAAGCTGAAGATAGCTGCGATCCTGCGCAAGCAAAAAGAAGAGCAAAGTTATAGCAAATGGGTCGAAAAGGCCCTGTCGGAAACCGATATCAGCACCCAAACAGCCAATTGGTAGTTGCGGCTAACGCCTTGCCACGGCGCTCATTAGGCCATATCCTCAGGATCTGTTAAAGCTGCCGGAGGTGTTGATGCGGGTGTTAAGGTGTTTAGGAGCGACTTTGTTCGTATGGTCGACTGTGGCCCGGGCCCAAGTCCAAACCAAGGATTCGTCCGTGGTACCGGGTCCAGCTGGTTCAGGTACCGCTCCGGCAGCTGCTGGCGGTGAGACGCTGTTAGAGAGAGTCGCCGCCGTCGTTGATGGCCGTCCGATTCTTTATAGCGAAATCAAAACAAAAGTCGACAAGGGACCCTTGGTCGTCGTGACTGAATTTCCTCTCGATGAATCGGCTCCGGCTTTTGATCGGGCCCTGCGGGATTCGATCAATTTTGAGCTAGTGCTCGGTAAGGCCAAGGACCTCGAGATCGACGTGCGCGACGACGAAGTTGAGGCTGATATGAAGAGCTGGCTTGAGAGCCGCAACCTAGATCGTGCCGGTCTATTGGAGCATTTAACCCAATC